>NC_015577.1:2570447-3213059 GCF_000214355.1 Leadbettera azotonutricia ZAS-9 | reverse complement strand
GAGAATTACAAAAAACTTGCGGACGTGGGCATAGGGACGTACATACTTTTCCAGGAAACCTACCATCAACCCACGTACGAAAAGGTGCATGTTTCGGGGCCGAAAAAGGATTTTACCTATCATCTTACTGCCTTTGACCGCGCCCATGAGGGCGGCATTGACGATGTCGGGGGAGGTGTGCTTTTCGGTTTGGCTGATCCGTATTATGAAGTTTTGGGCCTCATGATCCACAACGAACATCTTGAAAAGGAATTCAACGTTGGCTTTCATACTATTTCCGTTCCCCGCCTTTGTCCTGCCGCAGGTATGGATATTGAGAATTTTCCCCATCTGGTGGATGACGAAACTTTTGAACGGATCGTTGCAATTATCAGGCTGGCGGTTCCCTTTACGGGGATGATACTTTCCACCAGGGAAAATCACCGCATGAGGACAAAGCTGCTTCGGATGGGGATTTCACAGATCAGTGCAGGTTCAAGCACCGATGTTGGGGGGTATGCAAAACGGGAACACCAAGAAGCCGCCAACCCCCAGTTCTTTGTAAACGATGAACGTACTGCCTTGGAAATAATTTCCGAACTCATGGATGACGGATACATACCCAGCTTCTGTACCGCCTGTTACCGTTCAGGCCGTACCGGCGACCGCTTTATGAGCCTTGCGAAATCAGGGCAGATAAAAAATGTCTGCCTTCCCAATGCTCTCATGACCCTGAGCGAATATGCAGAGGATTACGGTGATTTATTATTTAAAGAAAGGGCTCAGGTTGCCATTAAAAACTCCCTTCCCGAAATTCAAAATGAAATAATCCGTACCAAAGCTGCGCAGAATATCGATAAAATATTTTCCTCCGGCGAGCGGGATTTTTATGTATAGTGATGCCGAGCTGCTTCATTTTATTACTACCGAAGATCCCGCCGAGATGGAGGAACTTTTTTCTGCGGCCCGGGAAATCCGCGCCGGACATTACGGAAAGGATGTGTATTTTCGGGGCCTCATCGAATTTACCAATTATTGCAAAAACGATTGCTTTTACTGCGGCATCAGGGGAAGCAACAAAAATGTTAAACGCTACAGGCTTAGCGCGGAAGAAATACTGAATTGCTGCCGTATGGGGGACCTGCTGGGTTATAAAACTTTTGTGCTCCAGGGCGGGGAAGATCCGTATTTTACCGATGACCGTATTGTAGAAATTGTGCAACTTATACGGAAAGAATATCCCGATCATGCCATTACCCTCTCCATTGGAGAAAAAAGCCGACAAAGTTACGAAGCCTATTTCGAGGCGGGCGCAAACCGCTATCTCCTGCGCCATGAGACCGCCAACGATGATCATTATAAAAAAATGCATCCAGAGGCCATGAAGCTTTCGGAACGGAAAGAATGTCTTTATATATTGAAAGAAATCGGCTATCAGGTTGGGGCGGGCTTTATGGTCGGAAGCCCCTTTCAGACCCCCGAATGTCTTTTGGAGGATCTCCGCTTCCTTGAGGATCTGAAACCTCACATGGCGGGCATTGGCCCCTTTATCCCCCAGGCTGATACGCCCTTTGCTCATTTCCGGCAAGGCTCGCTTAACCAAACCCTGCGTATGGTTGCACTGACGCGGCTGCTCTTGCCCGATGCCCTGATTCCGGCTACCACTGCTTTGGGTACCATCGATCCCAAGGGTAGGGAAAAGGGGCTTCTCTCAGGTGCGAATGTGGTGATGCCGAATCTTTCGCCCAAAGCGGTACGCAAGCTTTATGCCCTGTACGACAACAAAATTTGCACTGGCGACGAAGCTGCCGAATGTCGCCTCTGCATGGAGGGGCGCATACGGGGTTATGGTTTTGAACCCAAGATGGTCAGGGGAGATCACCCGAGCTTACAGCTTGTTGCTATGAGCTGATTGTTCCACCGCCTACCACGATATCCCCGTCGTACATCACCATGGCCTGTCCGGGCGTCACAGCCCGCTGGCCTTCCTCAAATTCAACATGGATAGTGTCAGGGGCGCTTTGTTCAGCCCATGCCCATTGTTCCTTTTGGAGATACCTGGTTTTGACTTTTACACGCAGGGGTTTTTCGATAGCAGCGCAGGCAATGAGGTTTATGCCATGGGCGTCAAGGCTTTTTGAGTAGAGTGAAGCGTCGGGCCCCATGGTAACAGTATTACTGCGTATGTCCTTGCGGGCTACATAAACCGGTTCGTTGCAGGCAACGCCAAGGCCTCGCCTCTGTCCGATAGTGTAGCGCACTATGCCCTTGTGCCTGCCTATGACTTTTCCGTTAAGGTCGATGATGTCCCCTTCGGGGTAATGCCTGCCTGTATACTGTTCCATAAAGCCGCCGTAGTTGCCGTCGGGAACAAAGCAGATGTCCTGGCTATCGTGTTTTTTAGCGTTGATAAAATCTTTTTGCAGTGCGATTTCCCGTACTTCAGTTTTGGTCATAGCCCCCAGGGGGAAGATAGTATGTTCAAGCTGGTCCTGAGTAAGGCAGTACAGCACATAGCTCTGGTCTTTTTTTTCGTCTATGGCTTTTTTTAACAGATAACGCCCGCTTGCAATATCCTTCTCGATACGAGCATAGTGGCCGGTTACGATGTTACCATATTCAAGTTCCTTTGCCCGGTGCAGGAGTTTTTCAAATTTGATAGAGCGGTTACAGTCAATGCAGGGGTTGGGGGTTCCCCCTTCTTCATATATTTTGATGAAACGTTCTATCACGTCTTCTTTAAAATCTTCAATAAAATTGAGCACATAGTGGGGCATGCCCAGACGGTACGCCACATCACGGGCATCGTTTACGTCCTCTAGGGAACAGCAGCGGCTTCCGCCTGAAAAAAGTTTCAGCGTAATGCCTATGCAGTCATAACCCTGACTGAGCATGAGGGAGGCCGCCACGGAACTGTCCACGCCCCCGGACATGGCGATTACTGCTTTTTCATTCATGGGCGCGTTGGCTGCGGGAGGGTTTATGAGAGCTTTTCCATGGCAGCGTTAATTTCCGCCTCGCAGGAACGCATTGCCAGAATGGTGTCGCCGATGAGTTTGTCCAGCTCCCAGCCCAGCATGGCCGCCCCTTTTTCAATTACTTCACGGGAACAGCCCGCCGCAAAGTTGAGGGCCTTGTACTTCTTTTTAACCGACTTTATTTCCATATCCTGAACGCTTTTCGACGGCCTGATGATGGCAGCGGCCCAGATAAGGCCCGTGAGTTCATCACTGGCATAGAGGACTTTTTCCATCTGGTGTTCAGGTTTGACGTCCACCGTAAGTTCGTAACCATGGCTGCAAACCGCGTGGATTATCTCCTCGTTTACTCCCCCTGCACGGAGAAGCTCAGGCGCCTTGAGGCAGTGTTCCTGGGGGTATTGCTCAAAGTCTATGTCGTGGAGAAGCCCCACGATGCCCCAGAAATGCTTTTCGTCTCCAAAGCCCAATTCGGCGGCATACCATTTCATCACGCCTTCGACAGTCAGGGCATGCTGGAGGTGAAAGGGGTCCTTGTTGTACTGCCTCAAAAGATCCCAGGCCTGATCCCGGGTTATGGAAGATTGTAATGCGCTCATGGTTTATCTTACCAGATAGTGCTTAAGATCCTCAAGGAGCGTTTCTGCGGCCTCAAGCAGAAGGCTGTTCTTTTCAGAAACGGTTTTAAAATCCCCGGCTTTGGCGGCAAATTCCAGCTCTTCAGCCATATTGCCGATATCATTGGCGCTAATCCCCCTTGCAGCCCCTTTTAAACCGTGAACCGAAATGGCGTAGGCTTTAAGATTTTCTTCGCTTGGGTTACGCAGTTTTTCGAGAAGCAAAGGCGCGCTTTTCAGGAAAGCTTCCAGAATACGGAGATATATTTTCTCGTTATTGTAGCGTTTAATACCGCCTTCCATATCCAGACCGGGGATGTTGCTTTTTTCTGCCTGGACCTCTATCTGATGTATATCTGTTACCTTAGCAGCTTCCCCAGGCCTTTCTTTCTCAGCTTTTTCCAACGTTTCAGTACTTTGCCTGTCCTTTATCCATTTGTTGAGAACAGCGTCAAGCTCCATGATGTCGATGGGTTTGGATACAAAGCCGTTAAAGCCTTTTGACATAAATATTTCGTCATTACCTGTCAAAGCGTTAGCGGTAAGGGCTATAATGGGAATATTTTTTGCATAACTGGTTCCGATTTCGTTCCGGATAATTTGAACCGCTTCGATGCCGTCCATTTCGGGCATCATGTGATCCATGAGAACCAGATCGTAGCGGAGTGTTTCTGCTTTTATAACATTGATGGCTTCCCTGCCGCTTGAGACGCAATCAATGGCGAGGCCATAGGGTTCAAGGAGACCACGGGCTACTTCGAGGTTTGTAAGTACATCATCTACCACCAGCACTCTGCCATAGGGCATCCAGGCTCTTTTGAGATCCTGGGCAGGATTGTTATGATCTTCAGTCAAGTGTAAAGCTGTCAACATCTCTGCCTTTTCCTTTCCAATGACAGAATCGCTGATAATTTTTTGGGGAACTGTTATGGTAAAGATGCTGCCTTTTCCATATTCACTTTCGACACTGATAGTTCCACCCATAAGGGTCAGTAATTTTTTGGTGATGGAAAGCCCGAGGCCGGTGCCTTCAATTTTGCGGTTGGCTTTGGTGTCCAGCTGGCTGTATTCAGAAAAGAGTTTCTCAATGTCTTCCTGTCTGATACCCATGCCTGTATCTGAAACCTTGATAGTGATAAGGGCCTGGCTGCCGGGAACTCCGCTGAGCGGATCATGGTTTATCTCAAGACGTACTTTTCCTGCTTTGGTATATTTTATGGCATTTGAAAGTATATTGTTGAAAACCTGTTTTATCCGCAGTTCATCGCCGAAAAGTTTCTCAGGAATAGTCTCGCTTACAGAAAGCTCAAAAATAATGGGCTTTTCACCTATACGTACCATATTTAGGCGGACAGCTTCGCTGATAAGGGCCGCAGTATCATACGCCACCGGGATAATTTCAAAACTACCCGCTTCAATTTTTGAAATGTCCAGAATATCATTGATAATACCTAAAAGGGTTGCGCCGGAACTCCTGATTTTTTCAATATTGCCATAGGTTGTTTCCGGCAGGGGCTTCCCCAGTTCAATATCCGAAAAGCCGATAATGGCGTTAAGAGGTGTACGGATTTCGTGGCTCATGGTAGCCATGAATTCGCTTTTTGCCCGGGAAGCGCTTTCGGCAATTTTAACCTGCCTGGCCAGCTCCTGAGTCCGCTCATCTACCAGCGCTTCAAGCTCATCCTTTTGCTGGCTTACCTGGCTATAAGAATTGGAAAGATTCCTTGCCAGAATAAATGCTGAACTCATGGTAAAAAGAAAGAAACTGTAACGACTTAACAGTATCCCTGTGTGGAGTACAAGCGTATCAAGTAAATCAAAGACAAAAGAACAAACGAGAAGAAAAATGGCCAGTACGATATTTCCCAACGGCGTTTGGAGGAGGGCGTTTCCTATATCATGGAGTTTAATTTTTTTTGATGTTTCACCCTGATGCTTCCATTGGCGGGTTATATTTCTGCCAAAAGTTAATATTACATCATTGATCACTATATAGGCAAAAGCCGGGAGACAGCAGATTTCCCATATAACTAAAATTTCTTCTCCAAACTGGAGTGGAAAAGCAGCCTGCAGCATAATCAGGATGGTACAGAAAACACCATAAATACGGGTAGGCAAAAGTATGCGTTGAAAATTTAGTTGCTCAATAAAGGAACCCAGAAAGAAAACCAGAAGGAAGAGTGAAGCATATTCCAGCCTTTGGGTGATGCTGGAATCGACAATAAAATTATACACAATCGGGCTGCGGGTTATAAAATAAATCCCCACTGTTACAGACAAGAAACTATAATAAAGATTGTATCTCGCCGAGCGGCGCATAAGAAAAAGCAGCAGATGGTATAGGCCCATAAAGATATAGAGGGTACAAAAAATTACCATGGTGTAATCATTTCTGTAATTCTCTACGAGACGGTAATCATCAATATAGTAGGGGGCAGAATAAAAAAAGCCTGTATAGCCAAAAGAAGGCGGCCCTATGATCCTGAAGACCAGAAAATTATCCCCTTCCTTAAGGAGTTCTTTATGAATTGGGATGCCTATGCTCCGGTAAGAGCGATGGGAAGTAATACGCCCCCCATTATCCAGGAATACCTGATATTCTACCAAAGTACCGTTGATGTACACTTCCCAGTTGTCTCCAATACCGGCCAGGAGAATGCCCGGTGATACAGGAATAACGCCATTCATGGCTGCCATGGCCTTTGCGTCTACTTCAAAAGGAATTGCCAGGGTAAATTCTTCATCCGCCTCGTCCTTCAGGGCAAGGAAGGAACGGCGGTTATTAATGGGGACTATATCCCGGATTATCGCTGCATTCCTGCGGCCTGGCTGCAATATGTTTTGCCAGTTCGCTATTGTTAAGGGATGGCGCAGGGTATCAGCAGGATCAAAGCCTGTTTTTGCGTAAATCGGGCTTGCGGATAAATCAATATGAAGGGGACTTACCTGGGTGTTTCGGGGTTTTAAAAGAAAAATCAGTATAATTACCGCAGCGAGTATCATGGCAGTATAAACTGAATATTTTAAGATCCTTTTCATTATGGACAGAATTATACCAAAAGAGAGAAAAAAATAAAACCTCCGCTTCCTGGAGGTTTTGGAAATTTACGGCATACGCTAAATTGCAGGTTTTTTAGTAGTTGTCAGCGCGGATCTGGAAGTAAGCCTTGGGGTGCTTGCAGACCGGGCAAAGCTCGGGGGCCTTTTTGCCGATGATAATGTGCCCGCAGTTTGCGCATTGCCAAATCTGGTCGCCGTCCCTGGAGAACACGATGCTGCTCTCGATATTTTTAAGGAGCTTTTTGTACCGTTCTTCATGTTCCTTTTCGATTTTGCCGACCATTTCGAAGAGCGCGGCAATAGTGGTAAAGCCTTCTTCTTTGGCGGTTTTGGCAAAACCCGCGTACATGTCGGTCCACTCGTAATGTTCACCTGCGGCGGCGTCCTTGAGGTTCGTTTCGGTGCCTGGCACCTCGTCGCCGTGGAGGAGTTTGAACCAAATCTTGGCATGTTCTTTTTCGTTCTGGGCGGTTTCCCTGAAGATGGCGCCTATCTGCTGGTAGCCGTCTTTTTCAGCCTTGGAGGCGTAATACTGGTACTTGGTATGAGCCTGGGCCTCGCCCGCAAACGCCGCCTTCAGGTTCTCTTCTGTTTTGGTTCCTTTTAAATCAGCCATATTTTTCTCCTAAATAAAAGTTACTTTTACTATAACCGTTTAAGAGGATCTTTGCAATTCCAAAATGTCTACAATTCCGAGAGTTCGTTTCGGGAATTGGTATTGGTTTTTACATAAATATGGGATAAATGGTTTTCCACAGTTCGTATGCTGATATACATTTTTTCGGCTATCTCTTTGTTGTTTAAGCGCTGTTTTATCAGGGCGACGATTTCGCGTTCCCGGCGGGAAAGCCCTGATGACGCCCACTTCTGCACAGGCAGCTGGTATTCGGCCCTGATGTAGGTATTGCCGGCAAGCACTGCGTCTATGGCGCTGGTGACTTCGTTAATATCCGCCGATTTTGCGACATAGGCCCCGGCCCCCGCATTGCGGGCATTTTGAATCAGGAAGGGGTCCTCGAACATGGAGCACACCACGATGCCGGGCAGGGCCGTTTTTCTTTTTTTGGCTATTGTTTTTAGCATGGGGATTACCTCAAGGCCGTCTTCAGGTCCAAGGGCAATATCAAGAATGACGACAGAAGGCAGGATTTCAAGGTTTTCAAACAGGGCCTGAGCCTGGGCAAGGCTGCCCGCTGTACCGGCAATGGCAAAGCGTCCGGTGGATCTTAGCCACTCGCCTATGCCGTTGACTGCAAGTGGGTGATCGTCTATGAGTACTACCGTAATCACGGGAGGAACCTTTGCAGGGTCTGCTTGTACGGGGGGGGGGGGGGGGGTATCATACTTCCGTTTCCAGAGGCAGATCCAGGGTAATCCGGACGCCGCAGCCTGTTTCGCTGTCAATGGTCAGCGTTCCGCGCAGGGCCTCTGCCCGCGCATTCATGTTCCACAGGCCGAAGTGGCCTTTGGCTCTGAGTAGGAACTGCGTATCGCTGTCCGGCGCATCAAAGCCCCTGCCGTTATCGGAAACGCATATATGCAGAAGCCCCATGGCCGGAGTTTCGGCCTGACCTTCTCCCCTGTTACTGACCAGTACCGATGCCTCGCTCGCCTCTGCGTGTTTTTCAATATTGGCAAGACATTCCTGCACTATACGGAAGCACTGCAATTGCATATCCACGTTAAGGGGTTCAAGGTTTAAGCCTTCCTGCACGGTTACGGCACATTCAATGCCGGTACGCCGGGAAAAATCATAACACAAACTGCGGATAGCATCAGGCAGGCCCCTGCGTCTGAAATCGGGCGGCACCAGGGTATCGCAGATTGTCCTGATACGCTGCATAAGCTCCTGCTGGCCTTTGACTACTTCTTCGCAGATACGGCGGCGCTCTTCGGCCTGTTCGGCCCTGTTTATGCTGTCGGCCCTGAAGGAAAGACGCCACAGATCCTGGGCAATCGTATCGTGGAGTTCACGGGCAATGCGGGAACGCTCCTGTTCCTGGGCGAGAACCGTTTCCCTGGAAAAAATAAGGCTCTGCTGTCCCATGCTTATGGCCTTTTCGAGTCTGCGGTCCAATAGCCATAAAACCAGTACCGTTAAAAGCACCAGCAGCGAAAAAAAGAAAAAAAGCTGGAAGTACCTGAGCTGAATGGTGTCTGATAGCCCTGTGTCTATAATCTGAAGCTGGTCAACGGCGGTGTCGATTTCAAGCATAATTGAACGTACCCCATTCTCGTCGCTCGTCTCTGCCGCCGCCTTAAGCCTTTCCGCTGTTTTGCCAATGCTGGTCACAGATTTCGTAATGGCCGGACGATTGATCAGATAGAGGTTTCCCGCAGGGGAGGCGGAAAATTTGTCCAGGGCAGAAGTAAAACTGTCCAGAGCTTCGCTTTCAGGGCCTTGCCCGGTTCCGTGGGCCGTGAGCATTGTTTTAATTTCGAGCCACTCGTGTGCTAGGGAAGAGACTGACGGATATTCACTTTTACTGCTGCAGCCTGAAGCAAACATACAGGCGGTAAATAGTGCAATGATTTTCAGTATATAACGTGCCATAACTCTCGAAGGTTCCCCTCTTGACAATGCAACAGGACAAACTCATTGTAATATAATAATGGCGAATGGTAAACCGCAGTTATCAATCAGATGGAAAATGCTTGTTCTTTGCCTGGTATCGGCCCTTGGCAATGCTGCCCTCGGCATACTGGTAAGCGGTATATTCGGCGCGCCATTATATCTGGATACGGTTTTTACCGTTGCCATAATCTTCAGTTTTGGCCTCCTGCCCGGTATGCTGACTGGCGTGCTGCTCTATCCACTCTGCGAAATTTTGCGCAATCTGTTATTTCACTCAGGAGAGAGCATATTCTGGGCAGGCAACGCGTTTGTCCTGTGCACGGTTACGGAAATGCTTTTGGTCTGCTTTTTCCGGACCAAATTAAAAATGCGGCAAAGGCTTTTTGCTAAAGAAGCTCCTCTTTCTTCCTTTATAAGCACAGCCGCAAGGCTCATGGTACTGGTGGCGCTTGACTGCATACTCATCAGTATCATGGGCGGCATTATCGATTTTGCCCTCTTCAAACTTGTTTCGGCGCCCCGGGGCCTGTACCCCGAGGACATCTTCAAACTCGGCCTCATCAGGAACAATGTGCCTGTACCGGCGGCGGCGATCCTTTCCCGCATACCCATCAATATCGTTGACCGCTTTATCGCCGTATTCGGCGGTTACGGCATTTCACTGCTGTACCGAAGGATAGGGGAAGATTCCGATGGTGGCCGAGGCCTTTAGTTTTTGCTTACATAGAACATGACCTCCAGGTTTAGTGGATTTTTAAAAACCCCCGCTATTGGTACACTGGCTTTTTGAGAAGCCATCGCATTTTTAAGATCTGACGGCAATCCAATGCCATTTGATGTATAATTCAGCAGGTCTTCATAAGATCCGTCTGCCGCTCCGCCATCAGTGAAATACTGAGATCCTACACAGTAGGTACGAATTGATCGTGCAGTGTCGCCTATTGCATATTTACCATCATTGGCTGATGTAACAGGCCAATTTTGATTGGCAATAGTATTTTCGATATCAGTCATAGTAACATAATTATTATAGGCTCCCCATATTAAATTGTATTCACCGACACTACTGGTTGATCCGTTGTCGCACCCTGCCAGAACCAATCCCAATGCCAGCAATGCCGCCGACATTCCCATAATGAAAAATCTATTGTTTTTGATTTAAACACCCCTTTGCGGTTTTTATACCCGCTTTCAAATTCTTTTTAACCGCGAGATCACACGAAGTAACACAAAGTTTTAGAAGATTGGGAATTTTTCTTTTTCCTTTCCTTCGCGCGACCTTGTGCGACTTTACGGTGAAAAAATGGATGATGGCAATAAGGCGCCTGGCGCTTCTGCATAAACCAGGCACCTTTGCATTAATACTCCAATGTGGTCGGATTACTATTTTTTTGAAAGATCTGTTTGTGCATTAAGTGAGATAGAACCACCTGCGGTGAGTGATACAGGACTGTTTGTTCTGTAAAGCGTCCATGGCCCAGCACTACTACCACTGCTTAGCGCAAACCAGATATGGTAGGAACCTTCACCCCGCCAGTCGGATAAAAAACCGGATTCTGTTGATTGTAAAGGTCCGCTAATGGTATAATTGTCATAAGATCCAGAAGTCTGTGGTTCAAACGCGCCGGCAACAATATCGGTAAAATAACCAGAGTCCAGGACAATTGCCTGGGCATCAGCTAGAGCTGTTGCTCTAGTTGTAGATTCAGGAAATAAGCCCACAAGGCATGTGTAACTAGCTTCCGCAACCTGTGTATTACTAATCTGTGTTAGTGTAAACTTGTTAGCGCTTTCGGTACTGGTTGATCCGTTGTCGCACCCCGCCAGAACCAATCCCAATGCCAGCAATGCCGCCGACATTCCCCGAATGAAAAATCTATTGTTCTTCATTTCAATAACCCCTTTGCGGTTTTTATACCGCTTTCAGCTTTGTTTTTGTTCTCCGCATAAGCGGACAACACCCTTTTTCAGGATAATTATAAAGCTCCGTATTCGGTTCTGTCTTGAGTAAATTACGCACGATTTTTACCTTGGGGAATTTACAGGTGCAATAAGTCATGATAGATTTATGGAGAGAAACAAATAGGTCTGTTTAGACCTATTTTATGGCAAAAAAGGTCTAAGTAGACCTGTCTGAACATTGAGGGAATAAAGATCACTCAGCCGGAAATAGCCAAAAATTACTGTTTTTTGCGGTTTTTTCTGTATTCTTTTCCTCAATAAATCTGTGGGTCAAGTTTAGGACTTGCTGCGGTTAAAAAGGTATTAAGCCCCGAGTCCAATTCCTTAAGAGAACAACATGCCTTGTCCGCTCTGCGGCGAGGTTGTTGATTAAAAGATTTAATAACCTCAAAGGACACAAAGTTACACTAAGGATAAGTCAAAAAACTTCGTGCCCTTTGTGCATTACGAAGAGGGTAGCGGAAAAGCCGCAGGCTTTGAAGCGAGGGGGAAGGCTTTCCCCCTCATTATTCTTTATTCTCTTACGTTACTTAACAGCCTCGAACCCATGCTTGAGGTCGGCGATGATGTCGTCGATGTGCTCGGTGCCTATGGAGAGGCGCACGGTGTTGGGCTTTATTCCCTGTTCGAGAAGGTCCTTCTCGCTCAATTGGGAGTGGGTGGTGGAAGCGGGGTGGATTACCAGGGACTTCACGTCCGCCACGTTCGCCAGGAGGGAGAAGAGTTCAAGGCTCTCGGTGAATTTTTTGGCCTTGTCGGCGTTGCCCTTGATCTCGAAGGTGAAGATTGAGGCGCCGCCTTTGGGGAAGTATTTCTTGTAGAGGGCGTGATCTTTGTGATCCGGAAGCGCCGGGTGATTGATCTTTTCGACCTGGGGATTGCCTTTGAGGAAGTCCAAAACCTTGAAGGTGTTTTCGAGGTGCCTATCCACTCTGAGGGAGAGGGTCTCGAGGCCCTGGAGGAAGAGGAAGGCGTTGAAGGGAGAGAGGGAAGCGCCGGTGTCCCGGAGCAGGGTAACGCGGGCTTTGATGATATAGGCAAGGTTGCCGACGGCCTGGGTGAACACGACGCCGTGGTAGCTGTTGTTGGGCTGGGAGAGGCCGGGGAATTTGTCGTTCTGGGCCCAGTCGAATTTGCCGGAGTCAACGAGGACGCCGCCTATGGATGTGCCGTGGCCGCCTATGAACTTGGTGGCTGAATGGGCGGCTATGTCTACGCCATAATCAAAGGGGCGGAGCAGGTAGGGGGTGGGGAAGGTGTTGTCCACGATGGCGGGGATTCCGTGCTTGTGGGCGATTTTCGCAACTGCTTCGACATCCACGATGGTGGCGTTGGGGTTTCCCAGGGTTTCGAAATACAGGGCCTTGGTGTTGGGCTTTATGGCTTTTTCGAAGTTTTCGGGCTTGGAGCCGTCCACAAAGGTGACTTCCACGCCGAGGTCTTTGAAGGTGTTGGCAAAGAGGTTGTAGGTTCCGCCGTAAAGCTGGTTGTCGGAAACGATGTGATCCCCTGCGCGGGTGATGTTCTGAATGGCGTAGGTGATGGCGGCGGCGCCTGACGAGGTTGCCAGGGCGGCAACGCCTCCTTCGAGGGCGGCGATGCGTTTTTCAAAAACGTCCCAGGTGGGGTTCATGATCCGGGTGTAGATGTTCCCGGACTCTGTAAGGCCGAAGCGGTCTGCCGCGGACTTTGACGAGGGGAACACGTAGGAAGATGTCTGGTAGATGGGCACGGCCCTGGCGTCTGTTGCCGAGTCGGGCGTCTCCTGCCCTGCGTGAACTTGAGCGGTCTCGAACTTGTAATTAGCCATAATGAGCTCCTTTGGCATTTTGCCATATAAAAATATAATACCTATCGGATTAGTATGATATACCCCTTCAACCAATCTGTCAAGGGAATTTCTGATTTTTCTCGCTTTTCTTCTATTTTATATCGTCCAGGTTGAAGGGCGTCTCCTGGTACACATAGTTGAGCCAGTTGGAAAAGAAGAGGTGGGCGTGGGCCCGCCAGCGGACTACCGGCGCCTGCGAGGCGTCGTCGCCGGGGTAGTAATTCCTCGGTATGGCGATGGGCTTGCCCTGCCCAAGGTCGCGGCGGTATTCCCTGTCCAGGGTGAGGGAGTCGTACTCCAGGTGGCCTGTTACGTAGATCTCCCGGAGGTCCCGGGCGGTGGCTAGAAAGACGCCGGTTTCGACTGACTCGGATTGTATGGTCAGCTCGGGCCTCGCGGCCAGGGCATCGCGGTCGCAGCTTGTGTGCCTGGACTGGGGGGCAAGGAACTCATCGTCAAAACCCCTGAACAGGGGGGAATGGCGCTCGTTGATCTTGTGGGGGAAGACGCCGAACAGTTTTTTGGCGAGGGGCTGCTTGGGTATGCCATAATGGCGGTAGAGGGCTGCCTGGGCGCCCCAGCAGATGTGCATGGTTGACCATGCGCTCTTCACCGAATAGTCGATGACCGCCGCAAGCTCGTCCCAGTAGTCCACTTCCTCGAAGGGGAGGGTCTCCACCGGCGCGCCTGTGATGATGAGGCCGTCGAAGTGCATGCCCAGGGAAATGACCTCCTTGGCGCTGATGTAGAATTTATCGAGGTGCCCCGGGGGCGCGTTTTTGGATTCGTGGCTTCCCATTCTGAGAAAGGTGATGTCCACTTGAAGAGGCGAATTCCCCAAAAGGCGCAGAAGCTGGATCTCCGTGTCCACGGTGGTGGGCATGAGGTTTACTATCCCCACTTTGAGGGGGCGAATGTCCTGGTGTTCGGCGCGGTCTTCGGTCATAACGAAAACCCGTTCTTCCCTGAGGGCGTTATAGGCGGGCAGGGCCCGCGGTATTTTGATTGGCATTTGCTGTCTCCGCTATAATTTCAGCTTTAGGGGTATCCGGGGCACGTCTGCAATGTGAAGGAAACGGCTTATGCTTTCCACGAGGAAATCGTGATCTTCCAATTGGTGGAGGCCCGAATCCGCCACTACGGCAACCAATCCGGAATCCTTAAGCTTAATGGGAAAAGCGCCGCCCGATGGGGCATAGAATTTGGGGTCGAGACCCTGGTCCTGCAAAACGTGCTTGCCTTTGAGGAGCCTTAAATAATTAAGGAGGCTTGAGATTTCAAGATCCCTTACCACATTGTATTTTCTGGTCATCCAGCTTTCATGGTTGAGGTTGGTTCCCG
This sequence comes from Leadbettera azotonutricia ZAS-9, assembly GCF_000214355.1. Taxonomy (GTDB): domain Bacteria; phylum Spirochaetota; class Spirochaetia; order Treponematales; family Breznakiellaceae; genus Leadbettera; species Leadbettera azotonutricia. The sequence continues at coordinate 3,198,716 of NC_015577.1, read as the reverse complement.
GCGGGAAATACTGGAAAAGCACCAGGCCCGAAATGGATCTGATGCTTATGGAGAGGCCCAGTTTTTTTTCCAAAGCCATGGAAGCCATAAGGCTTCCGAGGTCCCATACATCCTGACGGCTGAAGCTTGGGAATTGGAGCAGCTCTTCCTGCTTTTGGGCGAGGGCAATAAATTTATCGTAGTTCATTGAGCCTCCGGCGGGGAACTTCGCGCTTCGCGGAGATTCCCTGATTGTGGATAGAAAATTTATCAGTGCTGTACTATACTAGCCTAGAATTCAATTAAATTTCAAGAAGGATTAAACCATGGATAGAGAATCTCGTATAAAAGAAATGATTTCCAAAATGACCCTGGAAGAAAAAGTCTCCCAGCTGAGCTATGATGCGCCCGCGGTGGAGAGCGCAGGCATCCCGAAGTACAACTGGTGGAACGAATGTCTCCACGGGGTTGCCAGGGCAGGTCTTGCCACGGTTTTCCCCCAGGCCATTGCCCTGGCTGCGACTTTTGACGAGGCTTTTATCCGGAGCGTGGCCGATGCCATCTCCGACGAAGGCAGGGCGAAGTACAACGAGGCGGTGAAGCGGGGAAACCGCAGCCAGTACTACGGTCTTACCTTCTGGACCCCTAATGTCAACATTTTTCGGGATCCCCGCTGGGGCAGGGGGCAGGAAACGTACGGCGAGGATCCCTACCTCACGGGCCGCATAGGCCTGGCCTTTATGAAGGGCCTTCAGGGCGATGATACTGAACACCTCAAGGTGGCCGCCTGCGCCAAACATTATGCTGTCCACTCGGGGCCTGAAAAATTGCGTCATACATTTGACGCGGTTGTGTCCAAAAAAGATCTTTTCGAAACCTACCTTCCGGCATTCAAGCTCCTGGTCGAAAACGGGGTTGAAGCGGTCATGGGCGCGTATAACCGCACCTTGGGCGAACCTTGCGGGGGCAGCACGTATTTATTGAAAGAAATACTGCGGGGCAGATGGGGCTTTAAAGGCCACGTGACTTCCGACTGCTGGGCCATCAGGGATTTCCATGAAAACCACAAAGTGACCAAGAGTCCTGAAGAATCCGCCGCCATGGCCCTGAACGCGGGCTGCGATCTTAACTGCGGCTGTACCTATCCCTACCTCACGGTTTCGCATAAGAAGGGCCTGGTCACCGACGAAACCATTGACACCGCCCTGACCCGGCTTCTCCGTACCCGCTTTAAGCTCGGGCTGTTCGATCCGCCTGAGCAGGATCCCTACCGTAACCTGGGTAACGATATTGTGGGCTGTGAAAAGCACCGCAATCTGGCGCTGGAAGCGGCCCAGAAATCCATAGTGCTCCTCAAGAACGATAGCAACATTCTCCCTCTCGACGATTCAGCCAGGAAGATACTCCTCATGGGGCCGGGGGCGGCAAATATACTAACCCTGCTTGCCAACTACTACGGCATGAGTTCAAGGCTTGTCACCATACTCGAAGGGCTGGCTGAGAAAATTAAAACTAAAACCGCGATTAGCTTTGAATACCGCCAGGGTTCCCTCATGTACGAACCGAACCATCTTTCCAATGTGCCCTTTGGAAGCACCGGCGTCGATGCCGAAGCTCCCATCTACGGTCTGGATGAAATTGACCTGGTCATCGCTGTTTACGGCCTTGACGGTTCCATGGAAGGGGAAGAAGGGGACTCCATTGCCTCAGATGCCAATGGCGACAGGGATACTATTGAATTACCGTCCTGGCAGCTTAATTTCTTGAGAAGGATCAGGAAGGCGGGCAAGAAAGTTGTATTGATACTAACAGGCGGTAGCCCCATAGCCTTCCCCGAGGATCTTGCGGATGCCGTACTCTTTGCATGGTATCCCGGCGAGCAGGGCGGGAACGCGGTAGCGGACATTCTTTTTGGCGATGTAAGCCCCTCGGGCAAGCTTCCCATAACCTTCCCCCAGTCCACGGCACAGCTCCCCCCTTACGACGACTATGCCCTCAAGGGACGCACCTACCGGTACATGAAGGAGACGCCCCTCTATCCCTTCGGCTTCGGACTTTCCTACACCAGCTTCCGCTTCGATTCGGTTGAACTTTCAAGCTCCAAGATCAGCGCAGGAAACTCCGTGAAAGCCAAAGTCCAGGTTTCCAATACCGGGAAGCGGGATGCAGAAGAAGTTGTTCAGCTTTACATTGCCAAGGACAACCGCAGTGAAGATGAGCCCGCCTCCTCACTCAGGGGTTTCCGCAGGCTCAAGATTCTGGCAGGCAAATCAGCCTCGGTAGAGATCGAGCTTCCTGCATCTGCCTTTGAAACCATTAACGCAGAGGGGGCGAGTGTTCTCATCCCCGGTTCCTACACGGTTATAGCGGCTGACGCCGCGCCTCTCCCGGTTTCAGTCGAGAAAGGCGCAACCAAGCCGGTGACGGCGAAGGTTCAGTTGACTTAAAAATCACTATTTGCTAAGCTATTTTGGCTTAGCGGGGCATTAGCTCAGTTGGTAGAGCGATAGGTTCGCAATCTATAGGTCGGGGGTTCGACTCCCCCATGCTCCAATGGTGTAATTCTTTATGGGATAAAGAATTACACTGAGGTTGCCCTTTTCCGTATGACAAAAAAACGCATAATTCAGGCCGGGACTATTGGCGTAAAAACGGATGCATTGACAAGGTCAAAATGGGATAATACCATTTTTGTATGGAAAATTTGTTAAAAAAGGAACAAATTGGAGAAAAACTCGGTATCTCTTTGGCTACTGTTAATAATTGGATAAAAACACAGGTTATTCCCCCGCCCGATGTATCTGACCAGTATAGCCAAAGCGCATTTGCATCAATAATAAATAAGATAAAAGATGAGCCATCACGTCTAAATTCCAGAGCCAATCGTTCGTTGTTGGAAAAGAAATATATATGCTATTTGGGGATAACTGAAAAATCAAGAAAATTATTATTAAATAATATAGTAAGAGAATTTGAAATGCATGAACTTTCATTAAGCGACGGTGTATTGGCATTGGTATTGGCAACCTTACGAACAAATAAAATAATCGATAACGATTGGCAAGTAAATAAAGACACGCGTCTTGATTCATTTTTATCGGCATGGATAGCGGAAAGCAAAAATATCGATTTGGTTAAAGCCCTTTATTCAAAATTTGAAATAACCAATAAAAATGATGATATTCTTGGAGCGTTTTATCAATCTATTCAAAGTATTTCGCAAAAATCCACATTTGGATCATATTATACCCCCTCCAAATTGTTAAAAGAAATAAATATCCCTAAAGATAAAACCATTCTTGATCCATGCTGCGGCAGCGGTGGGATATTGATTGGAATATTGACGAAGGAACATGATCCCTCAAAAATATTTGCACGGGATGTTGATGAATTAGCTTTAAAAATATGTTTTATAAATCTGGTTCTCTATTTTAATGATAAAAATCTATCGGCACATATAATCAAGCAAGATATAGCGTTTGCTGATTCGGAAGATTTTCATTTTGCTTCAGCCGGACAAAAACAAGAATTTGATTTTATTGTTACCAATCCACCATGGGGTAGTAAATGGACTAAGTCTCAAAAGGAGTGTCTTCTAAAATTATACCCGGAAATTAAAACAAATGAAATATATAGTATTGCTTTGTATAATGCAATGACCATGCTCAAGAGTAATGGGAAATTGTATTATTTCCTTCCCCATAGTTTCTTAAATGTGGCGGCGCATCATAATATTCGGTATTGTATTTTAAATAATGATAATAAAATATCAATTAAATTACTTGGGAATGTTTTTAAAGATGTTTTATCTGAAAGTATTTTGCTTCATATTGAAGCTGGGAGAAAAGATAATAATATACATATAAAGGATAAAGATGGCAATATATATCAATTATCAAAAAATGATATTATTTCGCCTGATTATATTATAAGCGCAAATATTAATGATTATGATTCCATTTTAATAAATAAAATGTACAATACTGAACATGTTGATTTGAAGAATAATGCTTCCTTTGCCCTTGGCATTGTTACAGGAAATAATGCAAGATATATCCTGCAAAATTCCATGAAGAATTCGGAGCCAATATTTCGCGGCAAGGATATACAAAAATATTACTATGAATCTCCCCAATGTCATATCGTGTTTAGTCCTGGTTGTTATCAGCAGATCGCGCCAATTGAATTTTATCGGCAAAAGAAAATAGCATATCGATTTATTAGTGATACATTGATCTGTACGCTTGACTGCGGCAATGCGCTGTTATTGAACAGCGCCAATCTTTTTATACCTCATAATTACCCCATGGAATCAATTGTGGGTTTGCTTAACAGCGATATATATTCGTTTATTTACAAAAAAAAATTTCATTCCCGCAAAATATTGAAGTCCCATTTGCAAGATTTGCCATTGCCAATACTGACTGCAAAGGAACATAAAAATATATATGCTATGTATCGGAAAATGATACTCAAAGAAAAAAACACGCAGGGGTTTCAGGAAAATATCGATAAAATTATTCGCGGTTATTTTTCAATAGACGATGAACAGTATGGGTATATTAAGGGAGAGCTAAATGGAGATACTCTAACTATAAAAGCACTGCGAAATGGATAAATTTTCATTCGTGGCGAGGGGGTATTAACCCCCGAGTTCAATTCCTTATCCCGCTGCCAGCATTGGCGCTTTTGCAAGGTTCTGCAGGTTAAGCATACCCTGAATTTCTTCAACTGTCCTTTTCCTTATTAAATCAGCGGCGAACTGGGGGGTATCCAAAAGCTGGGCTAAATGCTTCAGCACCCTGAGGCTTTGGCTGCAGCTTTCGGGGTTGGCCAGGAGCATGAATATCAAATGTACCGGCGACCCGTCCAGGGCGTTATAATCTATCCCTGATCGCGAGATGCCTATGGCGCCTATAGCTCCTCTTGCTGAAGGACACAAGGCATGGGGCACAGCCACATGGGGCATGATGCCGGTACTCATTTGGGATTCCCTTGCGGTTAGGGCTTCCAGGGCCTCTTCGGTGTTCAGTTCGGGTTGAACATTTTGTATGGCTTCCAGCAATTCTTCAAAAGCATCTTGTTTGGTTTTGCTTTTGAGATCCGTGTTTATTGCATCTTTGTTAAATACTTTTATTAACAGCATAAATATACCTCACCTTCCTTAAACTCGATTGCAGAGTCAGAACTAAACTGATAAATAGGAGGGATGAGTATCAGATTCTGAGTTTGATGAGTATGTTGTTTCTCAGGACCATGCCCTTGTTTGCTGTTTTGGCAAACAGCTGGGTTACAAAAGGCATAGCTTTGGAATTGGAATTCCGGTTTATGTCCAGATCCTGGGGTGTGTTCATGCGCGCCGGGGTGTTTCTTTCAAAGCTTGCAGTGACAAATTCCCGTATTCCCTCATCGGACAGAACATCGTTTCCGTTGCTCAGCACGGACATGGATGCCAGGACACGAATCTCGGCGCCTGCCTGCCTTTGAAGGAAGATAAGAGATAGAAGCATCATCACCGCAATGATCGAAGTCCGTTTCATTGTCTAAAATTTATTGAATCTCACGGCTTGTGTCAACCCTTTGGAGAGGGTATGCTTGCATAGTGACCTTAATGCTTTTGTACAATATATTCCGCTTCGGTTTTGCCCTGGTTTTTGTTGGCCTCCACGCTGCCCTTATGGCAGGTCTTTATATGGAATGGAAACGGGATAAAAGGGCCCGGTTTAACCCTGCGGCGGTTTCCTGGATGCCCAAGGTTACGGTTATCATTCCTGTCCATAATGAGAGCAGCCGTATGGAAGGCATATTCCGAAGCCTTGAAACCCAGGATTACCCTGAGGCTGAATTTATTTTTATTGATGACAGGTCTTCTGATGAGAGCGCCCAACTGATATCCGCCTTCCTTAAAAACAAGCCTTCCATGCGCCTGATTAGCCTGACTGAAAACCCGGGATTCAACCACAAGCAGTTTGCCCTTGCCAGGGGCATCGAGGTTTCTTCCGGGGAATTTTTCCTTTTTACCGATGCGGATTGCGAAATTCCCCAGGGCTGGATAGCCGCTATGGTGAAACGCATGGCCGACAAGAAGGTAGGGGCGGCCATTGGGCCGGTGCTGAAAAGATCGGGGGGGCAAGGTTTCTTCCATTTATATCAGTGTTTTGAGCATGGGGTGCGGTTCATGTATTTGGCAGGTTCTACAGGCCTCGGGGCTGCGGGAGGGGGGTTTGGAAACAACCTCATCCTGAGGCGTGCAAGCCTTGAAGCCGTTGGAGGCTACGAAAGCATCCCCCCTTCGCCCACCGAAGACGCTGCCCTGGTATCCAGGATTCGGGCCTGCTCTGATTTTCAAATCAGGGCAGCCCTGGGCCCGGATGTTCACGTGATCACCAAGGGTGAACTGGGGTGGAAGGATTTCATCAATCAAACCCTGCGCTGGAATAACGGCGGTCTTTTCAGCCCCGATTTTTCGACCCGTTTGAACTTTGGCTTTCTCATGGTAACTATTTCCATGGGCATACTTGCCATTCCATTCCTGCCTTTTTTCCCCTCAATCTGGCCTCTGCCTGCAGCAGTAATACTGTCAATGACGGCTGACACTATTGCTACTCTCGGCCTCTTTGGCGTTTCCCTTCCCAAGAAAGGACCAGCTTACATACTGCAGCTGCTGTTTACGCCTGTGTATTTTACTTTTCTTACTATTATTGGTTTTTGCGGAATAAAGCCTGAATGGAAAGGAAGCAAAATGTAAGGTTTACGCCGGCGAGCCGCTAAAAGCTCATGCCCAGGCTGAAGGACCCTTGAAAATAATGAGCAGTAATATTGTATGCCCCGCCTACAGTCAGGGCAGGTATTGCCAGTTTGCTCATGTAAAATGAAATACCCCCGGCTATGCCCTGATCAAACTGGTTTTTGAGGATAGAGCCATCCGACCAGGCAGCCTGCCATGACAGCAATGCTGAAAGAGTGCCGAATGAAAATTTGAAAATGTATTTTTCCAGCCCCAAAGAAGTCCCCGCAAAATTTTTGGCTTTATAACCCGAAGGCAAAATATTCACCTGTGCGGCAAAAGGGGAAGATTCCTGCAATACAGGCGCATCAGGCGACCAGATGCCTCCGGCCTTGAAATTCAGCCTGAAACCCGGGAGTAGGGATTTTTCCCAGATTCCCCTGAAGCTTAGGGAATGGAAAGAATCGTAGTCCAGGCCCGCTGTCCACTCGTAACCCAGGGAAATGCTTTGCTGGGAGAGGAGGTAGCCATCCCAGTTGCTTTTCCGTATGGAAAGATTGGTTTCTGTTTTTAAATAGCGCCCGCCTTCAATGGGGCCGTTTTGGGCTTCTTCCTTGTTTTTTAGGATCTGCTCTTCAAAACCAAGCCCCACAGAAAGATTGAGAAAACCGAAAAAGGCATAGCTTAACCCGCCGGAGCCGCCGAAAGAATCAAGATCAAAAACCCGGAGATTGTTTTTATTCTGATCCGTGTCATGCCTTTCCTGGCGGGCAAACATGCCCATGAGGCGCCAGCCTGGGAGATAATCTGTCCGGGGGTTGTGCATGTATCCTCCGGTTACCATCCATTCCTGTTTGGAGTACATGCCGCCCACAAAAAAAATATCCCTCAGGCCGAAGGCATTCATATCGCCAAAAAAGCCTCCGAAACTAAAACCATTGGAGCCCGCCATGATCATGGGGATGGGAAAGATGGACCACTTTTCCCTTACCGTTACATGGAGAATGGCTTCGTTGTTTTCTTCTATTACTTCTACCTCAAGGGGATCCAGAATCCCGGTGTCTATCACCGCAGCTTTGACATCATCAATGTTGAGATTTTCCGCTTCCATGCCGATGAATTTTTTCAGCGCTTTTTGGGCTACATGAGGCTTGGTACGTTTTAGTCCGGTAATCGAAACCGCGCTGATGCGCAGGTTTCTGTGAGCTTCCCCATTATCATCCGCAAATATAAAACCAGGCAGAAATAACACCACTATAAAAAATAGCACATTCACGCCGATGCTTCTGAAGAGGAAGTGATTATTATTCGTCATGTATCCTTCTTTTTTCAATCTTCAGAATATACAACACCGGCGGAAAGAAAAATTGCACCTTCCATCAGATAAGATTAAACGGGAACATGAACCATCCAGCCCTTGGTATCAGGCAGGGTTCCGTATTGTATGCCCTTGATGGTATCCCGGATTTTTGAGGTGAGCTCGCCAACCTTGCCGCTGTTGAATACAGCCTTCTTCCCCTGATAGCTAAGCGACTCTATGGGGGTCGCCCCAGCAGCAGTGCCGCTGACAAAACATTCTTTTGTTTCCGTCATGGCTTCTTCCCAGGAAATTTTCCGTTCCGAGATTTTTACCTTCAGGTCTTTGGCAAGTTCGATAATGGAAGCCCTGGTGATGCCGGGAAGTATGGTGTCCCCCAGTTCGGGGGTTGCCAGTTCCCCTGATTTAAGATAGAAAAAAATATTACAGGAGGAACCTTCTTCAATATATTTGTGATTAATCGCATCAAGGAACACGCATTCCATAAAGCCCGCCTCGGCAGCCTCGTGCTTTGCAAGGGCTGCGATGACATAGTTGGAGGCAGCCTTAATCCAGCCTGTCCCCTTTGGGGTAGCCCTGAGCCTGTCGGTGATAATCGCATCGGAATTGCCCCCCGAGAAATAGGAACTCACCGGGCTTGTAACTATCATTACCCAGGGTGCACTGCTGATATTCACCCCTATGCCGCCTTCGGCCAGGGTAAAAGGCCGTATATAAATGGAATCGGCGCTCTGGAAGGAATCTTTTTCCCATTCAGCTTTATAGCTAGGCTTAAAGCCCATTGCCGCATTGCGCTTAACGGTTTCCACGCAGGCTTTGACAAATTCATCCTCCGGGAAGGGCGGCATGTAGAGGCCCTTCATGGAACGGTAAAACCGTGAGGCGTTCCTGTCGGGCCGGAAAATGGCCAAGCCCCCGTTTTTTTGGGGCAGAGCTTTGATGCCTTCAAAACAGCCAAGGCCGTACTGGGTTGTGTAATTCACCAAAGGCATATCAGCATAAAAATTCCGCGAATCCGCCAAGGCGTCCCTTTCGGCCTCGCCCATGGCTGCTTCTTCGTCAGCTTTTTTATGGGGCTTTTCTATGTATTCCCCGGACCATTTTCCATCTCCGTATTTGGCCCGGTACACCACCGGATAGCTGCTCAACGCAAAAGCCATAAATTCCTCCTTGAAAAAGCAAAAAAGATATCTTTTCGGAGATATTACTACTAAAAGAATAGTCAAGGCAAGGCTCTTTTAGTATTATGACAGTATGCCAAACAATCAGACGGCCTTATACACCCTGAAGCGTGTTGTTCTTCTCCTGGCGGGCTCGGTTCTCATGGCCTTTAATATCAACACCTTTGTCCATGCAGGGGGGCTCATACCCGGGGGCTTCACGGGCCTTACCCTGCTTATCCAGGAAATTTGCTGGCGTTATGGACATTTCCATCTCCCCTTTTCTGTTATCAACTACACCCTGAATGCGGTCCCTGCGGCGATTTGCTTCAAGTTTATCGGGAAAAAATTCGCCCTCTATTCCTGCCTCATGATTGTCGTAAGCGGCCTTCTCACGGACTGGATGCCCGCCATGTTTATCAATTTTCTCCAGCTTCACGACACGCTCCTTTCGGCAGTCTTCGGCGGCCTTCTCAATGCCATCTCCATAAGCCTCTGCCTCTATGCCGATGCCACCAGCGGCGGCACCGATTTTATCGCCATCTTCATTTCCGAAAAATACCGCAAGGATGCATGGAACTATATTTTTGCCGGGAACTGTGTCATCCTGATTCTGGCTGGCTGGCTTTTTACCCTGGACAAGGCCCTCTATTCCATCATCTTCCAGTTTACCACCACAGCCGCCCTCAAAGCCCTTTACAACAGCTATCAGCAAAAAACCCTCCTCATCATCACCAATAAAAGCGATGAGATTTACGCCCTCATCCGGGACGTAACTAATCACGGGGCAACTTCTTTTGACGGCTTTGGCAATTACGATAAGGCCCACCGGGTAATGCTTTACTCTGTGGTCTCGGCCAACGATGTAATACCCCTGATAAACGCCATCAAAAATGTTGATCCCAACGCCTTTATCAATGTGATTAAAACCGAACAAGTAAACGGCCGTTTCTACCAAAGGCCCAAGGATTAGAACCATGATAATAGATTTTCATACCCACATTTATCCTGACAAGATTGCCTCGAAGGCTGTGGACAGCATCCATGATTTTTATAAACTCCCCATGGAAAGGGACGGGACTGTCCAGGATTTGGTAAACGCGGGCAAAGAGGGCGGCATAGACCGCTTTGTTGTTTTTTCAGCTGCAGCGGTGCCCGCCCAGGTGAAGCGCATCAATGAATACATCGCTTCATGCTGCAAGGATCATCCCGAGTTTACAGGCTTCGGCACACTTCACGCAGGGCTGGAAAACCCGGAAGAAGAGATTGAGCATATCGTGAGCCTTGGGCTTAAGGGGATTAAGCTGCATCCTGATATGCAGGAATTCAACATTGATGACGAAAGGATGATGAAGATTTACGCCCTTCTCGAAGGGAAGCTGCCCGTGGTTTTTCATACCGGCGATTACCGTTATACCTATTCCCATCCTTCCCGCCTTGCCCATGTGCTGGACGAGTATCCAAAACTTATTACTATTGCCGCGCATTTCGGAGGCTGGTCAATGTTCGATCTGGCCCTGGAATATTTGGAAAAGCGTTTCTGTTATTTTGATGTTTCAAGCGCTATTCCCTTTTTGGGGAAGAGGAGATCTGTGGAACTTATCAGGATATACGGCGCAAAACGTTTCCTCTTTGGCTCTGATTTTCCCATGTGGGACCCCGGAAAGTGCCTTGAAGAATTCCGGGGCCTTGGGTTAAGCGAAGAGGAAAATGAGCTTATCCTCTATAAGAATGCCTTGGAGATTACTCGATCTTGAATTTTGCGACCTCGCTGATAAGTCCGTCGATGTTGTCTTTATTGGCCCCGCTTATTTCGTTGACCCGGTTTACAGCGGTATTTATCTGATCAGCGCCGGCAGCCATTTCTACCATCCCATTGGATATTTCCTGGCTTATGGATTCCAGGGTCTTGCTGCCGGATATTACTTCCTGGCTGCCCGAGAGCATTTCCGTTGATCCGTTTTTTACCTGGCCGGTGATTTCGTTAAGATGTCCTACGGCGTCCAGAATCTGCTTGCTTCCTTCTCCCTGTTCTTCCATGGCGCCGCGGATTATTTCTTCCTGCTGGGCCACGGTTTTGACTCCATGATCGATAGCGCCAAACCGGATCAGCACTTCGTCAGCGGATTTGATGATCTTTTCGATGGAAGCTTTGATCTTCTTGAGTACGTCCGAAATGGTCTTGGACTGCTCTCCGGAACTTTCGGCGAGTTTGCGGATTTCGTCGGCTACTACCGCAAAGCCTTTGCCCGCTTCCCCGGCATGGGCTGCTTCAATGGCAGCGTTCATGGAAAGGAGATTGGTCTGGCTGGCGATATTTTCCATTACCGCGTTGATTTCCAGGAGCCCTTCGGATTCCCGGTTGATTTCCTGAATGTCGGCGGATACTTCCTGCAGCCCCGACCGGCCTATTTCGGAAGCATCGGCCAGTTCCTTTACGTTGTCGGCATTTTTAATCAGAGTCTGGGTTACGGATTGAATATTGGCGAGCATTTCTTCGATGGCAGAAGAAGACTGGGCCACGCTGCCGGACTGGCGATCTATATGACTGTTAAGCGCATTGATATTGCCGGTGATTTTTTCCATGGCGTCCCCGGTTTCCTCCACACTGGCGGTCTGGTTGGCAACCTGGGCTTTCATGCTCTGGATATTGGCGGTAATCTCGTTGATTGCCGCAGCAGTCTGGTTCATGTTGGCCTGGAGTTCGTTTCCGATGTCCGAGAGGGAAACCGATTTGTCTTTAATTACCCCGATAAGACCCCGGATCTTGTCGATAGTGCCGTTGAAGGAGGCGGTCATGTCCCCGATTTCATCTTTGGTGTGGATATCCAGCCGCTTGGTAAGATCCCCGTTCCCTATGTCGTTAAACATCCCAATCATGTATTTGAGGGGACTGCTGATGGAACGGGCCATAAAGAAGGCTGCAGCGGCGGTAACCAGGATCATGATCCCCCCGATGACTAAGCTCAGAAAGAGCATCTGATATATGGGAGCGGTAATGATGCTTTCGGGAATCCCCACCATCAGGGTCCAGGGGGTGGTCGATTTTCCCACAGTAATGGGGATGCAGGTAAAAAACATATTAGCATCAAGCTGGTTTACATGATTGGTAAAGGTTAATCTTTTGCCCTGCTCTACAGCGTCCGCAAGCTGGCTAAGGTAAGGCCCTGCCACATCTCTTTCACTTTCGGTCAGGGCTTTTCCAACCCGGTTCCCGTCGAAGTGAGCGCTTACCATACCGCCGTTACTGTAAACCATGGCGACGCTTCCCGGGTAGGGCTTTATTTTGCTGACCTGATCCTGAATTGCTACAAGGGAGAGATCGATATTTATGGTCCCGATAAAACGGCCGGAATTTTTTATCGGCACAGTAACGGTGGTTATCAGTTGATCCTGGCCGTCAATGGGATACCAGTAAGGTTCATCCAGGGTTTCTTCTCCGGTTCGCTTGGGAATCAGATAATAATCGCCGTCTCCCGGGGTATCATAATCCACCAGGGGATCCAGGAAGACGCCATCCTTGGTCCGGTACCAATAGGGGATAAACCTGCCGGTCTCGTCAGTTCCTTCGGTATTTACAAATTGGGCGTCAAGGCCGTCCAGGGCGTTAGGTTCCCAGATATTGGAAGCGGCGGCAATCTCGGGATTTTTTTCGACCAGGGTTCTGACCAGCATATTGAAAAAATCCCGCCGTTCGCCTACCGGCACCTGTTCATACTGTTCCATGATTTGGGCCACAGTGCGAACCGCATCCATGTAAACTCCCAGCCAGGCCTGAATTTCCTTGCCGTTTTCACCGGCAAGGTTGGTAACTTCGCTGGTAATAAGAGTGTTGATTTCCTTCCGGGCGTTACTCAAGATGGCGGTGACCAGAATACCGGTACCGATAATATTGAGAGTGATAATCATTATTATCAGTTTTTTTCCAATCTTCATCTTGTGCTCCTTAAGGGAAAATGAATCAACACACTTTATGCGTTAATTACCCGCGGCAGTCTTAAAGGCTGTCCAAATCTTGGAATGTTCCTCGTCAGCTCTGGGGCTGATGTTCTGGATCATTTCCATATCCAGATTGAAGCCTGCAGGCAGGGTGAGGAAGTCCTTATATTCAGGGCTGATGTAGGAATCAGAAGAAGTCCAGGTACTGTAGTAGCCCAGGTATTCAAAACATTCGGCGCCTCTCTGTGCGTCCATAATATAGTTGAGGAAGGCATAAGCAGCTTCGGCGTTGGGGGCCTTGCTGGGAATGAAGCCCGCCATGATGCCAAAGCCTATTCCTTCTTTGGGGAATACCACTTCGAGATTCGGGTTCTCAATCTTCGCCATGGTTACCTGGGAGGTGTACATTACCGCCGCGGAAATTTCTCCGGAGATAATTTCGTCCTGGAGGTTATCGTCTTTTATAAGCCTGATATTCGGGGCCAAGGCTGTGAGCCTGTCGCCGGCAGCCTGGATATCTGCAATATTTTCAGTGTTGTAACTCTTGCCCAAAACCTTGAGGGCCATGCCGTTTATCACCCTGTAGTTTTCGATGGTGCCAATGCTGTTTCTAAGGCTTGGGTCCCAAAGATCGGCGTACCCTGATATCTTCACTTTTACTGTGGAAGGATCGTATACGATGGTTTGAACCCCGGCGCCGTAAGGCACAGTGTATTCATCCCTGAGGTCGTAGAACTGCTTCTGATAAATGGGATTGATGCCGCTGTAGTTTTTAATTTTTGATTTGTCCAGTTTTTGCGCCAGGCCCTTTTCGACGGCGGTCTCGATAATGTAGTCGTCGGCTATGACCAGATCGTAATCCCCGCCCCCTGCTGTCTCAAGCTTGGTGAGCATGGTTTCGTCATAATCAAAGTTGACATAATTTATCCGGATTCCCGTCTCTTTTTCAAAGCCGTCGAGAATCTCCTGGGGGAACATCTCCGACCAGGTGTAGAGGGTGAATTCTTTCTTTGCCTGCTTGTCTTTGGACCCGCCCGCAAAGAGAATCGATGGGATTACTAAGATAAAAGCCAATCCCAACATAACCGCGATCTTCTTCATTTACTTTGCTCCTTTTTTGGCGTCTTTACCCTTATACGGGCAGCCACTGTTGATAGTATACACAAAAGAACTGTGGCCGCAAAGACCAGGGTGCAGAGAGCGTTGGTCTTCGGGGTGACCCCTGTTTTCATCTGGGAATAGATGCGTATGGGCAATGTATTGGTATGGGGCCCTGTCACAAAGACGCTGATGATCACATCGTCGAAACTCATGGCAAAGGAGAGGAGTATGCCTGAGACAACCGCAGGAAGTATGAGGGGGAAGGTGATGTCCCTGAAGGCCCGCCATTCGTTGGCGCCCAGGTTGCGGGCAGCCTCGGCAAAGCTTTTGTCCAGCCCTGCAAGCCTCGCCTTTACAAGAAGGTAAATGTAGGGTATGCAAAAACAGGTATGCGCCAGAATAAGGGTGAGCATGCCCAGGGGCAGCCCCAAAAGGGAGAAGAAAGCCAGCATCACCATGCCCAGAATAATCTCGGGTATCATGATGGGGAGTATGGAAAGGTACTCCATGGCCTTGCCGATTTTTCCCGGCGGAGGCTTGAGCCTTGCCATGCCCACAGCCCCCAGGGTTCCGATGACCGCAGCCGAGAAGCTTGAAATCACTGCCAGCACCAGGCTGTTCCTCAATGCCTCGAATATGGCCCTGTCCCGGAAAAGCTCCCTGTACCAGCTCAGGGTAAAACCGCTCCACACCGACGAAAGCCTGCTCTGGTTAAATGAGTACACTATTACCAGCACTATGGGGACATACATCAAAGTCAGGAGCAAAGCGATGTAGATTTTCCTGCCCCTTCCTTTTGCGCCCCTCACACCAGCCCCTCCAGGTCGCCCGACCTTGTGAGCCTTCTATATAAGAAGATAAATAAACTGGTCATGGCCATAAGCATCACGCTGAGGGCTGCGGCATAAGGCCAATCGTGGGCTTTCATCAATTGCTCCTGTATGACATTCCCCACCAGTACCACCTTGTTGCCTCCTAGAATATCAGCAATGAAGAAAAGCCCCATGGAAGGGATGAAGGTGAGGACTATGCCCGAAAAAAGCCCCGGCATGGTGAGGGGGAAGCTTACAGTGGCAAAAGCCTTGAACCGTGAAGCCCCAAGATTGCGGGCCGCTTCCACAAGAGCCCAATCCAGCTTTTCCGCGCTTGCATAAACCGAATAGATCATGAAGGGGATGAGGGCGTAAACCATGCCCGTAACCACCGCAGGGTAGGTGTAGAGGAGACGCAGCGGCCCGGAAGCAAAGCCCAATTTGAGAAGCATGCTGTCCAGAACCCCGTTAGCCCTGAACATGATGATCCAGCCGTAGAGCCGCATGAGCGAGCTTGTCCAAAAAGGAATAATGATGAGGAGCATGACCCGCCCCCGCCATACAGGTTTGAGCCTCGCCATATAATAGCCGAAGGGATAGCCCAGGGCGCCGGTGAGGATAGTGGTGGTGAATGCCAGCCTCACTGACTGTGCAAAGGTCGCAAGGTACACCGGCTCCCCGATGCGGGCATAATTCCTTAAAGTGAAATTCGCCGCTACCCCCCAATTCCCTTCCCGCTGCATAAAGCTTAAGACCACCATGTAAATCATGGGGCCCAGCACAAAGGCCAGGGTGAAGATGAACATGGGGAGGGCCGCGTTGAACAGCGCCGCTTTTGGAGGGAGCCGCAGCTTCCCGTTGTTTTTCATTCTGTGTCTTCCACTAAAATCGCATCCTCCGGGGAAGCCCAGTTGGCAAAGACCTCTTCGCCAATTTGAAGGGGCGAATCCATGCCATGGCGTGAAGCGGTTATTTCCCCGCCTTCCTTGAGAACTGCGGTTATACGGAGCTGTCCACCGGTAAAACTGCGGGCAGTAATTCTGGCAAGGAGGCCCTGGCCGCCCGCACTGCCCGGGGGCGAAAGGATTACATGCTCTGTGCGTATTGCAATGGCTGCGGCCTCGCCGGGATTTGGAATGGCAAACGTGTTTGAGCTATCATTTTGCGCTATAGCAGCCTTTACTGTACTGCCGGAAACTTCAATGCCGAGAATAGTTTTTCCATCGGCTTTTTCTTTTGAGATCAGTTTACCCCTCAGGATATTGGCGTTCCCCACAAAGCGGGCAACATAGCTTGTAGCAGGCAGGTTGTAAATATCCGTGGCCGAACCCAGCTGTTCAAAAAAACCATGGCGCATCACCGCTATCCTGTCAGACATGGTGAGGGCTTCTTCCTGATCGTGGGTTATATATATGAAGGTAATTCCCAGCTGCTGCTGTATGCGCTTAAGTTCAATCTGCATCTGCCTGCGGAGCTGCAAATCCAATGCGCCCAGGGGCTCGTCCAGGAGAAGGAGGGGAGGCTTGTTGACCAGGGCGCGTGCCAATGCCACCCTTTGCCGCTGGCCTCCTGAAAGCTCGGAAGGCATGCGTTTTTCATAACCATGGAGCTGCACCAGATTGAGGGCATCCGCGGTTTCCTGTTTTATTTTTCCCCTGGAAGCATGTTTTAATCGGAGGCTGTAGCCAATGTTGGCTTCTACATTCATGTGGGGGAAAAGCGCATAGTTCTGGAAGACCATGCGCACATCCCGCTTGTGGGGCTCATCACCGGACACTTCACGGTTATTAAGGAAAATGCGGCCCTCGTCAGCGGTCTCAAGGCCCGCGATGATCCTGAGGAGGGTGGTTTTCCCGCAGCCAGAGGAACCCAGTATGGTGATGAATTCCCCTTTCTCCACGGAAAGATCAATGCCCCGCAAAATCTGGGTTTCGCCGAAACTTTTTTTTATGCCCTCGACTCTGAGCAATCCCTGTTTTTTGAGTTCCTGTCCACTCACTTCTCCACCATACAAGCATGGTTAAGGGATGTCTAGACAACGCCCAATAAAGCTGCATAAGATGGGCGAATGAGGATGCTATGCTAAGGCTGAAAGTAATTGCCTGCGATGTGTTGAGGCGGGAGATTTCCTATCTGAGCAGCCGCTCGCCCTGCTATGTGGACACTACCTTTTTGCCCCAGGGGCTTCACGAAAATCCCGACAAGCTCAGGGCTTTCCTTGCGGAAGAAATTGAAAAGGCCAACGGCAGTTTCCCCTACCAGCTTTTTGAAAAAAAGATTTCCTACGATTATATAATTCTGGCTTACGGCCTCTGCGACAACAGCATCGTGGGGCTTAAAAGCCTCAATATACCTCTGGCAGTTCCCAAAGCCCACGACTGCATCACCATGATTCTGGGATCAAAAGAACGCTACACAGAGCTTTTTAATGAATACCCGGGAACTTTTTGGTATTCCCGGGGCTGGATCGAGCGATCCCTCCAGCCTGGCAAAGAGCGTTACGAAATCACGTATAAATCCTATGTGGATAAATACGGCGACGATAACGCCGAGTACCTTATGGAGATGGAGCAGGGCTGGTTCAAATCATACAACCGGGCATTTTTCATTAATTGGGAATGTTTGGGCAATTCCGATTTTTACCGTTCCTTCACCAAAGAGAGCGCCGACTACCTCAAGTGGAATTTCAGCGAGGAGCAGGGGAGCCCTTCGTTATTGGAAAAGATGCTAAAAGGCGAATTCAACGAATCTGAAGTGCTCATAGTGCCGCCGGGCAAGGCAATTGCGCCAAGCTTCGACACGGAGATAATCAGGCAGGAATAGCCTCGTCCGTTAAAGAGCCGGGGACTTCAGTCCTTGACATTATTTGTGTTGCAGTAGAGAATGTATCAACAATTTAACAGGGGTGCTGAGCAATCGGCTGAGAAGAAGGGAATTGGCCCTTCTAACCCTTAAACCTGATCCGGGTAATGCCGGCGTAGGGAGAATGTCTTGGCATTTTCGCCTTCGCGTCATACCCATGCGGAGGCTTTTTTATGAAGAAACATACCATGCTTCTCCTGTGGCTCGGCGCTGCCATCTCCATTTCGGAGATCTACACCGGGGGACTTCTGGCGCCGTTGGGTCTTGCCCGGGGGATTGTCGTCATTATCGCGGGCCATATTATCGGTACAGGGCTTTTGGCTTTCGGCTCCTGGGTTTCATATACCCGGAAAGAGAACGCCATGGACAGTGTCGGGTTTTCCCTGGGGAAGGCGGGGGGCATATTGGTGGCACTCTGCAATGTGATACAGCTTACAGGGTGGACTATAGTCATGGTGGTACAGGCAGGGAGCGCCATTGCCGGTGTTTTTACTGATTTTCCGTTTTGGATAATTGCGCTTGTTTTATCAGTATTAGTACTAATTTGGGCATTGATACTGGGTAGTCCCGCAGGAAAACTGAACGAAATCGCAGTAATACTGTTAGCCTGCCTTTGCGTGGTTCTTTTTGCCGAATCTGCGGGGAATGGAGGCGCAGCCCTCTCGGGAACAATGAGCGTAACTCTCGGCATAGAGCTTTCCATCGCCATGCCTGTTTCCTGGCTGCCCCTGGCAGGGGATTATGCCTGCAAGGCCGAATCCGGGACCAGTGCGGCACTGATGCCCTTTATCGGGTATTTTGTGGGCTCTGTCCTCATGTATGGCTTTGGCTTGTTTATCGGGGTGACTACGGGCGGGGATATTTTCGCTTTTATTGCAGGGAGTTCTTTCCGCTTTGTCGCATGCGCTGTTGTGGTGCTATCCACCCTTACGACAGCATTTTTGGATCTCTATTCAGCGGCGGTATCTTCCCGGCAGCTGGTAAAGCCAAAGAATGAAAAGCTCCCCCTCCTGGTAATTGGTTTCTTTACCATTGTTGTTTCGGTTTTCTTCCCGGTTGAGCAATACGGAACTTTCCTTGAAACATTTTTGGGTGCCATAGGCATGGTGTTTGTCCCGGTTTATTCTGTTATCTTTTTGGATTTTATTATGAAGAAAGAACGCTTTGGGAAGGTCCTTCATGTGCCGGGTCTGATTGTTATCGTTATAGGAATGGTTTCTTACCGGCTTTTTTCGAATTTTGAAATCTGGATACCTACTCTTTTATGTATAGCCCTGGTTGCTGTCCTTTACATTCCCCTTTCGCTGTGGTTGAATTCAAAAGGGGCAAAGCTTGCTTAATATCGAAGACCTTAAGCTCTATCTCTGCACTGACAGGGGGCTTTCCCTGGGGCGGCCTCTTGTAGAGACTGTAGAGGATGCAATCGCAGGCGGGGTTACCATGGTGCAGATCCGGGAGAAGGATATTCCTTCCCGGGAATTTTATGATCTCGCTCTTCAGGCGCTCAGGGTAACGCGGGCTCATCATATACCCCTCATTATCAATGATCGCCTGGACATAGCTCTGGCAATAGGAGCGGAGGGCGTGCACCTGGGACAGTCCGATCTGCCCTGCATTGAAGCACGCCGCGTTGGGGGCGAGGATTTTATTATCGGCGTTTCGGCACATACCCCGGCAGAGGCTGTAAGAGCCGAGAGGGATGGGGCGGATTACATAGGCGCAGGCGCGGTATTCCCCACAGGGAGCAAGGCTGATGTCAGCGCAATCATCGGTCTCGACGGGCTCAAGGCCGCAGCGGCATCAGTAAAAATACCTGTCATCGGCATAGGCGGCATTGGCCCCAAAAATGCAGCGGAGGTCATTGCGTCGGGAGCTGCGGGAATCGCGGTTATCTCGGCCATACTTTCCCAGCCCGATATCAGGGAAGCCGCAATGATTCTCAGGCGTTGCCTGGGTTAAGGATGCTCTATGGGTTTTTTCGATAAATTTCAAGCCGCAATTTTTGATCTCGACGGCACCCTCATTGATTCCATGCATCTCTGGGATCATGTTGCCAGCGATTGGCTTATATCACTGGGCAAAACCCCTGACAGTGATTGTGACGATAGCATAAAGACCATGCCCTTTTCCGAATCAGTCTTATATATGACCCGGCGTTACGGCCTCAGCCTGTCTGCCGAAGAAATCAGAAGCCAATGGATAAAAATGGTGGAAGAGGCTTATCTTGCAAAAGTTCCCCTTAAAAAAGGCGCCGGCGATCTCGTAAAAGCCCTCGCGGCCAGGGGCATAAAACTTGGCATGGCAACATCGTCCTTTCCGCATCTCTGCGAAGGTGTTTTGAGCCGCCATCAGTTAAGGCACTGCTTTTCTTCTATCGTTTATACTGACGAGATGAGATCGCCCAATGGACAGGTGAGGAACAAGAGCTGCCCTGACATCTGGCTTGCGGCCGCGTCCCGCCTGGGAACCCTTCCGGGAAAATGCGTAGTCTTTGAGGATTTGCCCGACTCCCTTCTCGGCTGCCATTCTGCGGGCATCGGGGGTTTCGTGGCGATCTTCGACGATGCTACCCCGGATTGGCCTTCGCTCAAGGCAGCGGCAGATTTGGCGCTGGACTATCCGGGAGAAGCCCTTAAGCTGCTGTAAACAAAAGTGGAATTTCTCCCCGGAATGTGCTTTAATTCAAGTATGGTCCTTTTGAAGTTTTGCAGAAGCCTGTTCAAATCCCTCGTTCCAGCTGTGCTCAGCGGGGTTTTGCTCATGGATTTGGCAGCCTGTAAAACCCTGGACGCTGACGATGGAAATTCCGCCAAGCCTCTTATTCCTTCTCCCGGAATTGTTTCCCCCCTCTATCAGGAAGTTGTTTATAGCGGCCAGCCCCAGCCTCTCGAAGCCAGGGCCGAGGTTGACGTGCCCCTTGAAGTTATTTATTATCCTTCTCCCACAGCCCGCTGGTTTGATGAGGATAGATATGACGAGGTTCCTGTGAATACCGGGGTCTACTACGCAAAGATACGGCGGCCTTCCTGGAACGGTTATGCCCAGGGCGAGGATGTGGAGGCAGAGTACCACATCAAAAAGGCAACGGTGGAGATCATTGCCGAGGGGATCCAGAGAGCCGCGTATAACGGCGATCCCAAGCGGGTTGTTGCTTCTGCGGAACCGGATGTGCCCCTTTCTTTTTCCTATTACCCCAATGCAAATGCGGCCCGTGCCGCAATCAGGGCTTTGGCCCAGCCTGACGCCGACGCCCGGTCTGGTGTTTCCGCGGCCCTCAGCGGGCTTAGGCGGGTTGAGCGGGCGCCTATTGAACAAGGCGCCTATTATGTGGTTGTCTATTTTCCTGGGGATGATAATCATAACCTTGCCTATAGGGAAGTCGTGTTTACCATAGGCCCACCTGCAAGGCGGAACTGATTTTTATGAAAACAGCAATAGTTATAATTGACGGCATGGGCGGCGGCATAGGCGTCCAGCTTGTAGGCAGGGTCAAGGAAATTTGCGGCAATGCCGAAGTCATTGCCATAGGCACAAACGCCGTGGCTGCGGAGCGCATGGTTAAAGCAGGCGCCCACCGGGGCGCGGCCGGGGAAAACGCCGTCAGGGTTGCCGCGAAAACCGCTTCGTTTATTCTTGGGCCTATCGGCATAGTCATTGCCGACAGCATGATGGGGGAGATTACCCGGGTTATGGCGGAGGCAGTGCTTTCTTCCCCAGGGGAGCGCATACTCCTCCCCCTGCAGCAGGAGCATTTCTTCATTGCCGGACTTGAAGCCCTGTCCCTGGCAAGAATGATAGACAAGGCCATGGACATTCTTAAAGAAAGGCTTGAAAAGGGGTCAGTTTGAAAACTCTGCACTTTGACTGTTTTGCCGGCATCTCAGGGGACATGAGCCTGGGGGCCTTGGTGGATCTTGGCGTTGATCCTGATGAGCTCAGGGATGAGCTTAACAAGCTCAACATAGGCGGCTGGAAGCTTGATTTTACCCGTGATGAACGCAACGGTATTTCAGGCACCCATGCAATGGTAATACTCCAGGATGCTCATGATCATGAGCACGATCATCATCATGGGCACGATCACGGCCACGCCCATAATTCCTGGAAAGAGATACGCTCCCTCATAGAAAGATCCGCTGTCCGGGAAGGCGCAAAGAATAAAGCCCTGGATATTTTTACCCGCATTGCCGAAGCGGAATCCCAGGTGCATGGGATCCCTGTCAATGATATTGGCTTCCATGAAGTAGGCGCTTTGGATTCCATCATTGATATTGTGGGTGTTGCCATTTGCCTCGATATCCTTAAACCCGATCGCATTACTTCAAGCATAATTGAACTTGGGGGAGGGACGGTGAAATGCGCCCATGGCATACTCCCTGTCCCGGCTCCCGCAGTAGTAATACTGCTAAAAGGGCTTCCTGTCAGTGCCGGCGGTTTTGACAAGGAGATGACAACCCCAACAGGGGCTGCGATTCTTGCGTCCTGTGTCGATGAATTTATTACCGGCCCTGTTTCTTACAAGGTGATAAAAACGGGCATAGGCATCGGGGGCAGGAAGATGGACAAGCCCAATATGCTGCGGGCTTCCTGGAGGGAAGCTGTCGCGGCCAGTGCGGAAAAGCCAAAGCCTTGGAAAGCAGAAGAACTGCTCCTCATGGAAACCAACATCGACGATATGACAGGAGAAGCCCTGGGCTTCCTCATGGAAAAGCTTTTCGAGGCAGGCGCTTTGGATGTTACCTTTGCTTCCTGTGTCATGAAAAAATCAAGGCCCGGAACCCTGGTATCTGTCCTCTGCGGCCTTGAAGACCCTGATCCTTTGCGGGATGCCTTGTTCCGATATTCCACCACCATTGGCTTCAGGGAGACAAGGATAAACCGTCTTTCCCTGGGACGCGAGGAAAAAATCCTGGAAGGGGAATTCGGCAAAGCCAGGGAGAAAATTGTTTATCTTGGCGAAGAGAAGCGGAGTTCAAAAATTGAATTTGAGGACAGGGCAAGGATTGCAAGGGAAAAAAATATCTCCCTTGATAACGCTGAACGTTTGATTCGTTCGGGGGAGGATAACTGAATGGAAAAAGCAGTCGCCTACACTATTAAGCAAGTTTCGGAAAAAACTTTCCTTCCTCCCCATGTGCTCAGGTACTATGAGAACGAAGGGCTTCTTCCCAGCATATCCAGAAGCAGGAATGGTGTGCGCCGGTACTCTGACGAAGACCTGGAGTGGATAGGTCTCATCTGCTGCCTCAAAAACACGGGCATGTCCATCAAGCAGATAAAGAATTTTGTGGAACTGAGCGTCAAGGGCGACAAGACCCTGAAGCAGCGGGTGGAAATGCTGCAGGAGCACAAAAAAAACGTGGAAGAGCAAATCCGGGAAATGCACCAGCACCTGGAAAAGGTCACCTGCAAAATCGAAAAGTTTTCGAAGCAGTACAAAAAGTACGCCGAGGGGCTCAATGCCAAATCAGTTCAAAAGGGAGTTAAGCTCTCTTAAGGCACGGATTTTTTCATGGGGATAGCCGGGGAATTCATCAAGCTCGTCAATCAGGACGCCCCTGCCCCCAATGTCAAGAAAGCCCTCCACATATTTGGGCACATCATCAATAAATAAGGTTTCGCCCGCTTTTTGCCCCAGGCTTTCCAAAACAAAACGATATGCATCGGGGCGGGGCTTGCCCCTGTAATTCAGCCGCCTTATGTCAAAAATCTCGGTAAAAAGATCCGCCGCCCCAAGAAGCCTGAGAAGCCTTTCGGCGTGCTCAATAGGCGCATTGGTCAGGATCGCATAAGGGCAGGGGAGGCCTTGAAGGAAGCTTCGGAGTTCAGGATCGGGAAGCAGGTCGTCAGCCTCGTTTTCGGGATGGACAGCTTTGAAATAGGTTTCTATATCGGTGAAGCCCTTTTCGGCCCTGAGCCATTCCAGGGTAGTGCCGTAATGAGCGATATGCTTCCTCCGCTCCTCTATGGCTTCTTCAGCAGAAAGCCCAAGGTATGCGGCAACGAATTCATTTACCCGCTTCATGACACGGATCTCAAGGCCGTGCCGGGGCGAATAGAGGGTGTTGTCCAAATCAAAGATGATTTGCTTGATCATGGCTTATCATACCCGTGAAGGGGCTTTTTGGATATGCCGGTTTTTGAAAACCCCTTGCCCCTGCCCGGCCCCTCATAGTATCGTTAGTGATGGATCTTTCCATTATTGGCTATGACCCTGTGGGCGCCTGGATGAAGACTGCCGGCACCGCAGAGGAACTATTAAGCTACCGCAACCCCTCGGGCATCACCTGGATCAATGTGGAGGGCATCGGGAACAAGCTGGACATCGTCAAGCTTGCCGAAAATTACAAAATACACCCATTGACGGTAGAAGACATTATGGACACCGAGCAGCGCCCCAAGGCCGAAGAATTCGACGATTATATTTTTATCACCTTTAAGGCGGTAAACCGGAATAGGACAAGCGAGGAAGGAACCAACATATTCGAGCAGATGAGCCTCGTGCTTATGGAGAGCACGGTGATCACCTTTCAGGAGATCCCCGGCGATTCCTTTAACGGCATACGCAAGCGAATACTCAACAACGCCGGCCGCATACGCAAAATGGGCACCGATTATCTTGCCTATGCGATCATGGACGCCATAGTGGACGATTACTTTCTGGTCCTTGACAAGCTGGGGAGCAGCATAGAGGATTTTGAAGACAGGGCTGTTGACGAGCGGGACGACAACTTTATTCGGGATCTCCAGGGCGTTAAGCAGAGCCTCCTTCACGTAAGGCGCATAGTCTGGCCCCTCAGGGATAGCCTCTCCATGATACTCCACCTGGAATCAAAATTCATCGAGCCCGAGCTTGAACCTTTCTTCAAGGACGTTCATGACGCGGTGATACAGGCTGCGGAAACTGTGGAGTCCTACCGGGAACTCATTGCGGGTGTCATGGAGGTACGGCTTTCCATGATGTCCCACCGCATGAATTCTGTTATGAAGGTGCTCACGATTATCTCCACGATTTTCATACCCCTCACATTCATCGTCGGCGTCTACGGCATGAACTTCAGATTCATGCCCGAAATTGAAATGCGTTACGCCTACCCAATAGTCTGGGGTGTAATGATACTCATTGTCGCCGGAATGCTCATCGTCTTTAAGCGCCGGCACTGGATGTAATTCAACGTGAGGCTCCTTTCCTCCTCTGATGCCGATATATCCCTGGCCGCATCCGCCCTTAAAGAGGGCCGCCTTGTTGCCTTCCCCACAGAGACTGTTTACGGCCTTGGCGGCGATGCCTTCAATACCAACGCTCTTGCCCGTATCTTCGAGGCCAAAAAGCGCCCCCGCTTCGATCCTCTCATCATTCACATCGCCGGTATCAACGATCTGGATCGCATAGCGGATCTTGAACTGCTTGACCCTTCCATAAGAAACAAGCTGGACCTGCTCTGCGAAAAACTCTGGCCTGGCCCCCTCACCCTGATACTTCCTAAACGCCTCGAAGTGCCCGGCCTGGCCACCAGCGGCCTCCCCACCGCGGCAATACGCTTTCCCAATCATCCTGTTGCGCAAAAGCTCATACGCCTTTCCACAGGCGCAGTAGCGGCACCCAGCGCCAACCCCTTTGGCTGCCTTTCGCCCACCAGGGCTGAACATGTGCGGGATCAGCTTGGCGGCGAGGTTGACTTCATTATTGACGGGGGGAAGACTTCTGTGGGGGTGGAATCCACAGTGCTGGATATTACGGCTCTTCCTGCCCGCATACTTCGCCCCGGCGGGTGTTCGCGCGAGAGCATCGAGGCCGTTATAGGGCATGTGGAGACGGGGGCGAATCCCGCAGCAGAGGCGGCGCCGTCAGGGGCGAATCTTTCCGCGAATGTATTGTCTCCCGGACAGCTCAAAAGCCATTACGCCCCGCGTACTCCGCTGGTGCTTCATCCTCTTGGAGGGCTTGATGAATTGCCCGCAGGACAGAATGAGGGAAGACTGTATTTCAAAACACCCGATTCGGGAATTAGCAGTAAAAGTGCGACCGAAAAAACGCGTGTGCTTTCAAAGACCGGGAATCTGATCGAGGCTGCGGCCAATTTGTTCGACATGCTTCATGAACTGGACAGCCTTGGGCTTGACGTGATACACGCCGAGGAAACGCCCATGGAAGGGCTGGGCGCGGCGATCAATGACAGGCTGCGGAGAGCGGCGGCGAAGACAGGGGAAGTTTATAAATGATTGGCACATTTTACGAAGATACGCGGCTTTCCGTATCAGCAAAAACAGGCTGATTCTTGTCAGAACCAAAGCATTTCTGCTCAGAAACAAGATAGAATTGATCGATTCCAAAGCAAATCTCATGGGATTTAAAGCATTTCCGATCAGATACAAAGTAAATCTGATAAGTTTCAAAGCATTTCCGACGAGATTTAAAGCATATCTGATCGGATTCAAAATAGATCCGATCAGATACAAAGTAAATCCGATCGGATACAGAATAAATCCGATGGGATTCAAAGCATATCATGTCAACAGCAAATTATATTTGATAAATAAATCAATTACATTTGAAAGTTATCAGGCCATTTCCATCAAAAAAAGTTGAAATTCTTGAAAATTCTTGACTAAAACTATTGCCTTTTATTTTTAATTTAGTATCTTCTATATGTGGGCGGTCAGTACTGCCGCCCAAACAAATAATTTGCAAGGAGGCATTTTATGCCGTACAGCAGTAAATGGCTTCCCGGTACAAGGGAAGGTCAATTGGAAATGGCCAGAACATGGTCAACAGTTTTAAGCAGCAATGCCAAAGCCTGGAGTATCCCTGCCGCAGAATTGACAGGTTTGAACAGCCTGGTTTCGGCGTCCGCTAAAGCCCTGGATGCAGCGACCGGGGAAGGGCGAGGGCCGGTAAACACTGCCAAATGCAAGGCGGCGTTTGAGGCATTGGTAGGAAAGATGCGGTTCATCAAGGAGCGGTATTTTTTTATGCCCCCTCTCACTGACGCGGATCGTGTCTCCCTGGGCCTGAAGCCGAAGGACACGGTCCGTTCGCCCAAAGGGGTCCCCAAGGGCAAGTTCACCGGGGTTCCAACCAGGCTCAGCATGGGCGGGGTGGAATTCCGCATCCAGTCCGCGGACGATGTTCCCCAGGACACTCCCAGAGTCATTAGCGGGTACAGCATCCACTACGGGATCATGCCCAATGCCCCATTGGCAGGCGAGGCGCTCCCCCACGAAAAGTTCACCCGCCACAAAAAGGAACGCTTCGAGTTCTCTGCGGAAGACCGGGGCAAAACGGTGTACTTCTGCATCCGTGCCGAAAACTCCAAGGGCGAAGCAGGGCCATGGGGCTCGATTTTCCAGGCGATTATTCCGTAGTCGAAGAAGCAGAAGAAGTAATCAAGAATAGGGCTGCCCGGAGTTTGAGCCGGGCAAATGCATGGAAATCTCCCCTATTCCGCTATCTCAAAGACCCCTTCCAGAATGTGCCTTGGCTGGTACGGGAAGGAGGGGATCTCCTCGAGGGTAGTTACCCCCGACAGTACCAGCACTGTTTCGATTTCTGATTCCACTCCGGCTACGATGTCGGTGTCCATGCGGTCGCCTATGATGACGGTGTCCTCGCGGCGGGCGTTGAGGCGGCGGAGGCCCTGGCGCATCATGAGGGGGTTGGGCTTGCCGACGAAATAGGCTTTGATGCCCGTGGACATTTCGATGGGGGCGACGAGGGAACCGCAGGCGGGGACTATGCCGGCTTCGGTGGGGCCGGTGATGTCCGGGTTGGTGCCGATGAGGCGGGCGCCGCCGAGCACGAGGCGGACGGCGCGTTCGATGGCTTCGAGGCTGTAGCCCCTGCCTTCGCCCACCACCACGTAGTCGGGGTTCACGTTGTTCATGGTAAAGCCAACGTCGTAGAGGGCCTGGATGAGGCCCGGCTCGCCGATGACAAAGACCGAACCGCCGGGACGCTGGGAGGCCAGAAAGCCGGCGGTGGCAAGGGCGCTGGTGTAGAAATGCTCGGGCTCGACGGATATGCCAAGGCGGTCGAGCTTCTGGGAAAGCTCCAGGGGGGAGCGTTCGCTGGAATTCGTAAGAAAGAGATAGGCCTTGCCGCTCTTTTCAAGCCATTCCACGAATTCGCCTGCGCCTTTGAGGACACTGTTCCCGTGGTAGATGACTCCGTCCATATCAATGATAAAGGCTTTCTTTGCTCTGATGAGGGCTAAATCTTTCATGATGCTTTATTCTATATTATTCTTGTAAAACTTGCCATTCCTCTGTATTATGCTCATCATGATTGTAGTTTTATCCAAAGACGTTACTTCCCATGACAAGGAGATAGTGCGCATATTTCTCAAAGACAGGGGCTTCAGCACCCGCGAACAGAGCCTGGGCGATGACGCCATTATCGGGGCGGTCGGCAAGGGTGTGGTGGATATACGGGAGCTTTCCCTCCTCCCCGGTGTGGAGCGGGTGGCTGCCACTTCCAAGCCATACGAGCTTGCTTCACGGGAAACCAAGGCGGAGGATTCCATAGTCTCGGTGAGCGCCGGGCCTTCCTGTCCCATCGTCAAAATCGGCGGCTCCCGTATCACGGTCATTGCGGGGCCCTGCGCGGTGGAGAGCAAGGATCAGATCATGGAGACTGCCGCCATGGTGAGGGAATCGGGGGCTGTGCTGCTCAGGGGCGGGGCGTATAAACCCCGCACGAGTCCTTACGCCTTCCAGGGGCTTGGCATGCAGGGCCTTGAATTCATGAAGGCCGCAGGCGAGGCCAACGGCATGCCCATTGTTACCGAAGTGGTGTCCCCCGAGCTTGCCGTGCAGATGAAGGATTTGACCGACATGTTCCAGATAGGCGCACGGAACATGCAGAATTTTGAGCTGCTTAAAAAAGTCGGCTCCCTGGGCAAGCCTGTCTTGCTGAAGCGGGGGCCTTCGGCGACCATCGAAGAATGGCTCATGGCGGCTGAGTACCTTCTGGCTTCGGGAACCAAGGACGTGGTGCTTTGCGAGCGGGGCATCCGCACTTTTGAAACCTACACCCGCAACACCCTGGACATTTCGGCGATTCCCGTGGTGAAGGGCCTTTGCCATCTGCCGGTGATCGTCGATCCCAGCCACGCTGTGGGCATCAGGGCCAAGGTGAGTTCCGCCGCCCTTGCCGCCATTGCTGCAGGGGCCGATGGTCTTACCGTGGAAGTCCACCCCCGTCCGGACGAAGCCCTTTCCGACGGGCCCCAGTCCCTTTATCCCGAACAGTTTGAAAAGCTCATGCGGGATATCGAGGCCCTTGCCCCGGTGGTAGGGAAAGAACTGCTCCGCACCCCGAAGCCCCATCACGGGGCGGCAAGCGCCGGTACGGACATTTCAAAGGCGGTTCCCGAAGGGAATGGCAAAACCCCGGAGCAGCAGGGAGTTCCCCGGGAACTGCCCGTTGCCTTCTGCGGGGAAAGCGGTGCTTACGCCGAGCAGGCCCTGATGCGCATCTTTGGCGAGGAATCTCCACGGCTTCAGGCGTCTTCCTTTACCGGGCTCTTTGACGCGGTTTTGGACGGCTCCGCTTCTGCCGGCGTGGTGCCGGTAGAAAACAGCCAGACCGGATCTATCCACGAGAACTACGATCTTTTCCTGCGTTACCCTGATATTGCCATAGTGGGGGAGCTCAAGCTCCGCATAGTCCATTGCCTTATCGCGGACGAAAGGGCCAGCATTGAAAGCATACGCATAGTCCGCAGCCATCCCCAGGGTTTTGCCCAGTGCAAGGAATTCCTTGACAAGCACCCCGATTGGATCCTTGAGCCCGCAACGACCACAGCCACAGCCGTTGCGTCCATTGCCCGGGAAGGCGCGGTCAAGGTTGCCGCCATTGCGGGGGAGGCCGCGGCAAAAGCCCACGGGCTTAAGATTCTGCGGGAAGGCATCGAGACCAATCCCCTCAATTATACCCGCTTTGTCATCATGGCCCTCAGGCAGGGCGATAAAGCTCCGGTGCCCCCCAGCCTGGGTTCGGGCAAGCCCAATAAGGCGAGCCTCGTGTTCTCGGTTCCCGACGAGCCGGGCAGCCTTTTTGCCTGCCTTCAAATTTTAAGCGAAAAGGGCATCAACCTTTCCAAGCTCGAATCCCGCCCCATACAGGGCAAGCCCTGGGAGTATCTCTTTTACGTGGACGTGAGCATCCCCGAAGGGGAGGGCGACTTTGACAAGGCTATAGCCGAGCTTAAGGGAAAAACAAAAGATTTCCATTTTCTTGGGGCTTATAGGGCGATGCTTTAGGGAGGTATTAAATGATTCCGAATAAGAAAGCCGAAGATATGACCAGTGCGGAACTGGCGTCATACATCGATCAATCCGTCCTGAAGCCCGAGTTTACCCAGGCTGAAATCCGCCGCTACATCCAGGAAGGGATAGACTTCAAATGCAAAACGGTCTGCATCAACCCTGCCTCCATCGGCATTGCCCGGGAGCTTTGCGCCTCCACGGATACGGGAATTTGCGCGGTATGCGACTTTCCCTTTGGGCTGGGTTCAACCGAATCAAAGATTGCCCAGGCCGAAATTATCCTCCGGGGCGGGGGCATCCAGGATCTGGACGTGGTTGCCAATTACGGGTGGATACGGAGCGGCCTCTGGGATAAGGTGGGTGCGGAAATCAAGGGTCTTGCGGATCTTTGCCATCAATATCATGCCCTTCTAAAAGTGATCTTTGAAACCGATGCCCTGACCCTTGACGAAGTTGCCAAGGCGACCGATGTGGCCTGTATCGCGAAGGCCGACTTTGTAAAAACCTCCACCGGTTTTTACATCGGCGGGGAGTCCAAAGGGGCGACGCCGGAAGTTGTCAAGGTGATGATTGAGGCCGCAGGAAATCGCTGCAAGGTAAAAGGCTCCGGCGGCATCCGTACCCAGGCTCAATTCTTTGAGCTTATTAACCTGGGGATTGACCGCATGGGCATAGGGTACAAATCGACACCCGTGGTATTGGGGAGATAATATGTTCAAAGGCATATTTAACTATACTGCATAAAAAACAGTATTTGTTAAGAAAAGGCCTTGCATAAGTTTTCTGCCTATGGTATATAATGGGAGAATACTATTATAATGGGAGGTGGTAATGAAGCAGCATGTGGTGTCGGCGCTGGTGGAAAACCGGGCGGGGACACTCAGCCGGGTATCCGGGCTCTTCAGCCGCCGGGGCTTCAATATTGACAGCCTGACCGTCGGGGAGACTCAAGACGCTTCAGTCTCCCGGATGACCATTGCAGTTTCAGGGGATGATGGGGTGCTGGAACAGATCATAAAACAGCTTAGCAAACTCGTTGACGTCATCGCTGTGCGTGAGCTGGAGTCGTCCCTGTGCCTGCGCCGGGAGATCATCCTCATCAAGGTCAGCGCAGACGAAAAGACCAGGCCCGCGGTTATCCAGATAGCGGGCATTTTCCGTTCCCGCGTTGTCGATGTTTCCCCTTCTACCATTACTGTCGAGGCCACAGGGGATATAGAAAAGCTCGACGGCCTCCTCCTTCTCCTGCGCCCTTACGGCGTGCTTGAACTTGCCCGCACGGGTCTTGTAGCCCTTGAGCGCGGCCCCGAGGTACTAACCGTACCCTCCCTTCCTGTACCCGTACTAAGCATTAGCAACTAACCGGTATTGTACGGCGGCTTGCGGAACCTGGTTCGGCAAAGCAGCCTAAAAGACAATAACCGGCTTCTCACCCTTCTTTAAAAGAAAACTTTTAAGGGGTGAATAAACATGCCAAGGAGGTTATTTATGGCAGTTATGTACTACGAAAAAGATTGCGACCTAGGGGCCCTAAAAGGCAAAACCATTGCAGTGATCGGTTACGGTTCCCAGGGCCATGCCCATGCGCTGAACGCGAAGGAATCGGGAATGAAGGTGATCGTGGGTCTCTACGAAGGCTCCAAATCATGGAAGCGCGCCGAAGAAGCGGGCTTTGAAGTGAAGGTCGCCAGGGAAGCTGCGGAAGCTGCGGACTTCATCATGATCCTCATCAACGATGAGAAGCAGGCAAAGCTCTATCAGGAATCCATCAAGCCCGCCCTCAAGCCTGGCAAGACTCTGGCCTTTGCCCATGGCTTCAATATCCACTTTGGGCAGATTACCCCTCCTGCGGATATCAACGTGGTGATGATTGCCCCCAAAGGGCCGGGCCACACGGTGCGCGAGCAGTACCAGGGCGGCGGCGGCGTGCCCTGCCTTATCGCGGTGCATCAGGATGCAAGCGGCAATGCGAAGCGGCTTGGCCTGGCCTATGCTGCGGCCATTGGCGGGGCCAGGGCCGGCGTGCTTGAGACCACCTTTAAGGAAGAGACCGAGACCGACCTGTTCGGCGAACAGGCTGTGCTCTGCGGCGGTGTTTCCGCCCTGATGAAGTGCGGCTACGAAGTGCTTACCGAAGCGGGCTACCAGCCCGAGAGCGCCTACTTTGAAGTGATGCACGAGATGAAGCTAATCATCGACCTTGTGAACCGGGGCGGCCTCTCCTACATGCGCTATTCCATTTCGGATACTGCGGAATACGGGGACTACATCACGGGGCCCAAGATTATTACCGAAGATACCAAAAATGCGATGCGCCAGGTGCTGAAGGAAATTCAGAACGGCAAATTCGCCAGGGAGTGGATACTTGAGAATCAGGTGAACCGCCCCAACTTTAACCGTATGCGGGCTATTGAGGCCCAGCACCCCATCGAGAAGGTGGGAAAAGAGCTGCGATCCATGATGTCGTGGCTGGCTAAACCCTCGGTTTAGCTTAATTATGGAAGGAGGCCGTTATGGGCCGTACAGTAACAATATTTGACACAACATTGAGAGACGGGGAACAGTCGCCGGGCTGCTCCATGAACCTGCAGGAAAAGCTGGAAGTCGCAAAGCGTCTGGAACTTCTTGGGGTGGATGTGATGGAAGCGGGTTTTCCTGCTTCAAGTCCCGGAGATCTTGAGGCGGTAAAGACCATTGCGGGGATTATCAAAAACAGCACCGTGGCGGGCCTTTGCCGCTGTCTTGAAAAAGACATTGATGCTGCGAGGGAAGCCCTCGGTAATGCCGTTAGTCCCCGTGTTCATGTGTTCCTTGCCACAAGCCCTATACACATGGAATACAAACTCAAGATGACAGCCGATCAGGTTTTGGCCCAGGCAATAGCTTCGGTAAAGTACGCCAAAAAGTTTTGCTCTGATGTGGAGTTTTCCGCCGAGGACGCTTTCAGGAGCGATCCCGATTTTGTCTGCAAGGTCTTCGGAGCGGTAATCGAAGCAGGGGCAACGACGGTGAATTTCCCTGATACTGTGGGCTATGCCCTGCCCGATGAATTCGGCGCCCGTATCAAGTACATCAAAGAGCATACTCCGGGTATGGGGAAGGCGAAGCTTTCGGTGCATTGCCATAACGACCTGGGGCTTGCTGTGGCTAACAGTATTGCTGCGGTTGTCAATGGCGCGGAGCAGGCCG
Organism: Leadbettera azotonutricia ZAS-9; assembly: GCF_000214355.1. Taxonomy (GTDB): domain Bacteria; phylum Spirochaetota; class Spirochaetia; order Treponematales; family Breznakiellaceae; genus Leadbettera; species Leadbettera azotonutricia. Next base: position 3,165,359 of record NC_015577.1, on the reverse strand, counting down.
AGTGCACGGTTAACGGCATCGGCGAGCGGGCGGGCAATGCCTCCCTCGAAGAAATCGTCATGGCCCTGAGGGTCAGGAAAGATATGCTGGATGTGGACACTAAAATTGATACTACCCAGATATACACCGCAAGCCGGCTTGTTTCGCAGGTTACAGGCGTCAAGGTTCAGCCGAACAAGGCCATCGTGGGGGACAATGCCTTTGCCCATGAAGCAGGCATACACCAGCACGGGGTTTTGGCTAACCGCGCCACCTACGAAATCATGACCCCCGAATCCATCGGCATTCCCAAAAACCGCATGGTCTTGGGGAAGCATTCCGGCAAGCATGCCTTTGAGGATCGCCTGAAGGATCTGGGCTTGAGCGTTGACAGTAAAACACTTGAAACAGTCTTTGGGGATTTTAAAAATCTGGCGGACAAGAAAAAGGTCGTCAGCGACAGGGATATCGAAGCTTTGGTGATGGGCGCTTCGGCTTCGGTTCCCGAAACATGGAAGCTTGATCACTGGGTGGTGAATACCGGTTCTGCTCTCGGCGCATCAGGAACCATCAGGCTTCAGCACAAGGACGGCCCTGCCCAGAAAGAGGTCTCCATGGGAGACGGGCCTATTGATTCCATCTTTAAGGCTATCAACCACATTGTGGGGAAAGACCCTGAACTGGAGCTGTACGAGATAGGCGCCATCACCGGGGGTTCTTCGTCCCAGGGCGAGACCATGGTGAAGATATGCTGGGACGGCAGGCGCTATAACGGGCGGGGTGTTTCCACGGACGTGGTGGAATCGTCGATAAAGGCTTATATATCGGCCATTAACGCCATGGAATGGGAGTTAGCAGCATCAGCCAAAAGGCCGCAGGAGTAGATTTTGAATAACCATGTGGAGATCCTGGACACAACCCTGAGGGACGGCGCCCAGGGCGAAGGAATTACCTTTTCTGTGCAGGACAAACTCGCGGTGGTCAAAGCCCTTGACGAGCTGGGGGTGTCGTGGATAGAGGCGGGGAATCCGGGGAGCAATCCCAAGGATATGGAATTTTTCCGCCTCGCGTCTTCCCTCAAGCTTGAAAACGCCAAACTCTGCGCTTTTGGCCCTACCCGCAAAAAGGGCCTTAAACCAGAGGAGGATGCCCAGGTCTTAAGCCTCCTCCAGGCTGAAACCAGCGCAGTGGTGATTTTCGGCAAGAGCTGGGATCTCCATGTGACAGAAGTACTAAAAGTGAGCCTTGAAGAAAATACCGCCATGATTGCCGAGACCGCTGCCTTTCTTAATGGGAAGGGCAGGGTCGTGATCTACGATGCGGAACATTTCTTTGATGGTTTTACTGCTAATCGCGATTATGCGCTCTCTACAATTAAAGCTGTCATTGACGCAGGGGCAAGCCGTATAGTGCTCTGCGATACCAACGGCGGCGCTTTTCCTGATACTATTGCTGATGGGGTAAATGCAGTAATGGAATTAGTTGGCAGTAAAGATGTGATTGTGGGTATACATACCCACGATGACGCCGGTATGTCAATCTCCAACACTATTGCTGCGGTTCGCGCAGGCTGCCGTCATGTTCAGGGAACTCTCGTGGGTTTCGGCGAACGCTGCGGCAATACCAGCCTCGCGGCGGTGATACCCAGTCTGGAAATCAAGCTTGGTTTCCAATGCCTCCCCGAAGGCAAGCTGGAACGCATTTCCGATCTTACCCGCAAGGTGGCGGAGATAGCCAATGTGGCAGTGCCCGACAACCTGCCCTATGTCGGTGCCCATGCCTTTGCCCATAAAGCGGGCATGCATGCCGACGGCATACTAAAAGTGCGCCGTTCCTTTGAGCATGTTGATCCTTCCCTGGTGGGGAACGACCGCCATTTTCTTATGAGCGAAGTCGGGGGGAGATCCGCAATTGCCGAAAGGGCAAAGAAGATAGATCCGGCTATTACAAAAGATCACCCTGTTACCGCTGCCTTGGCTTCAAAGCTGAAAAACCTGGAAGCCCAGGGCTGGCAGTTCGAGGGCGCCGACGGCAGTTTTGATCTTCTGGTCCGCCGTGAATTGGGCCGGTATAAGCCGCTTTTCGGTATCGAGGCTTACAGGGTAGTGAGCGAACACCCCACCGGCGAAACCATCGCCTGTTCCCACGCCTGGGTCAAGGTTCTGGTGGACGGGCAGCACGAGATTGCCGCCGCCGAAGGGGCTGGCCCGGTGAACGCCCTTGACGGCGCTTTGCGGAGGGCTCTCAAGCATTTTTACCCCGAACTGGAAAAGGTCCGCCTCTCGGACTATAAAGTCCGCGTGATTGACGGCAACGCCGCAACAGCAGCAAAAGTGCGTGTTTTGATCCAGTCGACTGACGGCATCCAGGATTGGACTACAGTTGGCGTATCGGAAGATATTATCGAGGCAAGCCGCGCGGCCCTGGTGGATTCTATCGAATATAAACTTATCGGCGACATAGAGCGCCGGTTTAAAACATACTTATAAAGGAAAAGATGATGAGCTATCAAGTAGCGTTAGTACCAGGTGACGGCATTGGCCCCGAGGTGATGGTGCATGCCACGGAGATCCTTGATGCAATTGGGGACAAATACGATCATGTTTTTAACTATGTGGAACTTGAAGCCGGGGGCAAAGCCATTGATTCCACAGGCGAACCTCTGCCCGCAGATACCCTGGAAGCGGCGCAGCAATGCGATGCCCTGCTTCTGGCTGCGGTAGGCGGCCCCAAGTGGGATACACTTCCCGGACATCTCCGCCCCGAGCGAGCCTTGCTGGGCTTACGAGCGGGCCTTGGGGTGTTTGCAAATCTGCGTCCTGCGGCATTGCTGCCCCAGCTTAGGCAAGCCTGCCCCATCAAGGACGAGGTATTGGCCGCAAGCAATCCCGAGGGCAAGGCCAGCTTCGATCTGCTCATAGTAAGGGAGCTAACCGGGGGCCTCTATTTCGGAAAGCGGGGCAGAATTGACGAAGCTTCCGGCGGTCACAGTCCTGGGGCCGCCTTTGACACCGAAACTTATTCCTGGACAGAAATTGAGCGGGTTCTCAGGGCCGGCTACGACGCAGCAAAAGTGCGCCGCCATAAGCTTTGCATTGTTGACAAGGCCAATGTGCTTGAATCCTCGAGGTACTGGCGCGAGGTGGCTGCGGTGGTTTCCAAAGATTACCCGGATATCGAAACCAGCTATCTCTATGTGGACAATGCCGCCATGCAGCTCATAAGGGCGCCGGGCCAGTTCGACGTGATTGTTACTTCCAATCTTTTTGGGGACATACTCTCCGACGAAGCCTCGGTGCTCACGGGATCTATCGGCATGCTGCCTTCAGCCAGCCTTGGCAGCCCCGCAGATCCTCTTGCAAAAAACGGCAGGCCCATGGGCATGTACGAACCCATTCACGGTTCAGCTCCCGACATTGCAGACCAGGATATTGCGAACCCTCTGGCAATGATACTTTCAGCGGCAATGATGCTGAGATATTCCTTCGGCCTTGAAAAGGAGGCCAAAGACATTGAAAGGGCTGTCAACAAGGTTTTAGACGACGGCCTTCGAACCAAAGATATTGTAAACCGCAGTTCAGGCGGAGCAAATGAAAAAGTTGTAGGCACCAAAGAAATGGGAGCCGCTGTACGTAAAGCACTGGAGGAATAAAATGCGCAGTGATTCTGTTAACAAGGGCATAGCCCGCGCCCCCCACCGGTCTCTCTTTAAAGCCCTGGGCTTTATTGACGAGGAATTCAACAAGCCCCTCATCGGCATAGCAACAGCCAAAAGCGAAATTGTACCGGGGCATCTGCATCTGGACACAATCGCCAAAGCTGCCGCCGACGGGGTACGCATGGCAGGGGGCGTCCCTATGATCTTCCCGGTAATCGGGGTATGCGACGGAATCGCCATGGGCCACGAAGGCATGCGTTACTCACTTCCCACGAGGGAACTCATTGCCGATTCTATCGAATGCATGGTTACAGCTCATCGTTTTGACGCCGTGATTTTCATTCCCAACTGCGACAAGATAGTGCCCGGTATGATCATGGCGGCAGCCAGGCTCAACCTGCCTTCTGTCTTTATTTCCGGCGGACCCATGCTGGCAGGCCGCAAAGATGGAAAGCCCCTCACCCTTACTACCATGTTCGAAGCGGTCGGAGCTGTTGGGGCCGGAAAAATGAGCGAAGCTGAACTCAGTGATCTGGAAGACATTGCCTGTCCGGGCTGCGGTTCATGTTCGGGCATGTTTACTGCCAATTCCATGAATTGTGTTACCGAAGCCCTTGGCCTTGCCCTTCCCGGCAATGGTACTATTCCTGCGGTTATGGCTGAACGCTTAAGGCTTGCCAAAAAGACAGGCATGCTGGCCCTTGAAGTTCTCCGCAAGGACATACGCCCCAAAGCCATTCTTACCGAGGGGGCTTTTATGAACGCCCTTGCCCTGGACATGGCCCTGGGCTGTTCCACAAATACCGCCCTTCATCTTCCTGCCATAGCCAACGAAGTTGATTTCAAATTGGATCTGGAGCTCCTCAATAAAGTGAGTGCCGTTACTCCCAATCTCTGCCGTCTTGCCCCTGCGGGCACAGCAGCCATTGAAGATCTCCACGCTGCAGGAGGAATTCCCGCAGTGCTTAAAGAGCTTGCAAAGAAATCCCTGATTGACTTAAAGGCCCAGACAGTCTACGGCAACATTGGGGACGTGATACGTACTGCGGTGAATAGAAATACTGATATTATCCGCCCCATAGAAAACCCCTGGTCCAATACAGGGGGCATTGCATGTCTCAGGGGAAATCTTGCGCCCGACGGCTGCGTGGTTAAGCGCAGCGCTGTTGCTCCCAATATGCTCAAGCACGAAGGCCCTGCAAGGGTTTTTGATTCTGAGGAAACGGCTTTTAATGCCACAATGGGAAATAAAATCAAGGCCGGGGATGTAGTAGTAATACGTTACGAAGGCCCCAAGGGCGGACCCGGAATGCAGGAGATGCTGGGCCCTACTGCCGCTCTGGCAGGCATGGGCATGGACGACAAAGTAGCCCTCATCACGGATGGCCGGTTTTCAGGGGCTACCAAGGGGGCTTGCATAGGCCATGTATCTCCCGAAGCTGCTGAAGGGGGCGTTATTGGCCTTCTCAAGGAGGGGGATATTATCTCGATAGATATAGACGCCCGCAGTATTAGTGTTAAATTGAGCGAGGAAGAAATAGCGGCCCGCAGGCAGGGTTGGAAGCCCTTGCCCCCAAAGGTGACCTCGGGGTATCTGGCCCGTTACGCCAGACAAGTGAGCTCTGCCGCAAGCGGAGCCGTTTTTAGGAGTTAATATGCAGTATTCAGGATCTCGCATCTTGATAGAAGGACTGATAGAGCAGGGTGTGGATACCGTTTTCGGTTATCCCGGCGGCGCTGTTTTGTTTATTTATGATGAACTCTACAAACAGAGGGATAGGATCAGGCATATACTGGTGAGCCACGAACAGCACGCTGCCCACGCCGCCGATGGCTATGCCCGATCCACCGGGAAGGTTGGCGTGTGCATTGCTACCTCAGGCCCCGGTGCCACTAACCTTATCACCGGCATTGCTACCGCCGGCATGGATTCTGTCCCCCTTGTTGCCATCACCGGGAACGTATCCACTGGCCTTTTGGGCAAGGACAGTTTTCAGGAAGTTGACATCGCGGGTATTTCCATGCCTGTGGTGAAGCATAACTGGATTGTCAAAAAGGTTGACGAACTTGCAGAAGTGATCCGCGAGGCCTTTATCGTGGCCCAGTCAGGGCGGCCCGGGCCTGTGCTTATCGATATTCCCAAAGACATCAGCGCCCTCACCGCCGAATGGACGCCGGGGAAAAAATCGGATAGGAAAAAGAAGGCCGGCCCGGACGATGTGTTTTCTGCCAGGGCAAAACGCCTTGCCCTGCGCAATGAAAGGCTCACCTACACCGATGAAGATATTGAAAACGCAGCAAAAATGCTAAAAGAAGCCAAGCGGCCTGTGCTTTATGCAGGCGGCGGCGTGATTATTGCTGGTGCTGGTGATGAACTTACACAGCTGGCCGAGCGGCTCAATGCGCCTGTAGCCCTGAGCCTTATGGGTATAGGGGCCATCCCCGGGGATCACAAACTCTGCACAGGACTTATCGGCATGCATGGAACGGTGGCGTCAAACAAGGCGGTTCAAAAAGCCGACCTTCTTGTTGCTATAGGCGCCCGCTTCTCCGACAGGGTTACAAGCCGTGCGGATATGTTTGCCAAGACAGCAAAAATACTGCACCTTGACATTGATGCTGCAGAGATCAACAAGAATATTGATACTACAGCCTCGGTGGTGGGGGATGTGAAAGAAACCTTGATAAAAATCCTTGATAAACTTCCGTCCAAAGTTGCAACTGAATGGAATGGCGAGATTGAAAAGTGGAAGACCCATATGCCTACCACGTATACCGCTGCTGCCCAGTCTGACGGAATAAGGAAGACCGCTCTCCATCCCCGCTTTGTTATTGAAGAAACTGCAAAGAAACTTGGGCATGACACTATTGCTGTTACCGATGTGGGGCAGCACCAAATTTGGGCGGCCCAATTCTTTCCCGCCCGCAAACCCCGGTCTTTTCTCAGCTCCGGCGGGCTTGGCACCATGGGCTTTGGCATGGGAGCTGCCGAGGGCGCCAAGGTTGCAAACCCCAAAAGGCCGGTGGTACTTTTTACAGGCGACGGCTGTTTCAGAATGAACTGCGCCGAAATGGGAACCCTCAAAACCTATAGCATTCCGGTACTGATTGTGGTATTCGACAATAGCACCTTGGGAATGGTGAGGCAGTGGCAAAATTTTTTCTACGAGGGGCGTTATTCAGAAACAGATCTTCCGGGCCACCCTGATTTTGTAAAACTCGCCGATGCCTACGGCCTTTCTGCTTACCGCGCAACGGACAGGGATTCCTTCCTCAAAGTCCTGGATGCAGCCTCTGCGGATATTGCCGCTGGCAAGGCAGCCCTCATCGACGCTAAAATAGACAAGGACGAAAAGGTCTTCCCCATGGTACCAACGGGAAGGCCCATAGATGAGCAGATCCTGTGATGGAAATGAAAGGAAGGAAAAATGAAAGCATTGGTCATGGCCAAGCCCGGCGAATTCAACATTGAAGATCGCTCCAGGCCGGAACCAAAAAATGACGAGCTATTGCTTAAAGTACTGCAAGTCGGGGTTTGCGGTACCGATCTCCATGCCTACGAGGGAACCCAGCCTTTCTTTACCTATCCAAGGGTTGTAGGCCACGAGCTTGCAGTGCAAATTGCGGGGATTCCTGATTCCGCAAAAAAAGAAGCGGGGAGCCTTAGGGAAGGGGACATCGTTTCCATTATTCCTTATCTCAACTGCGGAAGCTGCATAGCCTGCCGTGCCGGCAAAACCAATTGCTGTACCAGCCTCAAGGTTTTGGGTGTGCATATAGACGGGGGCATGCAGGAATACCTGACAGTTCCTGCCCGTTATGCAATACCGGCAGGAAAAGTGAACCCCCAGGATATATCCCTGGTGGAATGTTTTTCTATAGGTTTCCACGGGGTGCGCAGGGCCAATCCGCGTCCAGGGGAAGCAGCCCTTGTGGTAGGTGCAGGCCCTATAGGCATAGGGGTAATCCACGGCCTTAAGGAACGGGGCTGCAAAGTTATCGTGCTGGACATCAACGATAAGCGCCTTGCCTATGCCAGGGAGATAGCAGGCGCCGATTATGCCATCAATTCGCTTAACACTGATGCTGAAAAAACAATTGCCGATATTGCAGGCGGGGAAAACCCTCCCCTGGTAATGGACGCCACCGGGAATGCAGCCCAGATGATGAAAGCCTTTGGCTATGCCAGTGCCGGAGGTACTATAGTTTTCGTGGGCCTTGTACGGGCCGATATTGTTTTTAGCGATCCTGTATTGCATGCCAAGGAAATAACCTTAATGGCAAGCAGAAACGCCGGGAAAGAAGATTTTGCCAATGTTATCGCAGCCATCGAAAGCGGCAGGGTTAACACAAAAGGTTTTGTTACCCATACCGCTTCGATGGAAGAGGCCCCGGACAATTTCCCCAAATGGATTAAGCCCGAGACTGGCTGCATTAAAGCTGTGGTTAAGATAAAATGAAATTGATTTCAGAAATTACCCGGGAAGAAGCCGAAGGGATAAAATATATACTCATGGATATAGACGATACCCTCACCAGGGAGGGGAAGCTGCTTGCCTCATCCTATGCTGCCTTATGGAAGCTTAAGGAAGCAGGCTTAAAAGTGATACCCGTTACAGGCAGGCCCGCAGGGTGGTGCGATCTCATTGCCCGCGAATGGCCTGCGGACGGCGTAGTGGGAGAAAACGGCGCCCTGGCTTTTTGGGAGGAGTCAAAAACCCTTAAAACTGAATTTTACCCCGATGCTGTCAGAAATGATCATCCTGTGCTTGCAAAAATAAAGGCAAGGGCCTTGGCCGAATTCCCGGATCTCAGGGTGGCAAAGGATCAATTCGCCCGGCTCTTCGATTTGGCATTGGACTTTGCTGAAGAAGAGCCCATCCTGCCCCTGAGCGCTGCAGAAAGGATAAAGGCCATAGCTATCGAAGAAGGGGCAATGGCGAAAGTGTCGTCAATCCATGTGAATATCTGGATGGGAAAATACGACAAACTGAGTATGGCGGAACGTTTCCTTTCCAGCCGTTTCGGCTGGATCAGCGGTTCAGGAGATCGCGAGGTGGTCTTTGCAGGCGACTCCCCCAACGACGAGCCCATGTTTGCCCGCTTCCCCCTGGCATGCGGCGTTGCCAATGTACGCCGTTACGGCGCGCTCATCAAAAACCTCCCCACGTATATTGCATCCAAAGAATGCGGCGATGGTTTCGCGGAAATCGCAGAAACTATTTTGGCCAAACGCAAATAATGGAACCTTCCCGCCGCCTGCCCCATGGTCTCATGCTCGTCTACGAAGACAGGGATCTTCTCGTAGTTGATAAACCCGCAGGCTTGCTCTCCATTGCTTCCGGCGGAGAAACGCAGAAAACCGCTTACTGGATATTGGCCGAATACCTTCGCAAAAAAGGCGAGAAGCGCCGTCCCGCCGTGGTGCATCGCCTTGACCGTGAAACTTCCGGCGTGATGATCTTCGCCAAGTCGGAACAGGCAAAGAAAAAAATGATGGAGCACTGGAACGAAACGGTTGCCGAGCGCCGCTACATTGCCCTTGCCGAAGGCAGCCTTGCAGGCGAGGGTGGAAAAACCGAGGGCGTCATTAATGCTCCTCTGGGCGAGGACAGGGGAGGCCGGGTGATTGTGCAGGAAGGCGGCAAGCCTGCCATTACCAAATGGAAAATCCTTAAAGCGGGCAAAAGTTATACTCTCTTATCCCTTGAACTTGAAACCGGGCGGCGCAACCAGATCCGCGCCCACTTAAGCTGGCTTGGCCATCCTGTGGCGGGGGATAAAAAATATGCCGCCCGGACAGATCCCTTAAAACGCCTCTGCCTCCATGCGGAGAAGATCGCCTTTCATCATCCTAAGGACGGGAAGATTATGGAATTTGCGAGCCCTGCACCGGAAGGATTTGGGAAGCTTTAGGGATTCTCATAATTTTTGTACAAAAACCTGCGTATCTTCTGCTGGGCGTTCATTTCAAAGGGTTCCTTGCGCAGGGTAAAGTCTGTTATCTTCTTGTAGCCCACCAGAGTGCGATTCACCTTTTCGATTTCTTTCTTTACCAGTTCCCTGATAAAGGCCTCGTCGTTTTCTTTGCCCGGATAATCATGGGCAAGGTTTTCGTAGCTGGGGACTACTACGGCGAAGATCTGCTCGCCGCCGTATTCTTTTTCTTTGCGGCCCACAACGAGTATCTGGGCGGTGATTTTGGAATCCGCGAAGTGGGTTTCAATTTCTTCGGGGTAGATGTTCTTGCCGCCGGAACTGACGATGAGGTTTTTCTGTCTGCCGTTGATATAAATAAAGCCCTTGTCATCCCGGTAGCCCAAGTCGCCGGTCTTGAGCCAGCCGTCGCTGGTGATGACTTCGGCGGTGGCCTCGGGGTTGTCGTAGTAGCCCAGCATGATCGAGGAGGAACGGGCGGCGATTTCGCCGGTCCCTTCCTTGTCGGGATCGAGGATCTTCACTTCAGTGTGTTTTACCGGGAGGCCCACGGAGACATTGTTTTTGTGCCAGGGGGTGTTCACGCTGATGAGGGGGCTGTTTTCGCTCATGCCATAGCCATGGACCATGTTGAAGCCGAAGGAATCGAAGAAGTCCGCAGTTTTGGGGCTTAGGGGGCCGCCGCCTGCAACCATTATCCTGATGGACGAGAGCCGGGCCTTCTTCCTTATAAACCTGAAAAAATTCTGGCCGAAATTGAAGTTTCCCCGCTTTGCCTGGGCCAGAGAAATTGCCCTGAAAATGTTGAGTATGCCCTGCACAATGCCGGGCAGGGCCTTGTAGCCCTTTTCGATGGCCGCCATCACCTTGTCGTAGAGCAGGGGGACTGCGATGAGGAAGGTGCCGCCCGCGTCGTGTATGTCGTCTATCACAACGGAGCCCACGAGCTTTTCTACAATAATAGTGCCTGCCCCGGCCGTGAGGGGGGCAATGAAAGAACAGGTGGTGGGGTAGGTATGGTGCAGGGGGAGCACATTGATGAATATATCCTGGGGGCAGGCCCTGAGCGAAAGTATGGCGGAGCTTGCGTTGGAAATGATGCCTTTGTGACAGAGGGTTACGCCTTTTGCGAAACCTGTGGTCCCGGAAGTGAAGACTATGGAAACAGGGTCTTTTTCTGCAATGTCCGAAGAGGAGGGCAGGGCTTGTTCGCCCGCGGAAGCCCCAAAGGACGAAAAAATGTCGTTCCCTTCCCGGGCCATGCTTACCAGGGTCTTGATGGAGATGTCCCTCGAAGGAAGACCGTCGATAAAGCTTTGCTTTTTGGCAGCGTAAAAAAAGGCTTTTGCCCTGGTGATTTTGAGGATGTTGGCACATTCGTTTTCGGAAGCCAAAAAGTCTATGGGAACTATGACGAGACCCGCAATGGCCGCACCGAGCCAGACCGCCATCCATTCGGGGCGGTTTTCCGCCCAAAGGGCAACCCTGTCGCCCTTGGCAAGCCCTTCCGCCAGGAGGCCCCTGGCGATTCTGCGGCTTTCGCTCGCGAGCCTGGTAAAGGACCAGGTGGTGAATTCTTTCTGCCCGCCGAAACGGTAATAGATGGCGATTTTTTCCCCGTACTTTGAGGCAATTCCGTCAAGCCATGCGGAAAAATTAGGATAGGGGAAATCGGGCCAATCTGCTACATAATCTTTAAAATCCAGCATCTATGCAATATATCCGAATTTCCGGGTTTTGTCGAGCTTTATTGTAGAGAATAGTGATTGCTTATCAAGTGTTACCCTTGTTCCCAATATTGTATTAAATTTGTAATTATAATAGAATAATTAATGCCTTAGGGCAGATTCTGCCAGCCTGTTTCGGCGGCGGCAGGTTCTTTTATCTCTTTGAATGGGTTCAGTCCCCAATTTCCGGGTTTTCCGGAAAAGGGATTAGTTTGCCCAAAAATAACAGAAAAACCATGATGAACCAAAACAAGCTTTTCTCTATCCTTTTAAAACTCCCTGCGCCTCTTGTCATCCTTGCCATCTGGTTTCTATCGTCCCAAAGCACCCTGCCCCAGATAAAGGGTGTTTTCGGCATAGACAAAATCCAGCATATGCTGGCCTTTGCGGTCCTGGCTGCTGCCGGCGCCCTCTGGTTCCCCCTGGAGCTTTGCCGCCGCCGGGGCATCTTCATTATGCTTGCAATAGCTTCCATTGCTTCGATTTATGGGGGCATCGATGAATACCACCAGTCCTTTGTCCCCGGCCGCGACAGCAGCGTATGGGACTGGCTGGCCGACACCCTGGGCGCCCTGATCGGGGCAGGGGCGGCGATGTGGACAGCACGGAATCTGAAAACCGCATGAAAGGCATTATACTCGCCGGGGGATCAGGCACAAGGCTCTACCCCATAACCAGGGCGGTTTCCAAGCAGATACTCCCCCTTTATGACAAGCCCATGATCTACTACCCCCTGTCGGTGCTCATGCTGGCGGGGATTCGGGAAGTGCTCATTATTTCCACCCCCCGGGATCTGCCCCTCTTTGAAGAGCTTTTTGGCGATGGCAAATGGCTGGGGATGAATTTTGAATACAAGGCTCAGGAAAGCCCCCGCGGGCTGGCTGACGCTTTTATCGTGGGGGCAGATTTTATAGGCGGCGGCTCCTGCGCCCTGGTGCTGGGGGACAATGTGTTCTATGGCAGGGGCTTTAGCCAGACTTTGCGGAATACGGAACAAAAGATAGAAAGCCAGGGGGGCGGATCGATCTTTGGCTATTATGTAAAAGATCCTGCCGCCTACGGAGTGGTGGAATTTGACGGCCAGGGCAAGGCCCTTTCTATAGAAGAAAAACCTGCCCAGCCAAAATCCCATTACGCAGTGCCGGGCCTTTATTTTTATGACAGCAATGTAGTGAACATTGCAAAAAATATTAAGCCTTCAGCCAGGGGCGAGATCGAAATTACCGCAGTGAACAATGCCTACCTTGAACAAGGCCGCCTCTCGGTGGAGATCCTGGGGCGGGGCATGGCATGGCTGGATACCGGTACCTACGATGGCCTTCTGGAAGCAGGCAACTTTATCGCGACTGTCCAGAAACGCCAGGGTATGTATGTTTCGTGCATTGAAGAAATAGCCTATGCCAATAAATGGATAAGCCGGGACGATCTTCTGCATTTGGCCGCTCCCTATAAAACCGAGTACGGCGTCTACTTGAAGTATATCGCGGAGAACATGTAGTGCCCTTCGCGTTCAGCCCCTGCCCCATCGATGGCCTGTACGAAATTCAGCCCAAAGTATTCAGCGACAGCAGGGGTTATTTTTTCGAAGCCTGGTCCGAAAAAGATTTTGCAGCCGCAGGGATTGCGGAAAAATTCGTCCAGGACAACCAATCGCGTTCCGTAAAAGGGGTGCTCCGGGGCCTGCACTTCCAAAAAACCCATCCCCAGGGGAAGCTGGTCCGCGCGATAGAAGGCGAAGTATTCGATGTTGCTGTAGACATGCGCCCTGCATCCCCAAGCCGGGGCAAGTGGCACGGCGTAATCCTGAGCGGCGAAAGGCAGAACCAATTCTACATAGCCCCCGGCTTTGCCCACGGCTTCCTGGTCTTAAGCGATACTGCGGTCTTTGCCTATAAATGCACCGATTTTTATCACCCCGAAGACGAGGACGGCATTATCTGGAACGATGCGGCTATCAACGTTGCCTGGCCCCGACTTGGGGTAGAGTACCAGCTTTCTGAAAAAGACAGGAAGCTTCCTGCCTGGAAGGGCTGAGGAAAGGGGATAATGGTCTGGCTTATCGGAAATAAAGGCATGCTTGGCGCCGAGATCTCCCTGGTACTGGCGCAGCGGGGATTGGCCTGTATCGGGACAGACCGGGAAGTGGATATCACCGACCCCGATGCGCTTGCCGCGTTCGTTGGCAAGCAGGCTGCCGCAGGGCAGACTATTGACTGGATTATCAATTGCGCAGCCTATACGGCAGTGGATAAAGCCGAAGACGATCTTGACGCCTGCCGACGCCTTAATGCCATCGGCCCTGCCAATATTGCCGAAGCATCCCATAATATCGGCGCCAGGGTGCTTCACTTTTCCACCGACTATGTGTTTGACGGAAGGGGCGAGCGCCCTTACAAAGAGGATGATCCCACAGACCCGATTGGGGTGTACGGGATCACCAAACGGGACGGGGAAGAAAAGCTTCTTAGCAACAACGAAGCATCCTATATAATCCGTACCGCATGGCTTTACGGCAGGCACGGCAATAACTTTGTCCATACCATGCTCCGTTTGATGAACGAAAAGGACAGCGTTTCTGTGGTGAATGATCAGCGGGGCAGCCCCACCTGGGCATACGACTTAGCAAGCACAGCGGTGGATATAATCGGCAAAACGCTGCCCTATGGCATCTATCATTACACCAATGAAGGCAGCATTACCTGGTTCGATTTTGCACAGGAGATTTACGGACAGGGCAGGAAGCTGGGGCTTATACGCAAGGACTGCGAAGTAAAACCCTGCGCCAGCGCCGAATTCCCGGCCAAAGTGACCCGACCTGCCTATTCGGTGCTGGACAAGGGCAAGATAAAGGCCGCCCTGGGCATTGAGATACCGGAATGGCAAACCAGCCTGGAGAGGTACTTAAAATCGGGCGCACCTTAAAGAACATCCTTGTCACAGGCGGCATGGGCTTTATCGGGTGCAATTTTATCCGCACCCTCCTGGAAAAGACCCCCGAATTTTCCGGCCGTATCGTCAACCTGGATGTCCTGACCTATGCAGGCAACCCCGCGAGCCTTGCGGATATCGAATCGCGCTTTGGGCCGGGCTCCGGCAGTGTCCGCTATGTTTTTGAGCATGGCGATATCTGCGACCGCTCCTTTGTGGAATCGGTTTTCAAAAAGTACGATATAGACACAGTGGCGCACTTTGCCGCCGAGAGCCATGTGGATCGTTCGATCCTGGGCCCCGAGGCTTTTGTCAAAACCAACGTGATGGGCACTTTTACCCTGCTGGACATAGCCCGCAATTTTTGGCAAGCCCGGAAGGACACGCTGTTCCACCATATCAGCACCGACGAGGTTTACGGGTCCCTGGGCGAAACCGGGTATTTCACCGAGACCACCCCCTACGACCCCCGGTCGCCCTATTCGGCCAGCAAGGCTTCGAGCGATCATCTGGCAATGGCCTATCACCATACCTACGGGCTGCCCGTCACCCTTTCCAACTGTTCCAACAATTATGGCCCTTACCAGTTCCCCGAGAAACTTATCCCCCTGATGATCCTCAATATGCTGGACGGGAAGCCCCTGCCGGTTTACGGCGACGGAAAGAACATCCGGGACTGGGTGTATGTGGAGGACCACAACCGCGCAGTCTGGGCCATCATGCAGAAAGGCCGCGCCGGCGAAAAGTACAATATAGGCGGCGAAAACGAGTGGGAGAACATCAAGCTCCTCGATGCGCTGATCGATATAACCGCCGACAAATCCGGCCTCGACAAAAACAAGATCCGGGGAACCATCAATTACGTAAAAGACCGCCCCGGCCACGACCGCCGCTACGCCATCGACTGTTCCAAAATCAAAGCCGAACTCGGCTGGAAGCAAGCCGCCACTTTTGGCCAGGGCCTTGAGCGTACCGTGGACTGGTATCTTGCAAACAACGGATGGATCAAGGGCATTTTAAGCGGCGGCTACAAGAACTGGGTGAAGCAGAACTACGAGGGGCGGTAGAGTATTCCAATAGCACCAAAATAAGGGGGCCTGTTTTCCAGGCATGCCCGGGGTATAGCCGCATCCATCGCCCGGCCCCCCTGCGCTCCGTAGTCCTCGCTCAGCCCTTCGGGCTTCGCTGTGGTCTACTGCGCTACCCCCAAGAAAGGGATTGATTGAGCGTGTCAGTTCAACAAGAAGCGGCTTTTGGAAGGTAATTCAGTAACCAATCTGGTAAGCGGTTGACAAAACATAACAGTATTTGATATGTTTTGTATACCAGTATGCAGGCTATACAAAAATTAAGGAAAACCCTGGAAACCCTGGCGGACGGGGAGCATTATCTTTTTTCGGTGAGCGATTTTTATCCCTTGTTTCCGGGCATGAGCGAGGAAGCTCTCCGGGTACTATTGGGGAGGGCGGTAAAGGCAGAGCTTCTCCAGCGGATTTGCCGGGGAATGTATGTTTACCCCAAGGCAGGGCATCCCAGGGGCTTTGAACTATACCATGCCGCTTCCCGGCTGCGGGAAGATACCTTCTGCTATTTGAGCCTGGAAAGCGTCCTGAGCGAAGCGGGGATAATTTCGCAAATACCCTTGGGCTGGATTACCCTGATGACCGGCGGCCGATCCGGTATTATTCACTGTGGAAAGCAGGGATCTATAGAGTTTATTCATACGAAAAAGTCATTTGACGGTGTAAGTTCCCGTCTTTTTTATGACCCCCGGTACCGGTTGTGGCGGGCGTCGGCAGATCTGGCCCTGGAAGATATGAGGGCGGCGAAGCGATCCCTGGACCTCGTCGATTGGGGAGCTGTTTCTGAATGAACCTGTTTGAAAAAACCATAGAGGCAGCTCTGGAAGCTGACGCTTCCTATATTGCCCTGCGTCCGGTAGTAGAAAAGGAGATTCTTCACCACGATATACTGCGGGAGATGAACAAGGCCGGATACCTTAAGGGATTAACCTTTATGGGCGGCACCTGCCTGCGGAGCTGTTATGGATCGGAACGCTTAAGCGAAGACCTGGATTTTTCAGGTGGCTTTGGATTTAAAAAGCAGGACTTGACAGGGCTTGGGCTTCTTATAAAAGAAGCATTGCAAAAAAAATATGATTTACCGGTCTCGGTTTCTGAGCCGGAAAAGGAGACCGGAAATACCGATACCTGGAAAATCAAAATAATTACCCGGCCCGAACGTCCTGACTTTCCGGCCCAAAGAATCAATATTGATATATGCATGCTTCCCAGTCATGAGCCCAAACCGGCAATGCTCAGGAATCACTATCAGATTGATTCGGGAACTTCAGGCATGATTTTGTATGCCGAAAGCCTCCCTGAAATATTGGCAGATAAAATAATCGCCCTTGCCTTAAGACTGAACAGGATAAAGAACCGTGATTTATGGGATATTTTCTGGCTATCCAGCCGGAATATTTTGCTGTCCGGGGATTTGCTCGAAAAAAAACTTGCCGACCGAAAAATATCGGTTCCGGTATTTTTGTTGAAATATAACCAGCGTTTGGAAGAAATAAAAGACGGGCAGCAAGCCTTTTTAACCGAGATGCGCCGTTTTCTTGCCCCTCAGGCGTTTACCAAAGAATTAACCGGCGCGTTCTGGTGGGAACACCTTTTGTCGTTATTGCGGGAATTGGCATTGGAAGGGCGGTAGGTCAGATATACACCCCCTGCCCAGAAGTTAAAAAATCTACGATGTTGATATGCTTAATGCCGTTTCGGCTCATATCGAATTCGTCCAGGGAAAGCACATATTTTGGGAAATTGTCCGTGACCCTGGCATAGACGGAAAATTCCCGTTCAATTGTTTCCGGAGAGGCCAGCAGGTACGCAACCTGAATGTAGACCGTTTCGTTGTTTTTGCGGGCGATAAAATCAATTTCGTTAAGGCCGGCTTTTCCTACGGTAACGTTGTAATCGTTTCGCAAAAGCTCAAGATAAACGATATTTTCCAGTACCTGGCTAATATCGTTCCGGTTGTTTCCGTAAATCGCTTCCCGCAGGCCATGGTCGGTTATGTATATCTTTTCGGCTGCTTTTAACAGCTGTTTCCCCGATATGCTTTCCTGCTTAACAGGGAGCAGGAGACAGGCAGTTTTGCAGTGATCAATGTAGTTGTGGATTGTTTCCCAGGATAGGTTCCTTTTATCGCGCTTCAGATAATTTTGAATAGAAACGGTGGAAAACATATTGCCAATATTGGAAAACAAAAAAAGGATAATGCGTTTTAGCAGTTCAACATCGCGGATGTTGTAGCGGGCTGTGATGTCCTTTAACAGTATTGAATCTGCAATGTCGCGCAGATACTGCCTGATGGAAAAATCATCGAAATTCAACTGATAGATAAAGGGCATACCGCCATAAACAAGGTAATGGGCAAAAGCTTCCTTTGGGGCAAGGTTTTTTCCATAGAGCTTGAATGCGGAGACGGCTTCTTTAAAACTAAAGGGATAAACAGTGAACATGACATATCTGCCGCCGAGGTATGTCGCGTATTCAGGCGAGAGCATCTGCGAATTGGAGCCAGACACATATATATCGGCGTTCAATTCGGTAAAACAGGAATTGACCAGTTTTTCCCAGCCCGGGAGCACCTGTATTTCATCCAGGAAGACATACACCTTCCCTTTTGCCGCCTGAGCTTTTTGCTTAATGATTGCGTACAGGGCCTCCGGGGATTGGCTTGTGTTGTCTTCGAAGGTGTCAAAGTTCATGGCCAGGATATTGGCGTTTTCGACTCCATTGACCAGTAATTCCTGCTGAATAAGCCTGAGCATCACGGATTTGCCGCATCTGCGTATCCCGGAGAGTATTTTGACGATGTTTTTTCCGATGAAAGGCCGAATTTTTTTGATGAAATCATCCCGGCTAATGCAAAAAGTATTGTCCATAAAACAATTATACTCGATATATCGAGTTTGTCAAGCTGCTTATGTGTAATTACTCGATATGTCGAGTAATTACACATAAAAAGACTTCTGTAAACTGTGCAGTTAACCCATGAAGAAAAAATAAAGCTGATGCGTTCTCTCAATTGGGATTATCAGGTTTCCCCGGAGGATATGCTTGCGGTGGTTGCAGGGGAAAAAGAAAAAGTTGGCCCCTTTGATCAGGATTTCCTGTTTCTTCGCTGCCTTCAAAGAACCAGCTGGCATATTATTGTTGCATTATGGGGGGTAGACAGGATAAAGAAACTGTATACCCCGGATTTGGCCAAGCGCATTTGGCCTCAAAGCATAAGGTGGCGTTATGATTTCGCAATCGCAGTATTACGAAGAGAACCTGTATCCGTTACAGGATGGAGTGCTGAACACTGTAAGGAACTGCGGAACACGATTTTTCCTTACGGGTGGTACGGCTCTCAGCAGAGCCTACTATAAGCATCGATATTCGGATGATCTTGATTTTTTTGTAAATAATGATGATGAATATGATGAGCAATATAAGCTTATTCTTGGCAGACTCGCTGAGAATGGTTTCTTCTGGGATACTGAGACAGGTTTTTTAAAAGACAAAGCATTTGCTACCCTTAAGGTACGATGGAAAAAATCGGATGCTGAATTAAAACTTGATTTTGTTAATGATACAGTCCCTCACTTTGGGAATATAATTGAGATGGATCTTTTTGACAGGATCGATTCCGTTCGTAATATGCTATCCAATAAGTTGGGTGCCCTTTTCCGTTTCGCCGCTAAAGATATAGCAGATATACGTGAAATTGCACTGCATGAATCAGTCAATTGGATTGAAATAATTCGCGAAGCCAGGGAAAAAGTAGGCGGTCTTGAAATACCGGTTATTTGTGATATTCTTAAAGGCATGCCCGAAAGCGAATTTGAGCAAGTTAATTGGATTAGCAAACCTTCCTGGCAGACATTTTGCGCTGATATAGATCGGGTTGTATATGAGATGATGAGCGGCGGGGAATAATGATTAATCTCCCATTTTCAAGCTATCTTTTTTTGGGATATCGATCCCGCAGACCTGGATATGGAAAGTATGCTCCGTATATTGTTGAGCGTGTATTGGACAATGGGCAGATTAAGGGACATTGCCCTTAAGATACGGAGTATGCCCCCCAAGGCCCTGTCCTTTATAAGCACAGTGACCTATACCCCCGAAAAGCGGGGAATTATCGGTTCAGTTTCTGAATTAAGAGAGCTAAAGGAGCTGCGGAATGAAATAGTCCATGAATATGAAACCGAAGATATTTCCAAGTTTTTTCATTGGTTTTGAATGCAGCGCCCCGCCTTTTTTTAGTTACACAAAACGTTCTTGCGTATTGTGCAAGGTACGCTGAATAGCAAAATAGCACTTCACTGGTACAGGGGATAGCATGCCATTTGAGTTATCTGATAGACGCGTGGCTGATTTCCGGTAACGGTAGTAACAGGATCGCGGCAAAGCAGGAATCGGCACTGTTTGTGAACAATTTACGGAGGTAATATGAACCATTCCATTAAATTAACAATTGCATTAGCGGTTGTTTGCATTGTCTTTAGCCTGTTAGGATGCACAGATCCGGTGAATCCCAAAAGTAATGAAAAAGCAATGACTGCTTTTAAAATCGGTGAAAATGATGGGGTCATAAATGATGTGGACAAAACCGTAGGGGTGATAGTTTCATACGGAATAGACGCGGCTCATTTAACGCCTATTGTGTCAATTTCTGCCGGGGCTTCGCTCCTGCCCTTATCGGGAACCGAACAAAACTTTACCAATCCCGTTGAGTATACGTTAACCGCAGAAGATGGAACGACACAAAACTATACCGTCACGGTTATTGTTAAAGGACAGGCTGGCATAACCATAACAGGCCCCCAGGATCAGGATATTCTTGTTACAGGGTTTGTTGGGACAAAGCCGGTATTGTCCAGAAGCGGAAAGGATTCTATACCCAAAGACCTGACCTTGTTTGTCGATGATGCAAATTATACGATTGTTGAGTGGTATATCAACGGAATAAAGAAAAATGCCAATCCTGCCAATAGTATAACAATACGGTCGGCGGAGTATCCTCTTAAGGAAGATCATACCATAACTGTTGTGGTGTACCGGGGAATAGTTCCTTATTCAAAGCTGTTTACCTTTGAAGTTCAGGAATAGGGAGCTATAAAATGAAAAATTATCGAAAAATACCCTTCAGTTTTATCGGTGTTAGTATAATTCTGAATTTGTGGATGTTGATTGGTTGTTCAGGCATTTTGGATAATTCCGTACCGGTAGAAGCCGCAAAGGGCAGGGTACTGCCCACGATTTCTGCGGATGGCGAGGCACGGACTCTGCTGCCGCAGCCGTTGTTTTCAAAATATGAACTTACTTTTACAGCGGAAGGAAAAAGCGCTTTTACAGAATCGTATAGCGCCGGACAGGGGATTGACCTTGAGCCGGGGACCTGGACGATAACCGCCAGGGGTTTTGTAAAGGTTGATAGTATTGAATATGAAGCGGTCCAGGGAAGTAAAACAGTAGCTGTGGAGGCTGGTGTCGAGTATCCGGTCGCCATAATATTGAATACCCCTGCAGGAACCGGTAATGGACGGTTTACATATGAATTGACCTTTCCAACCGGCATTACTGCGCAGCTCACCATGAAATCGCTGACCGATACTGACGGTACACCACGGAACTTTACTCCGGCGAACAATATTCCGGTAACGACCGAATTTGCTGCCGGGTATTATCTTATGACAATCATCTTGGATAAGGGCGTTTTGTGCACAGGCAAAACCGAAGTTGTGCATATTTACCCAAAAATGGAAACCAAAATAGTTGAAGCATATACTGTGGATGATTTTACCGCGCAAATATATCTTGCCGGAACGGTACATATCAATGTTCCCGCCGCATTTGATTCAATTTATGTACGCGCGTACAGCGATGCGGCGTGTCTTACCCTTATAGATGATAGTGAAACTACGGGGAGTGATAATGGGTGGAATATGAAAATCCCCGCCGATCCATTTTACGATACCCTTTATTTTAGGGTGGAACTGGCGGATGCAGACGGAACGACCATCCTTTACAGTGCGGCAGAGTCCCGGTCTGTATCCATTGCAGGGAATGATGATATTAACCTCAGCTTTATTGACCTTGAAGGAAGAGTACTGATCCTGCAAGCCTATGGAACCGGTATCGCCACTGATGGAGCGGTCTCCCACTCATTTGTTGAATTGTATAATACCACCGATTCGGATATAAGCCTGGACGGTTCATCACTGCAGTACGGCGAAGGAGCAACAGCCTGGCAAGTGTTGGACTTAGCCGGAACCATAAAGGCAAAAGCATCATTTTTAGTTTTAGGAGAGAAGAAAAACAAGAGCGCCAGGCTGGATTTATCTGATAAGGCTGATCTTGAATGGGAAGGTATGGCCTTTGATAACCGGAATTTCAAGATTGCACTTATAGGGAACACAGCGCCCCTGACTGTTGCAAATCCTTTTGATATAGGCGGTGGGATCAAAGTACCCGGATATATTGATTTATTGGGCGTAAAAAATAGTAACGACGATACTATAGACGGCTATGAAACCAATGCTCCTTCAATAATTTCCAAGCAGAAGGCGGCGAGACGGAAAAATCTAACCGATACAAATGACAACAAGGCAGATTTTGAGGGTATAGATTATCGAGCCAGCGGTACATTGAATGTGGAAGCGGAATTCTACAGCCCGAAAAATACCGAATATGGCCCATGGAACCCCGTCTATCAAGTGCCCGAACCTGAAGGGAAGCTGCTGATTTTGCAGGTGTATGGCGATGGCAGCGGTGCAGTCTCACGTTCGTTTATCGAATTATATAATAATACTGATAATGCGATAGACCTTTCCGAATATTCCCTGCAATATAGCGATGGTGGAACAAACTGGACAAAAATTGATTTGACGGGAAGGAGTATTCCCTCAAAAGCCTCTTTCCTGATTCTGGGTAAAGTGCAGAACACCGGCGCCCGGCTGGTTTTACCTAATGGTGACGCTGATCTGGAATTGACAGATTTAGTTATTGATAACCACAATTTCAAGGTCTGCCTGGTGCAGAGTACCTCCTTGCTAACCGTAGCAAATCCTTTTGACATTGATGGCAGTGGTAATAAAGCAACTGGCTATGTCGATATGATTGGCGCGATAAATACAGCCTCAGACGGCGATGTAATTGACGGCTATGAAACCGCTGCCCCTGGAATTATCTCCAAACAGAAGGCGGCGCGGCGGAAGAATTTGACTGATACCGATAATAATACGTTCGACTTTGTATCAATAGATTACCGGGCAAGCGGTATTAGCAACGCTGATTTGGTTTTGTATCGTCCGAAGAATACTGTTTATGGCCCTTGGAATCCGGTACACGAATAAATAAAGAATGAAAATACCATTGAGGAAGTGAAGTTGCATAAAATTAACCATTTTAAAATAAGCGGTTTTCGCCGGTTATATAATTTAGAAATGCAGATGCAGCCTTTTATGGTACTTATTGGCGCGAATGGTGTAGGAAAAACATCTTTTCTTGACGCTTTTACAACCTTGTCAGCTTCAGCCGCAGGTAAATTAAATAATGCGCTGTCACAATTCGGCGGAATAGCAAATCTGTTAACCCGTGGCAAAAGTGATGAAATAGCGTTTCAACTCGCTATGGATGTACCCGGTTACGATCCCCTGGAATATATGTTTCACACTGTCCCGAAAGGAACAGGTTACTCAATAAACAGAGAAATTCTTTCGCAGCAGCATCCAAATCATCCCGATCCTTTCAGGTATATTGATTCAAGAGATAACGATATCCGTTACTATGAAGTGGAGAAAAAGGGACTTGTATCTGTTGATTGGGAGCATAACTACCTGGAAACTTCACTTTCACAGGTGCCGAAGATGTTCCGGCAATCGGAAGAACTGCGGCGAATTTTGGCGACCGCTTCGCAATACCATGTTCTTGATGTTGGTCCCCGTGCGCCGATAAAACTTCCACAGTCCATGAAGCCGGCAACAGGGCCGGGTGCTGACGGCGGAGATCTCGCGCCATATCTATATTACCTGCGGGAGAGCGAAAGAGACAAATTTGATATAATTACCGATTCCATAAGAGCAGTGTTTCCGGATTTTGAGGATTTAAACTTTCCGCCGGCCGCTGCAGGGATGCTCACGATCACCTGGAAAGATAGGAATTTCAACAAGCCCATTTATATGCATGAATTATCTGAAGGCACACTTCGTTTTATTTGGATGGTAGCCCTGCTTCAAAGTTCCGATTTATCAGCCGTAACTATGATTGATGAGCCTGAAGTAAGTTTGCACCCGGAACTGTTAAATATTCTTTCTGAACTTATGAGGGAAGCATCAAAGCGGACCCAGTTAATAGTCACAACCCATTCCGACAGGTTTATCCGGTTTTTGAAACCCGAAGAAGTGGTTGTGATG
Organism: Leadbettera azotonutricia ZAS-9; assembly: GCF_000214355.1. GTDB lineage: Bacteria > Spirochaetota > Spirochaetia > Treponematales > Breznakiellaceae > Leadbettera > Leadbettera azotonutricia. Next base: position 3,141,658 of record NC_015577.1, on the reverse strand, counting down.
GATATTGATGAATCCGGCTGCACCACGGCTGCCCGGGCCGATTCGCTTGATTTGGACAGATGGCTTGCCGATTATAGTTTGGATGAAATATGGAGCATGGGACGGATGAGAGGGCGTTCGTGAAAATTGCCATTATCGTCGAGGGCAAAACCGAAAAGGTTTTTATACCCCATTTAAGAAGATTTCTTGAAGTTCATATTCCAGGTTCAATGCCAAAACTTGATACCGTTCCCTATGATGGACGGATACCGACAAATGATAAACTTAAGCGTGTTGTGGGAAATCTTCTTGCTGGTAAAACCGCTGTTGATCATGTGTTGGCGCTGACAGATGTGTATACGGGGAGTACCCCACCTGATTTTCTTGATGCGGCTGACGCAAAGAAAAAAATGAATTCTTGGGTAGGCCTTGAGCCGCGTTTTCATCCCCACGCCGCGCAGCATGATTTTGAGGCTTGGCTATTGCCATATTGGCCGACTATCCAGAAATTGGCAGGCCATAATATGGGCCCACCTGGTGGAGAACCAGAGAAGGTTAATCATGGCAAGCCGCCGGCTCAACGCATAAAAGAGATATTTGAAAAGGGAAAGTGCAGAGACAGTTATATCAAACCGCGTGACGCAGGACGGATTCTCCGGGAGAACGATCTGACCCTAGCGGTAAGTCAATGCCCGGAACTCAAAGCATTTGTTAATACGATTATTTCGCTGTGTGGTGGAAAGATCATCCTATAGAATGAAGAAAGCAGCCCGGCAAATATTTTTTACCCTGACTCTGTGCATACTCTTCGCAGCCTGTTCTGGGTCCCTGCTTTCGTCACCCGAAGTGCCGCAAGTGCTCGGGAAGGGCATGGTTAGTGTAACTGTTGCCGGCAGTGGGGAACGGACTTTGCTCCCTCAAACTGCATTTTCAAAATACGAGTATACCTTTACCCGGAACGGTGAAGCCATCACCCTGCCGGATCTATCAGGCCCCAGTGAAACTGTTTCGCTTGAACCGGGGGACTGGATCATAAGTGCCAAGGGCTTCGTAACGGTGAACGGCGAGGACTATGAAACGGCGCAGGGTAGTCGGCGTCTAACCGTAGAAGCAGGCAATGAATATGAGGTGGTCATTATCCTGGATAACCCAATGGGGTCGGCTAAAGGAACATTCCGTTATTCTGTACAGTTTCCCGGTGAAACTACAGAGGCGATTCTGAAAATTACCGCGATCATGGGGAGCGCGCTTCCCCGCAGTATCAATCTTCTTGCAGAAAATTCCGGTAGTCTTGACTATCCTGCCGGGTATTATCTGGTCACTATTCTGTTAGACAATGGCCGCATAAATGCGGGCAGGACTGAAATCGCCCATATTTACTCAAATATGGAAACCCCTCTGGATGCAGTATTTACTGAAAGTGATTTTGCTGCGGGTATCTATCTTGCCGGAACGGTGAATATAAGCAGTCCCAATGGATACCATGCAGAAACAGTATTAGCGTATAGTGATGCAGCTTGCCTTAATCTGATAGAAGGAAGTGAAACTACCGGGAGTGATAACAAGTGGAGTATGAGAATCCCCGCTTCCTACGAAATCGTTTATTTTCAGATAACCCTGTGGAAAGATAATACAAGGCTTATCAGTAAAGCGGAAAAACGTGTTTTAAGGATTACCGGGGATGAACAAATTGCCTTGGCAGCTAAAGTATTCACGATTACCACAATAAGTAGTATTGACAGTCATGGAACGGTTAGCGCCAATATGGCCGAAGCAGTCGAAGCAACCCCGGTGACCCTGACCGTTGACGCGGCTGCGGGGTACCGGCTTAAAATTGATTCTCCCAAAGCTACCTATGGGAACGGGAAAGAAGCCGACATTACCCGCGACAGTGAAAATCGTAACATTTATACTCTTACCATGCCAGCGGGAAATATAGCGGTAAATGTAGAATTTATACCCATCAGCGCGGATCTAAAAAGCTTAAGTATCCGTAACAGCAAAGGAACAGAAGTTCTGAGCGGTTTTGACGCCGCTATAACGGACTATACCGTATTTGTGGTAGATCAATCCCCCCGTGTTACAATAACCGGTTCCTCGTTATATGCCGAGGACGCGGTGTATAACATTGTTCCCTATTCAGACAATAGGTTTGTCCTGAACTTTGGAGAAAACACTATGGCGATAACGGTAATTGCTGTAGATGAAAAGACCGGTACGGAAGCGGTAAAGACTTATAATCTTAAACTTATTGTCAGCGATATTCCGGTGATGTCAATTGATACGAGTGGTAGGCCGATAGACTCAAGAGATATTTGGGTTGAAGGGGCGTCGTATGAATTGTTTGATAATAACGGAATGATGGCAGGCAATACGGATATTAAGGGACGGGGAAATTCAACGTGGCTAGATTGGCCGAAGAAAGCATATGCATTAAAATGCTCAAAAAAAACGACGCTATTAGGAATGCCAGAACACAAACGGTGGAATTTACTGGCTAATTATGTGGACAAAACTTTACTTCGCAACGATGTGGCATTAACAATGGGAAAAATTTTTGAAGATGGATTGCGCTGGACTCCCCGGTTTCGACATATTCAGTTGTATGTGAACGATGAGTATCAGGGGCTGTATCAACTTGTTGAGGCCATAAAGATAGATGCCAACAGAGTTAATGTAAGCGAAATAACGAAAGAAAATCCCGAAAGGGGATATATATTAGAAATTGATGCAAGGCTGGGGGAGGTTTTTAATTTTACTACAACAAAAGGCGTAATGTTTACTTGTTCAGACCCTGACGAAAATCTAAAAGAATTAATTAATGGGGATACACGAACGATATTTGAGAAAATACGGACAGATGTGCAGCACGTTGAGGATATACTTTATTCTAATAATTTTAGAGATCCTGACGAAGGGTATAGAAAGTATTTAGATATTGATTCATTTGTAGATTGGTATCTTGTTAATGAGATTACTAAAAATAACGATGCAACTTTTTGGCTTAGTACTTTTATGTATTACGATTCTGATAGGGAAAAATATTGTATGGGACCCATATGGGATTTTGATGTCGCATTAGGCAACTTTGTCGGAGAACCAGGTGAGTATGCAGTAGGGTTTTATATACAGTATTCGATATGGGTTTCAAGGTTATTTGAGGATCCTTATTTTGTTTCCCGGGTTAAGGAACATTGGAATGCCAAAAAAAGTGAAATTGTTACATTACAACAACACATAGATGAGTCTGTAAGATTCTTAGAGAGAGCCCAAGATCAAAATTTTAAAAAATGGGATATTTTAGGTATGAATGTGTATCCTAATGTTGTTGTTACTGGAAGCTATCGAGGAGAGATAGATTACTTAAAGACATGGCTTGCCCAGAGAACAACCTGGCTTGATATGGCTATCAATGGCCTATGACGGCAGTCGGATACCCGGATAGCGTGTAATGTCAACTTTATTTAAAAACAAGCAATAGGGAAAAAAGATACCCTTTTTCAGAAAAATAATAGGAACGATTCAAAACATGAAAGTAGTCATCTTGGCCGGTGGATATGGAACCCGGCTTTCCGAAGAAACAGAACTCCGTCCCAAACCCATGGTCGAAATCGGCGGAAAACCTATCCTCTGGCATATCATGAAAATCTATTCCCATTATGGTTTTAATGAGTTTATCGTATGCTGCGGGTATAAATCGTACTACATCAAGGATTATTTTTATCATTATTATATGCATTCAGCGGATATTACCATAGATTTAGCGGATAACAAAATCGAATATCATAATTCCATGTCAGAACCCTGGAAGATTACTTTGGTTGATACGGGCTATGAAACGATGACCGGCGGACGGATCAAACGAATTCAGAAATACATAGGCAGTGAGCCATTCATGCTGACTTATGGCGATGGAGTGGCGAATATCAACATTGCTGAACTGCTGGAATATCACAAAAAAAATCGCAGGCTTGCGACTTTAACGGCGGTATTGCCGACGGGGAAATTCGGCGCACTAGAAATAGCCGAAGATGACCGGATACTGTCTTTTATTGAGAAACCCCATGGGGACGGCTCCTGGGTAAACGGTGGATTCTTCGTGCTTCAACCGGAAGTATTTGAGTATATCACCGAAGAAGATGCGACTGTCTTTGAACGAAAACCGCTGGAAAATCTGGCGCGGGAAGGTCAACTTCAATCCTATAAACACAGTGGCTTCTGGAAACCGATGGATACCCTTCGGGATAAAATAGAATTACAAGCCTTATGGGAAACTGGGAATGCTCCTTGGAAGGTTTGGCGTGAATAGGCTTTCATTCTATAAAGGAAAGAAAGTCTTTATCACTGGGCATACAGGATTTAAGGGAGCTTGGCTATGCCGTATTTTACTCCAGACGGGAGCGGAAGTAACCGGTTACGCGTTGGAGCCGCCGACAGAGCCGTCCCTTTTTGTTCAAGCAAAAATAGCTAGCAATATTCGTTCAATTATTAGCGATATCCGTAACCGAAACACTCTGATAAAGGCGGTTCAGGATGCAAAGCCTGATATTGTTTTTCATCTTGCAGCTCAACCGCTGGTGCGGCTGTCCTATCGTGAACCGGCGGCAACGTACGAAACCAATGTGATGGGGACGGTGAATATCCTTGAGGCACTGCGGCTAACGCCGGGAATTCGTTCGCTTGTCAACATAACCACCGACAAAGTCTACGAGAACAAAGAATGGTTTTGGGGATACCGGGAAAACGAAAATCTTTGTGGGTATGATCCTTATTCAAACAGTAAATCCTGTAGCGAATTAGTAACGCATAGTTATCGTAATGCCTTTTTCCACTATGAAGATGCCCCGGCGGTATCTACAGCCCGTTCGGGGAATGTGATCGGCGGTGGGGATTATGCTGAGGACCGAATCATCCCTGATTGTATCCGGGCAGTCCAAGCGGGGAAAGAAATCGTATTACGGAATCCATATTCAATCAGGCCATATCAACATGTGTTGGAGTGCCTTTCAGGATATCTTCTGCTGGCGGAACAACAGTATCAGGACAAATCCCTTGAAGGTTCATATAACTTTGGACCCGATGATGTAAGCTGTGTCACCACCGGGGAACTAGCGGCATTGTTCTGCGATGTATGGGGGCAGGGAGCTTCCTGGGTTGAGCAACATGACAACGGCCCCCATGAGGCAAACTTCTTGAAGCTTGACTGCTCAAAGGCAAAGACCGTATTGGGGTGGAGGCAATCGTGGGATATCAAAACAGCGATAGAGAAAGTAGTTGTATTTGCCTGGGCAGATACGGATTCGGCACGGCTCGCGTGTGTTAATGGGCAGATACAGAATTATTTTGGAGAAGAGTAATGATTTTTGAAAATACCAAGATTGATGGTGTAAAAATCATCATATCGGAACCATTTCGAGACGAAAGAGGTTTTTTTAATCGTATTTTTTGCCAAAAAGAACTAGAATCCGTTCGTACTAATATTATTATAAAACAACTCAATCACTCCATGACAAAGACAAAAGGTACTATACGCGGTATGCATTTTCAGTATCCCCCTCATGCAGAGATGAAAATTGTACGTTGTGTAAAGGGTAGCATTTTTGATGTTGCAGTTGATCTTAGGAAAGATTCTTTTACATTTTTGCAATGGCATGGGGAAACTTTATCAGCCGACAACATGAAAGCCCTAGTCATCCCAGAGGGATGTGCACATGGTTTTCAATCGCTTGACGATAATATCGAAATGGTGTATATGTCAACAGCATTTTATTCCAAGAGCAATGAAGATGCGGTCAGGTTTGACGATCCAAAGATTAATATAGAATGGCCAATACCTATTACCATAGTATCAGACAAAGATAAAGCCCAATTTTTTATAGGCAACGAATTTCAAGGTGTCAAGCTATCATGAGAATACTCATAACCGGAGCAACTGGATTCGTTGGTTCAACCCTTCTGCCCAAATTATCAAAGCACAACATTAAGGTTGCTGTTAGAAATGTTTCAGATGATATTGGTAGAAATATTCAAATCTTGGCAGATGATAATTTTGATAGATTCAAGAGAGAGATAGAACTATTTGCCCCTGAAATTGTTGTCCATCTTGCATCAAGTATGATTAAAAATGATGACGTTTATTCAATAAAAAATATTATAGATAGTAATATTTTATTCACATCAATATTACTCGAAAGCTTAAAGAATACATCACTAAGATATTTTATTAATACTGGAACATTTGCGGAATATTATTTGAATGACGGAGATTTAAATCCGGCTTACTATTATTCGGCAAGTAAATGTGCTACAAGATATATAATAAAATATTTCAAAAATTTAATAGGGTTTAAAACAATAAATATAATACCGTATACAATTTATGGTGGAGTGTCCAAAACAAAGAAAGTTATTGATTATATTATTGATTCTTTAGATAGCATTGTTCCTATTGAAATGACAAAAGGAGAGCAGATTCTTGATTTTATTCATATTTATGATGTTGTCAATTTTTATGTTTACTGCATAGAAAATTTAAATAAATTAACAGATTCGACCGATTATCACCTGGGAACTGGTATAGGTACTAGTATTCGAGAGCTTGCAGTATTAATTGAACACATTAATGGGAAAAAAGCAAATATATTATGGGGTGCAAAACAATATCGCGATCTAGATATAATGAAATCGATTGCGCCGATGGATAGTTTGAAAAAATTAGATTGGAGTCCAAGTTTAAATCTGGAGCAAGGGTTGCGAAAACAATTTAGCTAGATATATGAGTAAAGGGAATGTAAATGCAAATTGATAATTTGATTTTAGGTGCTGGGATTGCGGGGTTGGCTTATGCCAATGAAAAACGCAATAAGAACGAAAAAACCGTGATTTTTGAGGCAGAATCATTTCCTGGCGGATTATGCCATAGTTTTAAGATACAAGGACTTACTTTTGATTCAGCGGTTCATCTGTCGTTTACTACGAATAATGATGCTAGAATATTTTTTGATAAAACCGTCTATAATAGACATGAACCATTAGCCTTTAATTTTTACAATGGTTATTGGGTGAAACACCCTTTAATAAATAATATGTATCCATTAGATGCTTCTGATAAAACTGCATATATCAAGTCATTTATAGAGCGTAAGAAATTCGAGTACATACAGGATTATAAAGATTGGCTTGAAGCTTCCTATGGGGAGGAAATTGCTAAGCGGTTTTACTATGTGTATACAAAAAAATATTGGACTGTTGAGCCCAAGGACCTGTCTACAACATGGATAGGATCCCGTTTAAATGTTCCGGATATTGAGAAAATATTATTTGGCGCTTTCTCGCCGAATACAGGTAATGATTATTATGCCAAAGAGATGCGCTATCCTTCTGGTAATGGAGGGTATGAAAGTTTTTTAAAGCCTCTAATCACTGGTGCAGCTATTGAATATAACAAAAAAGCGGTTAAGATTGATTTAAAAGGGAAAGTAGTCCAATTTTCTGATAGGACAATATATGGATATGATAAATTGGTCAGTTCAATACCATTACCTGAATTAATTGAAATTATAGAAAATGCACCTTCTGAAATACAATATAAGGCAGAAAAGCTAAAAGCTAGTAAAATTAGTTTGGTATCCATTGGCTTTAATAAGCCTAATATTCCAAAACATCTTTGGTTTTATATTTATGATGAAGATATTATGTCAGCTCGGGTAAATAGCCCTAGCATTAAATCAAATGATAACGCCCCAATGGGTAGTAGCTCCTTGCAATTTGAGATATATCATCATCCTGATGATATTGTTGATAAAGAAAAAGTAATTGAAAATACACTATATGCACTAAAGAAAATGAAGATTTGCAATGAAGATGATATTCAATTTGTGGATTATCGAATATTGCCTCGTGGAAATGTAATATTTTTGCAGGATATGGAAAAAGATAGGGATAAGATTAAAGAATATCTTGCTAATCAACGGATTGACCTTATCGGTCGTTTCGGTGAGTGGGATTATTTATGGAGCGATCAAAGCTATTTGAGTGGAAAGAATAAAGTCATAAAATAATAAAAATAAACTAATGTTAGAGGAATGATGGAATTAATTGATTTCTCAAAAAATAAAGATAGTATTTCAAAGCAGATGGATATTGAGTCAATTCTGCTTTATGGGAATCCTGATAACATTCTCGATGCTGAGATTACAATTTGTATACCAACGTATAAACGCCCTAATTTATTAAGAGATGCAATTGAAAGTGCTGTTAATCAGAATACTAACATTGGCTATCAGATTATCGTTGTCGATAATGATTCTGATTTCAATAATACCGAGGTGGCTGAGATTGTTCAGTCGTTTAATGATTCGAAAATAATATATTATAAAAATAAAGAGAACTTGCAATTATTTGGCAACCTAAATCGTTGCGCCGTTTTGGCAAGAACAAAATATTTTGCTTTTTTACATGATGATGATCTGCTGTTAGAAGATTATTTAGAACATGTTGCGACAATAATAACAAAGGTTAAGAAAAAAATTAAATGTTTGCTTATAAGCTGTACAGATAATATATATCTATCATCCTTAGATAAAGAATCAAAAAATATCAAGTTTTATATAAAAAAGGTATATGCCCGAGTCAAATCAATTAAAAAACTTGTAAAAATTCCATTTTCTGCTAATATTTTTTATGAACTAGGAACTCCAACATGTGGAATACTATTTGAACGTAATGCCTTTATTGAAAGTGGCGGCTTTAATGCAGATTATTTTCCATCGGCAGATGGTGCGTTTTTTCTTTATTTTTCAAGGAATTATAATACTTATAAATATAAAAAAATACTCAGTATATATAGATTTATGGTAAATGAATCTGAACGACCGGAAACAAAAGAAAAAATAAGGCTTTTACGAGAATTTTTTATTCAGTCTATAAAGGAAATCAATGTATTATATAGGGTTATTATAAGTATATTTCAAGCTGATATCAATTCAGTTATTATGAAGCGCTTCTATAATAGAGATTGCAGAAAATCATTATTATACAAAATAACGTTTAGAGTATATGATATTTATCTTGGAACGATAAATAAAATGTAGGAAAAAATGAATATCGCATTTATTAGTTCTTCATATCCTGAAAAAAGAATAATAATAAATAAAACTAGTGCATCCTATCTGAGAGAGCCTAGGAATATTATTATTCAAATAATAGCAAAATTTTTCCGGATAATCAGTAAATTTTATGAAAAAATACAATGGACAGATTTATATGGATATTGCTGTTTTTTATTCTATAAAAAAAAGAATGCCAAGCAATATAGATATTCTGCATTCTTTTAATAGCGTTTGTTGTACGAATAAGCCATGGGTTGTAACCTTTGAGCATACATGTCCCGGATATTTTGAAAATAAACTGTTTTCAGTTTTTGTAAAAAGAGCTATCAAATATATTATCGATAATAATTGCAAGAAATTGCTTCCTATATCCCAATGGGCTTATAATAGAGAATTACAATTACTAAAAAAGTATGATGTTTCGGATATGGAATTAAAAGCCATCTTAGAAAAAACAGAAATTTTATACCCGCCCCAGGAAATTTTAATTGATGAAGAATTGATATTCAAAACCATTACTAGAGAAATTAATTTTGTATTTATAGGTAATGATATTTGGAGAAAAGGCGGTATAGTAGCAATAAAGGCTTTAGCTAATCTCAAAGACAAGTATCCTGTAAGACTAATACTTGTAAGTGATTTAAGTATTGGAGGTGCATTAAAAAATTGTTGTATAACAAAAAAAGATATAATTGCGCTAAAAAAATATATTAAAAATAACGAAGGTTGGATCACGTGGTATTCTGGTATTAGTAACAAGGAGGTAATAAATATTTTAAAAACTTGTCATGTTGGTTTATTACCAACATTTGGCGATACCTTTGGATTTTCAGTTTTGGAGATGCAGGCGGCTGGTATCCCTTGTATAACAACTAATAGAGAGGCTTTATCAGAAATAAACAATAGCGATGTCGGTTGGATACTGGATATTGCTTCATTAAAGGAGCAAGACGAATGGTCTTTCTGTGACTATGATGAAAAGTCGTATAATTGTATGGAAAACATTATTTTAACAAAATTAAATTTAATACTTGAAGAAATATTAATAAACCCTGATGTTATTATGCCTAAGGTTCCTCTATGTATTAGAAGAATAAAAAAATATCATTCACCAGAAGTTTATGCTCAACGTCTTAGTCAAATATATTCAGAAGTTGATATTTGTAATGTTATTTAATAAAAAAAAGAATGCGTTCCGTGGTATATTTTGGGGACTAATCCATAATTTTGTCTCAATTATATTGCCTTTTGTTATACGAACGGTTATAATTGGCACAATTGGAATTAAATATATTGGCTTGGGAAGCTTATTTGCCGGGTTGTTAGGTGTTTTAAGTTTAGCGGAACTCGGATTTGGCAGTGCAATTAGTTTTTGTTTTTATAAACCTATTGCCGATAATGATACCAATAAAATTAATGCTTTATTAAATTTTCTTAAAAAAAGCTATCGAATTATAGGTGTTATAATATTTTTTTGTGGAATATTATTATTACCCTTTTTAAAAACATTAATATCTGGTGATTGTCCCGATAATATTAACGTATATATTTTATTTTTAATATATTTATCAAATACATCTATAAGCTATTTCCTGTTTGCATATAAAAAGATTTTATTAATAGTACATCAGAGATACGATATTGAAGTAAAAATATCAACATTGGTTTTATTTATACAAAGCATTTTACAGTTAGTCATTTTGATGCTATTTCGAAACTATTATTATTTTATTTTGATATTACCTGCAATGACAATATTTAATAATATCGTCAGTGCATTTCTTGTAAAAAAATTATTTCCTCAGTACTTTTGTTTTGGGAAATTAGATGATGTTTCCATTAGTGATATAGTAAAAAAAGTTAAAGGTGTTTTTTGTTATAAAATTGGCAGTACAGTTTTATTCTCCGTTGACAGTATTGTTATTTCAATCTTTCTTGGATTAGAAATTTTGGGTAAATTTAATAATTATTACATTATTGTTTATTCTTTATTTGCTATTCAGGCCGTTATTCAAAATTCAATAAGACCAATTATTAGTAGTTGCATAGCTATGGAAAGTATAGGAAAAAACTATTCTGATTTTAACAAATTTAATTTTCTATATATGTGGATATCATTTTCATTTTCGGTGTGCTGCTTATGCTTATATCAAAACTTTATTGAATTGTGGTTGGGGAATAGCTATCTATTACCTAACAGCATTGTTTTTTTGTTGGTGGTGAGTTTTTATTCTCAATCATGTTGTCATCTATTGCGTATATATCAAGAAGCCTCAGGGCTGTTTTTTGAAGGAAAATTTGTTCCTTTAATCGCAGCCGCATTTAATCTAGTAATGAATATTATTCTAGTTAATATTATTGGTTTGCCCGGCGTGATTATATCTACGATAGCAAGCGTGATGTTTATTCTTTTGCCCGGTTACGCTTTTGTGTTATTTAAATATTATTTTAAAGAAATAAATAAGTTGAAACAGCAAATAATGTATTATATAAAATATATTACTATCTCTTTTATTTTAGGTATATTATTATTTTATTTGTGCAATGCTATTGATGGTAAAGGTATTATTGAATTCTTAATTAAGATTTTAATTAGTGTGCTGATTCCTAATATATTATACTATATTATATTTATAAAAGACCCTAATTGTAGAAATAGTATATCCTTTTTATTAAAAAAGAGAAATGCTAAATGAAGGTTTTGGTTATTTCACCCTTTTTAACTTATGATACAGTAAACCATGCAGGTGGCAAGGTTCATAATTATAATATTAAATCTTTGGCAAAAGAATGTGATGTGAAAGTTGTAACATTTGCAAGAAAAGCAGAAACGAAATATTCTGACTTCAGTAGATATAATATTGATAATGTTATCTTGTTGGCTGATGATAATATCATAACATCCTTATTAAGAAAAATGAGTACATTTTTAAAATATTTTGCCTTTTTTAATAAGACGGGAGGATTTTATATGCCTCTCTTTAAATTGAAAATATTGAAGCAATTGAAAATATTGAAAACACAGGGGTATTATCCGGATAAAATATATCTAGAATGGACACAGGCATTATTGTTAATATCTGATATAGAAAAAATATTTCCCGATATTAAATATTTATGCTTGGAGCATGATATTTCATTTCAGAGTTATTATCGACAATATGAATTAAAAAGGAATTTTTTAAAAATAATATGGTATATTAAGTATAGTAAACTACAAAGAGCTGAGCTGTTTTTTCTAAATAGGTGTAGTTCTATAATAGTTCTTTCTGAAAAAGATAAAAAAATACTGACGGATAAGCTAGTTGACCCATCAAAAATAATTATTATAGTTCCTTATTATGATTGCTATTCTTATGTTAACCGTAAAAATTATAATAATAAAAAGATAATATTTTGGGGGGCAATGAATCGTTCGGAAAATTATCTAAGTGTTATATGGTTTATAAAAAATGTTATGTCAGAATTAGATGAAAGTTACCATCTTTATATAATAGGTGCAAATCCACATAAATCTCTTGATGATTATACAAACAAAAATATACATATTACTGGATTTGTAAAAAATGTAGAAGAACATTTTAGTGACTGCTTGTGTATGGTTGCCCCGTTACTTTTCGGGGCAGGTATTAAAATTAAAGTCCTTGAAGCTTTATCTGCAGGGATACCAGTATTAGCAAATAATGTAGCAATTGAAGGCATACCAGTTAATGATAAAAAGGAATATCTTTATTGTAATACACCTGAAGAGTTTGAGAATATGATTATAAAATTATCAATAGATTCTGAATTATGTTATTATATTAGATCAAATGCGCGTAGTTTCATAAAAAGAAATTTTAATTATGAAGATTCGAATAAAATATTTAAAAAAATAATTCTTACTTAAAAATATTGTATCTAACTAATACTCCAAAATTATGTTTTGTATCTGTTTGTACTAATTAAAGAAATTAATGCTCAGCATATTTTGTTCATGATCGTAATAAGTAAGGAGATAAACGTACAATGAATAGTTTTAAGAAAAGATGGCATTAATTTCTGATATAACCGGACAGGAAGCGGCTATTTAGCTAAATTATTGTGAAAAAAGATATATGAGGGCAAAAATGAATGGCTTAACCAATTCTGGAAGAAATAGCAAACAAACTGGAAGAAGTATTTGAGAAATGTTTGGACTTTTTTCATTAATATTATTTTTAATTTTGTATTTCACTTATAAAATATCTCATAACCTGTTTCATCCAGCATTTATCACTGCCTTTGTTTGGTTTTTATCCGTTGCATCTTATTATTTTTATATTAAAAGAACTAACATTTGGATTAGTCTTTCTGATAAATTTTATATAATAGTATTACTATATATTATAACATTTACAATAACGTCTATTTCAATTAGTCAAAAATCATGGAAATTATCAAGAATTTATTTATCAAAATTTGAGATTAATAAAAAAAATAAATTTCTAGTAACAATATGTACTCTTATTCTAATATTACTTATTTTTGAATTTATTAAATTAGCTAATGCTTCAAATCCGTTAAATATTATTTATAATGTAAGAAAAATAGCAGTAAGTGAAGATGAGGGTTTTTCTTTTAGTATTAAAATTTGCATGTATGCTATGCCCTTAGCAGCTATATTCATATTTGCTTTCTATAATTATAGAAAGAACGGGATTGATAAATTATTTTATGTGATTCTATTTTTTCTATTATTGATGTCCAGTCTATTCATGTCAACCAAAGGAAGTATTTTACAATTTATTTGTTGTATAATGTTTCTTTTATATATTGATCATAAATTGAATGCTAAAAAAATATTTTTTATCATAATGATTGGTGTTTTCCTTATATTATTATTACAATATGTACGTTCGTCTAATTCAAATAAATTTAATATATCTGAATTAATATATATATATTTTTTATCGCCTTTGCCGGCTTTTGATGAACTGATAAATAATAAATTACAGTTAAAAATGAATATGATTGGAGGAAATTCATTTGCCTTTTTATATAGGTTGTTTTATAAATTTAATTTAATAAAGTCGATGCCTGTCATATTATGGCGTTCACATAATTGGACTAGCGTTCCTTATCCTACTAATGTTTATACATCGCTGGCAAGTTTTTATATTGATTTTGGTATTATTGGTATATTTATAAATGGATTTGTCTCCGCTTCTATATTTAGCTTTATTTATAATTTTGCATTAAAAAATAAAAGTCGTTTTTTTTGTATCTTTTATGGATTATATGTTTATAATTTGATATTCCAATTTTTTGGAGAATGGTTTTTTGGATTTTTTTCAATAACTATTCAGACTTTTTTATTCTTATGCTTGGTAAATATTAAGTTCAAAATTCATTAGGATTAATCATGATTGATATCTTATTGGCAACTTATAATGGTGATAAATATATTGAAACGCAATTAAGTAGTATCATTAACCAAACTTATAAGGAATGGCGTTTATTGATACATGATGACGGTTCTATAGATGGCACGTTAGATATTATTAGAAAATATACGAGATATGACGATCGGATCACATTAATAGAAGACAATAAAAAAAATTTAGGTTGCGGTAATAATTTTATCCACCTGTTACAATATAGTCATTCTGAATATGTATGTTTTTGTGATCAGGATGATTATTGGTTCGAAAACAAACTCAATATTCAATATCAGGCAATAAAGGATGTTGAAACAAATATTCCTGTTACAATTATCGGGCGGATGTTGCCATGGAAATTTCCGGAAAATAAAATATCTAATTTTTCTAGATCGGATTGTTCAAAAAAATTAAGTGAATTTCTCTTTAAAAATGGCGGACTTCAAGGTTGTGTAGCCATTTTTAATACAAGGATGAGGGAATATTTGTTGTCAGGATTCTCATTAATTTGGATGCACGATCATATAATGGCATTGATTGCTTTAACCTTTGGTAGAGTAATATATATTAACTCGTATTTGATTTTATACCGTCAGCATTCTGCTAATGTAACTCCATTATTGCCAGAAACTGCTATTCGATCATTAACAACAAGATTATTTACAAATTATAAAATGCCGGTTGTTTATGTGCCTTCATTTAGGGATGTACAAGAATTTTATAGATTATTTGAAAAAAAAATGTTATCCCATGATAAAAAAATATTTGAAAAATTTATGACATATCCTATGATGAATAGATTTAAGAGATTTTTTTGTATTTTATTTTCAGATTTTAGTTTGGGAAAAAGTAAAAGATATCTATTAGTAATAAAACTTTTAATGCGAAGAAATTATCTTGGTTAATTTGTTATAGATATTAAGATTTTTTAAAGACAGGTCCTAATAAAAATTATCATAAATGAAGACAATATTATCGATTATTATACCGGCCTATAATTCAGAACGATTTATAGGCAATACTCTTGATATGATTATATCGCAGGGGTTAGATGGCTGTGAGGTTATTGTAGTCAATGATGGTTCGTTGGATAGAATAGCGGAAATATGTGAAAAATATACTAAAAAATATAAGAACGTTAAGTTTATAACAATTTTACATTCTGGTGTATCGGTGGCCCGGAATATAGGAATATTAAATGCAATAGGGGATTATATATATTTCTTTGATTCTGACGATACGTTGGAACAGAACGCCTTGAATGCATTTAGGTATTTGATTAGGGGAAACGGTGCTGCTGACGTTTATTCCTTTGGTTGTAAATTTAAGACCGATGGAAAGATAATTAAAAAATATTCCTGCCCGAAATTTAATAGAAAAATATTTTTTAATATTGACATGCTATCCTTGTACTTGGAAAAGAAAATTAGTTTCAGTATTTGTACGTTTTTAATAAAACGTGAAGTGCTTATACAGCAGGGTGTTGCTTTTACTCCTGGGGTAAGGATTGGAGAAGATATTGAATTTGTTATAAAAATGCTAGTCTCTGCTAAAACCGTTTATTATACTTCTGAAACTTACTTTATATATCAAATTCGTACTGATTCAGTAAGTCAAGGTTATAGAAGCTATAATGTTGAACAATTTAAAGTTATTGCTCTAATCACAGACTGTTTAAGAAATATAAGTGATTTATATTCTGGTTTGGAGCGACAGTCTAATTTTTTTATTGCAAATTTGTATATGGCAAATCTTTTTTTTTATTTGCGCTCAAATGTAGTGGATAAACATATAAATAAATTATTTATTGAAAATAAAGTTTTTTTATTTAAAAAATAATAAGGGTGATCATCGTCGTTTTTTACTATTTTGTTTGATGAGATTAGTGCCAATTAAAATTTTATTATTTCTTTTTATAAAATATTAAAATTTATTTGAATTGAGTAAATATTGTATAAAATTTTATTTATTTCTAATACTGCTAATTTTTCTAAATTTAATCGACCTTATATGTGTTGGTTTAAACAGGAGGGCTGGCAAGTTGATTATGTTTCTGCAGGTGAAGAAACTGTGCTTGATTGTGATAATCAATATGCTATTAGCATCGCACGCAAGCCATTAAAATTAAGAAATATCAAGGCTTATAAAGAATTAAAAAATATATTAGCTGCCAATGATTATAATATTATTCATTGCCATACTCCGATGGGCGGTTTTTTAGCCCGCTTGGCGGCACGGAAAAGGTCAATAAAAGTTATTTATACTGCACATGGTTTCCATTTTTATAAAGGTTCACCATTACTAAATTGGTTGGTTTTCTATCCAGTAGAAAAATATCTTGCGAGATATTCTGATATAATAATTACAATTAATGAGGAAGATTTTAATGTTGCTAAAAAAAAATTTAATGAGTTGCAAACAGGTTTATAAAATCAATGGAGTAGGTATTGACTTAAAAAAGTTTTTTTTAGTCGGACTATTCTTGAAAAACAGAGTATTCGTCAGGAATTAGGTTATGCAACTGATGATTTTATAATCACTAATGTTGCGGAAATAAGTAGAAGTAAAAATCAAATAATGCTTATAAAAAATTTACCTGTATTAAAAAATTACATTCCAACAGTTAAGGTATTATTAATTGGAAATGATAATTATAAGACTGTTAGAAAGTTAGTTGATAATATGGGATTGCAGTCTATGGTAGAATTTTTAGGTTATAGGAAAGATATAGATAAGCTGCTGGCTATAAGTAATGTCGGGTTTTCTGCTAGTTCACGTGAAGGATGCGCCATAAACATTGTGGAATCCATGGCTTCAGGTTTACCTATTGTTTGTTCAAATATAAGAGGACACCGAGATATTATAATCAATGGAAAGAATGGCTTTTTGTTTGAATTAAATGAACCTCAAGGAATGATAAATTCAATAATTAGGTTATATGAAGATAAGAAATTACGAGAAATTATATCAATAAACAATATTATTGATATACAAAGATTTTCTATTGATGAGGCTCTTGAAAAAATGATAGATATTTACATGCATGTTATGTAAAAATTATTCTTTCCAAAAATTTGAAGGGAAATATTTTCTAATATTTTATACCTATCCTTAGACAGAAGTGTTTTGCTATGGTAAGCCAGTTAATTTCCATAAAAAGTTCTCGTTCTGGTGCTTTAGAAGTAAATAGGGATGGTATACTGGTTATAGATAAATATATCGATTTTTTGAAAGTATATATGTGTTTGAGGAGTAAAATTTATATGGACAACCTATCTTCAAAAAAACCGCCATGATTTCCGGTATAACCGGACAAGATGGCGGTTATCTTGCAAAATTCCTTCTGCAAAAAAATTACCGTGTCATCGGGTTGTACCGTCGTGGTGCTACAGATACGTTTACAAAACTTAAAGAACATGGTATATTTGATATATTTGAGTTAATTGATTTTGATTTACTCGAATTTTCAAATATATGTCGCGTATTAAGAAAGTATCAGCCGGATGAGTTTTATAATCTTGCGGCCCAAAGTTTTGTGGCAGCTTCTTGGGATGAACCTATTTATACTGCTCAAGCGGATGGTATGGGTGTACTCTATTTGCTTGAGGCGATTCGAGAATTTTCACCTAAGACACGATTCTATTAGGCATCTACTTCTGAAATGTTTGGAAAAGTGCAGGTAATACCACAAACTGAGGATACTCCATTTTATCCGCGCTCACCTTATGATGTTGCAAAATTGATGGCCCATTGGATGTGCGTTAATTATCGTGAAAGTTTTAATGTATTTGCCTGTTCCGGCATTCTGTTTAACCATGAAAGTCCTATGCGAGGCGAGGAATTTGTGACACGAAAAATTACTTCTCATTTTGCTAAATTGTTTACCGGTAAAACCGTTGAACTATTAGAACTAGGGAACCTTAATTCCAAACGGGATTGGGGTTTTGCCGGTGATTATGTCGAGATGATGTGGAAAATGCTCCAATATAATTTACCGGATACTTATGTAATTTCATCGGGAGAAACACATACAATACGCGATTTTGTAGAAGAAGCAGGAAGAATTTGCGGTTTTGCCATACGGTGGGAAGGCAATACCGAAAATGAAGTTGGTGTTGACTCTAATACCGGTAAAATACTGGTAAGAGTGAATCCCAAATATTACCGTCCTGCCGAAGTTGAATTACTTTTAGGTAGTTCTGAAAAAGCTCGGCAGGTTTTAGGTTGGCAGCCAAGGACAGATTTTAAATCATTATGTCAAATGATGATGGATGCGGATATCCTACGGAGTATAACATAACTGAACAAAAATAAACCTAAATATATATCGCCGTAAGAAAACCATCATTTGCTCTATTATATAGTATGTCCGGCCAAATGCTGCCGAATAATAAGCAAAGAATAGGAACAATATTTTCTAGTACAATCGGTGCTGGCATGCAGACCAGAGTCCGGAACAGATAATACGGACGATAAAGAGTATAACGACGAGGGAAATATTTGGGGCATGTCCAGAGGTGAAAAACGAACTGTCGAAAATACATGGACTGAAACAACTTGAGCTGTTTCCATACCAGGATAAAGCATGAAGGTTAAAGATACCTCAGGGCTTGCCTAAAAAATAGCATGGCTTGATACGGTTATCAATAATTTGTTGGAGTAAAATATTCATGAGTGAAGAAACTAAACAAGATGATGAAATTAGCCTTCTCGACCTCTTTGCAGTCCTTTGGCATCGCAAGACAATGATAATCATTATATCGCTTGTTGCCATTATTTGTATTGTTGTATTTTCAATTTTTTCACTTGTTTTGGATCCAGAAATTTCACCACTTCCCAACGTCTATACTCCCCGAGCCCTTATGTTAATTAATAATGCTAGTTCTTCAGGCGGCGGTCTTTCAGCGGCCATTGGTGCCAGTGGCCTTGGCAGTCTTGCAAGCCTTGCCGGGGTCAATGTTGGGGGTGGGCAAACTTACAGTGATTTGGCGCAATACCTTGTGGGCACCAATACCCTGCTTGATTCGGTAGTGGATAAATTTGATTTTATAAAGCGATATAAAATAAAAATATCCCCTCGGGCATCAAGCCGGAAGGCCCTAAAAAAGAATTTGACCGCCTCTTATGACAAAGATAGTGGTGTTTTTACCATCGGCTTTACCGATTACGATCCTGTCTTTGCGCAGCAAGTGGTAAACTATTGCGTAGATTATTTAGGCAATTGGTTCAAAGACTTGGGTCTCGATAAAAATGTCATGCAAAAGGCCAATCTGGAACAGAATATCCAAAATACCTTTAACGAAATCCGCCGCCTGGAAGAAGAAAGCCACCGCCTGGAACAATCCGTCTCCATGGCGTATGGCAGCGGTGGCGGGGTTTCCATAATGCTGGAAACCCAGCGTATCGCCCTGGAACTAAGCGCCCAGCAGGAAGTATATAAACAGTTGAAGGTGCAACTGGAAATGATAAATGTCTCTATAGCCAGCGAGTCCCCGATATTCCAGGTTCTGGAAAAGGCGGAAGTTCCGGATCAAAAATCAAAACCCAGCCGGGGTATGCTCTGTATCATTGTTACTTTCGGGGCTTTCTTTTTCTCCGTTTTCCTGGCTTTTGTCCTGAATGCAGTAGAGAATATAAAAAAAGACCCTGAAGCCATGGCGAAACTTCGGGCCAAAAAGGAAAACGTCCGCATTTACAGAGAAGACTAGGCCATACTATTGACGGTATGGATCAAGCACGTTATAATCTCCGCATAATTTGCGGAGATTATACAAGGGAATCTCCGCAAAGCATAACCTGATGCAGGAGACCGGGATGGTGGAGCCAACGTATCTGTATGAATACCCCAATTGGACACATTTTACCTGGGATAATGGGGCGATACTTGAGCCGCTTACCCGTGCGGTTGCCTTGCAGGGGAAATTATTGGGCAGGATGGAACAGTTTGGCTTTGATGTCCGGCAGGATACGGAGTTTCATCAATTAACGGAGGAGATTATCCGTTCCAGCGAGATTGAAGGCGAAATCTTGAATGCTGAACAGGTTCGTTCATCCATTGCACGCCATCTGGGTATTAATTTTGAAAACGGTGTGCATCCTTCGCATCACATTGACGGTGTAGTGCAAATGATGCTTGACGTAATGCATAATTTTGCTTCTGATCTGACGGAAGAACGGCTGTTCGGCTGGCATGCGGCGCTGTTTCCCACCGGCCATAGCGGCTATTTTAAAATTGCGGTAGCGCGGTACCGGGATGACGCGGACGGGCCAATGCAGGTAGTGTCGCAAAAAGCGCGGGATACGGTGGTTCATTATCGTGCTCCTGACGCGCCACAGGTGCCCGGCATGATGAGCGGGTTTTTAGACTGGGTGAATCATAGCACGAATACGCATCCGCTTATCAAAGCAGCAATAAGCCATCTGTGGTTTGTGACTATCCATCCGTTTGATGATGGGAACGGTCGTATTGCACGCGCGGTGACCGATATGCTGCTTGCCCGCGCTGATGATACCTCGCTTCGTTTTTACAGCATGTCATCGCAGATTCAAAAAGAAAAAAAAGGGTACTATGATATTTTGGAACATAGCCAAAAAGGAACGTCTGACATTACCGGCTGGCTTAACTGGTTTTTGATCTGTCTTGCCCACTCGATAGAAAGCGCAGGGCTGGTGATAGACCGTATAGCACGGAAGGCGGTATTCTGGCGCGAAAATGCCCTGCTGGTAAGGGATGAACGTCAGCGAAAAATAATCAATATGCTGTTTGATGGTTTTGACGGACACCTTACATCGTCAAAGTTTGAAAAAATTGTCAAGTGTTCCCAGGATACTGCCGGTCGTTTATTAAAGGATTTGGCAGGCAAAGGTATTCTTGTGCAGGAAGGTGCAGGAAGAAGTACGCATTATGTGTTAGCAGTGAAAGCACCCAAATAAGGAATACAATAATGAAAAGCCATATAATTATACTAGCGCTCCTTTCCCTCCCCCTTTGCCTTTATGCGCAGAATTCTTCCGTTGCACCTTCACAAGCCGGCGACTCCCTATCAGCAGCTTTGAACCCTTCGGCCCAGCTTGTCCTTTCTACCCCCGATTACCGCGTTACTGCAGGCGATATCTATACCCTTTCTTATGCGGCAGGCAGTCAGGCGGTTCAGTATATTATCCCTGTAGACAGTACTTACCGCATCCGGGTCGCCAACATGGGTATTATTGACGCCTCGGGGAAGACCTTCCCCCAGCTTAAAGCCCAGGTAGAACAGATTGTTTCCAATAACTATCCCCTAAGCGGGGTGCAGTTTGTGCTGACCCAGCCGGCGGTTTTTAAGGTGTATGTCAAAGGCGAAGTAAGGCAGGCTACGGATGTAACAACCTGGGGGCTTATGAGGCTTTCGTCATTATATGCTTCGGATAATATTACTCCTTTTACTTCCATGCGGGATATAACGATTCAAGCCCCCGGGGGGCAGCCAAGGGTGTATGACTTTTTTAAGGCTTTCCGTTATGGCGACCTCTCCCAGGATCCGTACCTGAGGCCCGGCGATATAATTACGTTTAACCGTGTTGCCCGTTCAGTTTCCATTTCGGGGGCAGTGGAACGGCCCGGGGTCTATCAGCTTCTTGAAGGGGAAAACCTTAAGGAGCTTATCAATGTGTATTCAAGCGGTTTTACGCCTTTGGCGGATGCTACCCGCATAGAGCTTGTGCGGCGGGTTAACAGTACTGTTCTTGGAGGAGAAAAAGTATTTTTGAATAATGATGATATCGGCAAAAATATCCAGCTCGAAAATTATGATGCCATCATGGTTCCCACAATAACCCAGCTTGCGCCGGTGATGTTTATCGAGGGGGCTATACGCAGCGCCGATAATCCGCTCACTGCCGGGGGCAACGGTGCATCAATTTCGTCGAGGGTCACGGTCAACTTCAACAATGGCGAAAATTATGCCCCCCTGGCGCGCCGTTTTATAAACCAGTTCACTGCCGAGTCCGATACCCGGAACGCCTATATTATCCGCAATAACGAGCATATCCCCATCAACCTCAATATGATGCTCTACGATGCTTCCTTTTACAGCCGTTATTTTGTGGAAGAAAACGATGTCCTGGTTATTCCCTTTAGGCAGTACTTTGTTACGGTTGCCGGTTCGGTTGCCCTTCCGGGCCGTTACCCGTATATCCCCGACCGCAACTGGGATTACTATGTTGCCCTGGCCGGCGGTTTTAACCCTGTCCAGAATTCCCGCGAGTCTGTGGAGATACTGGATATTTCTGGCAAAAAACTTGCAAAAACCAGCGTTATAGGCCCTGAGACTACCATCACCGCCAAGGCCAACAGTTTCCTCTATCACTTTAACCAATACGCCCCGATACTCACCACTACCCTCACCATCATAACTACCTTTATCACTATCCAGATGTATTTGACACGATAGCAATATAATGGCAAAATGGTTTCAAATGATATGAGAGATTCTATAATCCTTACCATTCTTTCGTTTGTATTTTCGCTTATTGCTGTTGCGTTGATGCTCCGCGTGTCCACCAAAAAGGCGTGGTACGATGAGCAGAATGAACGGAAGATACATGCGGGCGATATTCCGCGCCTTGGGGGGGCGGGTTTCGCTACTGTTTTCATCGCCATTGCTTTATTCATAACCCTGAGGGATCCTGAATCTTCATTCAGGATACGTTTCTTTTTCCCCATCCTGGCCCTGGTCCTTGTCCTGGTTTCGGGTATTATGGACGATTTTAAGCCCCTTAGGCCCTTGGTAAAACTGCTCATTCAGGTTGTTGCTGCCCTGTGCATAGTCATCCCGGGCTATACCTTTAAACGGTTTTTCTTTACTGCCGAGCTTGCTCCCGGGTTTGAATGGGTACTCAATATCCTTTCTTTTATCTGGATAGTGGGTTTGACCAATGCAATGAACTTTATAGATGGGGTAGACGGCCTTGCAGGGGGTGTTTCTTTCCTGGCTGTCCTTGCGTATGCGGCGATTTTTATGTCCCTTTCCGAGAGCAGCCCTGTTGCCCTCTACTGTTTCTGTCTTATGGCGGTGCTATTGGGCTTTCTTGTCTTTAACCTGCCCCTGCCTGCTGCGAAGATTTTTATGGGCGATGGGGGGAGCCAGTTCCTGGGTTTTATTCTTGCTCTGTTTCCCCTGCTCAACTGGGAAAGGACCGCGCCTGCCCATACCCTTCCCCTGTTTTATGCGGCGGCCCTCCTGCTTCTCCCCATTTTGGATACAGTTGCGGCCATCTGGCGCAGGGTTCGGGATGGACGGGCTATATACCTTCCCGACAAATCCCATACCCATCATAAACTCATGAATTTAGGCTTAAAGGCCCGGGGGGTTGATGGATTTTTTTACGGGATGCAGATAATCCTGGGGCTTCTGGTGCTGTTTTCGGTCAGGAGCAAGGGGGCTGCGTCCCTGATCCTGCTGGGGGCGGCCTATGTATCTGCGATCTGTTTCTTTGTGGTCATCCACTTTGTGAACCGAAAAACTGTCGTAAAACAGCCTCTCAATAAAGGTTAGTCTTTCTTGCCTGTCTTCTCAAGGATCCGCTCCAGCTGGTGCATCCGGTAAGCTGCATAAGTTTCCTTTCCATATTCGGTTATCTCCCAGGCTTCGTCTTCGTCGGAGCCGGAGCACTTTACCAGTTTGAGCAGGGCCAGGTCGGCCATTATTTTTTTGATGGTATTGGTCGGCGTGGGGTAGTCTTTGCGCACGGTCTTTTCGAGGTCCGGATTGAGGATGTTCCCCAGGAAGCGTGAAATGTCCGAGGTGGTCTTGGTGGTCGATAGTTCCGGGGCCAGGAGCTTGAAGAGCCTCAAGTAGCGGAACTTGGTGGTGTTCTCCCAATTATCCCCTGGGGCATACCAGAAGGCCAGGGAAATGCGGTTCACCGCCAGCACTTTGAGGGCGTGCCTCATCTGCTCCCTTACCTTGACCATGATGTCGCTGCCTTCCATCCTGAGCTTGCTTTTGAGGGTTTCGTTTTCCTGAATGAGCCGCGCAAGTTCGTTGGCAATCGAGGGCTTGATGGCCTCGGTAGCTGGAACCCAGCCCTGCCTGGGGTTGAGGTTCATCTCTTTTATAAGAAGATTCTGAGCTTTTTCTACAAGATCAGCCTGGCTAGTCCAGGTTTCATGAGCAAAGAGCCTTAGCCGCTTTTTGAGGTTTTCCAAAGCCTTAATCGCGGCGGGCTCTTTTTCTTTTTTGGCGGCCTTCCAACGGGCTTTTTCGTCGACCATGAGGGACAGCACCGGGAGTTCAAAACGCTCGGCCCAGGAAAATTCGGTTTCCAGGGCAAAAGACTTGCCTACAGGGGCGCCTGCCTTGTAGGCGGTGAGGTTGAGGAAATAGTCGCATTCCCCAATGGCTTTTTTGATGAGCTTCTGATCATCCGTGTTGTTGATATCGAATGCGTCCATAGTGACGGGAAGGGCCCCAAGCCTTGTGACGAGCTTTACCAGTTCCCGGCGTTCGCTTTTCAGATCCTCGATGGTTGAACTTATAAAAACGAGATACTTTATGGACATAGACGCTCCTTTGAACCAATTTATAGCTATATCCTTGATTTTCGGCAAATTATAGAAGAGAATTGAGCGATTGTACTTGCCGAATCCCCTTTGCTTAATTATCTTATAGGTATGGATTACGAAAAATTAACAATCAAAGCCCAGGAAGCCCTGAATGAGGCTTCCGGGATTGCGCAAAAGCAGGATCATTCGCAAATCGAGACTGAGCATATACTTTTGGCACTGCTCAGGCAGGAAGACGGAATAGTTCCGCCTATCCTGGAGAAAATTGGGACGGACCCGGCAAAGATCGCCAAGTCCGTGGAAGGCCTGCTCCAGGCCCAGC
Source organism: Leadbettera azotonutricia ZAS-9 (assembly GCF_000214355.1). Classification (GTDB taxonomy): domain Bacteria; phylum Spirochaetota; class Spirochaetia; order Treponematales; family Breznakiellaceae; genus Leadbettera; species Leadbettera azotonutricia. The sequence goes on along the minus strand of NC_015577.1, from coordinate 3,116,302 downwards.
CCAAAATTTATGGCGACGCGGCCCAGGTTTACTTTTCTTCGGGCGCCTCCAAGGTGCTGGCCAAGGCCGAGGGGGAGGCTTCTTCCCTTAAGGATGAATTTGTCTCCGCAGAGCATATACTCATCGCCATTGCCGCAGGGGAGGGGAAGGCCGCCGACCTCCTCAAGAAAGCGGGTGTTACCAAGAACGCCATTTTGGGGGCACTCAAGCAGGTCCGGGGCAACCAGCGGGTTACCGACCAGAACCCGGAAGAAAAGTACCAGGTGCTGGACAAGTACTGCCGGGACCTTACGGCCCTTGCGCGCCAGGAGAAGCTCGATCCTGTCATAGGGCGGGACGAGGAAATCCGCCGCACCATGCAGGTGCTTTCGCGGCGCACCAAAAACAACCCGGTGCTTATAGGCGAGCCTGGCGTGGGGAAGACCGCTGTTGTAGAGGGCCTTGCCCGGCGCATTGTCGCAGGGGATGTCCCCGAGGGCCTTAAGGGCAAGAAGCTCCTGGCCCTTGATGTAGGCGCCCTTGTGGCGGGGGCGAAATTCCGCGGCGAATTTGAAGAGCGCCTTAAGGCGGTGATCCATGAGGTACAGGCTGCGGAAGGCAAGATCATCCTCTTTATTGACGAGCTTCATACCCTTGTCGGGGCAGGTGCTGCCGAGGGCGGCACTGACGCTTCCAATTTACTGAAGCCTGCCCTTGCCCGGGGTGAACTCCGCTGCATAGGCGCCACTACCCTGGACGAATACCGCAAGCACATCGAAAAGGACGCTGCCCTGGAACGGCGCTTCCAGCAGATCTACACGGCCGAGCCTTCTGTGGAAGATACCATTGCCATACTCCGGGGTTTGCAGGAACGCTACGAGGTTCACCATGGGGTACGCATCAAGGACGAAGCCCTGGTGGCTGCTGCCACCCTTTCGAACCGCTATATCACCAGCCGCTTTTTGCCCGACAAGGCCATCGACCTTGTGGACGAGGCTGCGAGCCGCCTTAAAATGGAGCTGGACTCCCGCCCCACGGAACTGGACAAGCTGGAGCGGAAGTTGCTGCAGCTCTCCATCGAGAAGCAGGCCCTTTCCCGGGAGGAGGATAAAGCTTCCAAGTTACGGCTCACCAAGCTCGAAAAAGAAATCGCAGATCTTGCATCCGAGCGGGATGCCATGAAAGCCCGCTGGGAAAAAGAAAAGAAAGAAATTCAGAAGATCCGCGAAATCAAGCAGCAGATAGAAGAGCTCAAAATTGAAGAATCCCGTTACGAGCGTGACGGCAATTTATCCAAAGCTGCGGAAGTCAAGCACGGCAGAATCCCGGAGGCCCAGAAAAAATTAAAGACCCTTACTGACCAGATGGAGAACAAAAAAGAAAACGGAGGAACCGCTGCCCTGCTCCGGGAGGAAGTGAGCGAAGAAGATATCGCGCAGGTTGTGGCAACATGGACAGGCATCCCGGTTTCTAAAATGTTAAGCGGGGAACTGCAAAAGTATCTGGAACTTGAAAGTGTGCTCGAAAAGCGGGTCGTCGGGCAGACTGCCGCAGTAATAGCGGTGTCTGACGCAATAAGGCGCAACAAGGCCGGCCTCTCGGATGCAAGCCGGCCTCTTGGGTCTTTCCTCTTTCTCGGCCCCACAGGGGTTGGCAAGACAGAGCTTGCAAAGACCCTGGCAGATTTTCTCTTTAATGATGAAAAGGCACTTACCCGCATCGACATGAGCGAGTATGGTGAGAAGCACACCGTGAGCCGCCTTATCGGCGCGCCTCCGGGCTATGTGGGGTATGAGCAAGGCGGCCAATTGACAGAAGCGGTGCGGCGCAGGCCCTACAGTGTTATCCTCTTTGACGAGATCGAAAAAGCCCATCAGGAAGTTTTCAATGTGTTCCTTCAAATCCTGGATGATGGACGCCTTACAGACGGGCAGGGCAGGGTGGTGGACTTTAAGAATGTCATTATCATCATGACCAGCAACCTGGGTTCTGATCTTATTCTGGAAGCAAAGAAGCCGGAAGCGGTAAAAGACGCGCTCATGGAACTCCTCAAGGTGAGCTTTAGGCCGGAATTCCTGAACCGCATTGACGAGACGGTAATCTTCAACAGGCTTGGCAAAGACGAAATCGGCAAGATAGTAGATATACAGCTTGTCCGCCTGCAGGCCCGCCTTGCGGAGCGCAAGGTGGAATTGAAGCTCACCAAACAGGCAAAGGAATTGATTGCGGAGCGGGGCTATGATCCCCTTTTCGGCGCAAGGCCCCTCAAGAGGACTATCCAGGCAGACCTGGAAAATCCCCTTGCCAGGGCTATTATCGCAGGAAAGATAAAAGAAGGCGACAGTATTACTGTTGACAGTAATACTGCGAAAAATGGGGACGCCCTCTCATTTAAAAAGAGCGCCCCCAAGTCCTAATCTGTGATGGTCAACCCCGATTTAAGGGCAGTGAGACGCTGGCTTAGGTTTCCCTCGCCCTGGGGGTTCTCCATGGAAAAGTAGAGGGAGAAGCGGACATCAGGGTCAACGTTTTGGGCCTTGACTATGGCGCCCACCGATCCGGTATTGTCCTTTACTGAAATCGCGGGTTTTTCGTCAAAGGGGAACTTTTCCTGCAGCAGATCGTTCCAGTTCTCCAAAGCCGATGTGCCCAGAATGGGATCGGGCTTGATATTCCGGTACAGCACCAGGAAGTCATTGCCCCTGACATCCCGGTCTATGATGATTTTCCGGACGCCGTATTCGAGCTTGCCGCCCTTTTTATACCATGTGGGGGCAAGGAATATCTCTGAATCATAGGCCCATTCAAAAACATTCGCGTCCGCATTGATGGACACAGGCCCGCACTTGAAAACAAAATTCTTGTTCGGTGCGCTCCAATTAAAGGTCAGGCTTTTAAGGAAATCGGGAATATATTTTTTAAGGGTTAAAAAATCATCCCATTCGGTAAAGTTTGCATCGTAGGCGGCAAAAGCATGGTCGCAGGTCTTTTTCATGTCCCATTCATAATCCATGAGAAAGGCGCTGTCCTTTAAGCATGAAACAACCACAGGGCCATTGGGCAGGGGAAGTATGAACACAATTTGCACTTCATCGTCAAAATCCACGTGCCAATTGGCAGTGATCCATGTTCGGCCCAGGGCGTCTTTGTATTCCCCCACAGCAGCAGGCGCCCCATACGAAAGTATGCGGTATTTGTCATTCCCCCAGAGGGTGCGTTCGGTGCGTATGGTCTGCAGGATTAAATCCTGAATGTATTTGGGATCTGTGCAGGCTTTTTCAATGGAAACCGAGAGGGGCTTTTTGATCTTGTAAAAATCGTACCCCCCGACCTGGGCGTGCGTGAGGCGTCCGTTGTCCGGAAGGTTATAGCTTTTCTTCTCCAAACCCGAAAGTTTCCAGTTGTCATCATTGCTGTCAACAAAGGCAAGCTCCGGGAAAGTCGATGAGAGCGATGAGCTTAAGATGTAGGAATTATTCGGGCCGGTGAGGTATTCCGGGGCTTCAGCAAAAAGCTTTGACATGGAGGCATCGTAGTTCTTTTCATAGGCGCTGCGGATATTTGCCCTGACATCAAGATACTGGCTCGGCAGGGCTGCCTGGGTCTCAAAAGTATTGTTCAGTTTATTGGCCAGGATAAGGTGGCCAAAGCGGTTTTTATGACGATAGGCAAGGCTGTCCTTGCTGTCATCCAATATCACCTCCGCAGGTGTCGAGTAGAGTATATTGTCCCGCAGGGCAGTTACCAGGGCTATCACCTTGCCCGCAGGGGTCACCAGGGGGCCGCCTGAATTTCCCGGGTTGCCATCGGCGGAAGACTTGAGCAGGTTCCACCGGCCCGATTCCTCCTCGGGGATTGTGCCCAGCACGAGGCCGTTCCTCACCACTATGCCTTCGCCCAGGGCGTTGCCAATGCTGTAGACCGGATCGCCGGTTTTATAATTCCTTTCAAACTGGAAAAATTGATCAAAGGTTTTATCCTTCACAGTAAAAATGAGGTAATCCCTTTCGTTGGAACCGCCATTGACAGTGTCAACTTCGTAAACCTGCCCCTGCGAATCGCGGACAAAATATTTTGTGTAGGTCAGGCTCTCGTAGCCCAGGTTAATCACATGGAAAGCGGTAATAAGCTCAGTCCTGGAAATGGCAAAGGCTGTGCCTATGGAATAATACTTGTCTGTCCTTATGGCATAGGGGACTTTTTCCCAGTCAAGCTCTTTATCGTATGTCACCGGGTCATCGGCAGGCTTTTCCAGCACTACTTCGAACACGGCATTCTGCACCAGTGCCAGGGTTTTTGAAGGAAGCCCCGAACCCGATTGACCCCCCGGGGAGCTGGCGCAGGAAATTGCCAGGGCAATGGCCGCAGCAATGATGGCAAGGCGCGATAAGTTTTTTTTCATCTTCACTCCTTTGATAGCTTATTTTAAACGATAGGATACAAATGCTATGGTTTTATTGTCAGGGGACCAGGAGTTGACATTGATAGTCCCCTGCCCTCCGAAAAACTTTGCAATGGTTTTATAGTCCCCGCCCGATGCGTTCATGAGCCGTAGTTCCACGTCTTTGTTGGGCGGATGCTTGTCGGGTTCAACATCGCCCTTGCGGTAGGAGATGTAGGCTATGCGTTTCCCGTCGGGGGATACATGGCCAAACCAGGAATTGGCATTTTCGTCGTGGGTCATCTGGACGGGGTTTGAGCCGTCCGCTTCCATGCGCCAAAGCTGCATGAGCCCTGTGCGGGTGGAATTGAACCAAATATGCTTGCCATCGGGGCTGTATTCAGGTCCATCATCGAGGCTTTTTTCGTTGGTGATCTGTCTTTCCCTGCCTCCCCAAACCGGGATGGTGTAAATGTCGTATTGGCCGTTCCTTTCGGCGCAGTAGGCAAGGGTCTTGCCATCGGGCGACCAGCCGTGGAGGTAGCTTGGGGCAATAGGGGTGATGAGCGCGGGCTCCCCGCCCGAAAGGGGCAGGGTGTAGATGCGCGAAAGGCCGTCTTCGAAAGTGCCGTGGCTTACCGCAATGGACTTGCCGTCGGGTGAAAGCACGTGGTCGTTGTTGCAGTCCGTAATAGCCCCTGTATAAATTTCGGTGATATTCCCGGCAGCAAGCTCGTAACGGTAGATTTTGCCGTTGCGGTTATAAATGAGATATTTGCCGTCTTTTGCCCAGTTGGGGGCTTCCATGGTATCGTCAAATTCCTTCAAAACCGTTCTTTTGCCTGTATCCACATCCAGGGTTTCGAGTATGCTGAATACGCCCCTGTCTTCCCTGGGGCGGGACTGCTTAAGTACCTGCATCTATGCTCCTATACCAATAGTATATCCGTTTTAGGCTTTTTTTGAAATGCCTTGATATGGTATAAATACTATATGGAAATTGATATTGAAAAAATCCGCGCCTTTTTCAAAGCCGACCGTTTTGCCATGGGCGCAGGCATCGCCATAGATTCTGTAAGCCCCGACAGGGTGGAATGCAGCATGGAAATTAATGAATCCCACAAAAACGCAGGCGGGGGCGTGCAGGGCGGCGCCATCTTTACCCTGGCTGATCTGGCCTTTGCGGTTCATTCAAACTGGGAGCTGGCCTGCGGGGCCGACACAGGAATCACTGTGGGGCAGTCGTGCAGCATTTCCTTCCTTAAAGCGGTGAAGGGCAAAAAGCTTATCGCAGAATCCGCCTGCCTTTCCCGGGGCAGGAATATCTGCGTGTACCGGATTACCATCAGGGACGATCTGGGCAATCTTATCGCCGAGATGCATGGGAATGGGTTTACCAAGGGTGTACCGCATTAAGCCCGAGTCCAATTCCTTACGAGAACTACACTTCGCGGTTTGCTGCGGGTTCGCCCTCCAGTCGCGCATAAAAAAAGCAGGTAGCTTTATTCGGCTAACCTGCTTACATTTTTTTGCTCCCCCGCGCGGGTTCGAACCACGGACAAGCTGGTTAACAGCCAGCTGCTCTGCCAACTGAGCTACAGGGGAATATGAGGAATATTATACCTAACGTTAGGTTTTTGTCAATAACTTATATTGGCTCGTGAAAAAAATTTATCCAAAACAAGCGGTTTTGGAGCCTTCCCGGCGTGCTTAAAATGGTGGTATAACCGTATCATGGTATGAAAAAGGAGTTTAATATGGGCGATGTGTTTAATGCTGGGGATTCGGCGAAAATAACTCGGGATTATCTGGATTCTATTCTGGTGGAGATGCGCCATATCGACGGGGTATTGCCTTCCACAAAACTGGAATTGTACGGGGAAACTTTTAGCACCCCCGTAATGTTTGCAGCCCTGTCCCATCTGGACAGTACCCGGCCTAACGGGATGGTGGAATCCGCCAAGGGAATAAAGGCCGCCGGGGCGGTCATGTGGGCCGGTATGGGGAGCGAAGCGGAACTTGAAGCCATCACGGCTACGGGCGCGCGGACCATCAAAATCATAAAACCCTACGCCGATAACAAGGACATCTTTAAGAAAATCGAACAGGCGGAAAAGTGCGGCTGCCTGGCGGTGGGCATAGACACAGATCATGCCTTTGACAAAAAGGGCCGGTATGACGTGGTTCACGATCTGCCCATGAGGCCCAAGTCCCTGGAGGAGATTCGTGAATTCGTGAAGGCAACAAAACTGCCCTTTATCATCAAGGGCGTTTTGAGCGAACAGGACGCCTACAAGTGCCTTAACGCCGGGGTCCGGGGCATCGTGGTCAGCCACCACCATGGGCATATCGACTATTCCCTGCCGCCCCTGCGCATACTCCCCAGGATCGCAAAAATCGTGAATAAACAGATCCCCATCTTTGTGGATTGCAGCATAGACCGGGGCATGGACGTGTTTAAGGCCCTGGCCCTGGGGGCGACAGCGGCGTCCGTAGGCCGGGCCATTATGCCGGCCCTGAAAGACGAGGGCGCCGCAGGGGTTCAGAAAAAAATCGAAGAAATGACCGCCGAACTTGCCGGCGCTATGGCCGCCACCTGTTCAGCGGATATCAGCCATATTGATTCCAGTGTACTTTGGGGGAAATAAGGCCTTAATTTAAAATAATCCCCCGGGGTTTTAAATCCGGGGGACGTATGCGAAAGATGTTACTTAAACAGGGGACCCAGAGCGTCACAGGCGCGGTAGTCGGCGCTTTCAGCGTCCATGCCGAAGCTGTTCCAGTAGCTGGGGCGGTAGATCTTATCAAGCTCGACGTTGTGCATGCAGACCGGGATGCGGAGTATGCTCGCCAGGGTGATGAGGTCGGCGCCTATGTGGCCGTAGGAGACTGCGCCGTGGTTGGCGCCCCATTTTGCCATGACCGTGTACACATCCTTGAAGGGGCCTTCGCCGGTGATCCTCGGGGCAAACCAGGTGGTGGGCCAGGTGGGATCGGTGCGGGCGTCGAGCTTGTCGTGGACATTTTCGGGGACCGAGGCGGTGTGGCCTTCGGCGATCTGGAGGACGGGGCCGAGGCCCTTGACCAGATTGAGGCGGGTCATGGTGACGGGCATTCCGCCTTCGGAGAGGAAGTCGGAGGAGTAGCCGCCGCCTCTGAAGTAGCCGAGGCTGCCGTAGCGCCAGCTTACCGAGTCAAGGCAGGCGCCGGCTTCTTCGGGGGTGATTTCCCAGAAGGGCTTCCAGGCGGGTTTGCCGTTGATTTTCTGCTTGCCTATGCCGTCCAGAGCGGCAGAACCTGAATTGATAAGGTGGATAAGGCCGTTGGCGGCAAGGCCTTCGGGCTTCCAGCCGGTGACCCGCTGTATGGCGTCGGGGCTCCAGTAGGTGCGCACATCGGCAAAGACCTGGGCGCAGCCCGTGAGGAGGTAGCCGAAGAGCATGGAGACGCCGTTGAGGCCGTCGTTTTCGGTAGCCACGACGTAGGGGGAACGTATGCCGTTCCAGTCAAAGGAAGAATTGAGTATCACTTCCATAAAGTCGCCGTTGGGGAAGTGATCGGTCCATTGGCGCTGGCCCTGGAAGCCTGCAAGTATGGCGTTGTGGCCCAGGGATTCTTCGATCAGGCCCTTCCTCTTGAGGTCGGGATTGCCGATCATGAGATCCCTGACTATGATGGCCATTTTGACCACCGTCTTCCAGACTTCGTCCTTGCGGCGGCGGCTGTGCTGTTCTTTGGGCGGATTGTTGTCCGGGCCTTCCTTGCAGTTCTTTTTGACCCATTCCAGGGCCCGCTTGTATTCGGCATCGGAATAGATCTTTTCATCGAAGCGGCGTACCAGTTCGGACATATCCACGTATTCGTTCCTCATCCCCAGGTATTCCTGGAAGAAGTCGGCGTTGGAGATGGAACCGGCAATACCCATGGCGACTGAACCGATGGAAAGGTAGCTCTTGCCCCTCATCCACACGGCGGCCAGGGCGGCCTTGGCAAAGCGGAGGATCTTGTCCTGCACATCCTGGGGCACCTTGGTGATGTCCGCCATATCCATAACATCGCGGCCGTAGATGCCGAAGGCGGGGAGGCCCTTCTGGGAATGGGCGGCCAGAACTGCGGCGAGGTAAACCGCGCCGGGCCTGTCGGTCCCGTTGAAGCCCCACACAGCCTTGATGGTAGCGGGGTCCATGTCCATGGTTTCTGAACCATAACACCAGCAGGGGGTAACCGTGAGGGTAACGCCCACGTTCTCGCGGGAGAATTTGTCCTGACAGGCAGCGGCTTCGGCCACTCCGCCTATACAGGAATCGGCGATTACACATTCAATAGGCTGGCCGTTCGGGTGGCGCAGGTTTTCGCTGATGAGCTTGGCGGCGGCCTTGGCCATATTCATGGTCGGCTCTTCAAGGGATTCGCGGACCCCCCGGCGGCGTCCGTCAATGGTGGGACGAATCCCGATTTTGGGCAGAGCCCCCCGATAGCGATTTACCGGAGCGGTCACTTTGAGACTGGAAAGATCAGCCATTTTTTCCTCCTGGAAATTTTGTTGTGGATTATTTTACGGGAATAACACCCTTTTTCAGGATGATGTTTCCATATTTTACGGTTTCACCGGTCATAACTACCGCATAGGCTTTCTTGGTTCTTTCATAGAAGGCAAAGCGTTCAATGCGTTCTGTTGCAGGGGTTCCGGGCCATATTTTGTCAACAACCCTCCGGTAAGAAATTTCTACAGCCGGGTCAAGGCTATCGGAACCATGGGCAGCCATCATTATCACTGGATAGTCAACAGCATAATCCAGGTTGATGAGTTTGAGGATTCCCTCCAAAAGAGCGGGTACCCTGATGCCATCGGCGCGGATCACCCGGGAATTGCAGGAATCGCCAGGGAAAAAAGCATCCGCCAGGACTAGTTCGTCCCCATGGCCCATGCGGAACAGGGCATCCAAAAGCTCCGGACTGATAACCGGAGATATACCAATTAGCATATAATCTCCCCTGAACCCTCTGACAGGGTTCTTTAAAAGTATTCTTGTAATGATCAATCTTGATGGAAATTTTGTCAATCTACCTGTATAGTATGGCGTATGCGGGCCGGGATCATCCGTATTTGCGTCATCTTTCCTTTTATCCTCTTGTCCTGCAAGGCCCGGCCGGTTTTGGATTTTTTGGCATTGGAGGGGGGCGCGGATTTTGAGCCTGAGCGGGCTCTTGTTGAGGAAGCGCTTAAGGATGCGTCCGCGCTCGAAAGCCTGGGCCTGCGCCTTTTTGACCCGGAGACCACCGGGCAGGGCAAAAAGAAAAATGAGCCCGGCATTATTATCAGTTTTCACTCTTCCTGGGAATTTGAAAAAGCCTGGGGCGATCTGCTCCTTTCCCGCAGCTGGTATACCCCCAGGGAACATTGCCTTGCGGGCAGGCGCGATACGAGTTTAGAAGCTTGCATTGAGGGCAGGGAAACGCTTATCCCCCTGGAAGGGCTTGAGCCCCCTTGCATTGCCTTGAAGGTGGGGGGGCTGGCCATAGGGGACGAAAACTACCCCCTGGTAAAAACTGTGGGGATCGCCATTAAAGAAGTCGGCAGCGGGAAGGTTGCCCAAAGACGGCTGGAGAAGATCCCCGGCCTTGAAAATCTTCTCCGCGAAAAAATCAAACCCCTGGGGGAGAAGCCCGATCTGGTTTGGATAGCTGCTGCAGGGGATATGATGCTGGGGCGGGGTGCCCAGGATATTTTGTTTAGAGAAGGGGCCCGGGGTGTTTTTGGAAAGACTGGAGAAATCCTTGCAAAATCCGATATAAGGCTTGTGAATTTTGAAGGCACTCTGACAAGCCGCAATAACAAGGCGGAAAAAACTTTTACGTTTAGTTTTAATCCCAAAATAGCAGTGGCGCTTAAAGATGCCGGCATTGACGCTGTGCTTTTTGCCAATAACCATGCCTTTGATTTCGGCAGGGAAGGTTTTTTGGAGACCCTCTCCCATTTAGAGAATGCCGGCATTGTATCCCTCGGCGCAGGACGCAATCAGGCTGCCGCAGCGGAGCCATGGGTTTTTCGCAAGGGTAATTTTACGGCAAGAGTCTTTGGCCTCGCTTCCTTCTATAAGGAAGTTTCCGGCTGGGACGGCATGGATGCGGTTGCAGGCCAGGAGCGGGCAGGCTTTCTTCATGCTTCGAGAGGGGGAGGGGAGCTTATAAAGCCTCGCTTTTCACAGGATGATGGGCTGGATATAGTCCTTGTCCATGGCGGGGATGAATGGTCCGCTGGCCCTGACAGGAAGACGAGGCTTCTTTTTTCCGATCTTGTAAACAGCGGTGCGGATCTTGTCATTGGATCGCACCCCCATATTGTCCAGGGTTTTGAATGGATTGAGGGAAAGCCTGTTTTTTGGTCTTTGGGGAATTTTGTTTTTGCCGGCATGGAAAATACCGGGGGAGGGGATAGAGGGCTCCTTGTCTCCCTGGGCTATTGGGGTTCCCGCCTGGTTTACCTTGAACCCCATGCCCTTGCCCTGTCGGGGCCGAAAACTGAAATCGCAGGGGAGGAAGGCCTGGCAGTTTTTTATGAGCGTTCCCGTGAGCTGTACCGTTCCGGTGAATATGCTAATATGGAAACAGGAGACGAAGAATGAATTTTGATTTTGATCGCATCATAGACCGGCACGGGACTCTCGCGACCAAGTGGGACGATCTGGACAGGGGCCATGACAAGGCTGAACCCATCCCCCTTTGGGTGGCGGATATGGATTTTCCTTCGCCTCCCGAGGTTACCCAGGCCCTGCTTAACCGGGCCGGCCATCCGGTTTACGGCTATTCCATGATCCCCGTCTCTTATTATGAAACCCTGGTAGCCTGGTATAAAACCCAGTACCAGACAGAGCTCTCCCGGCACGATTTTATTTTGAGCCGGGGCGTTGTCCCCGCCCTGGGAACAGCGGTCAACACCTGGAGCAAGGCCGGCGAGGGGGTGCTCATCCTCACCCCGATATATCCCCCTTTTTTTGAAGTGATACGCAGGAGCGGCAGGGTTGCTGTCGAAGCGCCCATGAAGCTGAACGATACAGGGCGCTATAGCTTTGATAGTGCGGATTTGGAAAAAGCCCTTGCAAATGCTGAAAACAGGGGCATTCATGTATCCCTCATGCTTTTTTGTTCCCCCCATAATCCCGGCGGCGCTGTTTGGCACAGGGCAGAACTTGAAAGCATTTTGGCCTTCGCCCAAAAGCATGGCATTGTTGTGGCGGCCGACGAGATCCATGCCGACTTTGTCTATACTCCGAGGAGTTTTTGCTCCCTTGCGGCTTTCCCTGATCATGCATCCCGTGTTGTGGTAATATCCAGCGCCAACAAAACCTTCAACCTTGGGGGCCTTCACGCTTCCCATTTCGTGGTTCGGGATAATGCGCTCAAGGTTCAATTAAAGAGATCCCTGGAAGCCGAATGGTCCGGGGCGCCTGATATATTTTCGTTTGCCGCCGCCGAAGCTGCCTATAAGCATGGGGCCGAATGGATCTTCGCATTAAAGGCATATATACTGCGCAACATTGAAATAACCGTTAAGCGTATTGCTGCGGAATGTCCGGGGCTTAAGGCTTATAAACCCGAAGGTACCTACCTTGTCTGGGCAAATGCATCTGAACATATCGCAAAGCTGAATCTCAAGGATGATGTTGAACTGGTCAAGCATCTTGAAATTTCAGGCCGCGTCAAGGCAACCCCCGGCAGTATCTTCGGCAGCGAAGGCAGGGGTTTTATCAGAATCAATGCCGCCTGTCCCCGTTCGCAGCTCGAAAAGGGCCTTGACCGTATGGCCTATTTTTTCTCGAACAAACGGGACGCTTCTTCCCTTACCTGATCCACTGCCGCCTGGTAGTTGGCCTTGAGCTGGTTCATGTTCTGGTTGTAGAAGGCGACGAATTCAGGATCCTGGAAAGGATCAAGCTGAATCTGCCTCCCCATGCGGCGGGAAAGCTCTTCTTCTTTTTGTTTCAGTTTTGGGGCGTACTGCCTTTTGATGGCCTCTTCGTATTGGGCGGTTTCGTCCAGGAACTGTTTCAAGGCCTGGGAAAGCTGCTTGAAGAAAGCGCTGAATTTGTTGTCTTTCAGCACCGCTTCAAGTCCCTTGCCCACGGTTTCGATGCGGGGTAAATCCTCTTCCGAAGCAGGGAGAGTTAGCTGGGCCAGCAGCACTTCGAAAGCGCCCTGCTTGAGGCTTGCCTGTTCATCTTTTGGAGCTTTTTTAAACTCGTCTTCAAGGGACTTTACTTCCCCGGAGAGAAAGGAATTGCCCAGGCGTTTTCCCTTCTGTTTTGCTTCAAATTGGCTTATGCTGCCCTTATCGCTTTTGACTGATTCAGTCTTTTCCAGGGCTATTTCCAGCGCGCTCTTGATTCTTCCCATTGAGTAAATTCTCCCCTTTTTATAAGATAACCATAATATCCTGTTTTTTCAAGCTTACGTAAAAGGAGTGGACATGAACACAGGCAATGTACAGACTTTGATCGGAATGGGCGGTTACCTGGTGGTGATGATTGTCATCGGCCTCTGGTACGCGCGGCGGAGCAACAGCAACCCCGAGGAATACTTCCTGGGCAAACGGGGCCTTGGGCCCTGGGTAGCGGCCATGAGCGCCGAGGCCTCGGATATGTCCGGTTGGCTCCTCATGGGGCTTCCGGGTGTGGCCTACTTTACCGGTATGGGCGAAGCCTTTTGGACCGCCCTGGGCCTTTTTATCGGAACCTGGATCAACTGGGCCGTAGTCGCCAAGCGGCTCCGGGGCTATTCCCAGATAGCCAATAATTCCATCACCCTCCCTGACTTTTTCAGCAACCGCTATCACGATAAAAAACGTATTCTTATGTCGATTGCCGCAATTATCATCATTGTATTCTTCTCGATTTACGCCAGCGCCCAATTTGTTACCTTTGGCAAGCTCTTTGGCTATGTCTTTGGGACTGACAACCTGTACACCGCCATGGTGATCCTCGGGGCTGCCCTGGTCATGATCTATACCCTCCTGGGCGGCTTCCTTGCGGAAAGCATGACCGACCTTATTCAGAGTTTTATGATGATTGGCGCCCTGTTGCTGGTATTGATTTTCGGTTTCGCCTATGCAGGCGGTTTTAGCGCTGTGGCTGAAAACTTAAAGAGTTTCCCCCGCTTCACCGATATTTTCGGCATCGCCACCCCTGCTGTTGAAAACGGTGTTCAGAAAGTGATTAACGGTGTTCCCCAGTTCGGCCCCGGCGCCAACTACGGCTTTCTGACCATTATCAGCACCCTGGCTTGGGGTCTTGGTTATTTCGGCATGCCCCATGTACTGGTACGCTTTATGGCCATCAAGAAAACATCGATGATCAGGCAGTCACGGGCTATGGCGGTTATCTGGTGCTTTATCGCCCAGGCTGCTGCAGTCCTCATCGGAATCATGGGCCGCGCTTACCTTCCCGGCCTCCTCACTACCGCCAGTTCCGCAGAGAATATTTTTCTCCACCTGTCCCAGAACTTCTTCCCGCCCCTCGTCGCGGGCCTTGTGATTTCAGGCATCCTCGCGGCGTCCATGAGCTCTTCGGACTCCTATATGCTCATCGCTTCTTCGGCAGTAGCCAATGACCTCGTGAAGGGCCTCATCAAGAAAGACGCCAGCGAAGCCTTTGTCATGTGGGTCGCCCGCATTACCATGCTCGCCGTAACGGTCTTCGGTGTAGTCCTTGCCCTGTCGGGGAACCAGTCCATATTCCGGGTGGTCTCTTACGCATGGGCAGGTTTCGGCGCAGCCTTCGGGCCCCTTGTGCTGTTCTCCCTCTTCTGGAAGCGTACCACCTTCCCCGCCGCGGTCGCCGGCATGGTAACAGGCGGCGCCATGGTGCTGATTTGGAAGAACTTCATCGCCAAACTCGGCGGGGTCTTTAACGTGTACGAATTGCTCCCGGCCTTTGTACTCTCCTGCCTTGTGATCTGGATCGTGAGCCTCCTTACCCAAAAGCCCGACGCCAGCATTGAGGCCGAGTTTGAAAAGGCGAGAACTGCGGAGTTCTGATACTACGCAAACTTCCCGGAACTTAGCGTATTTTATTACGCTAAGTTCCGGGAAAATAGCGTCAAAACGCGCTATAACTTCCTTGAAGTTTATGACATTTTGTGCTATATTTAAAATATGTACCGGAAACTTATAAAGGACCTTGTCGGTTGGAAGAACAAACAGGGGCGAAAGCCTTTGGTCATCCAGGGGGCCCGGCAGGTGGGCAAAACCTGGCTTATGCAGGAATTCGGCCGCCTGGAATATCGGGAAGCGGTTTATTTCAACTTTGACCGGAATAAGGCCCTGGACGCTATTTTTGAACCTGATCTCAATCCTTACCGTATTATAGAAGAACTCGAAGCGAAGTCCGGCAGGAAGGTAATTCCCGGGGAAACCCTTATCATGCTTGACGAGATTCAGGAATGTAACCGCGCCCTGGTATCTCTCAAGTACTTTTGCGAAGAAGCCCCGGAATATCATATCATCGCCGCAGGGAGCCTTTTGGGGGTAGCTCTCCACAAGGGCACTACCTACCCCGTGGGCAAGACCGATACGCTGACCTTGTATCCCCTTACTTTTATGGAATTCCTTGCAGCCCTGGGGGAAGAAGGGCTGCTAAAAATATTCGAGGAAAAAAATTTCAGGCTCATCCAGGTTCTTAAAGAAGAGATAATCCGGTATCTCAAACAGTACTTTTTTATAGGCGGTATGCCCGGGGTTGTTCAGAATTTTATCAATAAAAGGGATCTTGGCGAGGTAAGGCAGGAGCAGGAGATAATCCTGAAGGATTTTTACCGGGATTTTTCCAAGCACATTGCCCCGTCTTCTATCCCCAAGCTGGCCCTGATCTGGGATTCTATCCCTGAACAACTCGGAAAAGAAAAGAAGCGTTTTATTTATAAGGATATGAAACCCGGCGCCCGATCCAGCCAGTATGAGGATGCCCTGCTCTGGCTTACTGCCTGCGGTCTGGTATACAAAATCAACAGAGTTTCTCTGCCCCATCTTCCCCTCATTTCATATTCTGAGGCGGAGGTCTTTAAGCTCTACAGCCTTGACGTGGGTCTGCTTGCGGCCCAATCTGCCTTGTCCATGCAAACCCTGACGGATCCGAACCACGCCATCTTTGATCATTTTAAGGGGGCGCTGACCGAACAATTTGTTTTGCAGGAACTTAAAGCATCGGGTGAAATGCT
This sequence comes from Leadbettera azotonutricia ZAS-9, assembly GCF_000214355.1. GTDB lineage: Bacteria > Spirochaetota > Spirochaetia > Treponematales > Breznakiellaceae > Leadbettera > Leadbettera azotonutricia. The sequence goes on along the minus strand of NC_015577.1, from coordinate 3,100,731 downwards.
GCCAATATATTTTTGGGCCAACGCCAAAAACACCTCCAGCGTCGATTTTCTTCTTCAATGGGAAGATAAGATTATTCCACTGGAAGTAAAGGCCTCTGTTAATCTCCAATCAAAAAGCCTTAAAGCTTACATGGACTCCTGGAAGCCATCCATCGCTATCCGCAGTTCCCTTGCCGATTACAACCGCAATGGCCCCTTGCATGAAATTCCCCTTTATCTTGTGGGGATGTTTCGGGAAATAACACAATAATTTTTGAATGAAAGCAAAAACATTCAGTTAATATCCTATATTTTGGATAAAACTATAATGTCGCCAAACCTCGCCCCGTCAGAACCCCGTCCATCTCCCTGTCCCAGGTCTCTGTGGGCAGGTCCTCAATCACCTGTTCCGCCATGCAGAACCCCAGGCTGGTGAAAGGGAGTCCGGCTTCATCCAGGTGGGCAAAAAACTTATCGTAATACCCACCTCCGTACCCCAGCCTCTTCCCCTGCCTTGTAAAAGCAAGCCCCGGCACAATAACCAGTGCAGGAAAATCCACAGCCTGCAATGGCCTACCCGTCTCCCCGCCTTTACCCGGCACAGGCTCCCTAATGCCGAAAGGTCCTCCCTGCCAGGGGCCGTCTGTGGACAAAATCCGGTAAAATTGAATTTTCTCTCCCTCCACCCTGGGGGCAAACACTTTCTTGCCCTCAGCCAAAGCGGCTTTAATCAGAGGCAAAGTATCAACCTCGTTATTCGTGGAGAGGAAAATAAGCACTGTCGAGTATTGTTCAAAAAGGGATTGATTTTGCAAAACAGCGGCGGCATTCAGTCCTTCGTCATGAAAAGAAGCAAGGGGCAGAAGCTTTAATCTCTCTTTAATCTCCCTGCGCAGCCTCTGCTTGTCCACCTTATATTTTGCGGGTACCGCCGGCCTTGAGTCCTGCTTCGTAGAGTTTGCCACAGGCGAGGAACATGGGGAGCTTGGTGGCGCCAAGGATGATGTCCGATTCTTCAGCCATTTCGATCATGTCGCGGCTGGGGCTTTTGCCCCTAACAAAGATTATAGCGTGGATGTCCAAGAGTTCCGCAGTTCTGATAACCTGGGGGTTTACAAGGCCGGTCAAGAGCAGAACCCTGTCTTTGACGAAAGCCATTACATCGCTCATGAGATCGGCGCCGCAGGCAGAGGCGATTTCGAGTTCCGCCTTGTTTTCGCCGGAAAAAAATTGTCCATCCAGTACCTTTACCGCTTCAGCTACGGTCATTCTTGACCCCCATTCTGTTATAAGTTTATCACAGAAAGCTTTTTTATTCAATAAGCCAGGATTAGGGGAAACCCGCTTTTCCGAACCGTAATAATATGCTATGCTTGGGGAAAATGACCAAGGGAGGTTTATCATGGCTGAGCATGTGCTGCATAAAAAGGAGTCAAAGAAGGCTCCGCAGAAGACCCTGAAAGAGAAGCGTGAGGAGAAGAAAAACAAGAAGAAGTCCTCCGGCTCGAATCTGCCCGACTAAAAAATGGGGCTGCCCGGAAATCCCGGACAGCCCCTTGTGTTAGAAGCTTTTAGTAGCGCTGTTTTGACAGCACTTATCGAACCAGCTTAAAAAACCGCTACCACTCCGCCGTCATAGGTGGCCTGGATGTAATCCTTTACCTTCTGGGATTTGAGGGCTTTTTCCAGAGCCACAATGCGGGCGTCTTTTTCCTTGCCCTTCTGGACTGTCACGATATTCACATAGGGTGAATCAGCCCCTTCGATGATGAGGGAGTCCCGCACAGGATTGAGGCCGGCTTCCAGGGCATAGTTGCCGTTGATAATCGCAGCGTCCACATCGCCCAGGGCGCGGGGAAGCTGGGCAGCTTCAAGCTCGGTGAAGCGGTAGTTTTTGGGGTTGCCCGAAACGTCCTGGGGGGTTGCGGTGAGGCCGGCGTTGGCTTTGAGGGTGATAAGGCCCTTTGCCTGCAGCAGGAGCAGGGCCCTTCCGCCGTTGGTGGGATCGTTGGGAATGGCAATGCTGGCCCCGTTGGGGAGATCGTTCACGGTTTTGTATTTCTGGGAATAGAGACCCAGGGGTTCCACATGGACGCCGAAAGCCGAAGACAGCTTGGCTTTCCAGTTGTCATTGGACTCGAGGTAGGGGATGTGCTGGAAGAAGTTGGCGTCCAAATCGCCCGCTATGAGAGCCTCGTTGGGCTGCACATAGTCGTTGAATTCCCGCACTACCAGGGTGATGCCCTGGCTGGCAAGATCGGCCTTGACCAGGTTGAGAAGTTCCGCATGGGGAACCGGCGTGGCCCCCACAGTGAGGGTCCCCGATTTGTCCCCGCCGCCTTTTGCAAATGCCCCTGACACTGCCAGAAGCGCGATAAGAGAAAACAGTACAAGCTTTTTCATTCTAATCCTCCAAAAATGATGTAATACTAATGCCTAGTATTTACCTAGAATTTATATAATATGGGAAAATTTGTCAAGCCGTTTTCCAGTTTTTTGAAATCACCGTTTGGAAAGCAGTCTGCGGCTTATCGCGGTACCCACAAACTGAACCAGTTCCACAATGATCAATATGATGATAACCGCCGCAATCGTTACTTCCATTCTGAAGCGGTAATACCCGTAGTTGATGGCAAGGCTCCCAAGACCCCCTCCGCCTATGGCTCCTGCCATTGCCGAATACCCGATGAGGTTGATGATGGTTAGGGCAAGGCCTGAGACCAGGGCCGGCAGGGCTTCGGGTATCAGCACTTTGCGTATGATCTGCATGTTGGATGAGCCCATGGCCTTTGCTGCGGTGATGACCCCGTTATCCACCTCGGACAGGGCGGACTCGGAAATGCGGGCCACAAAGGGGGCTGCTGCAATGGAAAGGGGAATGATCACCGCCGTAGGCCCAATGCTCGTTCCTATGATGAAGCGCGAAAGAGGTATGAGAAGTATCATCAATATAATGAAGGGAAGGGAGCGCAAAATGTTCACCACCCTTGAGAGGGCGTTGTAGATGATGGGCCGGGAATGGAGCCCTGCGGGGGAGGCGCTGTAGAGGAAGGCTCCCAGAGGGAAACCCAGAACGCAGGCGAGCAAGGTAGAAACCAAAGTCATATAGAGGGTTTCCAGGGTTGAGGCAGGGAGCAGCACCAGGACCGCCATGAATTTTTCAGGCATAGATGAGTTCCTTTGCGGCCTCGGTTTTGGGCGCTTTGAAGACTGCGTCCACAACCCCCTCTTCGGCGATGATGCCTTCGTCCAGGACCGCCACTTCGCTGCACACGGACTGTATCACCGACATCTGGTGGGTGATGAGTACCACTGTTATTTTGAGGCTGTCGTGGAGTTCCCGTATCAGGGTGAGTATCGACCTTGTGGTCTGGGGATCAAGGGCGCTGGTTGCCTCGTCGCAGAAAAGCACCTCGGGGTTCACGGCTAAAGCACGGGCAATGGCTACCCGCTGTTTCTGCCCGCCCGAAAGTTCCCTGAGCCGGGCATGGCGCTTGTCGGTGATGTTCACCATTTCCAAAAGTTCGTCCACCCGTTTTTCAATTTGCTTCTTGTGGAGCCCTCCAATCTCAAGGGGATAGGCGATATTCCCCGCAGCGTCCCGCGAAGAAAGGAGGTTGAAATTCTGGAAGATCATGCCCATTTTGCGGCGGCGTTCCAGAAGGGCCTTGCCTGTGAGTATATCCACTCTTTCCTGGCGGTAATACACTTCGCCTCCGTCCGGGGCTTCCAGGAGGCTCATGACCCTCAAGAGGGTGGATTTCCCGGCCCCGCTTTTCCCTATGATTCCATAGATGGAGCCGGGAGGAACGGACAGATCCACCTTGCGGACCGCATGGACGGCCCCGTAGCTCTTGGAAATATTTTTCAGTTCAATCATATTAAGGGGCTTTCCCGTTCCGCGATTTTGGCGAATTTAGACGCAACAGTCTGGAAGATATCCACCAGTACCGGATCAAATTGGGTTCCCTTCCCCTCGGTGATAATCTTCGCCGCTTCCGCAGTGCTCACCGGCTGTTTGTAGGGCCGTACCGCAATGAGGGCATCGTACACATCCGCTATAGCCATGAGGCGACCCTGAAGGGGGATGTTTTCTCCTGCCAGGCCATTGGGATAGCCCTTGCCATCCCAGCGTTCATGGTGGGCTCCTGCAATGATCTTGGCGTGATCCAGGAAGGCATGCTCCCGGGTTATGCCGGAAATACGATCAATGACCTTTATGCCGTAGCTGGTGTGTTTTTTTATCTCCTCGAATTCTTCAGGAGTGAGCTTCCCGGGTTTGCTGAGTATTTTTTCGCTTACCAGAATTTTTCCCACATCATGGAGCTGGGCGGAGGGGATAAGAAAATCCAGATCCCACTCGGCCATCTCTTTGGGGTATTTTTCCTCTTCGATAATTTGATCAAGCATGAATTTGAGATAGCTTTGCACTCTTTCGATATGGCCCCCAATGATGTCATCCCGGAATTCAACCACTTCGGCCACAGTGCTCATCACTGCATTCTGAAGATCTTCAATCTGTTGGGTCTGTTCCAGGACCATTTCCTTGAGGTTGTCGTTGTATTTTTTAAGTTCCTTTTTCTGGGACGAAAGGAGGAGATGGTTGTCGATACGCTGGGCAAGGAGGGCAGGGGAAAAGGGCTTGGACACATAGTCTATAGCCCCAAGGGAGAGGCCTTCCAGCTCGTTGCCCGGATCGTCCCGGGAGGTCAGGAACACTACCGGTATGTCCTGGGTTTTTCTATCGGCTTTGAGCTTTTTAATGACCTCATAGCCGTCCATATCAGGCATTGCAATATCGAGGAGTATGAGGTCAGGGGTGACCTTTTGCAAAACCTCAAAAAGTTTTTCGCCCGACGGAATGGGAAAAACATTGTACTTGTCCTTAAGGATGTTTTTCCCCATGGTGAGGCTTGCCATGTTGTCGTCTACCAGCATTATTATCTGCCGTTCGTTTCCCATAAAATCCCCCTTCCTGTGTATCCTATTTAAGCATCTTTGCCAATCGTTCCTGTATGGCAAGGAATTCGGAGCGGTTACCCTGTTCTCTAAGCCAGGGCACAAGATCGTCATCCTTTTCATAACGGTACTGCTCAAGCTTCCCAATGAATTCCTCAAGGCCTTCCATATCATAACCTGCAGCAGCATCAAGAATTTTTGCCAAGAGATCCTTGTCAGGGGCAGACTTAAGGGCTTTGTCGCTTTCTTTTTCTGCTGTTTTTACGAGAGCCCTGAAATCGTCCACGAGTTTTTCTGCCTGGGCTATAAAATCTGAATTATTATTTCTGACAAATTCCATATCCCCCGCGCGGCTCTTGTGTTCAAGATCTTCGGCTTTCTTCCCTACTGTCTGGGCTCCAAGGCTATAGCATGAACCTTTAATGCCATGAACCGTTATGGTGTATTCAGTCAGTTTTTCTATACTGCGTATGGAATCCAGCAGTGCAGGTGTATGGACAATAAAACTGTGCATCACTTCAAGCCATGATTCAATATCGTTATCCACAAGCTCAAGGCCCATGGTGATATCAAAACCGCTAATGCTTTTTGACGCTTCTATAAGCGATGCATACCTTTCAGAATTTGGAAGCGCAGTATTGCTGTCCCTTTTTTCCTGGAACCTGGTATTATCGGGGTTTGGCTTCCCGACAAACAGCTCAGGCGATTTTTCTTTAAGCTCTTTTTCAAGATCCTTGTTCCGCACCCAATGGGTTATTACTGAGTCCAGCTGCATTATATCAATAGGTTTGGTAAGAAAGGCCTGGAAACCTTTGCTTAAAAAAAGCTTGTCATTGCCAATGATGGCGTCCGCGGTCAGGGCTATAACAGGGATATTCTTCGCATAATCGGTGTTAATTTCTTTCCTGATAATACGTGTTGCTTCAATACCATCCATGCCGGGCATCATATGATCCATAAAAACGGCGTTGTACTTTGGTTTCCCTCCGCGTATGCGCTCTATGGCTGCAGGCCCGGACGCAACGCAGTCTACGGTCATACCGTAAGGCTTGAGCATACCCCTGGCAACATCAAGATTGATAGCTACATCGTCCACTACCAGTACTGATGCATAGGGAATCCAGGCCCTGATGAGTTTCTGATTCCTGGTTCTGCGCTGCAGGGTATAGTTAAAGAGGTTTAAATTTTCCGCAGTATTTTTTCCTATTGTTTCAGTGCCTATGGGTTCCTGAAGTATCCTCAGCGTAAAGACCGAACCTTTTCCATATTCGCTTTCCACCGTGATGTCGCCACCCATAAGCCGGGCCATGCCTCTGCTTATGGCTAAGCCTAGACCTGTGCCTTCTATTTTGCGGTTGCTTTTAGTGTCAACCTGGCCATACTCGGAGAAGAGCTTGGGAAGGTCTTCTCCTTTAATGCCGATCCCCGTGTCCTGGATCCTGCTTTGAAGCCAAACCTTGTCTCCTTCCCTTTGTGCGGAAAGATACCAGTCCACGGACCCCTCCCTGGTGTATTTAAACGCATTGGAGAGGAGATTGTTGAAAACCTGTTTGATGCGGAGCTCGTCGCCCAAGAATTTTGCGGGTATGTTTTCTTCCACATGAAGGCGGAACTTGATAGGTTTGCTGCCTATGCGCACTATATTGAGATTCACCGTATCATTGATAAGGCTGGGAATATCGTATTCCACAGGGACAAGTTCAAATTTGCCGGATTCAATTTTGGAAATATCCAGGAGATCATTGATAATGCCAAGAAGGGTAATGCCCGAATTGTAGATCTTTTCTGTGTTGTCGTAAATTTCGCCTGACAGATCGCCATCGCCCAGCTCCAGTTCCGAAAGGCCTATGATGGCGTTGAGGGGCGTCCTCATTTCGTGGCTCATGTTTGCCAGGAAACGGCTCTTTGCTTCGTTGGCATCCGCGGCTTTTTTATAAGGAATCGCAATACTGTTGGCAGCAAAAAAAGCGGCAATAATGCCAAAGCTCAGGAATACAAAAGACGAGCTGAGCAGCACCTGGCGTATTTGAGACACAGGGGTTTCGGCAATGGGTACTACCACTCCCAGCGACCAGCCGTCAGTGTCACTGACAGGTATGAATGATGCGATGCGATCAATGTCCGCAATGTCAAAATAGGCTATCCCTGTTTCGCCCTTGATCATGCGGGACACCATTTCCTTTGGTGTGCGGTATTTGTCGTCAATTTCCCCCATGTGTATATAGTTATACTTTTCGGTTACCCAATTCTCCCTCATGTTGGCAATGACATAGCCTTCGCGGTCTACAATGAAGATATTGCCTGTTTCCCATATCCTGATATCAGAAACCATGCGGCTTATGCTCAGCCCGTCCATGGTGGCGACGAGGACCCTGTTGCCTTCAAGGGGCGCCCAAATTCTCAATACCAGATCGCCCCCGCTTTCCCATTCGGGAGGGGAGATGCAGGTTTCGCCTGAGAAGGCGCGCTTCATATACTCGTTTTCGAGATACGAATTCGACGGGGCTGCCCTGCCGTAGAAATCCACCCAGCCCTGGGAATCAAAGACCGCCAGGGAGAGGTATGGGCCATGGCTTGTGTGGTAACGCAGCCTTTCGGTTGTCTCGGCTTCCCCGGTGAATGCCAGTTGGGTTCCTATAATCTGCACATCCCGTTTAAGGACTTCCAGTTCGCGCGAAACCATGCGGGAAGCCAATTCGGCGCTTACGGTTAAATCGTTGCGCACTGTTTCCCAGAAACGGCCCTGGCTGAATGAGAGGCTTAACACCAGGCTGGAGGCGGTGATCACCAGCACTATGGAACTGATGATAAGCATTATTTTTATTCTCATGGACAACATTGCTATTATACTAAACCGAAAGGCGGCGCTCTTTCCAGTACGGCTGCCATACGGCGGTTCTCCGGCTGAAGGAGGCCCGGATCTTTTTCCAGTATGGCGAAGGCATCGGCCCTTGCCCTGGCAAGCTTGTCTGCGTCCCTCACCGGATCTGCCAGGCCCAGGGCGAGGTAGCCGGACTGCTCAATGCCCGCGATCTGGCCCGGCCCCCTGAGGATGAGGTCTTTTTCGGCAATTTCAAAGCCGTCGCTGCTTTTAAGCATCACCATAAGGCGCTTCCCTTCCTTGCTGCGCTCATCCTCGCTTAAGATTTCAGGATTTACCCCTACAAGTTCAGGCGGGATCTCCTGATCCGAATAAATTAGGATGCAGTAGGACTGGGCTTCGCCTCTGCCGACCCTGCCCCGAAGCTGATGCAGGGCTGAAAGGCCGAAGCGTTCTGCGTGCTCTATGACCATGCAGGTAGCATTGGGGACATCCACACCCACTTCCACTACGCTGGTGGCCGCCAGCACTTTGACTTCTCCCCGGCGGAATGCCTCCATAGCCTTCTGTTTTTCTTCTTCATCAAGCCTGGAGTGTATCAATGCAACAGGGTATTTGGGGAAGATGGTTTTTGCCAGTTTTTCTGCCATGGTGGTAACATCTTTTAAGTTTTCAGCCCTGCTGCCCGGCTCGCCTTCGCCGATGAGGGGATAGACAAAATACGCCTGATGTCCCGCTGCAAGTTCCTTCCTTGCAAAATCGTACACCTTGTTCTCATTCGATTCCTTTACCAGATGGGTCTTGATAGGTTTGCGCCCCGGGGGCATGTCCCGAATCACCGATACATCCAGGTCGCCAAATACTGTCAGGGCCAGGGTGCGGGGTATGGGAGTGGCGCTCATCATGAGAAGATCGGGAGTACCCTGAGCCTTTAGGGAAGACTGCCCCTTTGCCATGACAGCCTGGCGCTGGGTCACGCCGAAACGATGCTGCTCATCTATCACCACAAGACGCAGATTGCTGTAGATAGTGTCCCGCGAAAAGAGCGCATGTGTTCCTGCAACAATGTCTATTTCCCCTGCCGCCAGGGCTTTTAGAAGCTGTGCGCGCCCCGCAGCTTTTATATTCCCCGTGAGGAAAGCGATGCGCAAGCCTAAAGGCTCCAACAGTTTTGCTGCGTTTTCCGCATGCTGCCTTGCCAGTAATTCTGTTGGCGCCATGAGCGCTGCCTGGCCCCTTTGCCCTTCCGCCTCTTCCACTGCCCTGAGGCAGGCAAGAAATGAGACGAGGGTCTTACCCGATCCCACATCGCCCTGAAGAAGGCGTGCCATGGGGTAGGGTCCGTCCATATCGCGGTTTATTTCCCCTGCGGTTTCGATCTGCCCCGGAGTGAGGGAAAACGGCAGCCTTTCGATAAGGCGTTTCTGTAGAGGGGAGAAGCCGCTGCCAGTTGTAATTGCCCTTTTGCCCGAAGCAGGCGCAGCCCGCCTTTCCATAGCCCGCTTCCCGACTATCATTTCAAGGTAGAAAAGCTCCTCATAAACAATGGTCTTTTCTGCCCTATCCCGCGCTTCATAGGAAGAAGGGAAGTGGATAGCCTGGAGGGCCTGGGGTTTTGAATACAGATCGTCCCGCTTGATAATTTCCTCAGGGAGTTCATTTTCAAGGTTGGATGTGTAGATGTCCAGTGCCCGGCGCATGAACCTGCGGAGTATGTTCTGGCTGAGGCCTTCGGTGAGTGGATAAATGGGCAGTATCTTGCCTAAACCTTCATCATTGGGATTGACTATTTCAAAGGCTTTGGATTGAAGCTCTCCATATTCATATTTGAATTCCCCGTATATTTTAACCTTCATGCCAACCAGAAGCTGATGCTCCCAAAAAGAACGGTTATAGCAAACAAGCGAAGCTTTGGCAGTATCGTCTTCCACAATGATTTTAAGGGTCCTTCTATGGTTTGCGTAGAACCAGCCATGGGACAAAACTGTTACAGTAGTGTAGACATTTCCGAGATTAAAACAGTTAAGAGGTAGTTCCTCGGAACGATCTTCCCATTTCCGGGGATAATGGCAGAGCAAGGTCCCTACATCCACAATGCCCAGTCTTGCCAGGGCTTCGAAGGTTTTTTCCCCGGTTCTTTTCGGTTTTACATGATCGAGGGCAGCGTCAAGTTCCCTGAGAAACATTTTATATCGGCAGCCTTGCAAGGAATACAGAAAATAAACGTATAATAAAGTTCGCAGCAATGCTAACAACTATTAAAGCCCCTATGGCAATTAATAGCCCTTTGCGGTAATGCGCTATTCTGTTTCCAAAAAATATGCGATTTATCCTGTAGAGCAGGGGCTGGGATATGGCATCAATAATGCTCCAAAAAGGGCTGTGGATGTTGCTGTTTGCAAGATCGGCAATGAGCCTCAGTATCAGGATGATTATGGAAAAACCCAGGAGGAAGGAAGCCGCTGACCATATAGCTTGCAGGCTCATAGCCAAAATGATCCCCAGGGAGATCCTTCCGTAAGCAGCCATGGTGCTGAAGATGCGGTTGACAAGGGAAAGCGCTGCCAAAGCCACAATGGGTGAAAGATCCAGGTGCCCGATCCGCAGGGGGAAACGGCGAAACCAGTTCAGATAGGGATCGGTAACACGGCTTAAAACGGCTATGGGCCTTGAATAGCCGGAACCGCTGAACCAGGTGAGGAGTATGCGGACAAAAACTATCAGCATGTAAATAGAAGTACAGGTACTTAAAATAGTTAATATGATTTTCATTGTTTTGCTCCTGTTTTATACGCTCCATGCTTCGGCAACTGCACTGCAATGTGCCAGGACATCCATCGAAGCGGAAGCAACGATCCCCGTGGCAGTGCGTATCACTGTCTCCCCTTCTGCCGCTGGGACATGGATAAGGAGCGTGCAGCTACCGGGGTTTTCTTTCACATAATTGAGGAGGGGGTAGAGGGCTTCCTCCTTTTCGGCAGCAGAACCTCGGAGCCGCACGTGCACCTCCCGTATTGAAAATGCGCTGCGGGCAATTACAGCTGAATCAGATGCAGCAGAATCAGTCTCGGTTGTGCCTTCGCTTTCGCTGTCCAGGAAAGATCGGCCATCCTGATCCGCATCTTCCTGGGTTGTTATGGTGTTTTCATTTTTCATTGTATTGTCCGCGGCCGCCTTTTTTGCGGCCGCCCTTACGAGCTTGTTGATATCCTGAAAACTGGTAACTTTGAAGCTGGGTTTTGCAGGGTCCCTGTCAGCTGCGGGGTCCATACCTCCGTTAAGGGCAGCTATTTCATCCACTGCGGCCAGGGGTTTGCAGTTCTTCCAGTCCCGGGCAAAGAAGACCAAATCAATTTCTCCTCGCTCATCCTGGAGGGTTCCAAAGGCCATCTCATTGCCTTTTTTGTCTGTATGGGTCCTGAGGGATTTAAGAGACCCTATAATGGTGTAATTCCCCTTTGTTGCTTTAAGGGCACTCCGGGTGTCGAGGATTTTCAAGTCCAGTTCTTTTGCATATTTCCAAATGTTCCGGTACTTGTTCCATTTGAGGCTCTGGGTTTCTTCCTGTTTGGCAGCGGCCTCGGCGTTCAGGGGATCTATGGTATCCTCGGCTAAAAAGCTGTGGCGATCCTTGTCTTTCTGGTATTCTATCTTTCCCCGCAGTATTGCTACCTGATCCGCAGCAATCTTGTCTCTGCATTTTTCCCATGCGTCCGCGAAGAAGGTAATTTCAATTTCTCCATTGTAGTCAGCGATAGATGCAAAGGCCATCTTGGCGCCTTTGGAAGTAGTAATGGGCTTAATGTTTTTTATTAGCCCCACCAGGGTACAGTTTCCGGCGGGAAGGCTTTCGGGTTTTCCAAGATCGACTTTAACAATGCGTTTCCATACTTCTTTATATTCATCCATGGGGTGGCCGGAAAAATAAAAGCCGATTAGTTCTTTTTCTGTTTTAAGCTTGTCGCCGCCGCTCATTTCCGGGAAAACTTCGAATGTAAAATCAGGGTAATCTTTTTCCCCGGTTTCCCCAAAAAGGCTTACCTGGCCGAATTTTTTATCATCCTTGATGCTTTGGGTATATTCAACTGTTTTTTCGAGGTTGCCCAGGAGTGTGGCTCTGCCAACCCCAAAACAGTCAAAAGCGCCGGTTTGAATGAGGATTTCAATATTTTTTTTGCCCACAGTTTTAATATCAACCCGGCTGAGGAAGTCCATAAAATTCTTGTATGGGCCATTTTTCCGGCAACTGATAATTTCTTCGGCAGAAGGCACTCCCAGGCCCTTGATGCCCAAAAAGCCATACACTATGCGGCCTTCTACCACGGAAAACAGCCGGTCCGAACGGTTGATGTCAGGGGGGTCAATGGTGATGCCCATCCGCCGGGCTTCGTCGATATACAGGGGGAGTTTGTCGGTGCTGGAAATTTCATTGGTCATGTTGGCTGCCATGAATTCCACCGGGAAATTAGCCTTAAGGTAGGCTGTCTGGTAGGCAAGCACCGCATAGGCCGCGGCATGGCTTTTGTTGAAGCCGTAACCGGCGAAGGGCGCCATGATTTCAAAGATACGATCCGCGTCTGCTTCTGTAAAACCCTGTTTTACAGCCCCGGCAATAAAGGGCACTTTTTCCCTGTCCAGAATGTCCCGCTTCTTTTTCCCCATGGCTTTGCGGAGTATATCCGCCTGCCCCAGGGTGTACCCTGCGATGATCTGGGCTACCTTCATTACCTGTTCCTGGTAGACTATGACACCATAGGTTTCCTTCAGGATGCTCTCCAGGCTTGGATCCGGGTACACAATGGGCGTGCGGCCCCATTTCGCGGCGATGAACTGTTGAATATACTCCATAGGACCCGGCCTATAGAGGGCATTGAGGGCAGTAAGCTCTTTGATACTGGCAGGCTTTGCGTCCTTCAGGGTCTTTTGCATCCCCTCGGATTCAAACTGGAATATCCCATAGCTTCTTCCTTCCCCCAGCATCTTAAAGACCGCGTCAGATTCTGCTGTTCCGGTCTCGGAGATTTTTTCAATGTCGAAGGCTGCGTCCTTCCCGCCCCGGCGGTGGATGAGCTTCACCGAATGGTCTATAAGGTCCAGGGTTTTTAGCCCCAGAAAATCCATTTTGACCAAGCCCTGCGGTTCAATCAGATCCATGGTGTACTGGCTCGCCACGGCGCCGTCTTTATCCATATAAAGGGGCACATAGTCGGTCAAATCAGTTTTGCCAATGACCACCCCTGATGCGTGAATGCTGGAATTGCGGTTTTTCCCCTCAAGCTTGCGGGCCATGGCGAAAAGTTCCTGGTATCGCGGATCCTGTTCCAGCTCCCTCAATCTGGGTTCGTAGGCAAAGGCAACTTTAAGGGTAACATCCTTTTGGGGATCTTCAGGGTTTTTATCCGGGATAAGCTTGGTTATCATGTTGGATTCGTCAATGCTGATATCCAGCGCCCGGGCAACATCCTTGATGGCTGCCTTGGCTTTGAGGGTTCCAAAGGTGATAATCTGCCCCACCTTTTCCTTGCCGTATTTTTGGGTTACATACTCGATTACATCTGCCCGGCCTTCGCTGGTAAAGTCCACATCAAAGTCGGGCATGGAGATCCGCTCGGGATTGAGGAAGCGCTCAAAAAGCAGGTTGTACTTGAGGGGATCGTTGTTGGTGATCCGCAGGGCATATGCCACGATGGACCCTGCGCCGGATCCTCGCCCCGGCCCTACCGGGATATTGCGTTCCTTGGCCCAATTGATAAAGTCGGCCACAATGAGGAAGTAGCCGGGGAAACCCATTTTGATAATTACCCCAAGCTCGTATTCAGCCCGCTCGATAACCTCTGCCATCCGGCCGGGATAGCGTTTTTCCAGCCCGTCCATGGTGAGATGCCGCAGGTATTCATCAGCGTTTGAAAACCCGGCGGGGATTTCGAAATCCGGGAGCAGGGGGCCTGGGGTGGGGATCTCGGTCTTGCACCGTTCGGCGATCCGCACCGTGTTGGCGATGGCCTCGGGGTATTCGGGGAACAGGGCGGCCATTTCGTCTCCGGTTTTGAAGTAAAACTCTTCCCCTTCAAAGCGCATGCGCCTTTCATCGCCCCTTTTTGAGTTGGTGCCAATGCAGAGGAGTATGTCCTGAACCACTGAATCCGCCCGTTCCAGATAGTGGATGTCGTTGGTTGCCACCAGGGGTATGCCGGTGCGCCGGGCAATACCGGCGACTATGGGGTTCACCTGGCGCTGGGCCTCAATCCCGTGATCCTGGAGTTCCAGATAAAAATTGTCCTCCCCCATAAGGGATGCGAACCAGCGGGCGCTTTTTTCCGCCTCCTTAAGCTGCCCGTTCATAATCAGGCTGGGAATTTCCCCTGCCAGGCAGGCTGAAAGGCAGATGAGCCCCTTATGGTATTTCTCCAATAGCTCCCTGTCTATCCGGGGCTTATAATAGAAACCTTCGGTATAGGAAAGGGAAGAAAGCTTCATTAAATTCCGGTAACCCTCTTCGCAGGTCGAGAGGAGCACCAGATGGTAGTATTTGTTGCCGTTTTCGCTGCCCTTGCGCTCGTGCCGGGAGCCTGGGGCCATGTAGAATTCGCAGCCTATGATGGGATGCACCGCTTCCCGGTTTTTAAGGGGGTGATCCTTGTCGCCAAGGCATGCGTTCACGAATTTCAGCACCCCGAACATATTGCCGTGGTCGGTAATGGCAAGGTGCTTCATCTCCAGGGATGCGGCCTTTTTCGCCAGGCCTTCTACCGAGGCGGCGCCGTCCAGGAGGGAAAAGTCAGAATGGACATGCAGATGAACAAAATCTGTCATAATCCAGTATCATACCTCAATTTCTTCACAAATTACTATACTAAACAGCTATTTCATTGTATTATGAAAAAGCATATCAAATATCCAGGAGATCAAGTATGTCCAAAACCAGAAAGTATGAATTCAAGTGGGAAGACACTGTTGGGGCCGACATGAAAGACGCCCGGCCGAACCTGGGGCCTTCCACCAGGGTAGAGGTCTACCGCCTTTTCCAGTTTACCCTAAGGGATATCCTGGAACAGCATTATGGCGCTGACGCTGCGGATGATCTTTTCAGGGAAGCCGGGGTTGTGGCTGGCAAAGCCTTTTTTGACAAATTCTTGAGCTCTTCAAAGGATGTATCGTCCCTGGCGGCGGCAGTGCAGCAATCCTTTCACGATCTTGGCATAGGGATATTCAGGGTGGAAAATGCCGATGCCGGCGGCGGCCATTTTATTTTTACTGTGGACGAGGATCTTGACTGCTCCGGCTTGCCCGACACCTCAGATGT
Source organism: Leadbettera azotonutricia ZAS-9 (assembly GCF_000214355.1). GTDB lineage: Bacteria > Spirochaetota > Spirochaetia > Treponematales > Breznakiellaceae > Leadbettera > Leadbettera azotonutricia. The sequence continues at coordinate 3,085,669 of NC_015577.1, read as the reverse complement.
GATCTGCGTTTATGATGAAGGCTTTATCCAGGGTGTGCTTGAATCCTTCAGCGGCAAGGGCTTTAGCGTAAAGGAGATAGATTGCTGGTGCACCGGTTCGCGAACTTGCCGTTTTGAGGCCAAGGCCAAAGCATCCTAGCCAGCCAGGAATGTTAATGGAAGAAAAAGAAAGCAAGGCTCTGGAACATATTTGGAAACTCCTCAAGGAAAATTCCATACCCCCGCTTGAAGGGGATATGGCAGAGATTCCTGTCTTGAATGATATCCATAACGATCTCAAAACCATCAGGGAGATCATGCTCTCTTTTTCTTCGGGGGACTTTTCTCCCCCTGTCACCGTGAGGGGCATAATCCCGGGCTGCATGAAAGCCCTCCAGTCCCGGCTTCAGCACCTCATTTGGCAGGTGAAGATGGTAGAGCAGGGGGACTTTACCCAGAAGATAGAATTCCTGGGCGAATTTTCTGAAGCTTTTAACCGCATGACAACCCAGCTTGACAACACCTTAAAGGCCCTGAAGCTAAGGGAACAAACCCTCTCTGCCCTGGCAGAAAGCCTCCGCACAGAAGTGGATCGGCGAAATTCTGCAATGGAAGCTCTTCAGAAAAGCGAGTCCCAGTTCAAATACCTTGCAAGCCATGATCCCCTCACAGGGGCAATGAATCGCCGCTCCTTCATGGAGAGGGCTGCCATGGAACTGAGCAACGCTGCCCTTCTGGGCATACCTTGCGGCGTAGTCATGATGGACATTGATTTTTTTAAAACCTTCAATGACACCTACGGCCACCTTGCGGGGGACGAAGCCCTCAGGAATACCGTGCGGGTCATAACTTCCCTTCTGCGCAAACACGACTTTCTTGGCCGTTACGGCGGCGAGGAATTTGTCTTTCTTTTCAGCCAGGCTGATGAAGCCACGGGTATGGCAATCGCGCAACGCGTCAGGGAAGCTATCGAAAAAAGCCCCGTCCTGCTCGAATCGGGCCCTGTATCCATTACCGCAAGCTTCGGCGTAGCTCTGGCAGATACAACCGAAAACCCGGGGAAACCCAGGCCGGACAATTATATTGAAGCCCTTATCAACAATGCCGACACCGCCCTCTACAAGGCAAAGGAAGAAGGCCGGAACAGAGTGGTTCTCTTCAATAGGAAAAAGGAAGAGCCATGAAGACCGAGCTTTTTACCTTCTGCGATTTTGCCCAGGAAAACGGAGGCAAGCTTACCATTGTGGGGACTTTTGACACCATCATCTCCCGCAATTTCCCCTGCGTCCATCCCCAGCTTTCAGTGGTCATACGCCTCCGCTTCGATCTCTGGGAATTCGCCAACCACAGCTTCAGGATTGAGACCCGCGATCTCGACAGCCAGATGACTATAGACCCGGTGCGGGGCAATTTGGAGGTAAAGGGTGTGGGCAACGCTACCGCAGTATCCCACCTGGTATTTACCATTACCAATCTGCACTTTAAAAATTCAGGGGTAATAAGTTTTATTCTCTATATTGACGATAAGGAAGTTACTTCGATTCCCCTTTATATACGGAAGGGATAAGCCTTTTGAATCCGCGCGTTATACAAGAGCGCAGCGCTGCAGCAAAATGAGATCCGCCAGTACCAGGGCGGTCATGGCCTCCACCACCGGGACAGCCCTGGGGCCTACGCAGATGTCGTGCCTCCCCTGGATGAGGAGTTCGGCAGCCTTGCCCTGGCGGTTCACGGTTTCCTGTTTTTGCAAAATAGAAGAAATGGGCTTAAAGCTCACGGTAAAACACAGATCCATGCCCGTAGAAAGACCGCCAAGCACCCCGCCCGCGTTGTTGGTTTTCCAGGAAACCGAAGGAACTCCGCCGGGCAGATCCGGAAACAGCCCCGGAGCAGGCATGGGCCGGTCATTCAGAACCGAACCTTGGCTTTTTGCGGCAGAAGACCCCGCGCCGAATTCCACAGCCTTTGCAGCCCCCAGGGAGAGCATGGCTGCTGCAATCCTGGCGTCCAGCTTGTCAAACACGGGCTCTCCCAGCCCCGGGGGAAGATTGCGCGCAACACAGGACACTGCGCAGCCGGAACTGTCGCCCGCTTGCCTTAAAGCTTCGATTTTTTCCATAGCCTGTGCAGCAGCGGCTTTTCCGCCCATACGCAGGGGGTTGTTTTCGATTTCGTCCCAATTAAAGGAAGGATCTCCCGGGCCAGGGCCGTCTATCCCGGCAGCGGAGGAAGTCCAGGCTATAATCTCGATATTGAGGCTTGAAAGAAAAACCCGGGCTATAGCCCCGGCAGCCACCCTGCCCAGGGTTTCCCTGGCAGAGCTGCGGCCGCCGCCCCGGTGATCCCGAAAGCCGTACTTGGCTTCCCAGGGCCAGTCTGCATGGCCTGGCCTGTAGAGATCCTTGAGATTGTCATAGTCCGATGGACGTTGATTTTTGTTCCGTACCAGTATGGCGATAGGGCTTCCCAAGGTTTTGCCTTCGAACACCCCGGAAAGTATTTCAGGCTCGTCAGCTTCGCTGCGGCTTGTGGCAGGGCCGCCCCCTCCGGGGCGCCTTCTGGCAAGGTCGTGGCGTATGTCTTCAATATCCAGGGCCAGGCCCGCAGGGCAGCCGTCTACTACACAGCCTGAGGCAGGCCCGTGGGATTCCCCAAAAGTGGCTGCTTTAAAGAGAACGCCAAAGCTGCTGCCCCCCATGCTATTTCTTTTTTGCAGGGACAGGTGGCTTCTTTTCTGCCGTTGCCTTCGAAGCAGCAGGTTTCGCAGGGACAGGTTTCGCAGAGGCAGGAGCTTTTTTCCCCGCCGGGGCAGCTTGAACCTTAGGCTCAGCCTTCGCTGGAGCTTTGGACGCCGCCTTTGCCGGGGCTGCCGGTTTTTTCTCCTCTGCCTTGGCGTTTCCCGGTTTGAGGGATTCCACTTCCCTAAGGGTGGGCGGCTCCGCCCCCTGCCGGGAGCAGACTATAGAGGCAGCTTTATTGGCAAAGAAGAGAGCATTGTAAAGTTCAGCTTCGGTCAATGCTGCCAAGGCCGGGCGGGACATCTTGCCCTTGCGTTCGAGCCAGGCAAGAAAAGCGCCGTGGAAGGTGTCCCCTGCGCCTATGGTATCAGCCACCGGCAGGTCTACCACCGGGGCGCTTACCCTCGTGATAGTGCCGTCATTGCGGCGGAGCAGGGCGATGGCGCCTTTGGGGCCCAGGGTGGTTATAGCCAGCCGGGGGCCCATGGCCAAAATTTTCTGAAGGGCTTTTTCAAGATCAAGCTCCGGGTAGATAAATTTAAAATCTTCCGCAGAAATCTTGGCTATGGTAGATGCAGCAATCCATTTTTCCAGGCGTTTTACATAGGCTTTCTTGTCGGCGATCATGAAGGGCCTGATATTGGGATCAAATGAAATGATCGGGGCTTCCTTGCCCTGACCCTGAAGGGCATTTTCCCTGAGAACCAGGGTTTCTATAGCGGTGGAAACAGGCTCCATGGTCATGGCAATGGAGCCGAAAACTATGCAATGGGTTTCTGAAGGCAGCTTTTTGGGCAGATCCTCTACCGTCAGGGAACGGTCCGCGGCCCCTTCGGTATAGAACACATACCGGGGTTCTTTGTTTTTTTCGAGTTTCACAAAGGCCAGGGTGGAGTTCTGGGCTGAGCGGATCATTAGATCAGGGCTTACACGGCTTGCCTTAAGTCGTTTCATCAGGACTTCCCCGAAGAAATCGGTGGAAAACCGCCCCAAAAAGCTGACCGGGGCACCCAGCCTGCCTATTGCTATGGCAGTATTGAAGGGGCTTCCCCCAGGGAGAGGCAAAAAACCCTCGCCTCTGCCGGGTATTTCGGCGCGAACCATATCAATCAGGGCTTCTCCGCAGCATATTATCATGGTTAGCTCTTCTCCTTCCTTATTGCTTGCCAGCTATACTATAATAATATAATATGAAGTCATTGACAAGTTAAGGAGAAGGAAATGCAAGGAAAAATGAAAGTTGCTGTAATGACAGATATAATGAAGATGGGCTTTGTCCAGAAGGATATACCCCAGCCCAGATCCAACGAAGCCCTGGTAAAATTGGAATATATAGGGGTTTGCGGCTCGGATCTTCATTATTTTGAGAATGGACGCATCAGTGATTTCATCGTAAAACCCCCTTTTGTGCTTGGCCATGAGGCCGGCGGGGTGGTTGTTGAGGTCGGAGCCGATGTAAAGCACCTCAAAGCAGGGGACAAAGTTGCCTTGGAGCCCGGAAAAACCTGCGGGCACTGCGAATTCTGCCGTACAGGCCGATATAATCTCTGTCCGGATGTGATTTTCTTTGCCACTCCCCCGGTGGACGGGGTTTTTCAGGAATATGTGGCCCACGAAGCGGATCTTTGCTTCAAAATTCCTGACGAAATGGATACCATGGAAGCGGCCCTCATCGAGCCCCTGGCAGTAGGTTTCCATGCAGCCCAAACAGGCGGCGCCCATCTTGGCCAAACCGCCCTGATCACTGGATCGGGCTGCATAGGCCTGGTTTCCATGATGTCGGCCAAGGCCCTTGGCGTTTCCCGTGTTTTTGTGAGCGATGTGGTGGATAAACGCCTCCAAAAGGCCAAGTCCCTTGGAGCGACCGAGATAATCAACGGCGCGGACAAAGATGTAGTCAAAACCGTCGCCCAGCTTACAGGCGGCGCAGGCGTTGATCTGGTCATCGAAACCTCCGGTACAGAAATCGCAGCCAATCAGGGCATTGCGGCCCTCAAAAAAGGCGGGACCCTGGTGTTTGTGGGTTACAGCAAGAGCGGCATGATGAATCTCGCCATAGGCTCTGCCCTGGACAAGGAGTTGACCATGAAGACCATATTCCGCTACCGCCATATCTATCCCCTGGCCATAGATGCGGTAAGCAGGGGCCTTGTGGACATCAAGAATATCGTGACCAATGTTTTTGAATTTGACGATATCCAAAAGGGCATGACCGAAAGCATTCATAACAAGGCGGAAATCGTCAAATCGGTGATCAGGATAGGGAAATAAAAAAAACAGCGCCATGCCCCTTGCCATCTATTCTATACAAGTGTATAGTATAAGTGGAAGGGAGCATAGTGCAGGCGTTGCTGGATCTGGAAGAAAAGATTTCCGTCCTCACCGGGGCAGCCAAATACGATGCGTCCTGCGCTTCGTCTGGCAGCGGTCCTGGGGCTAGGGGAGGGTCTTTCCGTTCGGGGGGTCTTGGAGCTGCGTTGCTCAACGGGGTCTGCCATTCCTGGACCGAGGATGGCCGCTGCGTGTCCCTCCTCAAAGTGCTCTATTCCAATGTCTGCCGTTTCGACTGCGCTTACTGCGTGAACCGCGCCTCAGCCGATACCAAGCGCAGCTCCTTTACCGTCAAAGAACTGGTTGACCTTACCTGCGAATTTTACCGCCGCAACTATATCGAGGGCCTTTTCCTCTCATCCGGAATCTTCGCCGACCCTGACATAGTCATGGAAAAACTCATCGAAACCGCCAAAACCCTCCGCACCCAGGCGGGCTACAATGGCTACATTCACCTTAAAATAATCCCCGGCACCGGCGAAAAGCTCATACGCGAGGCAGGCCTTTGGGCCGACAGGCTATCGGCCAACATTGAACTTCCTACAGACAAAAGCCTCCAAAATCTGGCCCCCCAAAAATCGGGCAAGGTGATACTGGGCGCTATAAAAGAAACCTTCGAGGCTGGGGCCGAAAATGAAGAAGATAGGCGGCGTATCAAATTCCTGCCCCAGGGCAAATTCCAGGCCCCTGTCTTTGCCCCTGCAGGCCAGAGTACCCAGCTCATAGTCGGGGCCAGCCCTGAGGATGACAAAACCATCATCGGCCTTTCCGGGGCCCTCTACAAAAAGTACGCCTTAAGGCGGGTTTACTATTCGGCCTTCATTCCCGTGGGTACACAGGGCAGGGGCGGTATATCCGATCCACGCCTTCCCGATATACCCGGCCCGCCTCTGGTGCGGGAACACCGGCTCTACCAGGCCGACTGGCTCCTCAGGTTCTACCATTTTACTCCCGGCGAAATCCTGGATGACAAGAATTCCTTCCTCGACCCCCACATCGATCCCAAAACCGCCTGGGCCCTGCGCCACCTGGAATTTTTCCCTGTGGAAGTGAACCGCGCCGACTATGAAACCCTGCTCCGCGTTCCGGGCATAGGGGCCAAAACAGGGCGCCGCATCATCGAAACCCGCCGTTCCCGTTCACTCAGCTTCGACGGCCTCCGCCGCCTTGGGGTGGTATTGAAACGGGCTCGCTACTTTATTACCGCTTCCGGGACCTTTATCGACAGGGCCGAAGATCCCAGGCGCATACGCCGCCTGCTTTCGGATGCCGATGGCGCGGGTTTACAGCTGCCCTTGTTTGAATTTTAGAAGGACAAAGTTGTAATACAATATGGCAACTTGCTTAAAAAAGTTGTCGTTTGATATTGCAACTATTTTAGAAATATTGTAATATTTATTACAGTAATTTAAATTACAGTAATATTAGATACAATAGGATATACAAATGGAATTTTACGGAAGGGAAACAGAGATAAAGCAGATCAGGGCCTGGGAAAAGCAGTCCCATGAATCGGCCCAGATGACGGTGGTAATGGGGAGAAGACGCATAGGTAAAACCTCCCTGATACGGCAGTCATTGGGTTCTTCTTCAATCTATTTTTTTGTAACTAAAAAGAATGAAAATTTTCTTTGCGATGAGTATGTTGGTATCATCAAAGAAAAACTCAAAGCTGACATACCCGGGGAATTAAAAACATTTCAGGATGTTTTTAAGTACCTTCTGCTAGAGGCGCAGCACAGGCATATTTCCCTTGTAATAGATGAATTTCAGGAGTTTTATTACATCAATAGCGCTGTTTACAGCGAAATGCAGAACCTTTGGGATACATACAAGGGTAAAAGCAAGCTTCACCTTATTCTCTGCGGTTCTGTGTATTCCATGATGAAGAAAATTTTTGAGGATTCAAGGGAACCTCTTTTTCAGCGGGCCAGCCATCGTATTCACCTTAAGCCTTTCTCTGTGGCGGTTCAGCGCACTATCCTCTCGGATCACTATTCGAAATACTCAGGGGAGGATCTCCTTGCATTCTATATAGCGGGCGGGGGAGTACCCCGGTATCTGGAACTGCTTGTCGGAGAAAAGGCCTTTACGCAAAAGAAAATTTTTGACGCCCTGCTCATGGAAAATTCATTCTTCCTTGATGAGGGGAAGAATCTCCTGGTGGAAGAATTCGGCAGGGATTACACCACGTACTTTTCCATCCTTTCCCTTATTGCCTCTTCCAAGACCTCTCGTCCTGATATTGAGGGAACTCTGGGCCAGTCGGTTGGCCCTTATCTCGACAGACTGGAAAAAGAATTCAGCCTGGTAAGGCGGGTAACGCCTCTGTTTTCAAAACCCGGTTCGCGGCAAATACGCTATGCCATAGACGATAACTTTCTTAACTTCTGGTTCCGCTTTATTTATAAGTACCGCAGTGCCGTAGAAATTTCCAATCTTGCCTATGTCCGGGACATTTTGGAACGCGACTACCGCAGCTATGCCGGACACATGCTGGAAAAATATTTCCGCGAGAAGCTGATCCTTTCCGGAGATTATTCTGCCATTGGTACTTACTGGGAGAGGGGCAATGCCAACGAGATAGATATCATCGCGGTCAATGAGGGCAAAAGGCGTATGCTTTTAGGCGAAGTAAAGCTTAACCCAAAGGAATTTCGCCTTGGGGAGCTTGAAGCCAAGGCTGTCAATCTGCGGGGAAAGTTTCAGGACTACCGTGTGGAATTGGCGGGGTTTTCCATTAGGGATATATAGCTGCTTCCCTTGACAAATTTCCCCCCTGCCCAACATACTGGAAAAATGCGAAAAGCCGGACAGCAGGCCCTTGTCATTGATTCATCCCGCGATACCAAGGCCCTCAAAGCCCTTGCCTCGGAGGTGAGGGTGCGCATACTGGAGCTTCTCCAGAACCAGGAACTCAATATCACCGAAATTGCCCGCAGGCTTGCTATCCCCCAATCAACCGCAACTACCTCTGTCCTCATTCTTGAGGATGCGGGCCTCATAGACAGCCATACTGCAAATGGTGTTAAGGGCGGGCAAAAGATCTGCAGTTCACGGTATAAAGAATTTCTCATTAACTTTAACCCCAGCGCAGCTCCCCAGAATGATGCGGAAGCCATCGAGGTCGAAATGCCTGTGGGTCTGTTTACCTCCTACGAGGTGTCCGCTCCCTGCGGGCTTTGCAGCAGGGATGGAATAATCGGCTACCTTGATGTACCCGCCACCTTCTTTTCCCCCGACCGGGCTAAGGCTGCTCTGGTCTGGTTCGAGAAAGGTTATGTGGAATACAAGTTTCCCAACAACACCTTCTCTTCAGGCAAAAAATCTCTCAAGCGCATTGAGCTTTCCATGGAGATGTCCAGCGAGGTGCCAGGCACCAATAAGAAGTGGCCTTCGGATATTTCGGTTTGGATCAACGAGATGTTCATCGGTACATGGACATCCCCGGGCGATTTCGGTGACCGCAGAGGGAAGTATACCCCCTCGTTCTGGAAGCTTGAAGGTTCCCAGTACGGGCTTCTTACCACCTGGGAGGTGACCAATGAAGGGACCTTTATTGACCGACTTCAGGTATCAACTATTACTCTTGATGACCTTCATATAGCAGACCATCATTCGGTGAAGGTACGCATAGGCATTTCCGCGCGGGCCAAGCACGCGGGGGGCATCAACATTTTCGGCAAAGGCTTCGGTGACTACGATCAGGATATTATTCTGAAGCTTTATGCCGGCGAAAAATCCTAAGAAAGAATTATATATCATAATATTTGATAAACAACATTTTTCTTGACAGATAAATAAATCCCAGTGATACTATTTTTATGGTACTGCTTCACATTGATCCCAGCCGGACTGTTGGAAAACGGGACCCAATGATCTACGGCCACTTTATCGAGCATTTTCACCGCCAGATTTATGGCGGCATTTATGATCCCGGGAACCCGCTGTCCGATGCCGAAGGCTTCAGGATCGATGTAATCAAGGCCATGCAGCGTATCAAAACCCCAGTGCTTCGCTGGCCGGGGGGCTGTTATGTGTCTGCTTCCCACTGGAAAGACGGGGTAGGCAAGGAAAGGCGCCCCCATTTTGACAAAGCCTGGCGTGTGGAAGAGCCCAATACCTTTGGCACTGACGAATACATCGCCTTCTGCCGCAAGGTGGGCTGCGCGCCTTATATCTGCACCAATGCGGGTACCGGTAGTGCCGAAGAAATGAGCGATTGGGTGGAATACTGCAATCTGCCGAACGAAGGCCCCTGGGCAAAGCTGCGGGCTGATAACGGCCATAAAGATCCCTTTAAGGTTAAGTACTGGAGCATAGGGAATGAGAACTATGGTTCCTGGGAAATGGGGGCGAAATCGGCTGAGGAATGGGGCCGTCTGGTAACAGAATCTGCAAAAATGATGAAGCGGGTTGATCCGTCCATAGAGCTTTCAGCCGCCGCCCTTGCAGATCTTGATTGGAATATAAATCTGTTAAAGGGGAGCGGCAAAAACCTTTCATGGATCTCCCTGCACGGCTATTGGGATGGGATCAACCAAACCAATGATTATGCTAATTATGAGCAGTCCATGGTTTACACAAACACCCTGGACAGCCAGGTTGCCAAGGTACGGGGGCTTTTGGCCGCCATGGATTTTGGGAATCGCATACGCATCGCCTTTGACGAGTGGAACCTCCGGGGTTGGTACCACCCAAATGTGGATGCAGGCCTTAGTCTCGATGAATACATCAAACCCCGGGACCTTAACGATGAAAACCAGCGCTACACCATGGCCGATGCGGTGTTCACTGCCTGTTTCCTCAGCATGGTCAACAGGAATTGCGATATTGTGGGCATGGCAAATTATGCGCCTGTGGTAAACACCCGGGGCTGCATTTATACCTATCCAAAGGGGATAGTGCTTCGCCCCACCTACCATGTGTTTGACATGTATGTGAATGAGCTGGGCGATACTGTCCTGGACACCTATGCAGAAGCAGGCCAAAAGCTTTCCCTTACCGACAAACAGGGCAAAGCTACCGAAACCCCTGCCCTGGATCTGCTTGCCACACTGGACGCTCAAGGTAATGTCGTTTTGGCGGCGATCAATAAAGACCCCGCCAAGGCCCAGGATTTTACCATTGATTGGGGCAGTTCTCCTTCCCCATCGGGGTATTCCATCCATACCCTGTCGGGAACGAGCACCGAATCGTATAATGATGCAGGCCATGATGACGCAGTGCCCTTGATGCCTACAAAAGCGGGCTATAAGGCACCGGATAGCATTAAATTGCCGCCACACTCGGTGAATGTCATAAAATTTGCCAAATAAGGTTTTGCGTTGTCCAAAATCTAACTTATCAATATTATTGATATATATTATTTTTATTGACAGGCTATAAAAACCAGGTGATAATAAAATGTGGTTTGTATAAACCCACTTAATTTTTACAGGAGGAAAACATGAAAAAACTAAAAAGCATCCTGTTTCCTGTGCTGACCGTACTGTTGGTTACGGCTCTGGCGCTGACAGGCTGTCAAAAAAAGGCGGATGGAGCCGCCGGAGGAACGGCAAGTTCTGCCAACGTTCAGATGATTGAAGGCGCCAATGTCCCGCGCAATGAAACAATCATTCTGGAAAATCCGGGCGGACGGGCAAATCCCCCGGATTACTTTAACCGCTGGAATGGCTGGAACACCAGTTTTATGGGCGGCCTGCAGCAGCTCGGCCTTGATTCCCTTTGGTTTATAGATCCGGATGCCGGTATTGACGGTGTATGGGAAAATGCTCTTGCCTCAGAACATCCTATTTACAACAAAGATTTTACCGAGATGACGATTAAACTTCGGGAAGGTATTTATTGGAGCGACGGTGTTCAGTTTACCGCCGATGATCTGATTTATACGATTGAAATCCAGATGAAAAATCCGGGTATGGACTATACCAGCCGCTTCAACGCCTATGTGGATCGTATTCAAAAGATCAGTGACTTTGAAGTAAAGATATTTCTTAAACAGCCGAATTCACGCTTCCATGCAAACTTTCTTGTGCGCTGGAATGCATGTTTTATGATGCCTAAGCATATCTTCGAAAAAGTTGAAGATGTCACTACCTATAAATTTAATCCCCCTGTAACTCTGGGCCCGTATACGCTTAAAGATTTCGATCCCCAGGGCAACTGGTACTTGTGGGAAAAACGTCCTGACTACCAGCGGACTACTTTGGCGCGCATGGGGGATGTAGGCGCTGCGCCGAAGTATGCAATGTATATTAACGGTGGTACCAGCGATGTCAAAGTTATGAGCGCGCAAGCCCATCAGCTTGACGTGATTCACGATATGGCGGTTGAAGGCGTTATCAGGCTGACGAAAGCAAACAAATCTTTCAAGACATGGTTCCCCGGTTTCCCCTGGGGGCATCCGGATCCGACACTTGTTGCCTGTATTCTCAATCTTGAGAAGCCCGGTCTTAATAATAAAGATGTCCGTTGGGCCCTTGCTTTGGCCCTTGACATTAACCGGCTTGCAATTGCCTCTTACCGCGGCGCCATGACGATCTCTCCGATCCCTGTACCGCCTACCGGTATGTACCCTGAATATTATCATACCCCATTACAACAGTGGCTCTCTGATTATACCCTCGATCTCGGAGATGGCACGACCTTCAAGCCTTATAATTCCAATGCAGCCGTAGAGATTGCTGCAAAAGCCAGGGACGATTTAGGCGATATAGTTCCGACCGATCCTACGGCGATCAAACGCTACATGGGCGAAGGCTGGTGGAAGTATGATGTTAATGCCGCCGCAAAGCTTATGCAGAAAGCAGGACTTCGCAAGAATTCCCGGGGCGTATGGGAATTCAACGATGGTAAACCCTTCAAGATGGTATTCATGGGCCAGACCGATAACGAACCGAGCCAGAACCGCGCCGCTGCAATGGTTGTTGAATGCTGGAAAGAATTTGGTATTGATATCACCCTCGATGTACGTAGTGACTTTGGTACTCTGGCAGGCACGGGTGATTTTGACGGCGAGTTCTACTGGAACATTGAAACATGGGGCGGCCATCCTGACCTGTCCTTCTTCCTTGACTCATTCCATTCCAATCAGTATAGGGGCATTGGTGAAAATGCCGCCCGCAATGTCAGCCGGTGGAAGAACAAGAGAATGGACGAAATCATCGAAGCTTGTCAGAAACTCGACATGGATGATCCCCAGGTTGTTGAATATGGCAAGGAATGGATAAAACTTGCCGTAGACGAGATGTTTGAAATCGCAGTGTGCTCTTACAACGTGTTCACCGTAATGGATGATACATATTGGACAGGTTATCCGAGTATAGACGATCCTTATACCGATCCTGTGCCAAACTGGACGAACTCCCGTTACATGTTTGCAAAACTCAGGTCAACAGGAAAATGATGAAGTAATGCGGGTGGGGAGTTTTAACTTTATGAGTTATGGCTCCCCATTCATCATTGAATGAATGAGGGTGATAAATGAAAAAGTTTTTATTGAACTATGTGCTGCCTCGAATCGGCCAGTACATTATGGTTATTTTTGTTGGTGTAACCGTTACCTTTATTATTCCCCGTTTGTCACCGAGCGATCCTGTGCAGGCGCAAATAAACCGGACAATGACGAGCGGTGTCAACTATACTCCGGATATGCTTGACGATTTTAGGGCATCGCTCACGGCACTTTACGGTCTTGAAGGAAGTAATTGGGAACAGTATCTGGAATTCTGGGGAAGGCTTTTCCGTGGAGATCTTGGAAGGTCCCTTTCTTCGTTCCCGACGCCGGTAACAGAACTTATCGGACGTTCTATGCCCTGGACATTGGGGCTGCTTTTAACTGCTACAATTATTTCATGGATTGTCGGAAATCTTTTGGGTGGTTTTTCCAGCTATTATCCAAAAAGTAAATTGCTCGGCAGTATTGATGTCATAAGCCAGGCAGTTCGTCCTATTCCGTACTATATATTAGCATTGCTATTGGTTATTTTCTTTGCATATATCTGGCCCATATTTCCGATACGCGGCGCGTATCCGATGGGAATGCGGCCTTCCTATACGTGGAAGTTTGTTACTACAGTTTTGTACCATTCAGTTCTTCCTGCCTTTAGCCTTATTGTAGGCGGCGTGGGCGGCTGGTTTATCGGTATGAAGTCTCTAACTTCAAATATTATCAGCGAAGATTATGTTGTCTATGCAGAAACCGCAGGGTTGAAACAGAATAAAATTCTTTTCGGTTATGTGATACGCAATGCCATGCTGCCGCAGATCACCGGCCTTGCCTTAAACCTCGGTATGATCTTCAACGGTGCAATGATTCTCGAAGTTATTTTTACATATCCTGGTATTGGTTTGCTCGCCTATCAAGCGATTCTTTCTACAGACTATACTCTGATCATGGGGATAACGATTTTTTCAATTATAGGTGTTGCAACCGCGGCGCTTATCCTCGATCTTGTTTACCCGCTTTTCGATCCACGGGTCAGGATTCAATAGGAGGCCCTGGAATGATAAAAGTAATTCGCGATTTATTGCGTTTTGACGGTCGTTTCCGTGCAGGATTTATTTTTCTCTTGCTCATTTTGGTGATGCTCATATTGTCCTGGTTTTCACCTTATGATATGGGTAAGACTTTTCAGGTGGGTATGGATAAGCCGCCTTCACTCAAATACATCTTTGGCACTAATACGCGCGGTCAGGACGTTTTTTACTGGATGACTTTTGCCGTCCGTAATTCTTTGTACTTGGGCATCGTTACTGCAGTTGTGTCCCGTGTGATTGCCATTATTGTTGGACTTACAGCAGGCTATAACGGCGGTCTTATAGATAAGGCACTCATGTCAATAAATGATAGCTTTGTCGTAATACCTGTTCTGCCTATTTTGATATTGGTAAGTTTTCTGGTTCGAGAGCATATGAGCATTACCATTCTTGCGGTTTTTCTCGGCATCTTCGGCTGGTCATGGGATGCGCGTCTTATCCGATCGCAGGTCTTAAGTTTAAAAGAAAGATCGTTTACAAAAACAGCTTTGTACTCAGGAACCAGGTCTTTTAGAATAACCATGACTGAACATCTGCCTTTTGTACTCCCTGTGGTTTTTGCGACAACGATAAACAACATGATCTGGTCGATCGGCATGGAAGTAACGCTTGGTGTACTCGGTCTTTCAAGTATTACAACGCCGACCATCGGTTCAACAATTTATTGGGCAAACTCGCATCAGGCGTTGATTGCCGGTATATGGTGGTGGCTTGCCGCTCCGATTGTTGTTTCTGTCGTGCTCTTCCTGGGACTCTACCTTGTATTCTCCAGTGTTAACGAGTATATCGATCCGCGGACCCGGCTCCGCCGGATGGGAGCTTAATATGGCCTTATTACAGGTAGAAAATCTGCGGGCCTATTATAGAACAGAGATGTATGGCGTCTCGCGTCAGGTTCGTGCAGTCGATGATGTTACAATAACGCTTGAGCCCAATGAAATCTATGGGGTCGCAGGGGAATCAAGCTGCGGTAAGACCACCCTGATCAAAGTACTGTCAGGGACGATTAAGCCGCCCCTCCGTGTGGAAGGGGGCAGCGTTAAATATAATTTTAAATACGGTGATGTGGATATGTCCACAGTTACTGAAGAGGAACTTCGCAAAAATATCAGATGGAAAGAAATTTCCTATGTTATGCAAGGTTCCATGAGCGTTTTGAATCCTGTGCGCAGGGTGATAAAGACATTTGAAGATATTATTGCTACTCATGAGGGAATAAAAGATCGCGCTCTATTCAGGGAACGCATTGAAGATCATGTCAAAAAACTTGGACTTCCCCCGGATGTGCTAAACTCTTACCCCCATGAACTTTCGGGGGGTATGAAGCAGCGGGTAGCCATTGCCCTTGCAACGGTCTTTAAGCCGAGTCTTATCATTGCCGACGAGCCTACCACCGCTTTGGATGTAGTGGTACAGCGCGGGGTCTTGCAGCTTCTTAAAGAAATACAATCGGTGTCTCAAAATACAGTACTCCTTGTTACCCATGATATGGCGGTTCACGCAAATGTGGCTAACAAGGTGGGTATCATGTATGCGGGAAGGCTCGCTGAAGAAGGCCCCACTGAGCTTATATTTAAAAGGCCCGAACATCCTTATACCCAGCATCTTATCAACTCTCTGCCGGTTATTGGAGATAAAACCGGCAAATCGAGCCTTGAGGGTACCCCCCCCAATCTTGCCAATCCTCCCGAAGGTTGCAGGTTTCATCCTCGCTGTCCTAAAGCCCTGCCAATATGCAGGAGCGAAGTTCCGGCAATGAAAGATTTTGGTGGCGGCCACAGGGCTGCCTGCCATCTGTTACAGGGAGGGCGGCAATGAGTGCACATCTTTTGGAAGTAAAGCATGCCAGCAAAGTTTTTCAGGTTGGGGGACTCATTAACGGTTCCAAACTTGTAGCAGTAAATGATGTAAGCTTCACTATAGAAAAAGACAGACCTGAAATTTTTACCATTGCCGGTGAATCAGGAAGCGGTAAGACTACCCTTACCAGAATGCTGCTTAGGGATCTTGAACCGAGTTCAGGGGATGTGCTTTTTGAAGGCAAAAGCGTTACTACCATAAGGAAGCGCGCTGATTTTGCGGCTTTTATGAAAACCGTGCAGCCGGTATTTCAGAATCCCTTTGAAACTTTCAATCCTCTGAGGCGGGTGGAGGAGTATCTTTTTGATACTGCTGTCAACTTCGGCATCGCAAAGGACAGAAAAAGTGCAGTTGAAGTTGTGGACAAGGCTCTGCATTCTGTGGGTCTTTCTCTCGAAGAACTTTCGCGCCGCTATCCCCATGAACTTTCGGGAGGCCAGATCCAGCGTATCTCGGTGGCTCGTTCCCTCATTTCCCACCCCAGTCTGATATTGGCGGATGAGCCGGTGTCCATGGTAGACGCCAGCCTGCGTATGGCAATTGTAAATCTTTTTAAGAAGCTACGTGACGAGGAAGGGGTGAGCGTCATTTATATCACTCACGATTTGGCAACTGCTTATTACATTAGCAACCGTATCGCCATTATGCTGCGCGGTTATGTGGTGGAGATGGGGCCTGTGGAAGCGGTGCTTGGAAATCCCCTTCATCCCTACACCCAGCTCCTCAAAGAAAGCGTTCCCGCTCCTGATCCTGTGGACAAGGAAGCATGGGCAAAACGCATAGGCCTTTCCACACAGGAAGTAAAAGAATACGGACAGAAGGGCTGCAAGTTTGCAAGCCGCTGTCCCAAGGTTAGTGATAAATGCCGCGAGGCTGATCCGCCTGATGTAGAAGCTGAGGGCCGGACTGTAAAATGCTATTTATATGGGAGCGCATCATGAACAGAGTTGCAATTAACGCCGCCGAAGCAGGGGTAAGAATTAACCGCCATATCTATGGTCATTTTTCAGAACACCTTGGCCGCTGCATTTATGGCGGGTATTGGGTAGGTGAAGATTCACCCATACCGAATGTGAGGGGAATAAGAAAGGATGTTGTGGCAGCCCTCAGGAAAATTAAAATTCCCAATCTTCGCTGGCCCGGCGGGTGTTTTGCCGATGAATACCACTGGATGGACGGTATTGGCACAAAATCGGCAAGGCCTAAAATGATCAACACCCACTGGGGTGGTGTTACCGAAGATAACAGTTTTGGAACTCATGAATTTCTTGACCTCTGTAAACAGCTTGAGTGCGAACCCTATATCTGTGGGAACGTAGGGTCAGGGACTGTGCAGGAACTTTCACAATGGGTGGAATACTGCAATTTTGACGGTGTCAGCCCTATGGCGGATCTCCGGGGCAAAAATGGCCGGAAGGAGCCCTGGCAGGTAAAGTTCTGGGGAATAGGGAATGAGAGCTGGGGCTGCGGTGGAAACATGACCCCTGAATTCTACGCTGATAATTACCGCCGCTATGCGGTCTATGCCCGCAGTTACGGTAAGCCCCTCTACAAAATTGCGTGTGGTCCCAATACGGACGATTACAACTGGACTAAAGTGTTGATGGAGAAAACCTGCGGCGATAGGGGTCCCCTGCTTGATGGCCTTTCCCTCCATTATTACACAGTTCCCGGCGAATGGGCTTATAAAGGCTCTGCCACGGAATTTACCGAGAACGAGTGGCTTATCACCATGAGAAAAGCCTACTATATGGAAGAGCTGCTTTCTAAGCACAGTGCTATCATGGATCAATACGATCCTAAAAAGAAAGTTGGGTTAGTGGTAGATGAATGGGGTACATGGTTTGATGTGGAGCCAGGAACTAACCCCGGTTTTCTTTATCAGCAGAATTCCCTCCGTGATGCATTGGTAGCAGGAATACACTTTAATATCTTCAATAATAATGCTGATCGGGTACATATGGCTAATATTGCCCAGACCATAAATGTATTGCAGTCGGTGATTCTGACAGAAGGTGCAAAAATGACACTGACCCCAACCTATCATGTCTTCGATATGTACAAGGTGCATCAGGATGCGGTACGGCTTCCTGTCTATGTGGAAAGTGAAAATGTAAGTCTGGGCTTTGGGTCTATCCCTGCTGTCACCGCAAGCGCTTCTGTGGATGAACAGGAAAAAGCCCATGTTTCCCTGACCAATATTGATGTTAAGGAAGAAAAAACCGTTACCCTGGAATTGAGGGGCTTTCCGTTTAAGAATGTTTCCGGTACTATAATCACATCGACTAATATTCAGGATCATAACACTTTTGAAAAAGGTGATACAGTTAAGATAGCGCCTTTCTCGGGCGCGTCCATGGCTCAAGGCGGAGTGACAGTAAAGCTGCCCCCTAAATCGGTTGTAACCCTTGAGCTTGCATGAAAGGCCCTGCCCCCGTTGCGGGGCTGAGACAGGAATAATCAGCCCCGAAGAGGCTATGCGTTTGGCAATAGCTTCTCCGCTGGCTGTTTCTCTCAGATCGGATTCAAACAGGTATGCGCAAAGGCTTCAATGTTGTATTATCTGTGAAAGCCTAAAAGAAGGTGTACTCTGCGCGCATTGTGGCTGTTTTATACAGTTCCGTGCCTTGAGTAATATAAATTATTGCCCCCATCCAAAAGGGGATAAATGGAAAGACGAGGGAGTATTATGAAAGCAAAGATGACACTGCACAGAGAATTTTCCATAGGAGAAACCGACAAGCGGATCTATGGATCTTTCATCGAACATCTGGGAAGGGCTGTGTATACGGGCATTTACGAACCCGGGCATCCTGAGGCTGATGAAAAAGGCTTTAGAAAAGATGTAATAAAACTGGTAAAGGATTTGGATGTGCCCCTCGTGCGTTATCCCGGAGGCAATTTTGTTTCCGGCTATAACTGGGAAGACGGCATAGGGCCTGTGGACAAACGCCCCATGAGGCTTGACCTTGCCTGGGGTACCAAAGAAAGCAATAAAGTGGGTATCAACGAATTTGCCCAATGGGCAAAGAAAGCCAATACTGATGTGATGATGGCGGTAAACCTGGGCACCCGTGACGCTGAGGCTGCAAGAAATATTGTAGAGTATTGCAATTTTCCCAAAGGCAGCTACTGGAGCGATCTCCGCAGGAGCCATGGCGTGCAGGATCCCCATAACTACAAGCTCTGGTGCCTTGGCAATGAAATGGACGGCCCTTGGCAAATCTGCCACAGGACCGCAGATGAATACGGCAGGGTCGCAGCAGAAGCCGCCAAGGTGATGAAGTGGACCGATCCGTCAATAGAATTGGTAGCTTGCGGCAGCTCAAATGCCCGCATGCCTACCTTCGGGAGTTGGGAAGCCGAGATGCTGGATCATGTCTATGATCTGGTGGATTATGTTTCCCTTCATATTTATTTTGGCAACCACGAAAGCGATACGCCTAACTTCCTCGGCCGCAGCCTGGAGATGGATAATTTTATCAAAACCGTGGCGGGCATCTGCGACCTGGTTAAGGCCCGCAAGCACAGCAAGAAAATTGTAAACCTCTCATTTGATGAATGGAATGTTTGGTATCACAGCAATAATGCGGATAAGCAGGTCGAGAAATGGATCGAAGCGCCGCCTATTCTGGAAGATATTTACAATATGGAAGATGCTCTTGTAGCGGGCTGCATGCTCATCACCCTGCTCAAAAATGCCGACCGTGTAAAGGTCGCCTGCCTTGCCCAGCTTGTGAATGTCATAGCCCCGATTATGACAGTTCCCGGCGGCAATTCCTGGAGGCAGAGCATCTACTATCCCTTTATGGACGCTTCTCTTTTCGGCAGGGGCACAGTGCTCCGCTGCCCAGTGACAGCCGATAAATACGATTCCAAAGAATATACGGATATTCCTTATATCGAAACAGTAGCTGTCCATAATGAGGGTAATAATGAAATCGCCATCTTTGCGGTGAACAGGAACCTCAAAGAAAACCTTGAACTGGAAGCCGGCATTTCCGGATTCGGCGACTGCAAGGTGATTGAACACCGCAGCCTGTTCAACAATGATCTTAAAGCTGCCAATTCCGCAAAAGAGGAAAAGGTAAAGCCGGTCATTCAAAATGGCGCGAAGATTGAAGGGCTTGTAGGCTCAAAGAAGCTTTCTGTTTTGCTTCCCCCTGCTTCCTGGAATGTGATACGCCTTAAGGCTGATGTAAAAGCCTAGACGGTTTGGAATTTCCCTCCCCAATGCCTCTTGCAATAATATCTATACATAGGTATAGTATATTGCAGGGGGTGTTATTTTGAGGAAAAGCGAAGAAGCAGATCAAGGGCAGGCAGATCTTTTCGAAATTCAATCACGGCCATCACAGAAAAGCGGTTCAGATCATTCGTTTCTTAACCTTGAGGATTTCGATCTCGAAACATTAAAGAGCCTTTCCCTCGAAGCCTATACAGCAGCCCTTCATGCATGCATGAGCGAATTGCCCGTGGAGAGGGACATCGCGCAGTTCATCGAAAAAGTCATTGCAGCAGGCGGCAATGATCTTGCCTCTCCTGAAGCCCGCACAGCCGCTGGCAAGGCCTGCCTGGATCGCGGAGCCCCTTCGGTACTGGCTGTACTGAACGCCGCATATAAAACAAGCCGCGAGATTGAGCGCCTTCTGGGACTTCTCAGGTTTAGCCCCATTGATGGCGGCTTCTATGTTGCCCGCTGCGCCCCCGACTGTTTTGTGCTTCCTGCGTTGGCTGAACATTTCACGCTGCGTTTTGGGGATATACCTTGGGCGATCATCGACGAGAAGCGGGGGCTCTGCCTCATACGCTTTGCGGGGGAAGAGGCCCGCATGGAAAGTCTCGATTCAGAAATCGTGCGGCCCGTTAAATTGCAGATGCCTCCCTTTGGCGCGGCATCAGGGGACGCATGGGAAAATTTGTGGCGTCTCTACCACCGTTCGGTGAATATCGAGAACCGCAAAAACCTTGGGCTGCAACGCCAGCTCATGCCCGTGCGTTACTGGAAATATCTTCCTGAAGCAAATGCCAAGGTATAAGTGCGTAAAAATTACTGCTGTTGCATTTTTACGCAGTTTTTAAAGCGATATCAGGCTGAAAAAGCCGCCAGTGCATGTGCTCTGGGCAGCAGTTTTACTCCGCAAAGCCCTTGTTTTCATGTATATCATGTTTATTCTGCTTTTTATCATCATTTTTATTATCTTGGCACGGTTATTGCTAGAATAATTTATCAGAATCATAGGAATAGTAATGTAGGGAAAGAAGATATATAATGATGCCTTGCTAAACAGGAGTTTATATTGAAGCGGATAGTCGCTGGCGTTGCGTTTTTCGCCCTGGTGGGTTGCGGTGTTTTAATCGCGGAATCGTTAACCCTCGAAAAGGCGCTGGACGCGGCTCTTAAAAACAACGCGGATTTGAAAAAAAGCGAACTTGCCGCATATCAGGCCCTGCGTGAGAAGAACAATACATGGAACATGTTTTTGCCCTCCATGACGGCATCCCTGGGGGTTGCAAATACCCATCCGATCCGGCCCGAGGGAGATCCATCCAACTCGTGGAGTGCCAGCGCGTCGGTAAGCTTGCAGCTTTCTGCGGCAATGCCGGCGAATGCAAAACTTCTTGGTTTCAAGGCTCAGGCTGCGGAAGAAGCCTATGATAATGCGAGACGGACCCTTGTCACCCAGGTGTCCACCAATTTTTATGCCCTTCTTGCGGAGAACCAGAATATCGAAATCCTGCGTACAGATTTGGAGCTTAAAAAGCAGCAATACGAGCAGACAAGCAAAAATTACCAAAGCGGCTTGGCCTCGGAGCTTGAAATGCTCAATGCCCTGTATTCATATCAAATTGCAGGTCCGGCGCTGAACGATGCTGCTGTCAAATTCGAACAAAACCGCGCCGCTTTTTTATTGTTAATCGGGCTCGATGCCGCAGGCGCTGCGGAACTCGAAGGCGAGATTGAGGTAATGCTCCTCGATCTTCCCCGAGCGGGGGAGCTGGCCGCGAGGTACTGCGACAACCGTTATGATGTGCGCGCCCAGGCCGTTGCCATTGAACAGGCAAAGCTCAACGCGCAGGTCGGATCGTTGACCAGGGCGCCAAGCATCAATTTTTCCGAAAGCATAAGTTTAAGCCCGCCGCAAAATGCAGGGTTCTCCTTTGACGATCCGACCTCATCGGGCAGGTTTTCTGTTTCTGTTTCAATTCCCATTTCATCCTGGATACCCGGATCGACTCAGTCGCTGAATGCAAAGACCCTGAAAGAAAACGCAGCCCAAACAGAATTATCCCTGGATACAGTACGGAAAAACGCGGCCCAGGATATTCAAAAAAAAGCGGATGAGATCAATCGGATTCGTGAGAACATGGAGTCCGCCGCCCTCAATTTGAGAATTACTTCCAGGGCATACGAACTTTCGGAGCAGGGGTATCGCGGGGGCCTGGTGAGCCAAACTGATTTGCAGAATGCCAATAAAAACATGGTAAACGCAAAGCAGACGCTCCTTACCACGAATGCCGGTTATTTAGCTGCAGTGTACAATTTGGCTGCGGCCTTGCGGCTTGATATTGCGGAAGTCTATACATTATACGCGCAGGGGAGCATATGATTAAAGGTGATATGATCGCAAAAGTAATTGTAATTATACTAATTGCGGTATTTTTAGGTGTTGCGGCGTTTAATATGCTCGCGCCGAAGGCTTCGCCTGCTGCGGGCGGCCCACCGGCGGGCATGCAGCCAGCCGGGAATTCATCGGGCCGGCCTGCTGCCAACGCCATTACAGTGTCGGCAAAAACACTGCAGCCGGAAACCATCAGGCAGGTCGTCAAGCTTAACGGCGATGTGTCTTCCCAGTCGGAAGTCAATGTAATGCCCGATACATCGGGTAAAATAACCCGGATTGTAAAAAACCTGGGCGATACAGTACAGCAGGGCGAAATTATCGCCTATATCGATCCGTCCCGGGCGGGGCAATCCTATTCGGAGAATCCGGTTACGTCCCCGGTAGGGGGTACGATTACCAGCCTGCCCGTTACTACAGGCGGCACTGTTTCGTCGGCCACCGTGATTGCGGTTATCGGTTCCCTGGACAATCTGAAAATTACGATTTATGTCGCAGAAAAATACAGTGCCTATCTGCGGAGGGGGCTCCCGGCTATTGTTTCCTTTGCTTCCGCCCCCGGCGAGGAATTCGCCGCATCCGTATCGGCCATCAGCCCTGTGGTCAACAACAAAAACCGTACCATCGAAACAACGCTGCTCCTCGCAAAGCGTGACGGGCGCATTAAACAGGGGATGTTTGCGTCTGTGTATTTGGTTATACGCGAGGAAAATCGCGCTTTGGTTATCCCCCGGGGTGCAATAAAAAACTACAATGGCGATCCGACAGTATATGTAATGGATGAAAACAGCATTGCCCGCCGCATTCCCATCACTCTGGGTTTGACCAACGATTCGGACGTACAGATTATTTCAGGGCTAAAAGAGGGCGACCGCATTATTACGGCCGGTTCGGTTACCGATGGTTCACCGGTGCGGATTGTCGCGGCGGGCCTTTCCTTAGATTCAAATTAGGGGATCGATATGGACATTTCTGAAATTTCGGTACGTAAACCTGTTACGGTTACGATGCTGTATATACTCGTGTGCGTTATCGCCGCGGTGTTTATCCCCAGGCTCGGCATTGCGTTGTATCCAAGTGTCAGCCCTCCCTATGTGAATGTGATGACCAGCTACAGCAATGTAGGCCCCGAAGAAATTGATAAAACCGTAACAAAGCCGATTTTTAATTCCCTCAGGCGTATTGCCGATGTCAAGTCGATTACATCCAATTCGTCCAGCGGGCGCAGCCGGGTACAGCTTGAATTCGGCTACAGCAAGGATATGGACGAGGCGGTTGCTGACGTTACCGCCGCGCTGGCGCGGATAACAAATTCCCTGCCCGATGGCTGCGGCGCTCCCACTATTATGCGTTTCAGCATGAGCGCCATGCCGATTATGCGGATGGCGGTAATGGGCGATATGAGCCTCGATGAACTCAGGGTAATTTCTGAAGAAACCGTGCAGCCACTGCTTGAGCGGGTCTCAGGTGTCGCGTCCGCTGAAATCAACGGCGGGGTTAACCGCGAAATTCATGTTGACGTGAACAACAACCGCCTCGAAGCCTATGGCCTGACCCTGCAAAGCATTACCAGCGCCCTGGCGGCCCGCAATGTTCAAGTCTCCAACGGCACCTTGACCCACGGCATAACGGACTACGAAATTATCACGGACGAATATTTTAAATCCCTGGACGATATACGCAATACGGTGATTTCGGCGGGCACACGCCTTGACGATGTGGCAGAAGTGTACGAGGCCACGGACAACACCGGACGGCGGGTCTATATCAACGGCGAGCCGGGTATCTATATCAGCATTACCAACGAGTCGGGCACAAATCCTTCGACTATTTCAAAAGGTGTGCATGCGATACTTCCTGAAATCGCGGACAATCTCCCCAAGGGGGTAAGCGTATCGGTACTAAGTGACGATACATCCCTCATTGATTCAACAATGAACGAGGTGTATTCGTCCGGCATTCAGGGCGCGGTCCTCGCCATGTTGATCATTTTTTTATTTTTGCGCAACTTCCGCAGCTCCATTATCATTGGCATGTCCATTCCGATTTCGATTGTTATCACATTGATGGTTATGGCAGTCATGGATCTGACTATCAATATGATGACCATGTCGGGTCTGATCCTGGGCATGGGTATGACCGTGGACTCGTCGATTGTCATTCTGGAAAATATCAACAAACGGCGGAGCTGGGGCGAAAAATCTGCGGTGGCCGCTATTTTTGGCAGCCGGAATATGGTATTGGCGATTATTGCGTCTACGGCAACGACAGTATGCGTATTTGTGCCGGTGCTGCTCTACCGCGCTGAACTTGAAATGTACGGCATGATGTTTCAGGAATTGATACTGACTGTGGTAGTGTCCCTGATTGTGTCCCTGATTGTGTCGGTGACCCTGGTTCCTGCTTTGGCCGGCAGTATCATCAAGATTTACACCCGGACCCAAAAGCCCCTGCGGTTTAAACCTTTTATAATACTCGATGATATCTTCGCAAAGCTGATCAAGGGCCTTGAAGACGGCTATGCGGCAAGCTTGAGGTTCTGCCTGAAAAATCGCTTGATTGTCCTGGTAATGGTGTTTGCCATACTGATTCTGTCAATGCAGCGGCTCACATCGACCGGCATGAACCTTACGCCGTCATCCCAGTCGGATGACCAGGTGAATATCAATATTTCGCTGCCCGTTGGCACTACCGCCGGTCTTGTCCAGCAGTACTTGTTCGATTTTCAGGAAATTATCGTCAGGGAGTTCCCCCGTGATGCGTACAACACTATTGTTATCAATACCGGCGGCAGCAATTCCGGTTCGGTACAGATTAACCTGCCTAAACTAAAAGATCAAAAGATAAGCGCCCGGGAAATTCAAAGCAAACTAACGCCTTTTACAACCCTTTGGAGCGATGTGCGGATTACCTTTTCATCGGGCCGCGGGCCCGGCGGGGGCAGCGGAGGCGTAAATATCAAAGTTATTTCCGATGACACCGAATCCATGACTTTGGTTTCCAACGAAATTGTTGCCCTGCTTAAAGCAAATGTGCCCAGGGCGCTCAATCCCGCAAGCGCCCTTGACTCGGGCAGCCCCCGGTACGAAGTGCGTATAGACACTGACGCGGCGTCCGCGGCCGGAGTCAACGTCAACACGATTTCCGCCCTGCTTAAAACGGCAATAACCGGCTCGACGGCTACGACCTACCATATAGGCGGCGATGATGTGAGCATCATCGTGTCCCTTGCCGAATCGGATCTGGCTGCGCCTGCTGATCTGGGTGCAATTACCATTCAGACAGCCAACGGACTAATGGCTTTGGACAATTTTATTACATACCAGGAGGGCATATCGCCCCAGCAGATCCAGCGGGAAGAAGGGGTGCGCGTCAACCGGGTAACAGCGAGTCTTGCGCCGGGAGCTATAGCTACCGAAGTTCAGGCCCAGGTCGAAAAGCTTGTAAACGAAAACATCGTGCTGCCCGAAACAGTCAAGCTGGAATACCAGGGGGACGCACGGGATATCAGGCGTTTCGGAGGCGCCTTCCTGGTCGTCATTTTACTGGCTGCCTTTTTGGTGTTCTGCGTGATGGCGGCGCAGTTTGAGTCCCTTGTAGATCCCTTTATCATTTTTGCGTCGATTCCGCTCCTTGCCATAGGTGTAATGGCAGTGTACCAGCTCACAGGGCAAACCATCAGCCTTTATTCCCTGGTCGGCATTGTCGCTCTGGTCGGCATTGTGGTCAACAACGGCATCGTGCTGGTGGATTTTACCAACCAGCTTGTGGAACGGAAAACTCCGGTCTTCGAAGCCTGCGTCGAAGCAGGGCGGAACCGCTTGCAGCCGATTTTGATGACAACCCTGACTACTGTGCTCGGCATGGTGCCTATTGCGTTTTTTCCTGGAGAAGGCGCGGAATCCATGCAGCCCATTTGCATGACCATAGTAGGCGGCCTGCTTTCCGGCGCGTTTATGACCCTCTTCGTGTCGCCGATTTTGTATTCCCTGTTCAACAAACGGCGTGAAAAACGCTTCAACGATCCCGAATCGCTTATGAATCAACTGGAAGAAGTGGACGAGATAAAGGCGAAGAATATAAAGGTGGAACTTGTCAGGAAAGACACATAAAGGTTTCGTAAAAATGGAAAAGATACCCGTAGCAATTATAGGTCTTGGCCGAATTGCCAGCCTCCTTGAAGAAGATGAAAAGAGGGAAAAGCCCTGCACCCATGCAGGGGCAGTCTCAAACAACCCCGACTGTATCCTTGCTGCTGGCTGCGACATAGACGCGGAACGCCGCGATCTTTTTGCCGGACGCTGGAAGGTTCCGGTTTATGAAGATGCAGAAACAATGATGGCTAAGCACCGCCCCGGTATAATGGCAATCGCCACCCATCCCGACAGC
The DNA here is from genome assembly GCF_000214355.1 of Leadbettera azotonutricia ZAS-9. Classification (GTDB taxonomy): domain Bacteria; phylum Spirochaetota; class Spirochaetia; order Treponematales; family Breznakiellaceae; genus Leadbettera; species Leadbettera azotonutricia. Next base: position 3,059,208 of record NC_015577.1, on the reverse strand, counting down.
CATTATTATTACTGCAAACTTGCCGTTGCCCACAATATCCCGGTAGTAATATGCGAGAAGCCCCTGGCAGATACACTGAACAAAGCCAAAGCAATTGCAGCACTCGCCAGGAATGGAAACACCCGAATAATTGTCAATCATGAACGGCGCTATTCAGCCGACTATATCAAGGCTAAAGCAATATTGGATTCCGGCAGCCTTGGCCCCCTTCTCAGCGCAAGGGCTGTGCTCTATATGGGGAAGACCCGGCGGCTTGCGGATGTGTTCTGGCATGATGGCACCCATCTGGCTGATGCTGTCATGTTTCTGACGGATTCAATTTTAGCGCATAAAAAGCATTGGGGTGCAAAACTGAACGCACGGGAAGGTACAGCATGGCTTGCAGGTATCCTCAAAAAACCGACAAGGGCTCGCGACGCTATTCCCTTCGTTATGGAGGCAGGAGCGGGGAGGGATCATCTGGTTTTCGAACTGGAATTTTCCTGCACCCAGGGCAGGCTCCGCATAGGCAATGGTGTCTTTGAAGTCTGGAAAAGCGATGAAAGCCCTTATGCGGAAAAATTTCGATCCCTTAAACTATCCGGTGAAGCCTTTGAAGGCCCCACAGGCTTTTTTGCCAATATGGTGGCTGACGCTGCTGCCTGTTTCCATGATCCAGCGCGGCAGCCCCGATCAGGGGCAATTAACGGGTTAAAGGCGATAGAATATTTGCATTCTGTAATACCCTGGAGCAATAGCCGATCATAAATGGAAACACAGAAAGTGATTTTCATGTTTCCCTAAGCATTGACGAGGAAGGGTAGAAAATTTAAGATATAAAGCCGTTCACGGCGGGTAGGCCAGTGGTTAAGCCACGAGTTTTGGGAACTCGATGTCGGGGGTTCAAATCCCCCCCCGCCGAAAAAGTATCTTAATCCAGATACCCGTTCTTCTCAGCTTCCCCAGGAGGGAACATGTAGAGGTCGGGAAGTTTGAAGGTGCGGCCCAGGGTAAAGGAAGCAGCTGTAAGCACTTCGCTGATTACCGGAATCTTGAAGTAATGAATCAAAGTCTCAAACTCGGGGGCTTCAACCTTTAAAGAGTACTCAAAGGTTTTGCGGTCGTCCGCTGTGTCGGCGGGTATGGGGACGGGCCAGAAGGTGAAGGTGCCGTCTGTGTTGGGAACCATGGTGTAGGGGTTCTGCCAGTTGGCGTCCTTCATGGCCACCAGTTCCCCGTTGTGGAGGAGCTCAACTTTGACTCCCGAAAGGGGGGCAAAATTGTTGCCGTCGAAAAGGCGGCCCACTATAGTGGGGACATTGAAAACCGGGTTGCCCGAGGCTGCCGCAGCATCCCCGGAAACCGAGGCATGCTTGAAATTGGGCCTCTGGTTGTGGTTGACCCGTTTAAGGCCCTCGTAGATAAGGGCTGCGATGTCCGCGTCTTTTTGCTGCTGGTCTATAGTCTCCTGCTGAACCCGGGCTGCCCCCCTGTTGGAGACAATGTAACGGGGCACGGTCCGGTTAAGCACATAGCAGGCCGTGTCCATGCGGCACTGGCTGCAGGTGCAGAAATTGTCGGGATTCCCATCCTTGCTTATAGTATTGAAGATATCTTCAACTTTGGCGAGGATTTTGTCTTCCATTGTGTTATGCAGTTCCATTTTTTTTCTCCCTTCCCACTCTTATGTTAACTGTACCCATTTTTTTGTAATTTGCAAGATACCTGGAGCCTCTATTCCTGCAAGGATTTCCGGGTCTGTGAAAACCCGTATAACCCTCAATGATTTTATAAAAGCATCCACCATTTCGGGTCTGAAGGCGCTGGAGCTCTGGCCGAAAAATTTGCCCTCGTCAGCTACAAAAAGGCCCGATTCAAACGAAATAGGCTCGGGGACATCGATTATAAGCTTTTCCGGAGAAACGAGCCTGCCAAGGCCCTGGGATAGGGCGGATGACAGGCTTTTTTCTAAACCTGACCGGTCCTGAATCTTTCCGAGAGCCTTATGGAGAAGGGGGTCGAAAGGAATTTCAGCGGCTGTTTCGTAGAGTTTGCCGTCCCTGACCATTTGGGCAAGGGAAAAGAGGGCTTTGCCGTCCGTGCGCTTTTCCATGAGTGAAAAGAGGCCCTGATCATCCAGATGGTAGAGTTCTTCCCCTGCGATAAGGCCCGATTCGAGGCAGCTCAGGAGGGCTTTTTTGATCATGGCTGTGGCGGAACGTACCGAGCGGTGCCAATAGACAGCCCGGTACATGAGGTACTTTGAAAAAAGAATGGATTCCACCGAGGGAATGCCCCTGGAGTCTATGTCCACACCCCTCTCTTCATGGGGCCGGAGGCGGGAAAAGATAAAATCCACATCCTGGGCGCCATAGGGCACGCCGCAATACAGGGCGTCGCGGTTCAGGTAGTCCAGCTTGTCGGGGTCCAGCACGCCGGAAAGGAGCTTGCGGTAAAAATGGAGTTCTTTTCCCTGTTCTTCCATGCCAGTATCTACGATTGCGGCGGTAAAATCGGGGTCGGCGCCCGCAGCTGCGACAAGGCGCCTCAAAGGTTCAGCCTGTATGCTTTTGGCGGTAAGGGCCTCATGATCCTCCAGGGGAAGCTCCTTGAGGGAGTGGGTATAGGGGAAATGGCCCAGATCGTGGAGGAGGCCGGCGCAGAGGAAGGAGAAGACGCCCTCCCTTGTAAGCCAGGCATCCGCCCCCTGTTCGGCAAGGCAGACGAGGAGGCGCCGGGCAAGGTGGTACACGCCTATGGAATGGCCGGCCCTGGAATGGGTCGCCCCCGGATATACCCTGAAAGCCGGCCCCAGCTGCATGATGCGGTGGAGGCGCATAAAGGGGCTGGACTCGGTCAGGGCTTTGAGGGCCGGCGTAAGGTACACATGGCCCCAAAGGTTATCCCTGATGGGTTCGGTGAAACCCGATTGCAGGCATGACAGGATATTCATTTCCATAGTATACAGGCATTTGATCTTTCTTCCCAGACCTACTATTATATCCTAAGTATGATAAAAATCCGCTGTTTGGGGGTGTTTTTGCTCCTGTGTCTGTTTCAGGCAGGGGTTTTCTCCCAGGACGTGGAGCCGTTGGATTCAGCCACCGTCCCCGAATCCCTGCGCCGTCCCCAGAGGGGGGAGGCGCCCCGTTATCCCAGCGATACGGTGATAGGCGAGCTGGGGAAGGGTACTGCGCCCGAAGACGCCTGGCGTTTTGCGCAGACAGTTTTGGCTGCCCTGGTTCAGGGGAATAAGGAAGCGCCGGTTTTGGCCCAATCCGGGGCGGCATTGGTTGACGGGCTTTTGGCAGGCCTTGAAAGCCTGGGGCCTGAAAAATACCGTTTGGGGGGCGGCCGTGTTGAGGCCGACGGGGCTGTTTCATTTCTCATCCGCTTTTTGGGCAAAGAGCAGAGCATGTCCGGAGAGCTTTACCTGAGACGCGAAGAAGCAGCAGAGGCTGATGAAGAAGACGCTGCGGCAAGTTCCGGAGGGGAACCTCAGCCACCGGCTTTGGTGATAAGTTCCGGGCACTGGTTTCTGGATGATCTCGTTTTGGAACCCGCCAGGGATTTAGCGGATTTGCGGGAAGAGTACCGTTACGATTTCACCCCTTACGAAAGGTTTTATTAAAAGGTTCTGTTAGAAGATGGCCACCCCGATTAAGCGCATAGAAAAGGATTTTCTCCTCAAGGTTCTCTATGATGAGCAGATCCCCATCATGTACTTAAAAAACCGTACCCAGTATATACTCACTATAGAAAAGCCCACCAAAGGCCAGATATTTTTTAAAACCGACAGGCCAGTGGCCGGCCTCAAGATACGCAAGAAGCTGGACCTCATGTTTGATTACCGGGGTCAGGTGATTATTTTTGCAGTGGAAGTAACTTCCATAAAGGATGATCACCTGGTTGCGGATGCCCCGGAATTCCTCTATAAAAATCTTGACCGCTCTTTTTCGCGGGTTAACACCCCCCAGGATCTCCAGGTGCAGTTTACCTTTCTGGGGGATCGCTATTCCCTTACCTATCCCAAAGCGCCGGACTATGAAAACAGCCCTGTAGGCCTGGGCAACGATTTTATCCAAAGTCTGGACCCCAGGAATTTGAGCGGCCTCATTGACCAGATGGCTGCATGGATCAAAGGTTATGCCAATGGCTATAAGCTCGTAATTTTTAAGGATGTGAAGCCCGCAGCCCCCGAGGAACGCATCATCGCTGAAACAGGGAAGACCTTCTACCTTCCTTCGACATTGGCTTCTTTTCCCAGGACCGATCCATATCCCAAAAAACGGCTCATTACCGAAGATATGTTCAAGCGTTACCTTGAAAGCACAGGGGTGGATCTCCAGTTTGTGGATGATGCCTGCACGAGGTTTATAAAAAACAAATTTGATTCAGGGATTTTCTCGGACGCCTGGGTGCCGGTGCTTTTCCAGGAATATGTAGTTGGATATATCCACATTTGGATCAATAAAGACGGGAAGCTCCCCTTTGATTACGAGGTCATAGACACTCTCCACCAGTTTGCAAAAATCCTGGCCTTCTCGCTAAAAACGAACGGCTATTTTGAAACAGGAAAACTCAAGAACGAGTCTTTCGAGGGCAAGGTCATAGACATCAGCGCTTCGGGCCTGCTCTTTGCCTACCCCAATTCGCCCCTGTCCACAGCATTGCTGCCGGACAGCGAGCTCTCTGTAAAGCTTACTGCGCCCAGGCGTGTAGTGAACGCCAATGCCCGTATTGTGCGGCGCTATAAAGACAATTCCCAGGGCTATTTCGGCTGCCGTTTTCTGGACATGGAGCCTGAAGATCTGCGTTTTCTTTTTGAGTATATTTACGGGAAACCCTTCACCGATACGGACGCAACCTTCCTCTCAGGCCAGGTTTAATTCAAGTCCGGGGCTGGCTGCGCACTAATTCTACTGCTTCTTTTAATGTGGGGGTTATGGGGAAATAACCTGTAAGCTTCGTTATATCTATGGCTTTTTTTACGGCTTCGTTGATGTTGGTAAAGGCCAGGGCAAAGTCCATTTTTTTTGCAGTGGAAGAAACATAGACCAGGGCGCCCAGGCCCGCCGAAGTAATGGTCTCTGTTTTTTTTAAATCTATAATGAAGCGTTCGATTTTTTTCTCAACCATTTTCATGACCAGTTCTTTGAGCATATTGGAGCTAAAGAGATCCAGTTCGTTCTGCAGCTCTACGATGTAGATATTTTCATCGTTTTTAAGAACTTTAATCGCCATAAAATCAACGCTCCAGTTTACGGTAAATATAACGGTGGGGGCTGTCGGCCTGGGCTCCCAGCTTCTGCTTCCGCCATTCGGCGTATTCCGACCAGTTGCCATCATACCAGATAACTTCGCCGTCTTCAAAGGCCAGGATATGGGTGGCTATGCGGTCCAGAAACCAGCGGTCGTGGCTTATCACAAGGCTGGCGCCCGCAAAGCTATCGATGGCTTCTTCCAGGGCCCGGAGGGTGTTCACGTCCAGGTCGTTGGTCGGTTCGTCCAATAGCAGCACATTGGCCCCTTCCTTGAGCATGAGGGCAAGGTTAAGCCTATTTCTCTCGCCCCCTGAAAGGACCCCCACCTTTTTCTGCTGGTCCCCGCCGGAGAAATTGTACCATGCGCAGTAAGCCCGGGAATTGACTTCCTTGGCGCCCTGGCCAGAACCAAGTTTGACAAGGTCAAGGCCGCCCGAAAGCTGTTCCCAGACTGTCTTTTCGTTGTCCAGGTTTTCCCTCATCTGGTCTGCCCAGGCAAGGGCCACGCTGTCCCCCAGCTTGATGCTTCCATTATCGGCCTTCTCGCGGCCCGAGATGATCTTGAAGAGGGTGGTTTTGCCCGCGCCGTTTGGCCCTATGATGCCCACGCAGGCCCCGGGGGGAACAGAAAATTCCAGATTTTCAAAGAGCAGTTTTTCGCCATAGGACTTGGTGAGGCCCTGGGCCTGGATAACAAGCTGCCCCAGCCTTGGGCCCGGGGGTATGGTGATTTTATTGTCCTTTATCTTTTCCCGCTCGCCATCCTGAAACAATTTTTCGTATTGGGTTATGCGGGCCTTGCTCTTGGCATGACGGCCTTTGGGGTTAAGATGTATCCATTCAAGTTCCCGCTGCAGGGTTTTGCGGCGCTCGCTTTCGCCCTTTTCTTCAAGGGCAAGGCGCTGCTCCTTCTGCTCAAGCCAGCTGGAATAGTTGCCCTTCCATGGTATGCCCTCTCCCCTGTCAAGCTCGAGTATCCATCCGGCCACATTGTCCAGGAAGTAGCGGTCGTGGGTAACGGCAATGACAGTCCCTGAGTATTCCCTGAGATGCCTTTCGAGCCAGGCAACAGTTTCCGCGTCCAAATGGTTTGTAGGTTCGTCCAGGAGAAGTATGTCCGGTTTTTTAAGGAGCAGCCTGCACAGGGCAACCCGGCGTTTTTCGCCCCCCGAAAGATTGTCAACTATCTGATCCCCCGAAGGGCAGCGGAGGGCATTCATGGCAAGTTCCAGGCGGCTGTCCAGGTTCCAGCCATCGGCTGTTTCTATCTTTTCCTGGAGCTCAGCCTGCTTGGCCCCGAGTTTGTCATAGTCAGCGTCAGGATCGCCAAAGGCTTCGCTCACTTTGTCGAATTCCGCCAGGAGATCCACCAGACCCTGAACCCCCTCGGAGACTATCTCTTTGACAGTCTTCCCTGGTTCAAGGTAAGGCTCCTGTTCAAGGAAGCCGATGGTGTAGCCGGGGCTAACGGATGTTTCGCCTGCGAATTCAGTATCCACTCCGGCGAGAATCTTGAGGAGACTCGACTTGCCTGATCCGTTGAGCCCCAGGACGCCTATCTTGGCGCCGTAAAAATAGGAGAGGCTTATGTCTTTGAGTACCTGCTTGGTTCCGTGCTTTCTGGAAACCCGGTACATGGAGTAAATTATTTTCTTGTCGTCTACTGTGGGCATGTCTTATTCTAACTCAAAAACCACAAAGAAAGCCAGTGACACACAGCCCCGGTGATTACGTGGATGTGCCAGATTACATGGGAGACCCTGCGGTGCCTCCGCCTGTACCAGAAAGTTCCCATTGTATAGGCTATGCCTCCTGCAAAAAGAAGCACAAAGCTGGGGAGTGGCAGCTGCTGGTAGAGCTTCCATGTAGCTATGGCAATAGCCCAGCCCATGAGTATATAAACAGTGAGCTCTGCCCTGCGGAGGAATTTCCAATTAATTGCATAGAGGACTATGCCCGCGATGGCCAAGGCCCATTCAATGCCGAAGTAGGTCCAGCCCCAGACGCCTTTGAGCCCCAGTATGGAAAGAGGTGTATAGGTTCCTGCAATGAGGAGGTAAACTGCCGAATGGTCCAGTATCTGAAAGATCCGTTTGGCGCCTTCGTGCTGTATGGCATGGTAGAGGGTGGAAGCCAGAAACATGGAGATCATGGTGGCGGAAAAAATGACATAACAGGCAATAGCGCCTGCCCCTGCATAGCGTCCCCCCAGGCGGCCGGAATTTCTCAAAGCCAGAAGCACAAGGCCCGCAATAGCCAGGAGTATGCCGATTCCATGGAGTATGGAATTGGCGATTTCTTCCCCCGGGGTTTGAAAGGGGAGGGGGCTCGGTATTGCCTGTGTTGCTTTTGGTGCGCTCATGGTGTATTGTTCATTCTTTCCATTCAAGTTTCCAGCCCCCCTCGGCGTTCATGGCTTGTACCAATACAGGCAACGCATCTTCCAATGCAGGCTTGAGCGTATAGGGAGGATTGATGATCACAAGTCCTGAGCCGTACATGCCCCGGGGCGAATTTGCCGGGGCATGGTCTTTGGATGATGTGTGGAGTTCCACGAAGCAGCGCCTTCCCGCATGGATAGCGAAGAGGTTTTCGCGCAGTGTTTCCGAATCCGCATTTTCCGCAGCAGCTTTAGGATGGAGCAGGAGAGGATACCATACAAGGTAAGTCCCTTCCGGGAAACGTTTTAGCGCGCTTGCCAGTATTTGCGGAATCATTTCGTATTCGGACAGCTCTTCCCAGGCGGGATCAATGAGGATGAGGCCCCGCCTTGAAGGCGGAGGCAACAGACCTTTGAGGCTTCCTGGGCCGTCTTCTTTGCGGACTTCGACATGCCTGAAATTATCCAAACAATTTTTCAGGGTTTCAAAATCTTCGGGGTGAAGCTCGAAACAAACCAGGCGGTCCAGATGGCGGAGCAGCCTTGCCATAATAAGGGGCGACCCCGGATAATCCTTTCCCCCGGCGTTGATTATTTCCAGATAACGCCGCGCCATGGAGGGCAGGGCTTCCGCTGCTCCGGCTTTTGCCAGGGCGCCATACCCTGCCTCCCATTCACGATTGGCAAAGCTGTAGGAACCTGCCCCGCCATGGGTGTCTACGCAGAGCAGGGGCTTCTCCTTCTGCCCCAGGTAGTCGAGGCAGAAGATGAGGATCGTGTGCTTAAGCACATCGGCCGCATTCCCTGCATGGAATGAATGTCGGTAACTGAGCATGAGCCATAATACCCGGCCTTCCTGGTTTCTCCTAGTTCTTGCTGACCCATCCAATACCGTCGAATCCCGAAAGTTTTGCTTTCTCCCGTATAGTGTATAGGATTGAATCGACAGTCCCCTTCGGGATATGAAGGACTTTCGCAATTTGCCTGTTGGATGCATCCAGCCTTGCCCCTGCAAGGCGTTTCTGCATGGATATGAAGTGCGCGTGGGCCCTTTCAAAACGGTTTTGCAGTTTTTCATAACAGTTGCTTTCTGGCGAAATGGTCAAGAGTTTCTTTTGAAATGTCAGGCAGCGGTAGTATTGGCTATGAACATTGTCCTTGAGCTTCGCGATTGCCTTTTCCCTCTTGTCCCTGAGAATTCGCAGTTCTTCTACTAATGTTTTTAGCTCCTGCTTTTCCATGGCCAAAAATTTTGCTACCTTGCCGAGAAAATCATCAGAAACAAAATAATAGGATTTAAGGAAGAGGATGAGGATCTGCCGGTCTGAGAATTCCTCCGGGGACAACAGCGTTTCTGTTGCCATGCCGCCATATTCGGGTTCAGTATCATGAAGGGCCATTTCCTCTGCCCTGGCTCTCCAGCAGGCGTACTCTGTTGCAGAATGATCCGCTTCCTTCATGCGGTATTCCCTGCTGCCCCATTGTACTACGGCATTGATATAGGCGTCGAAGGATGAACCCTTGTCCCTGTAGCTGTCCACCGCCCTGGACAGCCTGGGATAAAGCCAGCTTAGAAAATCAACCCACCTTTCCTGGTTTCCGTCGAATACATGGTAGTATTCAAAATTATCAATCAGGTATTGGAAGATAATGCCTTCAAGCTCTTTTTTGCTCAATCTTCCCAAGCGATATTGCTGCTGCAATACTGATAATGATACTGTGTCCCGCATAAGCTGCTCCTTGCCTATTATATGGGGCAGAACATCAATTTCGCATTAATAAAGTGACAAATGTAATCAAATTTCTTTATGAAAGTATTTATAGGATGTTTTGAAAGGCCGCAAGTATGCGCGGCTTCAGTTCGTCAATGGTGCCCGCAATGCTCAGGCCCGCAGCGTTTTTGTGCCCGCCGCCGCCGAAAGATTTAGCCACTGCCGCAACATCCACTTTGTCTCTCGAACGGAAGCCCACAGTGCAGTTGTCGGGTTTTTCCTGGCGTATGATGACTATGGCTTCCATGCCGCCAATGGATTGGAGCATCTGGTAGACTGCGTCAGAATCCCTGCCTTCCAGGCCGAAACGCTGGGTTTCTTCGTATTCTTCAGTTGAAAGTATGAGTCTTCCGTTGAAATGAGATTCTGCCCTGGAGAGTATATGGCCCATGAGTATGCGGGAATCGAGGCTCTTGCCGCCGTGTATATCCTGGAAGGCTTTTTTGGGGCTTGCCCCTGCGCGTATCATAGCAGCCGCAGCCTCGAAGCTTTCAGCCCCTTTTTCGTCCACATGGCGGAAAAAGCCTGTATCGGTGCAGAGGCCAAAGAGAAGGAGTTCCGCCTCTTCCGGTGCAAGGCTAAGCCCTAATGCCTCGATTAAATGCAATACTAATAAAGTGGCAGAAGGCGCATTTCCGTCTATGAATACCGGTCCTGCGCTCTGCCCGCCCTCGGCGTATTGCCCCCCTGCATGGTGATCGATGATCGCCAGGGGCAAGCTTTCCAGCAGGGGTGCCAGTTTCCCGGTGCGTTCCAGTGCGCCGCAGTCAGCGATAATCACCCTGGCATCTTTGAGATCAGCTTCAGAGGGGGAAGGGGTAAAAAATTTCTCGTAAGGTTTGACTTCTGTGCGCTTGAAAGGCCCGGCGGAACAGGGAATGGCCTTTTTCCCAAGCCGCTTCAAAGCTGAGGCCAGGGCTAGCTGGCTTCCCACGCAATCGCCATCGGGCTCCAGATGCCCGGCGATTATGAATTTATTTCCTCTTGTTATAAAATCGATTAGCTCAGCGGGAATTTCTTTCATCAATAAACTTCTAGCAGAGGAGGAGGTCGGACTGCCTTGAATGGGGCTTACCCGAAATAAAAGCCTTCCCGGACTGTATATACACGTCAATTTCAGTCCTAAGCCCAAAATCCTCAAAGTAGAGGCCCGGCTCTATGGAGAAACAGGCACCGTCCAAAAGAAGCCGCGAATCGGGGAATTCCACCGAATCCATATTCGCCCCTGACCCGTGGATCTCCGTATCTATGCCATGGCCTGTCCTGTGCTTAATAGCCTTTTCATAACCTTTTCCGATGAGCATCTCCCTGGCAGCTTTGTCTACCATAGCCCCGCTGGGTCTTTGCCCGCTGGCAAGTTTTTCTTCGATGAACGAGAATGCCCTGTCCCTGGCAGCTATAAGATCGATAAAAGTTTTCTCGATTCTTGAGGAAGCCTTTTCTGCAAAGACCCCAATCCAGGATATATCGGCAAACACGGCCCCGGGCAGTTCTTCTTTGGCCCAAAGGTCAAATTGTACGGCATCATCTTCCTTAAAAAGAGCGCCTTTGTTTTCAAAATCATAATGGGGATTCCCCGCATTAGGCCCTGCGGCCACAATGGGAGGGTGATCGGGGAAGAGTTTCCGTTTTTCCATCTCAGAGAGCATGAGGGAACGGACATCGCCCTCGTAAATGGGTTTTCTGTTCTTATGGGCTTCCTTTACCAGATCCCAGGCCAAGCCCACGATTTCATAAAGATGAACTGCGGCACGCTCATGGGAAGCTATGGCTTCCGCGCCGAGAAGGCCCCGGAAGCGCTGGATGAGAGGGGCCGCTGAAACCAGCTTAAGGCCCGCCCTTTCCAGGACAGCCGCTGTCCCTGCGTCGAGATAGGAAAGAGCCAATATGGTCTCCGACGAGTGCACACCCCAACGTTTCCCGCTGAGGGGTTTTAACGCGGCGAGGAGATCTTCCCTGGCTATGTAGAAAACCCCTGTGCCGGGCAGGACATCCAGGGCCTGAGGCTCGACAGCATGGATTATTTTGAGAGGGCTGCCATTGGCCGGGACAGCATAGAACCAGAGCCGCGAGTTGGTAGTGTCATGGGAAAGCCCCAGTATATCGTCCGAGAGCTTATCCCTGTGGCGGAAGTTGCAAAAAAGCCATCCGTCGAGGCCTTCGCCGCGGATAGCTTCCTGGATGGTTCCCAGTTCCTCAGGGGACATCAGAATTCCAGTTTGATTTCTTCTACACCCTCAAAATACTGATCAATATTGACATTGAGGGGGACTATGCCCCAGGATTCGTGGGACCTTTCTCTGCGCACATAGAGACGCACATGGCTAAATTCGCCGTTCTTGTAGTACACGGTCAGGGAAGGCCAGGCTTTGCCTGAACCCAGGCCAATCTCTTCGGCTTTCCCGTTGGGACCTTCGAACCAGGAATGGGGTATATAGGTGCGGGTCATTTTGTTTATCCCTTTCCTGTAGGTGACCACATAGCCTGAACGGTATGAATAGATCTTTTCGATAGGCACACTGAAATAATAAAACTCGGATTCCTTGCGCTGCGACTTTTCCTGGGCAAAAAGCGTAGGCCCTATGCCCAAAACCAGCCCAATCAGCACTGCAAAAAGCGCTTTTTTCATCATATATCCTCCTTGATATTCACATCGGCTGCCTGCCGTTAAATTTTGCTCCTTCATTATCGGAACAAATTTGTTTCCAGACCTTCATTATAATTCTAAAAGGCCCACTCCACAAGGCCTCAGGGCCAGCCTTCAGACCAGCCTAATCGGCTGTTCCATTGATGGCGGCAAGCATAATGGCCTTTATGGTGTGCTTGCGATTCTCCGCCTCGTCCCAGGCCCGGCTTTGGGGGCCATCTATGACATCCTTTGTGACTTCTTCCCCTTTGACCGCAGGGAGGCAGTGGAGGAATATGCAGTCTTTCCTGCCTGTTTTGTCCATCAGGGCCTGGTTCACCTGGAAAGGTTTGAGGAGTCTTGCCCGCTCTTCCTTCTTGGCCTCTTCGCCCATGGAGGCCCATACATCGGTGTAGAGGGCGTCGGCGCCCTTTACCTCGGCCAAATCCGAAGTGACCGTGATCTTTGCCCCCGTGGCTTCGGCAAAGGGCTTGCATTTGTCCAAAAGAACCTTGTCGGGGTTGAGGCTCCCCGGGGTAATGACTGAGAAGTTAATCCCCAGCTTGGAACAGATGACCATGAGGGAGCGGGCCACATTGTTCCTGCCATCCCCTACAAAACAAAGCTTTTTGCCCCAGGAATCGCCAAAGTTTTCTTCCAGGGTCTGGATGTCGGCCAAGACCTGGGTGGGATGGTAATCGTCGGTGAGGCCGTTGAAAACGGGGATTCCTGAATATTTGGCCAGGGTTTCCACAGCGGATTGCTTAAAGCCCCGGAACTGTATGGCGGTGAACATCCTGCCCAATACCCGGGCAGTATCTTCCAGTGATTCCTTGACCCCCAGCTGTATGTCCTGGGTGGAGAGGAACACAGGGTGGCCCCCTTCTTCGCCAAAGGCGGTCTCAAAGGCGCAGCGGGTCCTGGTGGAACGCTTTTCAAAGAGCAGGGCAAGGGTCTTGCCTGTAAAACGGAGGTGGACCTTCCCCCCGCTGTTTTTGACCTTTTTACTTTTTTTGAAAGTTCCAATAGATGGCGGATCTCGTCCGCTTCATAATCCAGCCAGGTCAGCAATGACCTTCCCTTAAATTGCGCGGTATCCATGCGTATCCTTCCTTGCTATTACGTTAATCGTTAAGAGCTTTTATTTCAACACCGCATGCTGGTATAGTAAGGGTAATGGTACAGATGCTTTTTTTCCTCCGCTTCCGTTCCCAGCTCCGCCGAACCAGGCCGGATTTGATTGCCGATCTGGAAGAGGTTTTCGCAGGGGCTGCAAAGGCCGCAGGGGGCAAATTTGTTTCGGCCAGGCGCATGCTTTCCGCCTCTTTTGATGATAGCCGTATAGGCTTCACGCTCGATATTGCTATAGCCCTCGAAAACCTCAACAAAAAATTTGCAGAAGCCCGCAGGGAGCTTTCGGGCTATGCCCTGATTCTGGGCAGGGATATACCCGAAGGCGAAGCCGAACACCTGGCCCGGGAGCTGTCAGGAGGGGAATTTACCGGTATCTGGTGTTCCAGGGAAATCGCGGGGGAGCTTGAAACCTTTGGGACCTTCAACAAGCCTTTCAATTCCTACTGCGAATTGAAAAATGTCAGCCCCCCTCGGGCACAGGAGCCCCTGAGCCTCTACCCTTATCGGGACAGGATAGAACGCGCCCTGGCCCAGGGGGGTGGCAAAAACACTCTCCTCATAGGGCCTGAATTTATGGGGAAGCGGGACGGGCTGTACCATTACTGCCAAAGTCTTTTGGGCGGCGCCCCTCTTCTTTCCATACAGTTTACCCCCGGCGATAATAGCCCGTCCTGTTTTGCCGACGCATTGAACCCCGGACTGAGGGCTTTTCTTGCAGCTTCCATTAATAAGGATAGGCTTGAGGAACTTGATTCCCTTCAAAGTCTCATTTTTAAGGAACGCATTAGGGAAGAGCTTTCGCCCTATGCTGGTTTTGCATTGCGCCGTTTCCTTAAGCTCCTCCTCCTCTCTTATATGGAAACTTTAAGTCCCCGCCTCCCCCAGGCTATAATCTTTTTGGAAAACCCCCTTGAAGCCGAAGGCATGCTTGTCTTCAGGGAGGTTTGGAACAGCCTTGAAAACAGGGACAGCTTCCTTGTTTTTGGGATTAACAGTATCCCTCCTGACGAGGGGTTCAGGGAATACGGGAGCCTTTTCCCCAGAATATTGAAATTTACCGCTGATGATATGCCCGGGAAGAATAAGCTTGATATACCCCAGGCAATTCTGGAGCCAGCCTATGCCCTTGCGCTTTTGGGGCGCTATTTTCCGGCATGGCTTTTCCCCCAGCTTTTTGATGAAGCCGGCCTTAACAAGGCTTTGCCCATGAAGGCTATGGAATTGCTGGGCGCCGAGGGGCTCGTTGAAGACAATAAGCCCCAGCCCCGCATTTCAGGTTTTATTGCCAGGGCGGAAAAAGCCCTTGGGGAACGCAAAGAGACAATTAAGGAGATGGCAAGGGGCCGCATCCTCGATTGGGTAAATTCGCACAGGCTCAGTCCCTGCTTCAGGCTGCTCAAAATACTTTCTGATTTGGGGGGCAGGGCAGGGGATGCCCTGATTCTTGCTGCTATACGCTCCGATGTGTGCAGCAGCGCTTTTAAAGGCATAGAGAACGCCATTGCCGATAAAAGCTTCGGGCCCCTCGTGGGCGAAGAAAACGCCCAGGCCCTAATCTGGATCTTTGACACCCTCCGGATGCTGGTTCATGGGACAGAGCAGGAAATACGGGTGGCTTTTGCAGTTCCTGTCCCGGAGCTTCCTGAGAAATCTTTTGTCGGATTCAAAGCTCAGATCCAGGCCAATCTCACGGCATTCTATCTTGGGGCAAGGGAAAAGGAGCAGGCTTCGGAATGCGCAAAAGCAGCCCTGCGCATAAACCAGGGATTAAAAGACGGCGCAATCCCTGCTTTCAGGCTTTTTTCCCTGGAGAATGTTTTCAAGCAGCGCTTTTCTGACGCTCTGGAATATATCTCCTTTGCCGTAGAGCAGGCTGAAAAATCAGAAGCCCCTGAAGAAATTTTGCGCTCTTCTTATTTTGCCTCGGGAATTTATTTCCTCTACGGCAACCTGGCAATGGCTCAAAGGTTCGCGGCAAAAGCAGAAGAAACAGCCGCCCTGCTGGGCTGTTCAGAATGGGGGGGCCGTGCATTGTTCCTGCGGGGGAGGCTGCTTTTTGAGGCCGGGAATTATAAGGAAGCCCTGGAACTTTTTGAATCTTTAATTGGAACGATGCCCCAGGGGGCTGTCGAAGCCTGGGCATTCAGAACCAGGGTTTTCTTAAACGTCACAGGCGCCTCTCGGGAGAAAACGGCTTCTGTGCCCGGACCTTCTGCGGGGCGGAATTCTGACGCCTTGCTTTTTGCCGCGGAAGCTGCCTTCCTTGCCGGCGAATACAGGGAAGCCCTGGCACTGGCGGAAAGCATTATAGCCCTTGAATTGCAGGATGCAGGGAATGAAAGCTTCTTCTTTACCGAAAGCCCTGACTGGAGCAGCGGTTTTGCCCAATGCGAGGGTATGTTCATCCCCCCCGGAGCCTTGAGGGCCAGATTCGCCCGCGTATACAAGGCACTGGCGCAAAGCAGGCTTTTGCCGTCGGAAGAATTAAGCGCAGAACTGCGAAACGAAATGCAGCGCCTTATACGGGAAGAGATCCCTGCCGATGGCGATCCCAACGATGCTTTTTACTATTATGCATGGTACAGCATACTCCAAAGCACGGGCGCCCCCCAGGTGGATTTGGGGACAGCCGTGAGCATAGCCTTTAAGCGGCTCCAGCGCCGGGCAAGCCGCATTGACAGCGCAGAGATCCGTTCTGCCTATGTTTCCAATAATTATTGGAATGGGGCCTTGACCCTTGCGGCTAAAGAATTCAAACTTATTTGAAGTTTTTTGTACAATTAATTTTCATACAAGGGGTAAATTATGGCAGGAATTCCGAAAGTAAAAGTCGCAGTAGTAGGCTGCGGGGTAATTAGCGAGACCTATCTTACAAACATGACCAAGTTCTTTGAGATTCTTGATGTCGTAGGCTGCTGTGACATCATCAAGGAAAGGGTGGAAAAGCGGGCTAACCAGTTTAACATCAGGCAAATGACCATTGATGAAATCCTCAATGATAAAAGCATAGAGCTGGTGCTGAATATCACAGACCCGGTGAACCATCACCTGGTGAGTTCCCAGGTGTTGAACGCCGGAAAGAACCTCTATTCTGAAAAGCCCATTGACCTTTCCATAGAAGCTGCAAGAGAGCTGGTACAGCTGGCAGACAAGAAGGGCTTGCTTTATGGCAATGCACCTGACACCTTTATGGGGGAGGCCATCCAGACTGCCCGTTTTTACCTGGATTCAGGGCTTATCGGGGATATCACTTCCGTGACAGCGGTGCTGAACCGGGACGCAGGCCTTTTGGCTGAACTCTACCCCTTCACTGCCGGGCCGGGCGGAGGTATAGGCCTGGACGTAGGCGTGTATTATGTAACCGCCATGCTGAGCATTTTAGGGCCTGTAAAGCAGGTATCGGGCTTTGTGCAGACCCGCAACCCCGAAAGGACCCACTACCTCCCCAATAAAGAAAACTTCGGCGAGAAATTCTGTCTCCAGGCGGAAAATCTCGTGGCGGGCAGCTTTGAGTTCGCCAGTGGCGTTTATGGCTCCCTCATGTTCAATTCATGCAGCATAGGGAACGAAAAACCTCAGATTGTGATGTACGGTACCGACGGCATACTTTATATGCCCGACCCCAACCGTTTTGGCGGGGAAGTCAAGGTGATACTTAAGGGCCAGACTGAACCAGTCACCCTTCAGCCCACCCATACCTTCTCCGAGAGCCATCGAGGCATAGGCCCTGCCGAGCTTGCCTGGTCCCTGCGGAAGGGAAGGAAACCCCGTACCAGCAAGGAAATGGCCTTCCACGGCCTGGAGCTCCTCCTTGGCCTTTACAAGAGCTGCGAAACCAAACAGTTCTACCAGATGACCAGCACCTTCCAGCGGCCTAATCCCATACCCAGAGGCTACCTCGGTTCTTCTTACGGCGGAAATGCCGAATCGGGGCTGGCTGTTTAAGGCTTAAGGCCGGGAACGAGAATTCCCGGCCTTTGGATTGACAAAAACGATAATTTTTGATATTTTGACGAGCGTTCATTATAACGGCGGCATAGCTCAGTTGGTAGAGCATACGGCTCATATCCGTAGTGTCATAGGTCCGATCCCTATTGCCGCTAAACGCGCCTGGTACAGCCAGGCGTTTTTTCGAATGAAACTTTTTTGCTTTCACCAGCTTTCACCTATTGACAAAATCCTCTGATTAGGGCATTGTACCCAGATTGAAAAACATACATAAAATAACAGAGAGGGTTGAATGGAACAAGATTTTGTAGATAAGATGAAGGAATCCCTGATAAAACTAAAAACAGAGATTATTTCCAACCTTGTAGCTAACAACAAAGATTTCAAAGAAATTGTGGAAGGCATGGACCCCAAGGATTTGGCTGACATAGCTTCTGACGATATCGATCGCAAGATGATAGAGGCCATTGGCTCCCAAGACATCAAAAGGCTCAAGCTCATTGATGCGGCATTGACCCGCATTGAACAGGGCAAGTACGGCCTCTGCATGAAGTGCGGCAAAAAGATCCCCCAGCCTCGGCTCGAAGCCATCCCTTATGCCCTTATGTGCATAGACTGCAAGTCCGCAGAGGAACGCCGGAACCGCTAAACAGCACAGTTTCGGTATAGCCTGCCAGAAGCATGGCTTCGCAAGCCTCTTTGTAGTGGCCGTCCAGGTCTCCGGGCTTGTGGGCGTCGGCGTTGATAACCATGGGTACCTGGTTTTCCTTTAAGAGTCTGAGCAAAGGCAGGCTGGGATAGGGCGAATCAATACGCTTGCGGTTCATGCCGCCGGTGTTGATTTCGACGACAATCCTGCGCTGGCCTGCAAGGGCCGCGATTTTTTCAATCCTGCGCCGGTAATACGCGTCCTCTTCCCGAAAGAAGCGGTTTTTGGCGTTATTTTTCCTTATCAGATCAATATGGCCCAGCACGGTGAAACCGCCGCCGGAGATAAGGGCTTCCTCGTTATCCCAGTAGGCATTCACCAGTGCCTCGGTGTCCCCGCCAAAGCCTTCGCGTATGCCCGATTCCAATTCCGCTATAGGCCCGTCCACGGTGAACAAGGCGCCCTTTGGGGGAATCATAAAGTGAACCGAGCCTATGGTATAGTCCAGGCCCATCTCCTTATAATCCTTGTCCCCGGGCGATATGAGGCCAGGGATAAAATCAACTTCAAGCCCCAGATAAACTGGGAGCTTCCCTTCCCAGCGTTTTTTGGCTGCCCTTACTGCATCAAGGTAGGCTTCAAGGTTTTCTTCCGGCAGGTTCCAGCCGGTTTTTATGCCTGTTTTTCGAAAGACCGGCGCATGGGCGCTAAAGCCCAGGGATTGGAGGCCCTTCTCGTAAGCTGCCTGGCAAAAGTCTTCGACACTGCCTTCTCCGTCGCAGAATGAGGTGTGGGTGTGAATGCAGGCGAGTTTCATTGTTTTTTCAGGAAGTCCCCGGCTTCTTTGCAGAAGCGGGCAAAGGCTTCCTTGAGAGGCTGGAAGCCCGCTTCCATCTCAGCCTCATCCTTGTTCTTAAAGGCAGCCTCAAGGCGGGCTGCCGCATGGCCCAATTCTTTGCCCCCCATGGTGAGAGCCGCGCCTTTAATGGTGTGGGCTTCCCGTCTCGCAGTGTCCATATCCCCCGATTCCCTGAGTGCCGGGATGGCGTCTATCTGGGTTCCTGTTCTTTCTATAAAACGCGAAAGGAGGGAGACGGCCATTTCAGAGTTGCCCATGAAAGTATCAAGCATCTCCGCCGAATCGAACACGGCCGCAGTGCCTGCTGCAATTGGCTGCAGCTGAATTTCCTTAACCGCCTCAGGAGATTCCAAGCCCTCGTCAATATATCCAAATATCTCGGCCCTTTTTTTTGAATGGTGTATGGTATCGGCTTCTTCCAGGAATCCCTCGGGCAGCTCGTCCGCTTCGGCCGGGGGTTCTTCCTGCCGCAGATTGATCCACTTGAGGAGCATCTTTTCGATGTCGGGCCGCTTAAAAGGTTTGGTGAGTATGTCGTCTATGCCTATGCTGAGGCAGTGTTCCCGCTCGTCCGCAAAGGCGCTGGCAGTCACGGCGATGATGGGTTTTTTGAAACCTTTTTTGCGGAGGTTTTCCGTGGCTTCGTAGCCGTTCATGCGGGGCATCTGTATATCCATAAAGATAAGTGCAATGTTGTTTGCCAGGGCTTTTTCCATGGCGTCCTGGCCATCGTCCGCCAGTATGGAAGGATAGCCGAGCTTGTCCATGATCATGGCAAAGAGTTTCTGGTTTACAGGATGATCCTCCGCAATAAGCACTGTGGGTTTGTTTTCGTTGGCACGTGCCGGGGGCGGCCTTTTGGCTTCTTCATCCGGGAGGGCTTCAAGTTCGGACACAGGTTCCATTTCTGCCGGTTCATCGGTTTCTTCGTTTTTATTCAGGGCAGTGTTGATGGTGGCCGCCAGGTTCCTGCGCTTTATGGGCTTGGAGATATAAGCTTTGAACCACCGGAGGAGGGTCATCTTGGTATCGGTTCCCAGCAGTCCGTGGGGTACCATGAGTATAAGATCCGCATTGTTGATTTTTTCGTCGTTGTGAATTTCCGCTGCCAAGCGCCAGCCGTCCATGACGGGCATGATCATGTCTATAAAACAGATTTTGAAAGGCGTGCCCCGGGCTGCCGCTTCCCGCATGAGTTTTAGGGCTTCGTCGCCCGAAGAGGCGGGTTCAATACGGCGATATCCAAGATCCACAAGATAAGAACAGGTAATGGTCCGGGGCCTTGAGCGGTCATCCACTACCAGTATGGGGATTTCAAGGCCCCCTGCGGGGACAGGCAGGGGAGGGGGCATTTGATCAGAACGTTCCAGGGGTATGGTAAAACGGAAAACCGACCCCCCCTCTTCGCCGGGAACCATTTCTATAATGCCCCCCATGAGTTCCACCAGGTTTTTCGAAATGGCAAGCCCCAGGCCGGTACCGCCGAAACGACGGGTGTTGGAAGCATCAGCCTGCATGAAGGTAGTAAAGAGCCGGCTCCTGGCTTCTTCGCTGATGCCTATGCCCGTATCGTGTACCGACACCCTGATCGCTTCCTGCTTCCCAAGCTCTGTGAGCTGCGCTGTAACGGTAACGCCCCCCTCTTTGGTGAACTTCACTGCGTTCTTGGCGAGATTGATGAGGATCTGGCGAAACTTGTTGGGATCCCCCCGGATTATGATGCAGGCTTCCAGGGGCACATCGGTAGCAATGCTCAAGCCCTTTCTATGGGCTTCCATGGAGATCATCTCCACTGCCTGCTCAATGGTCTGTTCCAGATCGAAATCTATATGCTCAAGCTCCATCTTGCCCGCTTCGATTTTTGAAAAGTCCAGAATGTCGTTGATGAGGGAGAGGAGAACCTCGGCAGAAAATTTAACCTGGCTTGAGTATTCGGACTGCTCATGATCCAGGGAAGTATCCTGGAGCAGTTCTACCATTCCGATAATGGTTTGAATGGGGGTGCGGATTTCGTGGCTCATGTTGGCAAGGAACTGGCTTTTGGCTTCCATGGCTTTTTCGGCGATTTCCTTGTCTTCAAGGAGGCGCTTCTCTTCCTGGCGGGCCATGGTTCTGTCTTCTATCAATATGCCTATGAAAGGCCCCTGCAGCCCGGGCTGGGCGCTCCCGTCCTTTTCAAGAAGCCATGCATGGATATTGTAAAAATGAAATACCCCTTCTTCTTCATCCTTTGGATGGAGGGCCGTCTCAAAATTGACTTCCCTGGTTTCGCGCTTAACGATGCGGGAAAGGGAAGACCAGAATAGCGAGGTCTGTTTGGAACTCAGGATATCGCGAATGGAAAGAGGCTGGCGTAAAGCGGAAACTGAAAGGGATGCCAGGAGGGTTTCAAGGCGCCGGTTCGAGGCGATGACAAAACCTTCGATGTCCATGATCGCCATTGCTGCGTCTGATTCTGTAAAAAACCGGGAAAAGAGCCCGGCCGATTTTTTCGCTTCCATAACAGGCTCTCTTTTAGAAGTTGGCCTTTAGAATTTCCATGGATTTCTTGAAAATGTCCTCCGGCTTGAGGGGCTTAACCAGATAACTTTTAATGCCCATTTGGTAGGCTTTAATGACTGTCTCTCTTTGGGTCACTGCGGAAAGGACTATCACCGGGTATCTGATGTCCCTTGACTGCAGGGCCTTGAGCACCTCGAAGCCGTCCACCTTGGGCATCATGAGATCCAGGAAGGCCAGGTCGAATTCCTCGGTATCCACAGCAGCGATGAACTCGCCCCCGTCGGAAAAGGTTGTTACCGTGGCCCCGGTTTTTTGAAAGGTGTTTTTGATAAGTTCCTGAATGATGAAGTCATCGTCGATAACCGCGATGCGCAGATTCTGAACCGATTCTTTGATATCCTCCATGGTGAAGCTCTTGGCTTCGGCGTCGAACTTGAGCGCCATGGATTCTTCGGCTGTGCTGTTCCCGGCGGAGAGGACTTTTTCGCCTATAAGCTCAGCTTTCTTTTCCGCATATTCCATGCCCTGCTCAATGTCCTGGAGGAGGCCGTCCATGGCGTACTGGAGATTGGAAACCACTTCGATGCCGGAATATTCCTTTTGCCCTTCAATGAATTGGCGCGCAAATTCATCCTTGGTGAGGACCCTGATGTAGTGCAGTTTGGCCCGGGAAGCCTGGAGCACTGTTTCGAGGAGCTTTTGCATGTTTGGGGCATCGGCAAAACTCAGTTTGATGTCGCTGAGCATGACAATCACTTTTGGCACCCGTATCTCGTATAATTCAATAAGCTCGATTATCTTGAACCGGAGGAGGTCGAGCTTGTCCCGGTTTAGGCCCTGGGCCAGCTCTATAAAAATGATGTCATCGTTAACATGGACTTCCACTATGCCCGGGCTTTCGTCGATATTGAAAGGCACGCCTAAAAGCTCGGAAAGGGTGATAAAGAGGGCGTCAATTTTGACAGGTTTGGTAAAGACCTTTTTTACGCCGAAGGGCACAAGCTCAATGAGCCGCCTCTGATCTATGCGCTGGGCCAGGATAATGACCGGAGTTTTGACCGTATTGGGGTTTGCCTTTTTCTGCTTGAGCACTTCCATGTAGCCCTGCTTGGAAAGGTGGTAATCCATGATGATAAGGTCGGGAGCCATGTTCCTCATCTTGGAAATGCCGTCCATGGCATTGATGCCCACGCTTACTTCTATACCGTTATCTGCGAGTTTGAGCCGCAGATATTCCCGGAAGAGTGGTGATTCATCAATTATCAAGATCTGCTTCATAATTGCTCCCTAGACGCTCCCTGCAATTGTTCTATTGTAGGAGAAGGCCGACTAGCTGGCAAGCCCCCCGGCATTGGAGTCTTATAATTATTATTTATCTATAGTAGAATGCAGGAAATATTTAAGCGAGGTTATATAATGGTTATTCTGACTCTAAATTGCGGTTCGTCTTCCGCAAAATATCAGGTCTACGACTGGGATGCAAAAGACGTGCTGGCTGTAGGGATAGTTGAAAAAGTTACCATCGGGGGTTCCTTTATCTCCCATAAAGTGAAAGGCAAGGAGGAGTACACTGCTAGCCACGACTGCCCCACCCATACCGACGCGGTGGATCTCATCATCAAAACCCTGACAGACCCCAAAGTAGGGGTCATTTCCGACATGAATGTCATCAAGGCGGTGGGCCACCGGGTGCTCCACGGGGGCGATAAATTTATCAAATCCGTAATTGTGGACGACAAGGCCATGGCGGCCTTCAACGAAGTGAAGGATCTGGGCCCCCTCCACAACCCCGCCAATATCATGGGCATCGAAGCCGCCAAAAAAGTGCTCCCCAATGTACCCCACTGCGCCGTGATGGATACTGCCTGGCACCAGACCATGCCTCCCGCTTCCTTCCTCTACGCCGTGCCCTATGAGTGGTACGAGAAATACTCGGTCAGGAAGTACGGCTTCCACAGCACCTCCTTCCTGTATGTGGCCAAGAGGGCTGCAGTCCTTTTGGGGAAAGATCCCTTCAAGACCAACCTCATCATAGCCCACCTGGGGAACGGCGCCTCCATCAACGCGGTCAAAGACGGCTGCTCCTTCGATACGAGTATGGGCATCACCCCCCTGGAGGGCCTTATCATGGGAACCCGCTCGGGTGACGCCGATATGGCCATGCCCTTCTACGTGATGCGGAAAACCGGCATGAGCGCCGCTGAAATGGAAAGCGCCCTGAACAAGAAATCGGGCCTCCTTGGTATTACCGGCAAATACGCCGACCGCCGGGATATACAAAAAGCCAAGCTCGATGGGGACAAACGGGCCGAGCTTGCCCAGGACATGGAAGCCCACAGGGTCAAGAAATACATAGGCGGCTACCAGGCCATTCTGGGCCGTGTTGACGCTTTGGTCTTTACCGCAGGGGTCGGAGAGTTTGCCTTCTTCATGCGTGAAAAAATCCTCCAGGGCCTGGAAGGCGTGGGCATAGTCTACGATCCCAAGAAGAACGAGATGGCCCATACCCGCAACACCGAGACCATCATCAGTAAGCCCGAGTCCAAGATCCCGATTTACATTATCCCCACTGACGAGGAACTTGTGATGACCGAGGACGCCTATGCCCTCATGGCAGGCACTTACGATGTGCACACCAAGTTTGCCTACTCGTTCCAGAAAAAGGAGTATGTGAACAAGGGACGCGCCGAGGGGCTCAAGGAAGAATTGGCAAAGCATCCTGAATTAAAATCGATTATTGCGGAACCGAAATAATTGGAAGAGCTTGAACTCCTTTGCATAGGCAATGCCCTGGTGGATGTGTTTGCCCAGGGCGAAGAAGATATTGATTTCCGCTTTGGTCTTATCGAGCCTGTTCAGCATGTCCCCATGGACAAGCTCAGGGAAGTTCTTGCGGTGCTGCCCGAATTTTCCGCCGTCTCCGGCGGAGGCGCCGCCAATGTGGCGAAGATTGCGAGTATGCTGGGGCTCAAGGCGGGCTTCATAGGCGCCTTGGGTTCCGATCAATTCGGGCGGGTTTTTGAAAAGGATCTCAGCGACGCGGGAGTGCAATCCCGGATTTCCCATAAGGCTTTGCCCACAGGTGCCTGCCTCATACTCCAAATGCCCGACGGCAGGGTGAAGATCGCGGCCTCGCCTTCCGCAGCCCTGGACCTTAACGAAAAAGATATAGACGAGGATGCCATACGCCAGGCCAAGGTGGTTGTGCTGGATGGCTTCATGCTGGAGAGGCGCAAGCTGGTTTGCCATATCCTGGAACTGGCGTACAAGTATGGCACCGCGGTAGCCCTTGACGCGAGCACCACTGGCCTTGCGGAAGAGAGGGCGGTAGAAATTGTAACTTATGCCCGGGCCTACCCCATGATACTCTTCATGAACGAAGACGAGTCCCGGGCTTTTTACCGCGCCCTGAGCCAGGAAAAGGATCTTGATGGAGAGGGTGACAAGAACAATGGAATAAGCCCTGAGATGGCGCGCCTCTTCCAGGATTTTACCGCCCAGGATGTGTTCCCCATAGTTGTCGTAAAATTGGGAAAGCGGGGGGCTGTGGTTTTTGCAGGCGGCAATATGTACCGTGAAGAAACCATACCGGTGATCCCTCTTGAAACCACCGGCGCGGGGGACGCGTTCAGCGCAGCTTTCCTCGCAGCCTGGATACGGGATAGATCCCTTGGCGAATGCGCAGCTATTGGGAACAAGGCGGCCAGGGAAGTGCTGGATGTTAAAGGCACCCAGCTTGATCCCAGCGCCTTAAAATATTTGGAAAAGGAATTGCGCTAGAATTAGAGAATATTGACGCAAACTGTCATATCAA
This sequence comes from Leadbettera azotonutricia ZAS-9, assembly GCF_000214355.1. Lineage (GTDB taxonomy): Bacteria > Spirochaetota > Spirochaetia > Treponematales > Breznakiellaceae > Leadbettera > Leadbettera azotonutricia. The sequence goes on along the minus strand of NC_015577.1, from coordinate 3,034,281 downwards.
CATTACGCTCTTTGCCAATTTTTCAGCCTCGGCCCTGTTTACCAGTTCGGCGATTATAGCCGCCGCAAAATTCCCCGCTGTTCCCGCAGCTCTACTGGTGATGATATTTCCATCTGTTACTACCCTGTCATGCGACAAGACGGCGTCCTGGACTTCTTTTTCTACCCCGGGGTTGCAGGTGAATTTTTTGCCTTTAAGCATGCCCAAAGGCGCCAGTACCACTACGGGCGAAGCGCAGATGGCGCAAATCAATTTGCCTTTGGCTGCTTCTTCTTTAAGCAAATCCCCCGCCTCTTTTGAAGCCGCAAGATTCTCTGCGCCGAGGGAGCCGCCGGGAAGCACTAGGGCGTCAAAGGAAGAGGCCGTCCCTTTTCGCAGCAGATCTGCCAGGAATGCATCGGAATTCAGTTCCATGCCCCTGGAGCCTTTGACAGTTTTGCTTTTGCCTATGGCAGCAATAGTAACTTCCACTCCTGCGCGGCGGAGATAATCGATGGGGGTAATAGCCTCCACTTCTTCAAAACCTTCTGCCAGTAAAACTAACGCTTTTTTTGTCATGATAGGTTTCCTCCTTTAAAGCAGATCCTTCCTTCCCGATGCTTTTATTTTTTCCACAACTTCTTTTACTTTTTGGGTCTCGCCTTTTTTTGCAATGAGCACCGCCGGGGGATTCCCGTCCCTGCCCGAACGCACTACTACGATTAAATCTTCCGCGCCGCAAAGGGCCACGGGGATATCCGAATCCACGAAAGTCGATTCGGAGCCAACCCGGAAAATATCAGCCTCTTTGTCGGCGGCGGTTTGATTTTTCGGTATTTGCGTCTGAAGCATGCGGGCGTACTCGTCCCAGCTGCCCACATCCCTCCACTTGAAATCGGCCTTGACCATCACCGTCTGGCTGCATTTTTCCGCAATAGCATAATCGAAGGAAATGCTTTTTGTTTTGCTGTATGCCTTGTCGAGATCCATCCATTCGGAAAGTATGCGGAGACCCTTGAGCTTCCGGTATTCCTGATCCTCGGGCGCCATGAGTTTGCTGAAAGGCGCCAGTACCTCGGGAGCATTCTTGCGGAATTCGTCAATCATGAATTTTGAGGAAAATGCAAACATCCCCGAATTCCAGTAGAAGTTCCCTGCCTTGACATAGCGTTCTGCGGTTTTTCTGTCAGGCTTTTCCCTGAAGGCCGAGGCTTTGAAAACCTCGGGCTCATAATGGCGGCGGCCCTTGTCCTGGATATTGAAGCCCGAAAGGAGCTGGGAAGTTTCGATGTAGCCATAGCCTGTATCGGGCGAGTGGGGCTGTATGCCGAAGACGACCAGTTTGTCCTGCTGGGCAAATGCGGCGGCGGCGGCGGCATTTGCCTTAAAAACCGAAAGCGGGCTTATGATATGATCGCAGGTAAGAACCAGGATGTTCCGTTCCTGGCCCCCGCCTTCCCAGTCCGCATAGAGTATGCCGCAGGCAATGGCAGGGGCTGTGTTTTTTGCCGCAGGCTCTGGGATCAGCACGAGGCGCTTTTTTTCCTGGGGGCTGAAGTCCGCGCAAGCCTCGGCGATTAGGTTCACATGGCTTTTTCCCGCAATGATGATTACCCTGCCGTGGGCAGGGTCGGTTACTACCAAAGCCCTTTCCACTGAAGAGGCAAAAAAACTCTTGTCAGGAGGGGCTGGAAGGAACTGTTTGGGCTTTTTGGAGGTACTGGCAGGCCAAAGCCTGGTTCCCGATCCTCCTGCCATTATTATGCAGTCATTAAACATTGCTGCCAGTATAACCCGAAAAGCCCCTTTCCGTAAGGCCTTGTTTTTGCTATTATGTATATGTATGGATATTCTGTTATTGGGAAACGAATTGCTCCGTCAAAAAGCGGAGACAGTCAGGAAAATAGGCCCTGGGTATATCAAAATAGCTTCTGATCTCATCCAGGCCCTTCATGACGGCGATGGCGTGGGTCTTGCAGGCCCCCAGGTAGGGTTCATGGAAAGGATCTTCGCGGTGCATATCCACGGGGACGAAGCCAGGATATTTATCAACCCTTCCATAATCGAAACCTCCCAGGACACTATCAAATATGAAGAAGGCTGCCTCTCGATTCCCGGCTACTACGCCGATGTGGTGCGCCCCAAGACCATCAAAATCCAGGCCTGGAACGAGAAAGGCCGCCCCTTTACCCTGGAAGCGTCTGGTATGCTTGCCCGGGTGATACAGCATGAATACGATCACCTTGACGGCACCCTTTTTATAGACCACATCTCTGAAGCCAAACGCAAAAGGATCATTGAAAAAATGGAAAAGGCTGCTGTTGCGAAGGCAAAAGATAAAAGCGCTGCTCCGGGAATTCCTGAAAGGAAAGCCTAGTGCGCATACTCTTTGCCGGAAGCCCGGGCATTGCAGTTCCTTCCCTTGAAGCCCTTTCTGCTATGGAACTCGCTGGCGAAGGCATTGCCCTGGCAGGTATATTGACCAATGCCGACAGTCCCAAAGGCCGCAGCGGCAAACCAGAGCCCACCGATGTTTCTGTTGCTGCTTCCGGCCTTGATACGGCAAGGGCTGAAAAAGGCTTCCCTCCCATTGCCCAGCTAAAGTTTGAAAAATTGGATGCAGCGGCAAGGGAAGCTGTTGCCGCCCTCAAACCGGATCTGCTCATATCATTTGCGTATGGCAAAATTTTCGGCCCTAAATTTCTTGGACTTTTTCCCCTGGGGGGGATAAACATACACCCCAGCCTCCTTCCAAAGTACCGGGGGGCTACGCCCATACCGGCTGCCATACTCAATCGTGAAAAAGAGACCGGCGTCAGCATCCAGAAGCTGGCTTTGGAGATGGACGCAGGGGATATTTTGGCTCAGGAAAAGTTTCCGCTCTCGGGTAATGAGACTACTGCATCTTTAAGCGAAGACGCTGCGCAAAGAAGCGCGGAGCTGCTTGCTTCGCTGACGAGGGAATTTGCCGCCCTGCCGAAAGAGGCTTTGTCAAAAAGCGCACTGTTTCAGGGCAAGAGCCAGGAAGGCGAGCCAAGCTGCTGCTCCCTTATCCGCAAGGAAGACGGTCACATTGATTGGAAATTGAGCGCCCTGGAAATCGACGCCAGGGTTCGGGCTTTTACGCCCTGGCCGCTTTGCTTTACCGCACAGGAGGGGCAAACCCTCTATATACTTGAAGGCCAGCCCTTTGAAGGCCCGGGCAGTGGGGGGCAGACCGAAACAAAAGCAGCCCCGGGTATAGTGCTGGGCATAGACAGGGGCAAGGGAATACTGGTACAAACAGGAGACGGGGTATACGCGGTTTCCCGGCTTCAGTGGCAGGCAAAAAAGGCCCTGGACTGGAAGTCTTTTATGAATGGGGCCAGGGATTTTGTGGGGACTCTTTTAGGATAAGGTCTGTCCCCGGATGATATCGGAGGTTTTTGGTTAATGGCTATCAATTTTGACCTTGACGCAATAGAAGGCTATGTAGCCAACCATTTGCGGCTCTTTATCTCCATGGCTGTGGGCCTTCTGGTCTTTGTGGGGATCATTGCGGTCTCGGTTTTTTTTATCTCCGTAAGAGGGGCCGAACAGACCATGGTCCCCGACATAGTGGGCCAGGATCTGACCGCAGCCCTTTTGGAACTCCAGGTCAAGGAGCTCTATCCCCGCATACAGCTCCGCTATTCCCAAAGCTCAGCCGACAAGGGCCTCATCCTGGAGCAGGATCCCCGCCCGGGAATCATAGTCAAGGCCGGCCGCCGCATACGCCTCGTGGTAAGCCAGGGCGTCATGGTCAACACGGTCGAAAATTACCTGGGCCGGAATATTGATGAAGTGCGTATGGATCTCCAGACTCTCTTTGCATCGGAAGGCAGCGCAATTCCGCTGGTAACCCTTAAAGAACCCCTCATGTACGAATACTCCGCCGAAGATCCGGGAACTATCCTGCAGCAGAAGCCCGAGCCCGGTTCCGGCATTTCAGGCCCCACGGTTCTGGAGTTTGTTGTAAGCCGGGGACCCGAGGATTCTCTTCTCCGTGTACCGAACCTTACGGGCCTTCCCCTAAACGACGCTTTGGAACAGGTTGGGTATTCGGGCATTGACTTTACTTTTACCCTGAAACCTGCGGGAGAAGGGGACATACCTGAAACCGTTGCGGCCCAGAACCCAGCGGGGGACACCATGGTTCAATCCAATACCAGGGTGGCTATCACCCTTTTCTCCCCTGCGGAAGTTCCGGTGGGCGAGGTCTTCGGTCTTTTCAAGTACAGCATGGCGAAGAACCCCTATCCCCTGGCGCTGAGACTCGAAGCCCAGCTTCCCAATGGCGAACGCCGCCGGCTTCTTGCAGCAGAATACGCAGGAGGCGCCCTCACGGTTCCCTATCATTTGCCGGTCGGCACGGTGCTCATACTTTCCATGCTGAACAGGGAGATACACCGCGAAACAGTGATACCGCCGGTGGATCTGCTGTCGCTGGATCAGCTGTAGGGTATCCTCCAGGGCATTTGCTGTATGGCATAAGAGCAGTCTACTCCTAACCCCCACATCAGTAGTATATAAAAGCCGCTAAATTGATGAAAATTTGACAAAGATACTTGACAAAGTTAACATAACAATGTTATCTTTACATCATAATCTTAATATGGTTATATAGGAGTGTAACAGAATGAAACGTTTGTTGTTTTTCGCGGCTGTCCTTTTGGTACTCTGGGCGCCATTGTGGGGTGATGATGGGGGGTATACTTCCTCGACCGATCTCAGTGTTACCATTACGAGTATCCCGGAGGCCAAAATCGGGCTTTCCCGGAATTTCGCTTTCCCATTCCTTCGGGGGGAGGGAATGCTGACTCAGGGTAATAATATCAGCGCAACCTTGACTGCCGAACTATCTCCGATATCGCTCAATGGCGTTGCGGAAATCGTCTGGACACCGGTGGCGTTTTTTCAATTGGTTACCGGGGGGCGGATTGGCTCAGGGTGGAATATAACCCTGGGGGATGAAATCATAGGGATTGGGAAAAACGTATATAATGCCGACGGAACGACCCGTGTAGAAGGCTCCGCATTCGGCGGGCTTTTGTGGAATGTAAAGGGCGGCGCGGTTTTGCAGTTTGATACTGCCGCGCTGTGGCCCGGCGACTGGCATCATATTGTGTTTCATTCTTATCATGAAATAAACTATGCTGCGTACACTGCGGCGAAGAATAATGATTCATGGTATTTTGAAAACGATTCAGGCGAAAACCGGAATGGGTTTAATTATTACGGCAACTATTTGTTGGGTTATCAGATGCCCCTTTTTCTTGATATGGTTGGTATTCTTGCAGAAGAAAATCAAAATATCTACAATGCCGCGGGCGGTGAATTCTGGGGAGATGACCTTTCCCGCTGGACTCTTTCCGCATTGCTTAACTTTAAAATTACCGACCGGATGGGCATTACCCTGCTTGTACAATCGCGGACCATGCGGAATTTCACACCATCAACCAAAGACAATGAATTTTACCAGGACAGGCAAATAGTCGATTCATCACAAAGACGGCTTGAGTTTTTCCGGGTTGCTGCAACCATGAAATTTAAATTACGATAATCAGGGAGAAATGATATATGCGGATTAATTATTTATATTTTGTTTTACCGGCCTTGCTTTGCATTTCATGTTCCGCTCCGTCTGCCAGGGTTTTGGCTGTAAGTGACGGTATGGAATTTATCATCAATCCGGGAGAAGAATGGAAAAAACCGCAATTTGCAGCATGGCTTACCGATATTGACGGCAGCTATGTATCGACGATTCTGGTCAGCAACCGGAGCGGAAACAAAAGCTGGCGTATGGCGCCCAAGGCTGGCAGGCCGGAAGCGCTGCCGGTATGGGAGCATAGCCGCAGTAAATCCATGTATACCGATGAGATAGATTCGGTTACTTCGGCTACACCGAAAGGAGTAGTACAGACAGCATTTGATAATCATATTCTGGTCATTGGCGGCGAATATCACATTTTCCTTGAGGTGAATCAAAGTTTCGATTATAATGATCGGTGGCCAAAAAAGGCAGGCAATAATCTGCCGGCTGCCGGTGTGAATGGGCAGCCATCGCTTGTTTATTCCGCCGGGTTTATTTATGGCGAGCCATTTGACAGGGTACAGCTTTCCCTTGCCGGACACGGCGCCGTAGATGGTTCTCATGGAGATATTATTGTTGATACAGAAGGAATGACCACTGCCTTATCAATAATTAAAGACGCTTTTTTGGCGAATAAATAGCACTGGTAATCGGGAGGGAAATTTATGAGGAATGCAAACCCGAAATTGATTGAAGATATCAAAAAGAAAGCTGTGGAAATGCTTATGGAAAAAGAACCGGAAGAAATAACCATGAGGGATATAGCAAAAGAATGCGGAGTAACTGCGACGACGCTTTATTATTACTACAGCGACAAAGATGCATTATTCGAGGAAGTGAAACTGGAAAGCATTGCCGAAATGAATAATTTTATCAAAAAAAAGCTGGAAGGGATAAAAGAGCCAATGAAAGCTCTTAAGGCCGGGCTTTCAGCATTCAGGGATTGGACGTTCAAAAATCCCCGAATTGCAATTTTATTCATGGGCCGCCTTAAACCCAATAAAGAAGCGAATAAAGAACAATTGCAAATATACTACCAAAGCAACTATTTAGGCAAAACACTTCTTGACGCCGCAGTCAAAGCGGGTAAATGCAAATCCAGGGATACGCTTTTGGATTCCAGCCTCATTATTGCCGCCCTCTGGGGCGCTATAGAAAGCGTATTGCTCAATCGAACCCTGCCGGAATATTGGGGCAAGGGGATACTGTTTACCGACAGAATGATAGAACTGTGCTGCCGGGAGATCTCAAGATAAGCCGCTAAATTAATGACTGCGCTTATCTCTGCAGTTTTGAATTAAAAAAAGCAGAGATGGGCGCAGTTTCGTTTTTCAAGGGATTTTATGCAATTGAGCCTTCCGGCGAGACTTTTAATATCACCAGGGCGTGGTAAAGGTCTAATGATTTAAGGGGGTGCCCTCTTTCAGGATTTCTCCCTGGCATACAGAAAGCGCTTGATTTTCAGGGTAGGCGTCTTTTCAAAAGGTTCGCTCCGGATCTCGATACGGTTGAGCCTGGAAAAAGCGGCAAGCTTTTTGTTCACGCTGTTCTTTAATTCTTCGAGGCTGTCGCCCATGGCTGCCAGGGCGGTCTTGGCTTTTTCGCTCAACACGATGAGGGCTACCAGTTCGCCCCTCTCCCCGGGAACCACCAGGGCGTCTTCGACCAAAAGGGAATTGTGGAGTATGCTCTCGATTTCTTCGGGGTAGATGTTTTCTCCCGATGGGCCGAGTATGAGGGCTTTGATGCGGCCCTTCATAAAGAGATTGCCTTTTTTGTCTATATAGCCAAGATCGCCTGTTTTAAACCAGCCGTCTTCGGTAAAGGCTTTCCTGGTCCGCTCCTCATCCCGGTAATATCCCAGCATCACGTTAGGGCCCCGCACCTGTATCTCGCCTTCGGGGCTGATTCTGGTTTCCACGCCTTTTACCACAGAGCCGGCCGAACGGAAGGCGAATTTGTAGGGATCTGTGCCGGCTACCAGGGGGGCGGTTTCAGTGAGGCCGTAGCCGGGCGCATAGGGGAAGCCTGCCTTCCTGAGGAAGCGTTCCACATCTTCGTCCAGGGGGGCGCCCCCTATGCCGAAGAAGCGCACCGAAGATCCCAGGGCTGTCATGAGACGTGCCCCTGCTGCCTTGATTGCCAGTACGCGGGTCAGGGGGAATTTATACAGAGGGCTTTTTTTCATCCCCGGGAAGATGCTGTTACGGCAAATCTTTTCTATAAAGAGAGGGACTGAGACTATGGCTGTTGGCCGCAGGGTCTGCATGGCCGGGAGCAGCACCGCGGGGGAAGGGGGTTTGTCAAGGTACGTAACCGAAGCCCCGCCCATAACAGCCGTAAAGAGGCCGAGCACACACTCGTAGGTGTGCGCCAGGGGTATCACCGAGAGGAGCCTGTCCCGGGAAAATATCTTCATCAATGTCCTTGAGGCTTGGGCGGTAAAGATGAGGTTGCCATGGGAAAGGACAACGCCTTTGCTGGAGCCGGTAGTTCCCGATGTATAGATGATGGCGGCAGGATTATGCTCTGTAAGGGTGGGGAATTCGGTTTCTTCAGGGATTCTCAAATTCGAAAAGAGATTCGGATCATCCAGGGGGATTAGCGCAATGGCGCCATCGATTCCGCCTTCGGCAATTTTTTGGACTGTCCTTTCGGTATGGCAGAGGGCCGAAATTTCCGCATGCCTGGCGATGGTGCTGATCTGTTCCCCGATGAAGTCCGTAAGCACCGGGACGGCGACTGCCCCAATCAGGGTAATGCCGAAATAGGCAATGGGCCATTCGGGGCGGTTCTCGGCAAGTATCATCACCCTGTCTCCGGCTTTGACACCCTTGTCCATGAGGAGCCCTGCAATTTGCCTGGTTTTGATGCCAAACTCGGCATAGCTCATCTTGTCGTAGACCCCGCCGTCGCGGTAGATCTGGAAACAGGTTTTGCCTTGGTATTTTGAAGCCGCCTTTAGGGCAAGTTCCCCAAGGCAGCGTTTTTCAAGAAAGATCATAGTCCTCCTGTAATATTGACCCTATTATATAGAAAAGGTTGCGCTTTCTTCTCTTGTGTTTGCATCCAAGCTCCTGTAGAATAAAAAGATGCGTCTTCGGTTTTCAGGTTTTTTGACGGCTCTACTCCTGGCAGGTTTGCCTGCTTTTTTGCCTGCTCAAATAGCCGGGGAAGATCCCGTCTCCTTCATAGGCCTTACCCTCCGGGAACTGACAGGCCGGTTTGGCGCCCCCCAATCGGTGTATGCGGTGCGGGGAATAGAAGAATGGCAGGATGATGTGGTCTTTGTCTATAGCGATGGGGACTTCTATGTTTTTAAAGATCGGGTGTGGCAGGTAGGCATCAAGGCAGCCTTCAGGATAAGGGCAGGCGATCCCAAGGCTGCAGCATTGCTGGCACTGGGGGAGGGGGTAGAGGACAGGGGGGATCATCTGCTTTATCCCATAGCTGGCAGGAGCTGGCCGTTGACCTTGCGCTGCAATTTTGACAGCTCCGGAAAAACAACGGCAATCTTTATATACCGTTCTGATTTATAAATTCGGGAGAAAGCCTTGGCGAAAATTTGTCTTTGTTTAACCGGAAAAACCCTTGCAAGGGATATCGAGGTGCTCCAAAAATACCAGAAGTACGTGGACATTGCGGAACTTCGTGCGGATTGCCTTGATCCTGACGAAAGGTTCCTCATACGGCGCTTCCCCGAAATGGCGGGTCTTCCTGTTATCCTTACCATAAGGCGGAGCCTGGATGGCGGTAAATACGTGGGCGGCGAGGGTGCGCGCATCACCCTTCTTTCCAAGGGTCTTGCTTTTGCCGAAGCCGACAGGCGGCGCAATTTTGCCTATGTGGATCTTGAGGATGACCTTTATGTCCCCAGCCTCGAGGAAGCAGCCCGGACCTACGGCACCAGGATCATACGGTCTTACCATAACATGAATGGCGTGGATCATGATCTGGCAGCAAAACTGCGTGAACTGAGGCGGGTAGGGGATGAGCTTGTAAAAGCCGCGGTGATGCCCCAGTCCCTGGATGATACCATCAGGGTCTATCAGGCTGCAAAAGAAACTTCGGATTTGGAAAAAATACTCCTCTGTATGGGCGATTACGGCGTTTCAACCCGCATCCTTGCAGAGCCTATGGGATCCTATCTGAGCTATACCACAGTGAAAGGCGAGCCTGATATGCCCGCCGGCGCTTCGGGCCAGCTTGACCCCAGGGAGCTTGCAGAGCAATTCCACTTTAGGGAGATTACCGGCAAAACGAAAATTTTTGGCGTTACCGGTTTTCCCCTCAAAGTCTCTGCCAGCCCCCATTTTTTCAATACCGTATTCGACATAGAAAAGACAGACGCAGTATATATACCTTTTCCTGCAGATTCTATCCACTCACTAATACGTTTAGCTGAGGAAATACGCATTTCCGGTGTTTCTGTTACTGTTCCCTACAAAGAATCAGTGCTGCCCTTCCTTTTCTGTAAATCGGATCTGGTGCAATCCATTGGCGCCTGCAACACGATTGTCTCAAGCGCCGATGGCTGGATGGGTTACAATACTGACGCCCAGGGTTTCACTGATTCCCTTCTTGAATTTTCCGGCCGCAAGGATCTTAGGGGGAAGAGGGTCACCATAGTCGGAGCAGGGGGAGTTTCACGGGCAGTAGCGGCCGAGGTTTACAGGCTCAAGGGCAAGGCTCTTATCCTGAACCGTACTGCAGTGAGGGCAAGGGATGTAGCCCTTCCCTATAAATTTGCCTGGGCAAGCCTGGACAACAAAGGCATTGAGATGATGGAGAAATATGCGGATATTATCATTCAGACTACCTCGGTAGGAATGGAGCCCTTGCCTGATGCAGACCCTATAGAATTTTACCATTTCACAGGAAAAGAATTAGTCATGGACTTAATCTATAAACCGGCCAAAACCCGATGCCTTGTCAGGGCAGAAGCTTCGGGCTGCCGCATATTGAATGGCTATGATATGCTCATAAGACAGGCTCGTTATCAGTACACCTACTTCATGGGGAAGGAATTTCCTCCCTCCCTCATCAGCAGGGTCAAACTCCAGGAATAAATCAGGATATAAAAATGGATCAGAAAGAGATAAAAGAGATGGTAGGGAAAGCAGCGGTAGAAGCCCTGGTAAGAAGCGGCATGAAGCTCGGCCTGGGGACAGGTTCCACTGCCATTCCTGCAGTCCGCCACATAGGGAGCCTTATGCAGCAGGGGAAGCTGAAAAACATATTGGCAGTGCCTACGAGCTTTCAGACCAGCATAGAATGCGAAAAATGGGGCATACCCCTTTACACCCTCAATTCAAAGGATATAGGCGGCGAACTCGATTTGACCATTGACGGCGCTGACGAGGTAGATCCGCAGAATTACTGCGTCAAGGGTGGAGGCGGTGCATTGCTGGTGGAAAAAATCGTTGCTTACGCCTCCCGGGCTTACTGCATTGTGGTGGATGAAGGAAAGCTTGTAAATAACCTGGGCCTCAAATTCCCTGTGCCAATCGAAGTGATAGCCGAAGCCCGCATCCCTGTTACCCGCTCCCTTGAGAAGCTGGGGGCGGAAGCAACACTGCGGGAAGCACTGCGTAAAGCAGGGCCTGTGATTACCGAACATGGCCACCTGCTTCTGGATATCCTGTTCAAAGATCCTGTGGATCCGAAAAAACTGGAAGCAGAGCTTAACAGGATACCCGGGGTTGTAGAGAATGGTTTTTTCACCGGCCCGTCAGGGCGTGAATTAAGGCCGCAGGTTTTTGTGGGCCGCAGCGATGGTAAATTGGAGATTAGAAAATAAAAAATGCCAGTGGATAAACACATCAATTTTTTTGAACTTCAAAAGGCCGCGGAAAAACCCGGCTGTCCCCTTTGCAGGATTGTTGCCGACAGGGCTGAACGGTATATCGACAATATGCTTTTTGAGCACGTGTCGGATCGGGTTTTCAGGGCCAATCACCGGGCGGCGGGGGGTTTTTGCGATTTTCATTCCCGCAACCTTGCCGCATTCAGGGACGGCCTTGCAGTTGCAATCATGGGCCGGGATATTTTGGAGGATCGTATTGTCGCTTTTGAAAAACACAGGCCCTGGAAGCCCAAGGGGCAATGCCCTATCTGCGTTGAACGGGATAGAATTGAAGAAGAGTATTTGAGTTTCCTTTCCAATGCGGGGGGCGGCAGTTCCGAGGAATTGGAACTCCAGGCAGCTTTTGAAAAATCGGAAGGCCTTTGTGCCCCCCACTATGCGGGGCTGTGTTTCACCCCCAAAGAAAAAGCCCGGAATATACCCCGTTGGCTCAAAGACTTCCATGAAAAAAAATTCAATGAACTCTTAAGAAGGACCAGCCAGTTTATAGAATTTTCTGCCTATGGAAGGCAGGAGGAATTTGCCAAATTATCAGAAAAGGATCAGCTTGTATGGAAGGAGCTGGCTCTAACCCTTCGGGGAACGGCGGATTAAATGGAATTGCCCTGGAAAAAAAGCCGCCCCGCCATGATAGCGGCGGCGGCGGAAGACAGGCGTTTTAGCTTTTTTCTCTGCTGCCTTACAACTTTTACAACTGTAGCCTTCTCTTTTGTGTCCCCCCAGATTATACGCTACACAATCGATTCGGTGATTGGATCCTCCCCGCTTCAAGCTCCTGCCTTTGTGCTGCAGCTTGTGGACAGCCTCGGCGGTACCGCCTTCTTAAAGCAAAATATCTGGATCTGTGCGGTGCTTACCCTTGGGGCGGCCTTGCTGTCAGGGCTTTCCAATGTGGTAAGGCGTTATACCAGCATCGAATTGGGCGAAACCATTGCCTGGCGGCTCCGGAACAGCCTCTATGGCCATATACAAAAGCTGCCCTATGACTGGCATGTAAGCTGCCACACAGGCGACATCATTCAGCGCTGTACCTCGGATGTGGATACTATACGCAACTTTATCCAGAACCATTTAAGCGAGTTGATGCGCACTTTTTGCGTATTTGTACTTGCCCTGATTATGATGTTCTCCATGGATGTCTTCATGTCCCTGGTTGCCCTCATTCTCATCCCTTTCATATTGCTTTTTTCTGTCATCTTTTTTAAGGGAGTAGAAAAACAATTTGCCAAGGCCGATGCGGCGGAAGGCGTCATGCAGTCTTGCGCGCAGGAAAACTACACCGGCGTCAGGGTTGTACGGGCTTTTGGCAGGGAAGCTTACGAGATGGACCGCTTTTCGGAACGGACCAGGACTTATGCCGATATCTGGTCGCATATCGGAAAACTCCTTGGGGTGTTCTGGGGTGCGGGAGACATGATGAGCGGCTTCCAGCTGGCAATTATTGTAAGTGCCGGTATTTACCGCAGCGTTAAAGGGGATCTTACCCCTGGCACATTCCTTGCTTTTTATACCTATTGTAACTGGATGATCTGGCCAGTGCGCCAGCTGGGGCGCATACTTTCTGAATTTTCCAAGACCCTGGTTTCGGCAGGAAGGGTTCGGGATGTTTTGCAGAACGAAAGCGAAACCGATCCCCCTGATGCGCTTAACCCCGGGATAAAAGGCGAAATCAGCTTTAACAATGTTACGTTTGCCTATGGAAAAGGCGAGCCGGTATTGAAGAACATCAGCTTTACTGTGAAGCCCGGAAAGACCCTTGCTATTTTGGGAAGCACCGGCTCGGGCAAATCGACATTGGTGCATCTTATTTCGAGGCTCTACGATGTGCCTGATGGGTCAGGCAGCATTACCATTGACGGCATTGATATACGCCGTATTTCAAGGAGCAGCTTGCGAAGAAATATAGGCCTCTGTCTTCAGGAGCCTTTCCTCTTTTCCAAAACCATTAGGGAAAATATTGCTTCGATAAAACCTGAAATGGATATCGGGGAAATCAAAAGCGCTGCTGCGGTGGCCCATGTGGACGACACTATTGAAGAATTCGCGGAGGGCTATGAAACGGTAATCGGCGAGAGGGGCGTGACCTTGTCGGGGGGGCAGAAACAGCGGGTTGCCATTGCGCGCATGCTGGCATCCAATCCCCCGGTGATGATATTCGACGACAGTCTTTCCGCAGTGGATACTGAAACTGACGCAAAAATACGCTCTGCATTGCGAAAACGTGTAAAAGAGGCCGCAGTGATAATCATTTCCCACCGTATTTCAAGCCTCATGCAGGCCGATGAGATCCTGGTTCTCAAGGATGGGACAGTGGAGGAGATTGGCTCCCATCAGGAGCTTTTGGCCCGCCAGGGAAGTTACCGCCGTATCTTCGATATTCAAAGCGGCAATAGAGAGGATTTTTAATGGCCGATTACGAAGATTTTGATTATAATAAGCCCATGTCATTGAGCATTTGGAAAAAAATGCTCCCCTTCATTTTGCCCCAAAAAAAATATCTTGTGCGCTGTGCGTCTCTTATGCTCTGCGCTGCAGCAATAGACGTAGTGCTGCCTTTGCTTTTGGGTTATGCAATTAAGCATAATATAGAACCCCGCAGTGCCCAAGGGGCATGGAAGCTTATTGCTGTAGCAATAATTCTGCCTCTGGTCCAGGGCTTTATTGTGCGCTTCTTTGTGGCTTTCGGCATTAGGGCGGAGGTTGGCATAAGCAGGGCATTGAGGAATTCGGTTTTCTTTCATCTTCAGAAGCTGAGCCTTTCCTATTACAACAAGACCCCTGTAGGCTACATGATGGCCCGTACCAATTCCGACACAGGGCGCATAGGCGATCTTGTTGCCTGGGGTCTCATTGATTTTTCGTGGTCTGCTTTTTATTGTGTCGGGGTTGTTATCTCCATGTTTATGGTGCACTGGCAGCTTGCACTCATAGTCTGCGCCACCATCCCGCCCTTGGCTCTCCTCACTGCTATTTTTCAAAAAAAAATCCTTAAGGTAAACCGCATCGTTCGCAAACTCAATTCCAAAATGACAGGGGCCATGAACGAGGGTATCACCGGGGCAAGGACAGTAAAAGTGCTGGTAACAGAAAAGCAGAGCCTTGGCGAATACATGGGTATAACAGGCGATTACCGCCGCCATGCCAACCATCTGGCTTCACTGCGTTCCATCTTTATACCATTGGTGCTTTTCATTGGTTCTCTTGCAACTGCAATAGTGCTGGGGTACGGCGGCTATGAGATTGTCTTTCTTGGGGCTGACTTGAGCATACTGGCAATTTTCCTTCAATACGCGGGGGGCTTCTTCGACCCCATACAGAACATTGCCAATATACTCACCGACTTTGTCTCTACCCAGGCCAACGTGGAAAGGGTGAGCGGCCTTTTGGAACAGGTGCCAGGCATCATCGATACGCCCGAAGTAATAGAAAAATACGGCGATACCTTTAACCCTAAAAAGGAAAATTGGGAGCCTGTTTCGGGGGATGTGGAATTCAGGGATGTTACCTTCCGCTATCCTGACGGCACGGAAAATGTCCTTGAACACTTTGACCTCCAGGTGAAGGCCGGAACCTATGTCGCCATAGTAGGTGAAACCGGCGCAGGAAAATCCACACTGGTGAACCTGGTTTGCCGCTTCTTCGAGCCTACCACAGGCGCCATACTTGTGGATGGCCGGGACTACCGCGAACGGAGCCAGATCTGGCTTCATAGTGCCTTGGGCTATGTGCTTCAAAGCCCCCATCTCTTTACAGGCACTATCAGGGACAATATACGATACGGCAGGCTTGAGTCCTCTGATGCGGAAGTGGAAGTGGCTGCCAAAATTGTCCATGCTGATTCGGTAATTGCAAAACTGGAAAACGGCTTTGACACAGAAGTAGGCGAGGGGGGCGACAGGCTCTCCACAGGCGAGAAGCAACTCATCTCCTTTGCCAGGGCAGTCCTGGCTGACCCCAGGATTTTCATCCTGGACGAAGCTACAAGCTCAGTGGATACGGAGATGGAAATGCTCCTCCAGAATGCCATTCACCATCTCCTTGAGGGCCGTACAAGTTTCGTCATTGCCCACCGCCTCTCTACTATTAGAGGCGCCGATATCATCCTTGTAGTGCACAATGGCAAAATCATAGAACGGGGGACCCATAAGGAACTTATGCGCGCAAAGGGCCATTACCACGATCTTTATACACGCCAGTTTGAGGAAGAAGCCGAGGAAGAAGTGCTGAGGGATCATCCCGGGATATAATTGAATTTTTCCTCCTGTTATTGTAGAATTCTCTGCTTAGAAGGAGGCCCTATGTCCGAAACAACAAAGGAAATTATCCAGAGGGTGAAGGTCCTGCGGGAGATTGAAGAAATTTCCGCTGAAACTTTGGCCAAAGAGCTGGGGTTCGATCAGGCCGAGTACAACCAGTGGGAGTCGGGGGAAAAAGATTTTTCTATTGGCGCCCTTGTAGAGATAGCGGCCCGCTTCAAGGTGGATCTTTCGGAACTCGTCACAGGGAATACTTCCAAGCTTAAAACGTTTTGCCTCACCAGGGCTGCGGAAGCCCCTGAAGTGAGCCGGAGGCCCATGTACGGTTATTGGAACCTGGCTTACAATTTTCATCTTAAAAAGGCCGAACCCTTCCTGGTTGAAGCCAGTGCGGATACCGGGCAGAAGCCTCTGAGCATCAATACCCACCCGGGCCAGGAATTCGATTATCTTCTCGAGGGCAAACTCCTTATTTCCGTTGGGGGCCACGAGATGGAACTCAATCCCGGGGATTGCATTTATTATGATTCCAATGAACCCCATGGCATGAAAGCCCTTGGGGGCAAGCGCGCCCGGTTTATCGCTGTGGTAATGTAAAGGAGCTGATTGTGGCATTGATAGATAAATTCCTGCCCCGTACGGAGTTCGAATCCTACGAGGATTTCTATAGCAACTTTAAGGTAGACATCCCGGAAAATTTCAATTTTGCCTGGGATGTGATGGATATTCTTGCGGCCGAAAAGGGCGGGGAGCGAGCCATGCTCTGGTGCGATGAGCTTGGCGCCGAGGCCGAGTTCACCTATGCCGACATCAAGCGCCTTTCGGATCAGGCTGCCAATGTGCTCGCTGCCGGGGGCATAAAAAAAGGCGACACCGTGATGATCATTCTCAAACGGCGTTATGAATATTGGCCCATACTCCTTGCCCTTCACAAGATGGGAGTCATCGCCATACCCGCAACCCATCTCCTCACATCCAAGGATTTGGTCTACCGCTGTACCGCTGCCGACATTGCAGGCATTATCTGCATTGATGATCCTGAACTCATGTACCGCATCGACGAAGCCGAAGCCAGGATGGAGCGGGATTCTGATTCTGCCGGAGACAGCAATCTGCGCTACAAGGCCTTTGTGCGTTCCGTGCATACTCCACCCCAGGACAAGCCTGCGGAAAAAGCAGCAAAACTTTTTGCCGAACGGGCAGGCACGGTACCCAATTATTCAAACGATGATGATTCTTCGCCCGCAGGGCGTCTTGTTCCGTGGCTCGACTTCAATGGAGCCTGGAAAGAAGCCTCTGCGGATTTCAAACGGCCTCCTCATGTGAACACCAATAACGACATCATGCTTCTTTATTTTACTTCCGGCACTACGGGCATGCCCAAGATGGTGCGCCATGATTATGCCTATCCCCTGGGGCATGTCGCCACAGCCCGCTACTGGCACAATGTGGTTCCCGGTGGTCTTCACATCACGGTTGCCGATACTGGCTGGGCCAAGGCAGCCTGGGGCAAGATCTATGGCCAGTGGATTGCAGGCACCGGGCTTTTTATTTACGATTACGATCGTTTTGTCCCTTCAGCCATGCTGGAGGTTATCGCCAAATACAAGGTGAACACTTTCTGCGCCCCCCCGACTATCTATCGTTTCTTTATCAAAGAAGATCTTACAAAGTACGATTTTTCCGCGCTCAAACACTGCACGGTTGCAGGCGAACCCCTTAACCCCGAGATTTACGAACAGTTCCTCGCGGGCACGGGCCTCCGCCTCCACGAATGCTACGGCCAGACTGAATTAACCGTAACCATGTGCACCTATTACCCCTGGATAGAGCCCAGGCCCGGTTCCATGGGCAAGCCTGCCCCGGGCTATGACATCGACCTGCTCCGCGAAGACGGCACTCCATGCGCCATGGGCGAGGAAGGCCAGCTTGTGGTGCGAACCGACAAAATACGCCCCATTGGCCTTTTCGGCGGCTATTACCGGGACGATGAGCTCACCCTCTCAGTCTGGCATGATGATGTCTATTACACAGGCGATGTTGCCTGGCGCGACGAGGATGGTTACTACTGGTTTGTTGGCCGTTCCGACGATGTCATCAAAAGCTCGGGCTACCGCATAGGCCCTTTCGAAGTCGAAAGCGCCCTTCTGGAGCATCCTGCTGTGCTGGAATGCGCCATCACTGGCGTCCCCGACGAGGATCGGGGCACCGTGGTCAAGGCCACTGTCATCCTTGCCAAAGGCTGGGTCGCCTCCGAGGAACTCAAGACAGAACTCCAGAACCACGTGAAGAAGACCACAGCCCCCTACAAGTACCCCCGCATCGTGGAATTCGTTACCGAACTTCCCAAGACCATTTCGGGCAAAATACGAAGAGTGCAGATTCGGGAGGAAGATCAGGGGAAGTAAATTACTTCAGATCCCTTTCCACATCAATATTCTTGCCCGTGACTCCCACCACCGCGCCGCTCTTTGCCTCTGGGGCATCGGCGTGGGCAATTAGCCATTTATTGCGGGCCCGGAGCAGCTTGTCCTCGGCATTTTTGGCTGTGAAATTGGGAAGGTCGGTGTTTGTCTGTCTGGGCAGAACAATGATGCTCCTGAAAGGCGCCTTGGCCTTGGCAGGGGCGTAGTGCATGGAGGTTTCATAGTACAGAATGCCGGTTCCCTTGGGCAGTAAAAAGGCTTCCACCCTGGACGTATCTATTTTGCCGCCCTCTACGTCCTGCAGTTTTGCAAGGAGCATGATAATGTCATCAGCTGCAACGCATATTTCACTGCCCCTGTGGTATTCCAGACAGTTCAGCTTGGTGTTGAACCCGTTGCAATAGCCAATCTGGACAGGAATTCCGCCGAAAGCCCGATCCTGCAATTCGGCAAAGATGGGGAGGGCTTCCAGTTTTGGATCACTGGGAACATAGATGGTCCCTTCATTCGGTTTTTCCGTGGTTTCTTCCAGAGTCTTGAGCAGTTTGGAGAAATCATATCCCTCCACTACATACCCATAGGGCTTAAAAGATTTGTCTGATACTGGTTTTACGTGCATTTTAGATCTCCTGCCCTATTATAAGATTATAACCATCAAAATTTCCATAGAGGGTTTCTATACTGCCCTTAAAGCTGCCATCGGCATTCTTCGTCTGATGATAAATACCCCAGCCTGAGGCACAGCAGAAAAAGCCTTTGAAGTTATCCTGGTTCATGGCAGGCTTAAAGTAAAGCTTCTTGTTTACAGCATCGCAGCGGAAACCGGTTAGAGCCAAAAGCACCCCATAGCTTGCCAGGGATCGGGCATAATGATGACCGCATTCGACTTCATTCCAGGGACTCCGCTTAAAACCATCATGACGGGCTCGGCAGGCTTCGACTATTTGCAGGCCTTCTGCAGTAAATCCTTCATAGATTAAATGAGAAGCTACCTGATATTCAATGCCGGACCATACCTCATCGCAATACACGAAGGGAATAGCCGGTCTGCCGCCCATTGGCCAGCTGCAGAGCAGCAAACCGCCATCTTTATTCAGCGCATAGGTTCGCTGAATATTATTGAAATTACTGAAGTCTTTTAAGAAATCATATTTAAAGATACTATGAACTGCGCTTTTTATATGGTTTTTGTCCAATAAATATCCCAACCCGCTTACGTGTGCAAGCTGTTGCCCCAGAAGTTGATCCGCCAAACAACCCTTGCCGTATTGGTATTTAAAATCATCAATATTATCAAGGGCTTGCTCATAGTGCGGTTTCTTTTATTCCCGCTCCCTGGCAAGCTGGGGGCTTATCCCCGCCTTGTCCGGGGCTCAGTACGATCCTGCCTCGGACACAGAAACTTTTAACCCTCAGGTGTGCCAGGACGATTTCCACTGTTTCTATTCCAACGGGAAGCACTGGGGCATGCTGCACCAGGTAAAAAGCGCGGACGGCAAGGTAACGCAAAAAGTGGAGGTTTTAGGGTAGGGATGCCCTGATAGATCCCTGACGCATATTGCAAAAATATTCATTTTAAGGTATGTTTTTTGTATAAATATGCGTGGAGGCTCATGATGAGCAGTGTTAGGGACTATGTTCAGGAAATCTCAAAAAATGACTATATAGATATCGATCTGTTCGAAAAATTCAACGTCAAGCGCGGTCTCCGCAATGCCGACGGCACTGGTGTGCTCGTTGGCCTTACCCGCATTGGCGATGTTCATGGCTATATCATTGATGAAGGGGAAAAAGTACCCATAGACGGCAAGCTTTTCTACCGGGGCATAGACGTTGAAGATATCGTAGCAAATGCCGCCAAAGAAGGCCGCTTCGGTTTTGAGGAGGCCGTCTACCTCCTGATGTTCGGCCAGCTCCCCACCAGGAAACAGCTCGAAGATTTCACCGCCCTCATCGGCAACAGCCGGGCTCTGCCCAAAAATTTTGCCGAAGATTCCATCATGAAGGCCCCTTCCCGGGATGTGATGAACAAGCTTGCCCGTTCGGTGCTGACCCTCTACTCCTACGACGAAGACCCCGAGAACCAGTCGCCCGAAAACGTCCTCCGCCAGTGTCTCGAACTCATCGCTCGGTTCCCCACGATAGTGGCCTATTCCTACATGGCAAAGAAGCATTACTACGATCACGAGAGCCTCATCATCCACCTCCCCGAAGCGGCCTGTTCAACTGCCGAAGCCATGCTTTCCCTCATCAGGCCCGACCAAAAGTTCACCCGCCTTGAAGCAGAGATCCTCGATTTGGCCCTGGTGCTCCACGCCGAACATGGGGGAGGCAACAATTCAACCTTTGCGGTTCATCTGGTTTCTTCCGCAGACACCGATACTTTTTCCGCCATCACCGCCGGTATTCAGTCCCTCAAGGGCTTTAAGCACGGCGGCGCCAATATCAAGGTCATGGGCATGATGGAGGATATCAAGAAGAACGTCAAAAACTGGGAAAGCGAAGGCGAGGTGGGCGCTTACCTTGCGACCATACTGAGGGGCGAAGCCTTCGACGGCTCGGGCCTCATCTACGGCCAGGGCCATGCTGTCTACACCAAGTCCGACCCCCGAGCCAAACTGCTCCGGGACAAGGCTGCCATCCTTGCCGAAGAAAAAGGCCTGCTAAAGGAGTTCAACCTCTACCGCCTCATTGAGCGCCTTACCCCGGAAGTTTTCAAAAAAATAAAAAGTTCCACCAAGGGCATCTGTACCAACGTGGATTTCTATTCCGGCTTTGTCTATAAAATGCTGGGCATACCTGCAGAACTGAACACATCCCTCTTCGCCATAAGCCGCGTTGCAGGCTGGTGCGCCCATCGTATGGAAGAAATAATCTCCGGCGGCAGGATTATCCGCCCCGCCTACAAGTGCGTCCAGCAGCGTCTGCCCTATGCGCCGCTCAACGTCAGGAAGTGAAGCGTTTACAGCCCCAGCCTTTCGGCACGGCTTTCTATAAGACCGCAATAGCGATCCTGGATTTTTTCGGGGAGAAACGAAGCGCGGATAAAGCCAAGGGCTTTTCCCAGAGAGGCGCTGAACTTTTTGAAACAGTTTTCGATCTGCCGTGGGGAAAGTCCGCTGCCTGCGCCGAATTTTAGAAAATCGTTGCAGGTGAATTTTTTCTTCTTGCCGTTCATGGTCAGGGCGAATTCTTCGCTGTCCAGTTTTTCCGGAATGAGGAGCCTTGTGGAAAGGAGATCGTAGGCCGGAGCCAGACTTATAGTCCCATCCTCATTGTAAAGAAGAGAAAAATTTTTGAGGTGCATATCCCCGTTACCGGTGAGAAACGAGAAGAGGGCAATTTCAAAAAACGCGATTGTATCCAGCATGGTATTGGATGAATAGCGCTTTATTATTTTGATACAGCCTTCAAGGGAACCCCGGTATTTATCTTCTGTCAGTTTTCCCGAAAGCTGGCAAAAATCTTCCATGTGAAGGGATCGTTTTTCCTTGATGCCGCGGTCGATCCTCCTTGTGATGTATGCGGGTTTCCCCTTTCCGTTTTCCATAAGTATGAGCGAATGGGGAACCGTGGGCATGCGGAAAATTTCCGCCAAATGCATGGTGCAGTCTTCGATCTCGGCTATATGGGGATACGCGTCAACCGGCGGTTTCAGGATGTAATGGCCCCAAAGGCCCACCAGGGTGAACCTCGGCATCTGCCCTTTTTCATTTGATAGATGAAGCGAAAGCTTTGCCTGCACCCCGGGAACTGAAACACTGCGCTGAATTATTTCCCTGGCCAATTCCCGTATGGAATCTTCGCCGTAGGGGAGGAGGGGCGGCTCTGCAGTACCGAAAATTTTTTTTGAACATTTTGAATGGTACTGTCCCTCTTCCAAAGGCCCGTAGCAAAAGAGGCACTTATTCATTTTCAGCCCTCTCTACGGTTACCGCGCCTATAGTGTCCCTGCAGCAAGCAAGGAGCAGCCCCATTCTGTCCCGTGGATCAAGCTTCCAGTTTTTTTCCGCAGTTTCAAGGAGCCATCCTTCGGGGATAAGGCCGTCAAAAAAGGAAAAAAGCCTTTCACTTGTAAAAAGTTCTTCCCGTAAAGGCAAGGTCAGGCTTACTGCCCTGGCATGGGGATCAGCAAGGTATTCAGGAAGATACTGAAAGCGATACTGATCCTCTTCCTCCTCGATAAGGCCTGCTTTGAGGTTTTGGTAGTAAACTGTCCCTCTCCGCAGGCTCATTGTGAGGTTTCCTGCGGCATGGGTACAGGTCCTGCCTCATGGCCAAAGAGGGCCAGAATCGCGTTTACCTTGTCCATCCTGAGGGTGGTTTTCCCCTGTTCCAGATCTCGCACAAAACGCAGCCCAACTCCGGCCTTTTCCGCCAGTTCGGTTTGGGTCAAGCCAAGAGTTTTTCTCCGGCTTTTGGTAAAACGTGCAACTTGGTTCTGCATAATATAAAATTATACCCTAATGGGTATAATTTGTCAATATTTTTATATTTTATACCTGATAAGGTATAAAATATATACTTCAAATGATATTATACCCGATAGGGTATAATATCATAAAATGCACATCCAGAATTTCTGCTGCACTGCTTTATTCGTCCGATTCCTGTACCTTGAACGCTTCGGCAGCTTTGATGACATCCTCGGCGATTCTGCCTGAAATGGGCGCGTAGTGGTCAAAGGCAACTCCAAATGACCCTGTTCCCGAAGTAATCGATCGGAGATCAATGGAGTACCGCAGCAGCTCTGCCTGGGGCACTTCGGCCTTGATCTCGGCTATGCCGCCGCCCATTTCGTCCTGACCCAGGATTTTGCCCCGCTTGCCTGAAAGATCGCTCATCACGTCGCCCAGGTATTTGTCTTCCACAAAAACCGTCAGGTTCATGACGGGTTCGAGAAGGGTGGGGCCGGCCTGGCGCATGGATTCGCGGAAAGCGTTACGGGCTGCAAGTTTGAAGGAAAGCTCCGATGAGTCCACCGGGTGGTACTTGCCGTCCACAATTTTCACTTCCACGTCCACTACAGGGTATTGGGCCATAGTGCCACGGGCCATGCCTTCGATCACGCCTTTCTCTATGCCGGGTATGAAGTTCTTGGGGATGGCGCCGCCGAAGATGGCGTTGACGAACTGGTAGTTTTCGCCCCGTTTTAGGGGGGTTATCTCCATGACAACCTTGCCGTATTGGCCGTGGCCGCCGGTTTGCTTTTTGTGGGTGTACTCGGCGCCGGCCTTCTTGGTGATGGTCTCACGGTAGGCAACCCGGGGCACATGGGTTTCGACCTCGATTTTCTGGTTCTGTTTGATTTTATCCAGGATAATATTGATCTGGAGTTCGCCCATGCCCGAGATAACGGTTTCCTTGGTTTCGGCATTGAAGTTGTACTTAAAGGTTTTGTCTTCTTCCGCAGCCCTGACAAGGTATTCGCCCAGTTTATCGTCGTCCTTCTTGGCAACCGCGTTGACTGCTACTGAGTGGACAGGCTCGGGGAGGCGCAGGGGCAGGAACTTGAGGCTCAAGTCCCCGGCAGTAACCGTGTCGTTGGTTCTGAGGGTGGCGGTCTTGGTGATAATGCCCACATCCCCCGCGAAGAGTTCCTTCACTTCCTCAAGCTTTTTGCCCTGGGAGATGTAGAGTTTGCCCACCCGCTCCTTTTTGTTTTCAGAGACATTGTAAACTTCAGCATCTGCCGTGAGCTTTCCGCAGATGATCTTGAACCATGATAGTTTGCCTGAGAACTGGTCATAGGCAGTCTTGATGACCAGCCCTGCCAGGGGCTTTTCGGGACTTAAGGGAACTGCGACCTGCTTGCCTTCGGCATCCAGGGCTATATCTTCGGCAGTGTGGGGATCGGGGCCGACATCGGCGATAAAGTCCAGAACCGGAATAAGGCCTGAATTTTTAAGGGCGGCGCCGCAGAACACGGGAAGTATCTTGTTTTCAGCCAGGGCTTCGATGAGGCCCTTGTGCATTTCCTCGGCATCCAGGGAACCCTTGTCTATATAGTGTTCCATGAGGGTGTCGTCACCTTCGGCTGCGGCTTCAATAAGCTTTTCCCGGGCAGCTTCGTATTCCGCCTTGAATTCATCGGGAATGGGGCTTTCTTTTTCTACCCCGTCACCGCCGGCGAGGTACGCTTTGCCGTTCAATATATCGATAACGCCTTTATAGGCAGGGCCGTTTCCCATGGACAGGGTGATTGCCACAGGTTCAGTCTTAAATTTCTCTTTTATGTCCGCCAGGGTCTTGCTGAAATCGGCGCGTTCGGAGTCAAGGCGGGTAATGAAGATGCCCCGGGGCTTTTTCCGCATGTCCAGGTTCCGCCAGAGCTTGATAGTCTCAATCTGAACCCCTACATGCCCGTCAACCGTGAGTATGGCGAATTCAGATGCCCTAAAGGTGAGTATCACGTCCCCGGTAAAGTCCGAAGACCCGGGGGTGTCGAAAAAATTCAGCTTTTTGCCTGCTCTCTCGACATGGGCCATTGCAGCATGAATAGAAATCTTGCGTTCGATTTCTTCTGTGGTGGAATCGCT
Source organism: Leadbettera azotonutricia ZAS-9 (assembly GCF_000214355.1). Lineage (GTDB taxonomy): Bacteria > Spirochaetota > Spirochaetia > Treponematales > Breznakiellaceae > Leadbettera > Leadbettera azotonutricia. The sequence continues at coordinate 3,009,604 of NC_015577.1, read as the reverse complement.
GACCGTTTTGCCGGACTCCACTGTTTCTGCCTTGCCAATAGCGCCGCCTGCAAAAAGCAGGCGCTCAAACAAGGTGGTCTTGCCGGTGCCTCCGTGCCCGGCGATGGAAACATTTTTAATAAATTCGGTTGTGTAAGCCATGAGTACTCCTATTCTCTAAATATCTATCATGTAGCCGTCTTGGCAGATTGTCAAGAAAAATGTCTTCATCTATAGTAAAATAGTGAAGAAATTATAAGGAAAATTTATGGACGATAGAAAGAAGACTATCCGGGAGCTTGAGGACCAGCGGCGCACAGATCAGGAAGGGGTGGACAAGCTCCTTGAAACCCTGGGTGAATCCCTTCTTTCCCGCATCGAAGGCGGGAATGAGCCGGCGGAAGCTCCAGGTTTGGCCGACAGTCCCTATCTTGCCTGCAAGGAATACCGGGAACTCCTCAAGGAGATCGCGGAAAACGGGGAAATAATCGTTTCTATTGAGACTGATACCCGCAAATTGAAGGATGCGGAAGAGCAAATTTCCTATAAGGAGCTGGAATATTCTGAAAAAACCAAGGAAGTTTCCATTCTTTTTGTTCAATTAGGCCAATATGTGCTGGCAGATCCCGCGTTTGACAGTTTTTCCCTCACTTACAAGAGCCAATTGGACAATTTACTCCTCAAAATCGATGACCAGGAAGCCAAACTGGATGAGTTGGAGCAAAAAACCGGCAATATCTTCACATGGATAGGGAAAAATGCCCAAATTCTGGCAGTCAAGACCATGCTGATGAAGAATCAGGCGGGGCTTCACAAGATTTACCGGGCTGCGGGCGAAAAATTCATAACCACCGGCGAGGGTTACGAGGCTGGCGAAGCGGATGTGCAGGAACTGGCTGAAAAAGCCGGGAATCTTTACCAGGCGACACTGGCCTTAAGCGATGAAATTGTCACCCTCAAGGAAGAACGCCGCAGGATCTCCGATATGATCGCTGCAGGGGGCAGTCCGGCACGGCGTGTCCAAACCATAGAAAAGCATATCGCCAGGGCCAGGGATTCTGCCAGTGAAGCCTGTCGCCGTTTTGGCTCTTTCGCCATTGCCCCCGCCTGGAATGATTATTTCGATCCCCTCCTGACCGAAGAGGACAGATCCAAAGGAGACAAGGTTAAGCTTCTCAGGGAAGCCGTTAAAGAAGCCGATGTTCATATTGAGAAGCTCAAGGCTGCCATCGCCATAGACGAAGAAAAGGCGGAGATTGAAAAGCTTAAAACCGACATCGAAGTCCAGCGCCGCAAGATTGCAGCCGCCGAAGAATCCATTGCCGGCATGGAAAAACGCATAGGCGAATCAAGCTTTCATATTGAAGAACTGCAAAAAATTGTTGATAAGGAATAAAGGTACATGGCAAAGAAAACGGCAAAGAATGTAAAGACAGCAAAAGCCGCAAAGGCAAAAGCGTCCGCTAAAACAGCGGCTTCCGAAAAATCCCAGGCTGCCCCTATCGCAAAATCCGGGGTTTATGATGAATCCAAAATCAAGACCCTTTCTTCCCTGGAGCACATACGCCTCCGCACTGGCATGTACATAGGCCGCCTTGGTGATGGCTCCAACCCCGACGATGGCATGTATGTGCTTCTCAAAGAAGTGATAGACAACGGCATCGACGAATTTATCATGGGGAACGGCAAAACCATCGAAGTTGTGGTCAAAGACGGTACGGTAAAGATCCGCGACTTCGGACGGGGCATACCCCTGGGCAAGCTTGTGGAATGCGTGTCGGTGATCAACACCGGCGCCAAGTACAACGATGACGTGTTCCAGTTTTCCGTGGGACTCAACGGTGTGGGCACCAAGGCGGTGAACGCCCTTTCTTCGCACTTCCGGGTGGTTGCCATCAGGGACGGCGAATTTGCGGAGGCTGTTTTTTCACGGGGGGATTTGCTGTCCAACCGCAAAGGCAAGCTCAAGGACAAGCAGAAGAACGGCACCTTTGTGGAGTTTACGCCGGATAAAGAAATCTTTGGGGACTACGAATTCAATTTTGAATTTATCGAAAGGCGCATACTCAACTATGCGTACCTCAACACGGGGCTCACACTCATGTTTAATGGCAAGTCCTATGTGTCAAAACGGGGCCTCTACGATCTGCTTACTGAAGAGACCGGAGACGATCAGCTCTACCCAATAGGGTATTACAAGGGCGACCATTTGGAGTTTGCCTTTACCCATACCAATAACTATGGGGAAGAATACTTCTCTTTTGTGAACGGGCAGTTCACCAGCGATGGCGGCACTCATCTTTCTGCTTTCAAGGAAGGTTTTTTAAAGGGGATTCAGGCATACTTTAAAAAAGATTACCGCAGCGAAGATATCCGGGAAGGCACCATTGCTACTGTCGCAGTAAAACTAAAGAGCCCTGTGTTTGAAAGCCAAACCAAAAACAAGCTGGGCAACTCGGACATACGGACATGGCTGGTGCAGGAAGTAAAGGCCGCTGTCGAAGACTGGCTGCACAAGAATGTTGAGGCCGGCAAGAAACTTGAACTCAAGATACTCTCCAACGAAAGCCTCCGCACCGAACTCAATGCGGTAAAAAAAGAAGCCCGTGAAGCTGCCAAAAAGATAGCCCTTAAAATTCCCAAACTCAAGGATTGCAAGCTTCATCTTGAGGATGGAAAACAGGGCGAGCATTCCACTATCTTCCTTACCGAGGGCGATTCAGCATCCGGCTCCATGGTTTCAAGCAGGGACGTGATGAACCAGGCTATCTTTAGCCTCCGGGGCAAGGTAGAAAACATGTATGGCAAAAAGCGGGCTTCCATCTACAAAAACGAAGAGCTTTACAACTTGATGATGGCCCTGGGCATTGAAAACGACGTATCGGGCCTGCGCTACGCAAAAATTGTTATCGCCACCGATGCCGACTTTGACGGCTTCCACATACGCAATCTTCTTCTCACATTTTTTCTCTCATATTTTGAAGAGCTCGTTACAGGGGGAAGGATCTATATACTCGAGACCCCCCTCTTCAGGGTGCGCAACAAGAAAGAGACCCTTTACTCTTACACTGAAAAAGAACGGGACGAGTGCATTGCTGCTTTGGGGAGCCAGGCTGAAGTTACCCGCTTTAAGGGGCTTGGGGAGATCAACCCCAAGGAGTTTGGCCAGTTCATAGGCGAGGATATACGCCTTGTGCCGGTGTCGGTAAACACTCTCAAGGCAGTGCCGCAGGTACTGGACTTCTACATGGGCAAAAATACCCCGGAGCGGCGTGAATACATAATGAAGAACCTGATAGGGGACGCCGGCTGATTGGCATGGCCTTGGTAATAAGTTGAAAACACCTCTTCTGGGTAACCGGCGTTTCTATGAAAATGTCATTATCATAGGACTTCCTGTAGCTCTGCAAAACCTTCTTACAACTTCGGCTTCCATGGTGGATACCATCATGGTAGGGACCGTGGGAGAAACTGCCGTAGCGGCCGTGGGGATCTGCGCCCTTTTTTCCATGCTTCTTTTTGCAGGGTATTTCGGTTTTTGCAACGGCGGCACGATCTTTTTTGCCCAGTATTGGGGCGCAAAAGATGAGAAAGGGATTTGCAAGGCTTACGGCATTACCCTGATAACCATGATGACTGTAGGTTTTGTCTTCGGCTTCTTCGCTGTCTTTTTTCCCGAATTAATCATGGGGATGTATACTGACAAGGAAGGCATAAGAGAGGCGGGGATTCCTTATCTGCGTATAGTAGGCTGGAGTTATCCTTTGCAAACCTTGGCCATGGCTATGGGTTCCCTGCTTCGTTCTATTGAAAAGGTAAAAATACCTCTTTTTGCGTCCATAGCTTCCCTTATTACCAATACTATCCTCAACTGGCTCCTGATCTTTGGTATGTTTGGGTTTCCGAAGATGGGAATACGAGGCGCCGCAGTAGGTACTGTAATTGCCAATGTAGTGCATATATTGGTGCTTTACATCTATTGTCTTAATGATAAATATTCTTTTATTACCAGAGTCAGGGAGCATTATGGATGGGAAAAAGGTTTTGTCAAAACTTTTTTTTCCAAAATAATTTTTGTAGTTTTTAATGAGGTTCTTTATGGGGTGGGGCAGCTCCTCCTCAATATGATTATAGGCCGTCAGGTTGAATCGGGTATTGCGGCCTGGGCTGTGTTCAGGGTTTTGGAAGGTTTTGTGTTTGCCTTTTTTGGGGGCCTCGCCAATGCAAGTTCCGTAATAGTCGGAAAGCAAATCGGGGCCGGGGAACACCTTGACGGGTACAGGGACGCCAAGCGTTTTGTCTTGCTGGTTCCCCTGGTAACTCTGACTATATGGTCGATGGTACTTTTACTGCGTTCTCCTATACTCCATTTATTCGGCCTTGGAGAAGATGCGTACTTTTATGCCCAGGGTATGCTTTATATATATATGGTTACAGGAACCATAAGAACCTGCAACTACATTAATAACAATATTTTCAGGGCTGCAGGAGAGTCTGTGTTCGGCACGGTGATAGAGATATGCGGCCTTTTCATTATTACCATTCCTGCTGTGGCCCTTTTTGGCCTTAAGCTTAACGCGCCTTTTCTTGTGGTTTTTGGCCTGATCTATCTTGATGAATTCCTTCGAATCGGAATTCTGCTCTGGTATATGAATTCCGGAAAGTGGGTTAAGCCTGTCACTGAAACAGGCAAGGCTGAATTGCCGGTTTTCAGAAAAATAGTAAAGGGGAAGCTATGAAAATAATGATATTACATCTTCTCCCTTCTTATGATACTATTGGGAAGGAAATTATATGGCATACATAAAAAACCTGTTCGACAAAAATTTTCTGGAATACGCGAGCTATGTAATCAAGGACAGGGCCATACCCGACCTTGAAGACGGCCTTAAGCCCGTGCAGCGGCGCATACTCCACACCCTTTTTGAGAAAGACGATGGAAAGTTCCATAAGGTCGCAAATATAGTGGGGGAGTGCATGAAGTACCATCCCCATGGGGATGCCTCCATAGGCGATGCCCTGGTGGTGCTTGCCAATAAGGAACTCTTTATAGACAGGCAGGGCAATTTTGGGAATATCTATACCGGTGACGGTGCGGCAGCACCCAGGTATATTGAGTGCAAGGTCAACTCTCTGGGCAAGGATGTTTTCTATAATCCCAAACTAACCCCCTATGCGGACTCTTACGACGGCCGCAATAAGGAGCCCGTACTCTTCCCTGCGAAAATACCGGTAGTCCTTGTGATGGGTGCCGAAGGCATTGCCGTTGGTATGTCCACCAAGATACTGCCCCATAATGCAATTGAGGTTTTGGAAGCCGAGAAAGCCTGCCTTGGAGGCAAAAAGTTCGAGCTTTACCCTGACTTTCCCACAGGGGGCCTCGTGGATGTTTCGGATTATCAGGACGGGAACGGCAAGGTCCTGGTCAGGGCCAAACTTGATACATCCGATCCCAAACGCATAGTCATCCGGGAGCTGCCCTTTGGCTCCACTACCGAAAGCCTCATGAATAGCGTGGAAACTGCGGCCAAGTCAGGCAGGCTTAAGGTAATGAGTATCACCAACTTTACCTCGGACAAGGTGGAAATAGAAATCAAGCTTGCCCGGGGCGTGTATGCCCAGGAAACCGCAGACGCCCTCTTTGCTTTTACCGAATGTGAACAGTCCATCTCGGTAAATCTCCTGGTGATCAAGGATGGCCTTCCCGTAGTGATGACAGTTACCGAAGTCATCAAGAACAATGCAAGGCAGCTTGTAAAGGTTCTTACCAAAGAGCTTGAACTTGAAAAGAAAGAACTCCAGGACAAGGTTCACCTCCGCACCCTGGAGCGCATCTTTATTGAAGAAAGAATTTACAAGGGCATAGAAAAGATGAAGACCGCTGAAGGCGTAGAAAAGGCGGTTCTCGACGGCTTTAAGCCTTTTATGAAAGAGATAGGCCCCAGGGGTGTAAGCCATGACGATGTAGAACACCTCCTTAAAATTCCCATACGCAGGATTTCGCTTTACGATATCAACAAGGCCAAAAAGGAGATGGACGATATCCTTGCGAGGATCAAGGAGATCAATGGGCATCTCAAAAACATCACCGCTTATGCGGTGAGCTGCCTGGACGGGTTCATTGCCAAGATCAAAGTCAACGAAGAGCTCGGCAGGGGTCAGCGCCGCACCAGGGTTGGAAAGTTCGAAAAGATAGATGTCAAGGAAGTGGTCAAAAAAGATCTCGAGCTCAAGTACGACCGTAAAACAGGCTACCTTGGGACAGGGGTTGCAGGGGAAGTGGTGGCTGAAGTATCCTCTTTTGACCGCATACTCACCCTGCGAAACAACGGTTCCTGGTCCGTAACCGACCTGCCCGAAAAAGCCTTTATAGGCCCCGACGCCTGGTGGATAGGCGTGGCAGACAAGGATGCGTTAAGCGATATAGTCTTTACCCTCATTTACAAAGAGGCAGAGACCGGTTATCCCTGCATCAAACGCTGTGTCATTGAGGGCTGGATCATGAACAAGGACTATTCCCTGGTGCCCGAGGGGGCTGTGGTGCTCCATACGGACACGAGGCTCAAGTTCAGTTTTACTGCGAATTATGCGCCCAAGCCCAGGCTTAAGGTGTTAAAAGAAACATTCAAAGCCCAGGATTACAATGTACGGGGACTCAAGGCAGGGGGTGTGCGCCTGGCTGCCAAAGAGATTAAAAGCATTGATGCCAAGTAAAGTGCAGGTGTAACATGGAGTCAGAAGAAGTTTTCGACAGTACCGCAGGTTTTTCCGCAGAAGAGCAACAGGAAATACTCAACCAGATAAATACCCTTTCTTCGGAAAACCGCATTGCTCCGGAGGCTGGAGATCTTAAAATCCAGGCAAAAAAGAAGGGTGTCCTTTTTCCTCTTTTTGTCAATTTAGCGGCGATACTCCTATTGGCAGGGGGCTTTGCCTTTCTCTTGTTCTCCCATGACCGTGATGAGCAGGATATACATGAGGGCGGCGCTACCCTGGGCCTCACGGAGCGCAAGCTTATCCAGGAAATACGCCAGGAAACCAACAGGCAGATAAGCGAAAAAGAACAGGAGATAAACGGCATACTCTCCAAGCTTTCCGATGCGGACGCTGAATACCGGGAGCTTCAGTTTTCTGTTGAGTCCCTCACAGAAGAACAGAAACAGAGGGCAGAATACCTCCTCCAAATGCAGAATGATTACCGCAGCACCTTAACGGGCCTCCAGGAAGAGCGTTCAAAAATACTTGAAGATTCCCATAACCGGGAGGCAACCCTCCGCGCCCAGGCTGAGGAAAGGGCCAGGGAGCTTTCGTCCCAGATCAGCCAGGGTCAGGCAGATCTCAGCGCGGCTATGGAAGAACTCCGCCGCCTGGGCAATGAGCAGGAAAGGGCTCAGGCTGCCGAAAGCCAGCTGGGCGGCTATTACGTTTCGGTAAACGACATGATCAAATCGGGCCGCCTTGACGATGCTGCCAATACCCTTGGGGCAATGAGAGGTTTTCTCAATACCCCCGCCTTGCAGGGCATACGTTCCATCGAAAACCGCAGACAGGCTCATCTGGCTGCCATTGCATCCATCGAGGCAGCTGTCGCAGAAGCGAAGGCTCAGAAAGCAGCAGCGGCCCAAAACGTTTCACTTCTTCCGTCGGATGATAGCAGTGAAGAGCTTTCAGCCCTTATCTCCAGGAACGAGGCCCTTGAACAAAGGGCTTCGGAGCTTGAACGGACTATTACGGCCATGTCGTCACAGGATTCTGCCCAGAACGCATTGGCGACCAGCTATGAAAGCAGAATCGCGGCCCTTCAAACCCAGATCGCAAACCAGCAGCAGTCCATGAACCAAAAGGACGAAAGCATACAAACCTTGATGGGGAGGACTTCCGATCAGGAGCAGCGCATTGCTGAACAGTCCCAGGCAGTTACAGAGGCCCGAAGCCAGGTACAGGCCGCAGTCCAGACAGCCGCAGCAACAGAGGCGAGGGCAACGGAACTCCAGCGCCAAAACGAAACCTTGACCAGGGAAAATGAAAATCAGAAGGTTCAGATAGAGGCGATAAGACAGCTTTTATTGAATCAACAGTAATACTGTTAATTAACACTAATGCTATTTCGTATGCATTACTTCTACGCCGTCCCAGTCTGCGGGCGGCGGATTTGCTGTATAGATTTCGCAGCGCTCCAGCAATGTTGCCGCATTGAAATCCCCTGCAAGCAGGGCAAGGACTTCTTTGAAACGTTTTGCTGCCCCCGAAAAATCGCGGTTAAAATAAAGTTCCATGCCCTGGTTATGATAGACCCAGGCTTTTTCTTCTTCCGCAGTCAAGCCCTGTTTGACCGTATAGATCCTGACCCCTTCTTTTTTGCCCTTGACCGCGACCTTGTCCAGAAGGCGGCAGGGAAGCTGGGGTCCTCCCTTAAGGTTGGGAGAGGAAGGCCGCTGTATGCTTTTATAAACCGATTCGGTTATGAGGAGTTCCGACTTATAGGTTTTGGTGAGCCCTTCCATGCGGGAAGCCAGGTTTACGTTATCGCCTATGACCGTATAATCCCGCTTGTGGGTGCTGCCTATGTTTCCTACGGTAACAATACCGTAATTGATGCCAATGCCTATGGGGAATTCTTTCTTGTTGTTCTTTTTTTGTTCCGCATTGAATTTTTTTAAAGCGTTAAGCATGTCAAGACCTGCCATTACCGAATTAATCACATCGTCCTCGTGTTTTACCGGGGCGCCCCAGAGGGCCATGATGGCATCGCCTATGTATTTGTCTACCCAGCCATTGCGCTTGTAGATAGCGTCAACTTCGGTTTCAAAATAACGGTTAAGAGATTCCACAAGAATCCGGGGCTCGCCGATTTCTTCTGAAATGGTAGTAAAATTGCGAATATCAGAAAAGAGTATCGCCATTGGCATATCTTTTCCCGGCAGAAGCTGTTCAGGGTTTTTGAAAGATTCATTGATGACATCCTGGGGCACATAGTGCTGGAATATCTGCCTGATGCGTTCTTCTTTTTTCCCTGCCAATACGGCGTCAAATGCATAATGCTTAATCTGGCTATAAGCTTTTTCCAGATCCCCGATCATGATGTTGAAGGTGGATGCCAGCCTTCCGGTTTCGTCCCGGTATTCAACCTCTACCCGGGATGCGAGGTCACCGCTGGTGATGATAGCGTTCATGGCTTTGATAACCCGGCTCAAAGGATTGGTGAGATGCCGGGTAAAGAATATGAGGAGCAGGGCCGCAAGACCAAGGGCGATTGCCAGAACCACTATGGTTTGGAAACGTATGGATTCAGCATCCTTGTAAAAAGCGGCATCTTCTTCAGTGAGAAGCACATACCATTGGAAGGGGGTAAAATAGAAGGAAGCAAAGGTCCGGGCTTTGCCGCCAAAAGCCGCGCTGTTTATGCCTTCGTTTTCTTCTTTAAGCAGACTGAGGAGCAGGGCCGCTTCGCCTGTCTTGAGATCCAGGGGCGCGGTGCTCATGGCAAGGCTGCCTGACTCATCCAGGGCCAGGATTATTTCGGTGTCGCTTAAAATGATGCTTTGGGCGTAGTTTGTCACTGCGTTTTTGGCAGCCTGAACCATATCGGGCCTGCCCGCATAGTTGTTCTCTGTGAGAAGATCCCACTGGTTTTCGGCGTATTTTTCAAGTTCATTGGCTTTAAAGCTCAAAAATTGCCGGGCAATGCGGGTAATGCCGTTCACTGCATGGAAATAGGAAGATGCCTCCGACAGAAGCAGGGTAACAATAATAAGAGGGAGAACCACCAGGAAGATTTTTACACGGATCTTCATTATGGAGAAAGTTTAGTTAGTGAAGCCTTTTTACGCAAGCACCTGAAACCGCGGATATCAGGCTGTGGCAGCCTGCTTCTCCATCTCGAAGATATACCCGGTCTTATAGCAAATGTCGAAGAGGTGGCGGGACATGAATTCTTCGATGACTTTTTCGTTCCCGTCGCTGATCCTGGTGAGCCTCACCTTAAAGCCGTCGTCATTTTCCGCAAGCACATCAAAGTATTCTATGCGCCCGGCCCGGCATTTTATGCAATAGCGTTTCATTATGCTCCTCCATCCCTTCCAATATCGGAATTTGGAGGAGGAACATTAAGCCGCCGCTTTTGGCTCAGCCTTTTTGGACTTCTTCTGCCAAGGCAAGGCCTTTTTGATTCAGGAGGCTCCTTAAATCGCCATAGGGGAGGATTATTTCAATTATCCCTTCGGAATAAGGGGCTATCTCATAAGGATCCCAGTGGAAGCCCACGCCTGTCCTGGAAAAGAAATAATTATCCGTGATTTCCACAGTATCCTCAAAATAAACCCCGGAGGAGAGGGCTTCATAGCTTTCCAGTTTATCCCGTTTCCTCAAAGCGCTTTCTATGAGTTCCTGAAGCTGGCCTTCGCTCCCTGGCTTAAAGACATCGGAACGCCTGATGGTTTCGTTTGCTTTTTTATCGATGACATACCAGGTTTTTTCCTGCATGCCGTGGGCGCCGCCGGAATAATAGTCCCTATGCCAGTTGAATACCACAAGGCTGGGTGTAGAGATAGTTACCTCGTAATTTTCGGAATACTCCAGATATTTCGGGCCCTGTGGCGGTTCAGCATCTTCCTCAATAGAAGGAACCGGAGAAACTTTTGGGCTTGAGCTGCAGGCGCCAAGAACCAGAGCCGCAAGCAATGCAAAAACAAGTTTATTTATTTTCATTTTTATAATATAATACAAATATGAGTTCAAAAAAAGAGTGGTTCGAGGATGCTGAATTTTGGGAGCGCTATGCTCCCGTCATGTTCGATGCGGCACGCTGGGCAGAGGTCCCCGCAGTGGCTGACGGCATTACCCGAATGGCCCGTCTCAATCTGTACGATCTGGATATCAAGGGCAGGAAGGCGCCCCGCATCCTCGACCTCTGCTGCGGTTTTGGCCGTATTACCCTGGAGCTTGCCCGCAGGGGCTTCAGGGCTGCGGGGGTGGACATTACCGAAAGCTACCTGAGCTCCGCAAAAGAAGATGCAGCCTACGATAAGCTTGATGTGGAATTCATTCAAAAAGATGTGCGCTCCTTTAAAAGAAAAGAAGCCTTTGACGCCGCGTTGAACCTCTATAATTCCTTCGGTTATTTTGAAGATCCCCTGGACGATCTCCTCTTTTTAAAAAACGCCCTTTACTCGCTTAAAAGCGGCGGGGTCTTTATCATCGAAGTTTTGGGAAAGGAGATAGCAGTAAGGGATTTTGTCGAGGCTGAATGGTTCGAGAGGGGAGGATTAACTGTGCTTACCGAGAGCGCACCGGTAGATTCCTGGGGCAGCATGTGGAACCGGTGGATCATTATTAAAGACGGGGAGAGGCAGGAAAAAGTTTTTATCCAGCGCCTCTACGCGGCCTCCGAACTCCGCAGCCTCATGCTTAATGCGGGTTTTGCTTCGGTGGATATTTACGGCAGCTGGGACGAGGACCCCTACGACGAGGCGGCGCAAATGCTCATCGTTGCGGGGAGAAAAGCTTAAGGCGGATATTGGAAGGTTATATGTTTCGGATTGGTTTAGGCAAAGATTTGCATAAGCTCGCTACAGGGCGAAAATTCCTTTTGGGGGGCGTGGAGCTTCCCTTTGAGAAAGGGGAGGCAGGCCACTCCGACGGGGATGTGCTTGCCCATGCCCTTGCGGATGCCTTGCTGGGGGCGGCAGGGCTTGCCGACATTGGGGAATTGTTTCCACCCGCTGACCCAGCCTGGAAAGATGCGGATTCCATGAAACTGCTTGGCATCTCATGGAACAAGGCCAGGGAGGCGGGCTGGAGGATCGTCAATATTGACTGCGTGATTACCTGCGAGAAACCCAGGATACTCCCTTTTAGGGATAAAATTTGCGCATCCCTGGCTGGCACGTTGGGCGTTGACAAAAGCGCTGTCTTTGTTAAAGCCAAGACCAATGAGGGTCTTGGCGAATTGGGGCACAGTGAGGCTGTAGAAGCCCTGGTTGTGTGCCTCCTTGAGAGGGATGATACATGAAGCCGGAGTGGGGCGCTGTTTTCAGAATATTGGAAAAATGGCGCAGGGAGCATTTGGCCGCAAGCGAGGGAAGCGATCCTTCCGTAACTGCGCTAGCCGAAGAATACAAAAAAGAACCTGGAACCCCAAGAACTGTCCTTTCGGACAGGGAAGAGCTCAAGGAGCGAGGTTCCCCTCCGGACAAGGCTTGGGCAGTATTGGTGTCAACTATCCTGAGCCTCCGCACCAAAGATGCCGTAACCCTGAAAACTTCCAAATCGCTTTTGGAAAAGGCGCCCGGGCCAAAAGAGCTTATTGGGCTGGGGGAAGAAAAGACCGCGAAACTCGCTTACCCTGCTGGTTTTTATCGCACTAAAGCAGCCAATTTGCAGAAAATCGCAGTAATACTGTTAACGCAATACGGGGGGAAAGTCCCTGCCGATATGGATGCGCTGCTCAGCCTTCCGGGAGTCGGCAGAAAAACCGCGAATCTTGTCCTGACCGAAGCCTTTGATATGGATGGCATCTGTGTTGATATTCATGTGCACCGTATTTCAAACCGCATGGGCTGGGTCGAAACGGAGGTGCCGGATAAAACCGAGGCGGAACTCCGGGAAATTTTGCCCAAGCGTTACTGGAAACGCATCAATGCGCTTTTGGTGCTGTACGGACAGAATGTTTGCAGGCCCGTGAGCCCCTTCTGCTCACGCTGCCCCCTCGCGAAACACTGCAAGAGGCGGGGAGTCGGAAAGGCGAGGTAGATGAGCTGGTTCCAAAATCCGATGTTTTGGAACTGCCTCGGATCTTATTCTTTGTTGAAGGTTTCGAGGGTGAGCTCGACTTCGCCCTGGGAAATTTTAAGGGTTTTGGCTATCTGTTCTACAGTCCAGCTCTGGCGCGCCAGGGCTATGATGCTTTCCCTCTTGCCGATTGAGGGCGCGCCGGTGCCCAGGGGGTCGCCGCCCTTCCCGTTTATAACGCCTTCCATGATCTTCAAATTGGTTTGAACCTGCTTGTTGAGAACTTCAAGGCGGGTTTCGGATTGGGCTATCCATTCCCTGGCTTTTTGCAATGCGTTGGTCTTTTCCCTGATTTCCGCAAGGGCTTCATCGAGGACCGAGATCTCGTCTGCTGTTTCACGGGCTTTTTCGCTTTCCCCTGCAAGGGCTTCGATGGAATTTTTAAGGGATTCGTGATCGGAACCGAGACGGGAAAGATCGGATTGGATTTTTTCGATGGCCTTTTCGGATTCCTGGAGGGCCTTGAAGTTGCTGGCTATGCCGTCGGCAGTCATGTCCAGGGTCTGGTTTTTCTTTTCAATGCGCTGGTACTTTTCTTCCGCGTCTTCCAGGGATTCTTCGAGCTTGCGTATCTGCACCTGCATCTGCTGGAGTATATCGTCCGAGGCGGTAACCTGGGTGAGTTTTTCTTCCACCGCCCGGGAAATCTGAATCAGCCGCGAGAAATCCGCGTCCATTTGCTCGATACGGTGCTTTTCCGAAAGGAAGCGGGTCATCTTGGCGTTGACCTCGTCTTCAAGGCGGCGTATCTTGACGAACTGGCTTTCAAGCTGGGCAGCTTCGGAACGGCGCTGATCCAGGCGGTTGATGTCGCCCCGGAGATCTTCGATACGCCGTTCCATGTCGATTTTGAGCTCGTTGGCCTGATCGATGAGTTTGGTCTGGTCAAAGAATTCTTTGATGTGCCGTTCGGCGTCTTTGACCTCGGCGTCAAGGGTTTTGGCCTGCTCCTCGGCGCGGGCGACAATTTCGCTGCGCCTGGAATCCGCGTCCTGGTAAGCCTCCTCAATGGAAGACCGTACCGCTGCTATGCGGCTGTCAAGGCCGGAGATGCTCTGCCTTGATGCATCGATAATCCCGCTGAGTTCAGTATTGCGGTTTTCGACATACCCGGAAATATCGCGGAATTTTCCCTCAAGCTCCCGCTGGTTCTGTTTGATGGTTTCCGCAGTGGTGAGGGCGTAGTTCCCGATTTCGGCCTTGATGGTAAGCTCGGCGCTTTCCCGGGCGTCTTCAAGGTTATGGTCGAGCTCAGCCTTGTAGGATGCAAGGGAATCGTCGGCAGCATTCATCCTGCCTCGTATGCTTTCTTCAAAAGCGCCGGACTCGATCTTAAGCCGTTCAAGATCCGAAAGGAGCTTGCCGGTCTGGGCGTCAAGGGTTTTTTTCATGTCTTCGCTGAGCTTCGTTTCAAGATCCTGCCGCCTGGTTTCCGCGTCTTCGCCCAGGGCTTTGAGTTTGGTTTCGAGGTTGTCCTGCCATTCCGAAAGGCGGCGCTCTATGTCCCCTGAACGGCGGGCCAGGTCCGCAAAGAAATCGTCTTCGAAGACTTGCAGTTTTTCCGACACATTTTGATAAGCCTGGTTCTTGAGGCTGTTTAATTCTTTTTCTACACCTTCCATATCCTGCCTGAGTGCAGCAGCAGCGGAACTGAATTCTTCAGCCGCGGCCTTGCGGGCATTGTCGGACTCGGTTTCGAAAAGGATAAACTCGTCACGGACTTTCGCTGTGACTTCCTGCATGCTCCTGCGGAGCTCCGCGTCCAGCTTGCGGCTGTCTTCGGTGAGGGCTTCGAGGCGCCTGAATTCCCCGTCCTGGGCCTGGCGGTATTCTTCGAGCCTCGCGCCTGTAACTTCCAGGGCTTTGCGTTTCATCTCTTCCGAAACTTTTACCAGCTGGGCTTCCTGATCCGCCACAGCATTCTTCATCTCCTGAAGATCTTTTTTCCATTCATCCCTGAGGGCTTTATCCCTGGTTTCCCATTCCTGGCGTTCTGTGCGCCATTCCTCGCGGAACGTTTTTACCAGCCCCTGGCTCTCCGCCACCCGGTTTTTGGCGCTTTCCTGGTAGGTCTTGAGCCGCTCTTCCTCCGCCGCCTGAAGCCGCCTGATGCGTTCCTGGGCCTGCTCCTTGAGCTTGACCAGGGCTGCTTCTTCCATGCGGTCCGCCCTGAGTCCCGCCTGCTCGACAGCAGTCTTGAGGGTCCTGTTCACTATGTCCATGTCCCGAGCCAGGCTTGCGGCCCGTTCCTGTTCTATCTTGTTCACCGCATCGCGGTGCTCGTCCACCTGTCGCTCTATGGTTTCCGCATTGGCTTCGAGATCGGAAACCGCGGACCTCACCGCCGCTATGACGGACTCGGCAGTCTTCTCCAGGGATTCGGCATTGTCCCGCTCAAAGCGGATCTCAAGGCTCTGAAGGCCGTTCTCCAGATCCTCAAGGCCGGACTTGGCCTCGGTAACGCGCCGGGCAGCCCCTTCCACAAAAGCGGACTCGTCCCGTATCCTGTTGAGGTTTTCCTGTACCCTGCCGGTCATGCCCGACAACTCTTCCATGGAGCTTTCGTAGGTTTTGAGCCGTTCTTCCAGTCGCGCGACAGCGGCGGACTTTTCGGCCAGTTCTTCGTTGGTGGTTTTAATCCGATCCATCAGGACCTTGGCAGCTTCCTGCTCCACCTTGAGTTCCGCGCGGTAACCGCTTACCGCTTCCCCCTGTTCGTCCGTAAAGGCCCTGAATTCGGTTTTGATTTTTTCGGCGAATTTGCTCAGCTTGTCCAGGGAACGGCCCCGCCTGTCCAATTGGCGGTACAGAATGAGAACCAAGGCTACAATGCCCAGGGTTAAGAGGTTTCCTACGGTAAAAAAGCCCATTTGCCTTCTAGGTTAACACATAATCGCGCAATTTGCGATAGTCGGAAAAGACAAAATCCGCTGCGGGCTTCGCTGGCAGTTCCGCCGCAGGCGCGTTTTTCAGGCCCCGAGCCTGTTTTTTGGCCTTGGACCGGGAAACCACCCAGGCAGCCTTCATGCCCGCCCCTTGCGCGCCCAGCACATCGTAGCGGAAACTGTTCCCCACGTAGAGCATCTCCCCGGGGGTGCAGCCCATGGTTTTCGCCAGTTCCGCGAAGGGCAGGGGCCCGGGCTTGAGGCAGCCTATAGCCTCGGAGCAGAGCACCGCATCCCAAAGCCCGCCCAGCCCCAGGTTTTCAAGCTTGGCCTCCGGGGGGAAATCGGAAAGGAGCCCCAGCCTGACCCCCGCTTCCTTAAGCGCCCTGAGGGTCTCTATCACATGGGGAAAAAGCCTGACCTTTTTGAAGATAGGCTCCCAGCCCCGGTAAATGATTTTTTCGGTTTTTTGAAGGAGCAGCTCCGGCTTCGCATGGAGAATCTCCCCCATGTAGGCAGCCTGCCGCTCATAGAATGACAAGTTCCTTTCGGAAAGGCGGCCTGGAGTTTCGCCTGACGAAACTTCCAAGCAATTCGGCGCAGCCAAATTGCATTCCTCGGCCCTGAGCCTGTCCCTGGCCTTCCCGAAGGCCCTCAGGTAACGCTGTTCCTTCAATAAAAAAGGAACGAGCCTTGCATAGAAACTGTAGTTCGGGTAAAGAGTGCCATCCAGATCAAAAGCCACAGCAGGAAATTTCATTTTTTTATCCACATATAAGTATAGCGAGTATAGCAGAAAAATGAGGATTTGTCAGGGGCAAGGGCGCGGCAAAGAAAATGAAAAATCACAGGCCCGCAACCACTGCCGGAGGGTGTTGATCCTCCATGACAGGATTAATCTGACTGCGCTTATCTCTGCTTTTTTTAATTCAAAACTGCAGAGATGGGCGCAGTTGCGTTTTCAATGAAAGCAAATTGATTCAGTTCCAAAATCCGCTTAATTATGGAACTGGTTATAGAGAAACAACTCGATTTGGCAACAGTATGCGACGAATTAAACAAATTCCTCAAGGCAAACAGGATTGTCAATGTGGAAAAACGCATGATAGACGGCGAGTGCGGCACGAGGGGGCAACCTGGCACTTACTGTAATTGTACTGTTGGCTATATCCCCATTTTTACAGTATAGTAGGGGTATGAGAATATATCTGGATAATTGCAGCTATAATCGGCCTTTTGATGAACAGCTTGCCATTATAGTCCGATTAGAAGCCGAGGCAAAACTGTATATACAGGAACTGGTCAAAGAGAAACAACTTGATTTGGTATGGTCCTCGGTGAATGAGTATGAAAATAATGACAATCCCTTTCCCGAAAAGCGCGAGCGGATCAAAGCCTGGAAAGATTTGGCAACGGTTCACTGTACCCTGAATGAGACAATCTTACTCAACGCCGGTGAACTAATGGAACAGAAGCTGCGCTCCAAAGACGCATTACATATCGCTTCATCAATCTATGCCGCTTGTGATTATTTCATCACTACCGATAAAAAAATTCTCAATAAAAACATACGCGGTATTGCGGTGGTGAATCCAATAACTTTTGTGGAGGAGTATACCAATGAAAAGTGACGCATTGCTAAAAAGCGACGGAATGCGGATTCTGGCGGACACCCTTGGAATCGTGGAAGCCGAGCGTTTTATCACCCTTATGTTGCGTGAACCTTTTAATTACACCGAATGGCAGCGAACGTTGTACGGTGAAATGCCCCTTAAGGACCTCTATGCGGAAATCAAAGCCTTCGAGGCCCAAAACGCATCTATAAGGTAGATTGCATTGAATGTAGGTATATTCGAATGGGGAAACTGTGACTAAATCCGAAGTTTTGGAAGAAGAGCTGGACAAGGCAAGGCTTGAGATATCTGCGTTAAAGGCAGAGAACAAAGCGTTGCTGCGTCGTTTTGAAGTCGCCCGGACAGAACATACAGAAGCCCTGGCTGACCGGGAGCGGTTGTACAAGATTATGACGGATCTCAGAAATGTTTTAGGCGAAGTCATGGATATAAAAAGATCTTAATGACCGAATGCGGTCATGCAACTATTGTCAAATGCGCCTGTGTGTTATCTTGTCAAAGTAGTCGCCCTGTTCGAGGTCTGTGAGCAGACCGGGATGCGCCGGTTTCCAGTTCAGGAGTTCCTGGGTCCGTATGCTCGACCTTGGGAAGTCAAGCGCTGCAATGGCGCCGAGAAAGCCGAAGTGGGCGTCCGCCTCCCCGCGCGAAATGCTGACTACGGGCAGGTTCAGGCGGCGGCCTATTGCATCGGCGATGTCGCGGAATGGTATACCCTCGTCCCCAACCCCGTCCAGTTTTGAACCTGCCGGAGCGGATTCCAGCGCCAGCCGGAAAAGATGCGCCGCGTCAAGTCGATGCACAGCTGGCCAACGGTTGGACCCGTCGCCGATATAAGCGGAGAAGCCTTTTTCGCGGGCGGTGCTTATTATTACTGGAACGAAACCCTTGTCGCCATCGCCATGCACGGATGGCGCGAGGGACACGATTGACGCTCTCACGCCACGGGTTGCCAATGCCATCACCGCGTTGTCTGAAGCTGTTCCGTTTGCATGGGCAGTCGTCACAAAGGGCTTGCCGGAACCCGCAAGCGTTTCGCCTATCGCCTCTATCGCGTGCAAATCCGTAGCGAGGGAAGCGGCAAAGTTCGAGAAATCGTGCTTGAATGCCAGGTGAATGACGCCGTCCGCACGCGCGGCCCCGCTGCGAAGGCTGTCCAGGTCGTCAAGCGAACCTTGGTGCGCTTCGGCCCCGGCTTCCTTTAGTTTTGCGACGCCCTTGTCCGAGCGGGCCAGGCCAATGACTTTATGTCCGGCATTGACGAGTTCCCGGACAACATCGGAACCGATATAACCTGTCGCTCCTGTTACAAAAACACGCATGGCAAAATCCTTTTCGGCGCAAGGCGCCGATTTTTAGGGCTCGAATTTCCCGTCCACAGGCACCCGCGAAAGATTGACAAAATGCCCCGGATACCGGGACTTGAACCCCGTGAATGCTGTTTCCCCAGTGAACGATGTTTCTGCCGCGCTTTCAAAAACCGTGACCTGAAAGTTGCCGTATTCGTTGAAGTAGGGAACCAGCACTGCTATATGGAAGTATTGGCGCAGCCGGGGCAAACCCCGCGGATTCCGGGCAGTGGTGGGGTCGCCGGTTTCGGTGTTTACTGCGGCGAGGTAGATGCGGTTGGGCTCGTCTATGGCAAGGGTGTAGAGCAGGGGGTGGAGGCCCTCTATGCCGAAGCCCGCGTTTTCGAGGAAGCCCGGGTAGGAGACAATCCTGTTCCCGTCGGGGCTGCGGGTCATGACCTGGGAGAATGGCCAACGGCGCACTTCGATTTCTTCGAGCGCGGCAAAGGCGGGGGAACGCAGGACAGCGCCTGCGCGGGAGGCCAGGTTGCGGCACCAGTCAAGCCCGAAGAAGGGGTCCCTGGCGCGCTCCCAGGGTTCGGTGAATGAATCGCCCCGATTGCCGAAAGGTTCTTTTAACGGGGGTATGGGGAGGAGTTCGCCGGTGAGGGGTTTTAAGATGCCGTCCACCACCCATTTGGCAAAGCCCGAACAGTTGAGGCCCTCCGGGGGCTGTCCTTTCTCGATCCTTGAAATCTGGCTTTCCAGGGTGTTGATGAAAACATAGTCCCCCCGGCTGTCGATGGCGCCATCGTCACGGAAATCGAGGCTGGGGAGCCGGGCGCGGACTGCCGAAACGAAGGCCCGCTGATCCCGGTACATATCGGGGTCGGCTTCAAAATATTTGCGGGGGAATTTGTCGCCCGCCGATGCCAGCGCCTCTTCCACGGGCAGCGTGTAGAGACGCTCGAAGGAGATGGGCAAGGGGAGAGATCGGACTATATAGCCGTCGTAAAGCACAACATCCATCTGGCACTTGTCAAGGCTGAAGGGGCGGAATTGTATGTATACGTAAGGGTCGCTCCTCGGGAAGATGCGTATGCGGGTTGGTGCGCCATCGCTGCGGCTGCGGGTGAGTACCCATGAGCCCTGGGCCCAGCCGGGGTAGGAATTGCTTCCCTGGAGTTCCCGGGCAAGGACGATCATGAATTCGTCTTTGCTGGCTTCGACCCTCACCTGTATCCTTCCGCCGCCCTTGAGGGTGTGGTACTCGGCCTTTTTGTTGAGTACCCTGCCGGGGGTTTCGTGGAACCATGAATCGGTCAGGCTTATGCGCAGGGACGAATCGTCCTCGATCTTGCCTGTAGGCGTGTCCAGGGCAAAGAGGGAGGCCGGAAGCAGCAGAAGGAGAGTTAATGAAAAATAATGCAAGAGAAATTTATCCATTTCCATTATCTTATCGACAGTTCTTTCAATATATATTAAGATGGGCACGATAAGATATGGGGGACAGAATGAAATTATACAGCCGCAGGCAGGTGGTCTTTTTTTCGGTTCTTACCGGCCTTATAGGGGTGATGCTTGCCCTGGGGCTGGGGCTTTTTAAATTCCCGGGCTTTGGCAGCGGGGCAGGGGGCGACGGGGCCGCCGGGGTCTCGCAGGCGGGGCAGGCAGAAAAAGCCGCCGCCAATGTACCGGAGCTCCTCCAGTCCGCCAGCCCCCTCAAAATCAACACCGCGGATCAGGATCTCTACACCAAGGATGAATGGGAGAATATCAACATTTATGAACAGCTCAACCCCGGCGTAGTGAACATCACCACCGAAACCGTGGCCATCAACTGGTTCCTCGAGCCTGTCCCTCAGGAAGGCGGCTCCGGCTCCGGCTCCATCATAGACACCAGGGGCTTTGTGCTCACCAACAACCACGTTATCCAGAACGCCTACAAGGTTTTCATCAACCTGTCCGACGGCAGCCAGTTCGAAGGCACTATTGTCGGGACTGACCCTGAAAACGATATCGCGGTCCTGAAATTCGAACCCCCCAGGGGGACGGATCTCAGGACCATACCCTTTGGCAGTTCCGACGGCCTCAAGGTGGGCCAAAAGGTGCTTGCCATAGGCAACCCCTTTGCCCTGGAAAGAACCCTCACGGTGGGCATAGTCTCAGGTCTCGGGCGGCCCATACAAATCTCCGCCAACAACATCATCAGGGACATGATCCAGACCGATGCGTCCATCAACCCCGGCAACTCGGGGGGCCCCCTTCTCGACACCAAGGGAAAGATGATAGGCATCAATACCATGATCTACTCGCCTTCCGGCGGTTCCGTGGGCATAGGCTTTGCGGTGCCCATCAACACAGCCAAACGGGTGGTAGCCGAAATCATCGAATACGGCAAGGTGAAGCGGGGCTGGATAGATGCCACAGTAGTGCAAATCTTCCCCTCCCTGGTGAGCTATGCCAAGCTTCCGGTCAGCTCGGGCCTTCTGGTTTCGCGGACCAGGCACAGCGGCTTTGCCGAAAGGGCAGGTCTGCGCCAGGGCACAGAACCGGTCCAGTACGGCCGCAGCGTCATCTACCTTGGGGGCGACATCATCACTTCCGTGGATGGCATGAAAACCAACAGCCTGAAGGATCTGTACTCTGCCCTGGAAGACAACAAGCCCGGCGAAATCATCAAAGTGGAAATTCTCAGGGCAGGGAAAGCCCAAACCCTGGATGTGATACTTTCGGACAGGGAAGAGGTGCTGACCCGCTAGGGTTCTGTTGAAGTGGCGGACAAGCTCGTCGCTGATGTATATACTGCTTTGGGAAACGGCGCCTATCGGGTCATACCGAACCCACACGGGAAGGTGGAGCCCCGGAAGCTATCAGACCCCTTGTTACGGGCCAAGTTACAAGAGACGCTCCTCGCATTAGGGGAGTAATACACTTTCCGCTCTTTACCTTAATCAACAACCCTGGGGCAAGCCCCGAGTGGAGCTGGCAGTTTATAGCCAATTTACCAAATTTCCAACAACCCCAAGTCTTTGCTGTCCAGTTCTTCAATAGAGGGCTTGGCCTGTAATAGTATCTTTTCAGCCTCTTTAGTACTGATGTTCCCGGTATGAAGAAGGATGATCTTGGGAGGATAGCCTTTTGTCTGGAGGAAATTGAGAAAATCAGCATCCTGGGTGACAATAATATAGTTGTTCTCTTTGGCATGATTCCATATTTGGGTATCTGTAGCCGGGAATGGAAGGATCGTCTTGTTCACATGGGCACACTCGCCAAAACGGGGAGCAAGGACTGAGCAAAGACGCCAGGAGATATTGGCGTCAAGCAACAATTTCACGCTGACTTTACAGCTTGGGTGGAATGGACAACCAGTTTGGTCATGGCGTCACGTTGGGCAGCGAAGGCAAGGGCAGAGAGGATATGAACTTCCTGCAATTCAGGGTAGTCCTCAATTATTTCCGCATGGTTCATGCCGGAGGAAAGCCAGCCGAGTATGTCGCCAACCGCGATCCGGGTTCCCTTGATGCAGGGCTTCCCAAAACGGATTGCGGGGTCGATGGAGATATAATCACTTGGTTCATTCATAGCCAACCTCTGTTACTAGTATGGGGTAAACAACCAGAAAATGCAATGTTAAATAGCCGCAAACCAGCTCTGGGCGGAAGCCTATAGTTTGATAGATACACTTTCCGCTCTTTACCTTAATAACCGGTATCCGGATTTTGTCGGAAAATCCATCGGATTATTGACAAATTCCCCGTAAGTAGTACACTATCCCCATGTTTCAGGAAACGGTAAACATAAAAGCAGATTTCCCGCGACGGCTCACATTATACTTTAGCTAAAATACAAAGTGTCAAGTACCCAATAGTTACATCCCCCTTTTCAGGCAAAACTGCCCCATTCGGAGGCAAATACGCTTCAACCGTTAGCAATTTCGCCGTACAAATAAAGGCCCCTGGGGGCCGCTGGTATCTGCACTGATACCGTAAGTCGGCGGGACATAAAAACCGCAAAGGAAGTATCCAATGAAGAAAAACAAAGTTTTACTAAGGGGAATAGCGGCGGCCTTGCTCGCATTCGGCCTTGTGTTTTCGAGCTGCGGCCTTGGCGCAGGCGATGATGTAGTCACATACCAGATCAGCGGAACGATTAGAGGCAGCGATGCCTCAGGCGGCCTAAGCGGCGCATCAGTGCAGCTTAAGAACGGCGCTGCAGCCCAAGGGGTTGCGGTAAGCACCGCGGTGGACGGAACCTATACCATTACCGGCGCGGGCGCAGGGACATACACCATCGAAGCGTCCAAGAGCGGCTACAAAACCAATACCAGTGCGGAGTTCGCGGTAACCGGCGGCAATGTTATAGGCAAAGACCTGACACTGCAAAAGGAAGACACAAATGTGGTTATTACTCCAGATAATATAGGCGATATGAAAACCCTTATCGCAGCGGCAAGCGGCGGAACCACGAGCTATGCTCCCCTTGTTGTCGCCATTTCCGGTGCTGTGAACCTTTCGGGAAGCAACAGCGAAGGCGCCGACCCCCTGCACAAACTTTTTGCCGCGATTCCAAATGATAAATATGTTACCTATGATCTGAGCGGCTGCACCCTCACCAGTATTGAAGATATATCCGAAAGCGCCACATATGCCAGAACGAATTATGACCGGCTTGTGTCCATCATCCTGCCGGATACGCTGACCGCTATTGGCGAATTGGCGTTCGTTAACTGCTACAGCCTGACCTCGGCTACCATTCCCAACGGTGTTACTTCTATCGGCGTCGGTGCGTTCTATGGCTGCAGCAGCCTGAAAAACATGACGATACTACGGGACACAACGCCTTTGGCAACACTGGGTGTTGTGGCGTTTTACGGTACCCATGCCGATCTGGCAATCCAGGTGCCCGAAAGCATCCTGGCTGCCTATAAAGCGGCGGACGGATGGAGCAGCTACGCAACTAAGATTGTGGCCATAACGCAATAACCGGAACTAACGCAGAAATGCCGGGGGCAACGCAGAACCTGGCGCATAGTGCCAACCGCTATCCATGGGGCTGTTAAAACTCCCCCAGGATAGCGGGTTCTTAACAAGGGGAAAGCCCAAGGGCGCCCATTAGTAGATAAGCCCCAAAGCTTGATCGCCGTGGGCGCCGACCAGCTTCTGTTTAGTGGGGTCCACCATGAGATCCATGTCCTCCAGCGGACCTTCTCTTAAAAAATGTCGGCTGTCCTCCAAAACATGGAGGCATCCATATAAGAAATAGGGGCCATCCCCAAAAATACGGCGACCCTCTCATAAAATGCAGCAACGCTCCGTTAAAATAGAGCGGTTCTGACCTAAAATTTGTCCAGTGCCTTATAAAGCAGAGTATTTAGATATTCGATCTGGGGCGCCTGATACCGAGGAGTGCTTCATCCACACCGGCTCGGCTGTTTTGTATGCATATCAACTTGACAAAACGCTATTTAACCTATTGACTTTATAGGCAATAACAAGGAAAGGGCATGGCAGATTTGGAACTTCGTGAAAAAATCATCAAAGAAGGGAAAGGATTCGGCTTACGGCTTATAGGCTTTTCCAATGTGGAACGATGGGAGACTGAAAGGCCTTTGCCGCCCAAGGGCTACGACAGCTTGCCGGAAGGCGCCTTTTACCCGCAGACTATCTGGCCCTGGGCACGGACCGTGATCTCCGGGGCAGTTCAAATTTTTCTGCCCATGCTGGAGTCCACACCCTCGGTGGTGTATTCCGAAGCCTACAATACGACGAACCGGCTTTTGGACGAAATTGGTTACCGCCTGGGCGCCCTGCTCAACGGCCTGGGGTACCGGGCCTTCTTCTATCCCCGGGATGGCTATGGGGATATTTCCGCCCTGGTGGAAAAGCCTGAGGCGTCATTTTCCCAGGTAATCGCAGCGCGCCTTGCGGGGATTGGGACCATAGGCGACAACCATTGCCTTTTGACCCCCGAATTCGGCCCCCGGCAGCGGCTTGTAACAATCATCACGGATGCGGCGATTCCGCCGGACCCGATGCAGAAAAAAGCTCTCTGCAATCATTGCGGGCTCTGCCGCGAGAACTGCCCAATGGGGGTGTTTAACCCCCTGCCCGGGGCTGCGGTGGAAAAATATCCTGTACCCGAGATGGACAAATATGCCTGTGCAAAATATCACCAGTTCTTAAAAAAAGAACTCCGCTATCCCTGCGGGATCTGTACCCTGGCCTGCCCTGTCGGGGAAGATCGGAAAATTTACGGAGCGTCCCCTGATGCGAACTCTAAGGGGGTCCGGCATATGCAGGATTTCGGATCCGGCAAGGCCAGCGCTTTTTACAGACGAAGGAGAGATTTTATTGTGAGCAACAAAAGTTACCGTTTCGAGACTGTGCAGGTCCATGCGGGCCAGGAAAGTCCTGATTCCGCCACCGATGCCCGGGCAGTCCCCATTTACCAGACCTCATCTTATGTGTTTCCCACATCCGAAAGCGCGGCGGGGCGCTTTGCCCTTACGGAAAACGGGAATATCTATACCCGTATCATGAACCCCACCTGGGATGTGTTCGAGCGGCGTATCGCTGCGCTTGAAAAAGGCATTGCTGCCCTGGCCACTGCATCGGGCGCTGCCGCCACTACCTACGCAGTGCAGAATATCGCCAGGGCGGGGGATCACATTATTTCGGACAATCAGATTTATGGTGGCACATATAATCTTTTTGCCAACACCCTTAAGGATACAGGAATCGAAACGACTTTTGTGGATGGAAGCGATCCGGCCAATTTTGAAAAATCCATAAAAGAAAATACCAAAGCTATCTTTTTCGAAACCCTGGGCAACCCCAATTCGAGCATCGTGGATATTGAAAAAATCGTTGCTATCGCTCATCGGCACGGTATTCCCGTTATTGCGGACAACACCTTTGCCACGCCGTATCTTCTCACGCCCATTGACTGGGGTGTGGATGTGGTGGTCCATTCGGCCACGAAATTCATAGGCGGACACGGTACCTCCATAGGCGGCGTCATCGTGGATGCCGGCCGCTTTGACTGGGCCCAGAACGACAAGTTCCCGGGCCTCTCAAAACCCAACCCCAGCTACCACGGTGTCGTTTTTACCGATGCCGTGAAAAATGCCGCCTATATCGTAAAGGCCCGGACAACCTTGCTTCGGGATACCGGCGCATCCCTCTCGCCGTTTAACGCATTCCTCTTTCTTCAGGGGCTTGAGACCCTTTCATTCCGGGTGGAGCGCCATGTTTCGAACGCCGGGAAGGTGGTGGAATTCCTCAAGGGTCATCCCCAGGTCGAGCAGGTGAACCATCCCATGCTGGAAGGTCACAGGGATCACGGTCTGTATAAAAAGTACTTCCCCCGGGGGGCAGGATCGATTTTCACCTTCGAGATTAAAGGGAATGCAAAAAAAGCGCAGCTTTTTGCTGAAGAGCTGCGCCTCTTTTCCCTGCTTGCCAATGTAGCGGATGTAAAGTCCCTGGTTATCCATCCGGCATCTACCACCCATTCCCAGATGAGCGAGGCGGAACTTCTGGAATCAGGGATCAAGTTCAATACTATACGCTTTTCTATCGGCGTTGAACATATTGATGATATAATTGATGATCTAAAAATCGGGTTTGACGCTATAAAATAAGGGGAGCAAGAAATGAAATTTGGCACGCTGCTGATCCATAACGGGCACGAAACCGATGCCGGAACCGGGGCTCTGGGGGTTCCGGTTTATCAGACATCTACGTTTTTGCGCCGGGATATGTCCAAAGGGCCTGACAGCCAGGAGTACGACTATTCCCGGGGGGGCAACCCCACAAGAAAAGCTCTGGAAGATGTCATCGCCGCCCTGGAAAACGGGGCGCGGGGTTTCGCCTTCGGAAGCGGCATGGGGGCCATATCTTCGGTTATCGGCATGCTCTCGACGGGCGATCACATCATCGCATCTGAGGATATTTACGGCGGCAGTGTGTTCGTGCTGGAAAATTTTTACAAACGCTGGGGCCTGGAAGTAAGCCTGGTGGATGCCGCCGACCCTGACCAGGTGAGGAAGGCCATAAAGCCGAACACCAAGGCGGTCTACCTTGAGACGCCTTCGAACCCCCTGCTTAAAATTACAGACCTCAAAGCTTGCATAAAGATCGCCCGGGAAGCCGGTCTTCTGGCCATCGTGGACAATACCTTTATGACCCCCTATCTCCAGCGGCCCCTGGATCTGGGAGCAGATATCGTGGTCCATTCGGCTACAAAATTTCTGGGCGGCCACAGCGACGTAATTCTCGGCCTGGCCGTTACCCGGACGGAGGAACTGGGGAAAAAGCTCTATCCCGTGCAGAACAGCTACGGCGCTATCCCCGGCCCCTGGGATGAGTGGCTGGTGATACGCGGCATAAAGACCTTAAAAGTGCGTCTCGAAGCAGCCCAGAACACGGCGAAAATCCTGGCTGACTGGTTGGTCAAACATCCCAAGGTGACGGATGTTTATTACCCCGGCCTGCCGAACCATCCCGGCAGAGCCATTCACGAGGCCCAGGCTTCGGGCCCCGGGGCCATGCTCGCTTTTAAAACCCAAACTGAGGAACAGGCCTTGGCTTTCTATAAACGGGTCCGCTTGGCTGCCGCAGCGCCCAGCCTTGGCGGCGTGGAGACCATTGCCTCCCGCCCGGTGACCATGAGCCATGTTGCCATGTCCGCAGAAAAGCGGGAACGCCTGGGAGTTACCAGTACGCTTATACGCATCGCCTTCGGACTGGAGGATCCGGAGGATCTAATCGGGGATTTTGATCAGGCATTAAGAGAAGAATAATGCAGGAATGATATTATGGAAGATTTACAGAATCAGCTGGAAAATTATTTTAAATGGTTTCACCGGCATCCGGAACTTAGCAACCAGGAATATGGTACTACCAAGAAAATAAAAGAAACTCTCGAAAGCCTGGGTATTGAGGTTCTGAAAACGGATCTTAAAACGGGGCTTGTGGCGTTAATCAGGGGCAAAACCGAAGGGCCCATAACTGCCCTCAGGGCGGATATCGACGCTTTGCCGGTGCAGGAAGCGTCGGGCGTTGAATGGGCATCGGAGAATGTGGGCGTCTCCCACGCGTGCGGACACGACTTCCATACCACAGCCCTGATAGGCGCAGCCTCGCTGCTGCGGGAAAATCCTCCAGAAAGGGGAAGTGTTCTGATCCTGTTCCAGCCTGCTGAAGAAGGCGGCGACGGGGCCTTGCAGGTTCTGGAAGCCGGTGTTCTGGATGGGGTTTCCCGGATCTACGGTCTCCATGTGGACCCCTCCCTGGAAAGAGGCTCAGTCGGAATCAGGGCCGGAGCGGCTTGGGCTGCAGTCGGTCGCTTCCTCATAAGGCTGATCGGCAAGGGGGGGCACGCCGCAAAACCACATCTCTGCGCTGACCCCATTGTGGCAGTAGCTGCCATCATAAATTCTGCCCAGACCATAGTGAGCCGTTTTACCGATCCTTTTGATAACAGGGTCGTGAGTTTTACCCGCTGCCAGGCCGGTTCCACCTGGAACGTTATCCCCCCGGAAGCGGTTCTGGAAGGTACTATCCGGGCCATGACGAACGATGCCCTTGAAAAGGCCATGAACCGCCTGGATGAGATCTGCAAGGGGACAGCCTTGGCATACCATGTTGAGCCGGATTTTTCCTGGGTTTGCAATACCGCAGCGGTAAATAATGACCCAGCCTTGAGCGAAAAAGCTGCTGTTTTGGCCCGTAACCTGGGTTTTGCGGTGAAGGAACCGCTTCCGACCATGGGGGGTGAGGACTTTGCTTTTTACCAACAACGCATCCCCGGCTTTTTTTTCAATTTTGGCACAGGAGGCGGCACGGCTGAAAAATTCCTGCACAGTCCTTTCTTCGCCGCCGATCCCTTGGGTTTGTCCCGGGCAGCAGCCCTGCTCGCCGCCCTGGCAGTATCAGAATCAACAACCTCGCCGTAGAGCGGACGAGGTATGTTGTTCTCATAAGGTATTGCATTCGAGGTATTAAACCCCTCAGCACGAATAAAAGTTAAAAAACAGATTATTTCCTCTTGACATAACTTAGTAAATCTATATATTTAATAAATTAGTATTCTTATAGGAATATTAAACTATGGAGGCGAAACTATGTTCGCAAAAAAGAAGATCGCAATCGGCTTGATACTTTGGTTTTCAATTACCGTATCATTTGGATCATTTAGCGTATTCGCCAGCGGGAAAAAAGAAGCAGCCGCTGAAAGGGTGGTGAAGATCGGCATCGTCGGGGATGCGGCAGATCAGTGGAAACCTGTTATCGCCAAACTTGCCGCTGAGGGTATTAAAATCGAGTTGGTGGAATTTACTGAATATGTCCAGCCAAACCGGGCTCTCCAGGACGGTGAAATCGATCTCAATTCGTTTCAGCATTACGCATACCTGAACAACGAGATCAAAACCAAGGGCTACTCCTTGACTGCCATCGGAGAAACCTTGCTGGCGCCCTTGGGCCTGTATTCCCAGAAGATCAAGTCTGTCGGCGAAATCAAGGCAGGGGACAAAATAGCCCTTCCCAATGACGTGGTAAACGGCGGCCGCAGCTTCCGGGTTCTCGAAAAAGCAGGGCTCATAAAAATTCCCGAATCCGCAGGACCTACGCCCAGCAAACTTGATATAACGGAAAATCCCCTTAACCTGGAGTTTGTTGAAGTTGAAGCAGCCCAGACCCCGCGGGTACTACCGGATGTGACCGCAGCGTTTATCAACGGCGGCCATGCGGTAAACGCAGGGCTGAACCCCGAGCGGGATTCCATCGCCCTGGAGAAGCAGGACGGAGGCGGTCAGAACCCCTATATCAACGTGATCGCCGCCAGGACAGACAGGAAAGACGATCCTGTGTTTAAGCGCATTGTCAATGAATACCGTACCGATGCGGTCAAAGAAGTACTCCAGACCGTATATAAGGGTGCGTTTACTCCGGCATGGTAAGAATTTCCTTATTGAGGCGCCGTACGGCATGAAAAAAGAAATTTACCTTGCCGGCGGCTGCTTTTGGGGAACAGAGAAATTTCTTTCCCTTATCAGCGGGGTGTCAGCCACATCAGTGGGTTATGCCAATGGGCGGACTGTCAACCCCGCGTATAAAGATGTAAAGTCCCAGGAATCCGGCTATGCCGAAACAGTGCGGGTTGAATATGATGATGAAAAGTTGGGCCTTAAAGAACTGCTGGCGCTCTTTTTTGAGGCCATCGACCCTACTTCCCTTAACCGTCAGGGCCATGATGCGGGTATTCAATACCGGACAGGCATCTATTATACCGAAGAGGCCGACAAAGGGATTGTTGAAGAGTCCATCTCGGACTTGAAAAAGAAATACACTCCCCTGGGAAAGCCCGTGGTCGTCGAAACGAAGAAACTTGAAAATTTTTACCCCGCCGAAGAATATCACCAAAAATATCTCGATAAAAATCCCGGCGGGTATTGTCACATTGATTCGTATCTTTTCAAAAAGGCGGCGGACTATAGGCCCAAAGAAGCTTCCCGGAGTGGCGGGATTTCCGGCGCTGAAAAGCAGGAGCGGCTTAAAAAATTGCTGCCCCTCCAATACGATGTTACCCAGAACGCCGCAACTGAAGCGCCTTTTACCGGAGAATACGATAATTTTTTTGAAGAAGGCATCTATGCTGATGTGGTAAGCGGGGAGCCGCTTTTTTCATCAAAGGACAAATACAATTCAGGTTGCGGCTGGCCGGCTTTTTCCCGGCCTATAAATGAAAGCCAAATCACTGAAAAAGCAGACAGCTCTCTGGGCAGAAAGCGTACCGAAGTCAGAAGCCTAAATGGGGACAGCCACCTGGGCCATGTGTTTAATGACGGCCCCGCTGAACTCGGAGGGCTCCGCTACTGTATCAATTCGGCTGCGCTGCGTTTTATCCCGGTTCAAAATCTCGCCGCCGAAGGCTACGGCGAATACCTCAAACTGTTCCGGGACAAAGGCGCGGATTCATGATCGAGCTTAAAAACGTCAGCCGCACCTTCGGTAAAAACACCAATACCGAAGTACGGGCTGTCAAGAACGCCTCCTTCACCGTGGCGGACGGTGAAATTTTCGGTGTAATCGGTTATTCCGGCGCCGGCAAGAGCACCCTGGTGCGCTGTATCAACCTTCTGGAACGGCCCGATGCAGGAGAAGTTTGGGTTTCAGGCCGCAATTTGATGAACCTGGATCAGCGCGATCTGCGCCATGCCCGCAAAAAGATAGGCATAATATTCCAGCTCTTTAACCTGTTCTCTTCCCGGACTGTGGCGGAAAATATCGGGTATTCTCTTAAATATACGGGAATGTCAAAAGAGGATATTGAAAAGCGTGTTGACGAACTCCTTGACCTTGTAGGGATAATGGACAAAAAAAATGTATATCCTTCCCAGCTTTCAGGTGGACAGAAGCAGCGGGTCGGTATCGCCCGGGCCCTGGCTTCAAAACCCGAGGTACTTCTCTGCGACGAGGCTACCAGTGCCCTGGATCCCCAGACAACCCAGTCCATCCTTGCCCTGCTTCGGGATTTGAACCGGCAGCTGGGGCTCACCATTGTCATTATCACCCACGAGATGAATGTGGTAAAATCCATCTGTACTTCTGCAGTAGTTATGGATTCCGGGGAGATTGTAGAACGGGGATCAGTTTTTGAGCTTTTTTCAAACCCCCAGCTGCCCATTACCCGGGATTTTATCGCCACCACTTCTACTCTGGGTAAGGTGTACGATCTGGTACGCACAAACTCTCCGGTGGTCCGCTTAAAAGACGGCCAGATCCTGGCCAAGTTCAGCTATGTGGGAAAGAACACGGTAAAGGCCCTTATTTCCACGGCTTCAATCAGGTTTGGCCTGGAGATCAACATAATCTTTGCGGATCTGGACATTATCCAGGACACGCCCATCGGCGCCCTTGTCAATATTATAGACGGCGATGCAGAAGCCATTAAAAACGCTTTTGCCTGGTTCCGGGAACAAGGTGTCAAAATCGAGGAGATTTCCCATGGATGATTTTATATTGAAAATAATTCCGAACGTCATCGGAAAACGGGCGGAGCTTCTTAAATCCCTGATCCAGACCATGCAGATGCTGGCCATTACCGGATCCATTTCATTTTGTATAGGCATAGTCCTGGCTTTTGTGATCGTCGTTACCCGGAAAGGCGACATTCTCGAAAATATCTTTATCTGGACCATACTGGACAAGGTGATAAACTTCTTCCGTTCTATCCCGTTTATAATCCTTATCGCCCTCATCATTCCCGTAACCAGGGCCCTGGTCGGTACGGCTATCGGCGTTAGGGGCGCCATAGTGCCTCTGGTGTTCGGCACAATTCCGTTCTTTATCCGGCAGATGGAAAACGCCCTTTCCGAAATCGACCGGGGCGCTATAGAAGCCGCCCTGTCCATGGGCACAAGCCCTGTGGGCATCATCTTCCGGGTATATCTAAAAGAAAGCGTCCCGGGGATCATTCGGGGTGTTACCATAACCCTCATCAGCATGATCGGCCTCATTGCAATGGCCGGAGCAGTGGGCGGCGGCGGCCTCGGGGATTTTGCCATCCGCTATGGCTACAACCGCTACCAGACGGACATCACCATTGTCACCGTTCTTATATTGATTGCAATTGTCACCGTCATACAAACCCTGGGGAATATAATCAGCAAAAAAATGGTCCACTAGTTCGCCCAGCCCCTGCTGCGGCCTACGGCTTTGTGCCAGCCTTCGAGCAGTTCCTCTTGCCGGGCTTTTTCCATTTTTGGGGCAAAGGCAACATCGCAGCGCCATTTGGCGCGCACTTCATCCTTGTCCTTCCAAAAGCCTGTCGCAATGCCCGCAAGGCAGGCTGCGCCCAGGGCGGTGGTTTCCCGGACAACAGGGCGTTTGATTTCTCCGCCCATGATATCCGCCTGGAACTGCATGAGGAAGGCGTCCCTGCTGGCGCCGCCGTCAACTTTCAATTCGGTTAATTGCGTTCCTGTGTCTTTCTCCATGGCCCGTACCAGATCGAGGCTCTGGTAGGCAATGGATTCTTCGGCTGCCCTGATGATGTGGTAGCGTTTGGTTCCCCTGGTGAGGCCCATGATGCAGCCCCGGGCGTACATGTCCCAGTACGGCGCGCCCAAGCCCGTGAAGGCCGGCACCAGGTAGACGCCCCCTGTGTCGGGGACTTTATTGGCATAGTATTCGGAATCGGCGCTCTCGGTGATGAAGCGCATCTCATCCCTGAGCCACTGGATCACCGCCCCTCCCACAAAGACAGATCCTTCGAGCACGTACTGAACCCTGGTGTCCAGGCTCGCAGCAATAGTGGTAAGAAGCCCGTTTTCGCTTTCGTAGGGTATGTCCCCGGTGTTCATGAGGAGGAAGCATCCTGTACCGTAAGTGTTCTTGGCTTCCCCTTTTTCAAAACAGCATTGGCCGAAAAGGGCCGCCTGCTGATCCCCAGCAATCCCTGCTATGGGGATTTCTTCGCCCTGGATATTTGCTGTGCCGAAAACCCTGCCTGAAGGATAAACCTCCGGCAGCATCTCCCTGGGTATGTCCAGGGCCTTGAGGAGTTTGTCGTCCCAGCCGAGCTTGCGTATGTCGTAGAGCATGGTACGGCTGGCGTTGGTGTAGTCCGTGGCGTGTACCGCGCCATTGGTAAATTTCCAGACAAGCCAGGTATCCACAGTGCCGAAGAGCAGCTCCCCCTTCCTTGCCCTCTCCCGGGAGCCTTCCACATGATCGAGTATCCATTTGATCTTGGTTCCCGAAAAATACGCGTCAGCCACGAGGCCCGTGGTATTTTTGATATGATCCCCGAGGCCGTCTTTTACGAGGGCGTCTACAATATCGGAGGTACGGCGGCATTGCCATACGATGGCATTGTAAATGGGCCTGCCTGTTTTTTTATCCCAGACGATGGTAGTTTCCCTCTGGTTGGTGATGCCTATGGCAGCTATGTCCTTGGGAGAAACATCTTTCCTCGTAAGGAGTTCCATCATCACCGCGTACTGGGACGAATAGATCTCCATGGGATCATGCTCCACCCAGCCCTCGCGGGGATAAATCTGAACAAATTCCTTCTGCTCCACGCCGGCGATGTTCTGATCCCGGTCAAAGAGTATGGCCCGGGAACTGGTGGTTCCCTGATCAAGAGCCAAAATGTATTTTCCCATAAGCCTGCCTCCATTCTCACCTACTATTTTGAATATCCCCCGGAAACGTTATCTTCCGGTTCTCCGGTTCTCCGGTTATCGCCACCACCTTCCCTTCGAATTCTGCCCAGACTTCGGCATCGTCGGTATAGTCGAAGTCCTCGCGGGCTCCGCGCTCAGCGGCTTTTTCGTGGGCCCGCAGTATTGCGGGGAATGCGAAAGCCTGGGGCGTCTGGGCTGCAACAATAGTGGAACGCCGCAAATGGCGTTTGATAAAAGCCGCCTCATTCAACCCTGCCGCCTCCAATTCCTTGGGGGTTTCCACTATGGGCAGCGCCGGAACAACCGCCTTGTATTGGATTGCCGCATCGATGATCTGCTCGATAAGGCTGCCGGAAATCCAGGGCCTTGCGCCGTCGTGGATGAGCACGTATTGGGGGTGCAGGCTCTCGAGGAAGCTAAGGGCTTTGTGCACTGATGCCCGGCGGGTCACTCCTCCGGGGACGAAATGGATGCGGTTTTCGGCAAGGAGCCTGTCCAGGAGGGACGAAGGCAGGCTCGCCTTGGCTGCCTTTTCTGACGACTCGCCTGGCGGGATGGCGACGACTATGGGGCCTATGCGGGGACAGGCTGAAAAGGCTTGAATGGCACTGCCGAGGACGGTCAGGGGCTTGCCTTTGTCGTCAAGACAGGAAGGACCCAGGGCCTGGTATTCTTTTTTGACTCCCCCCATTCGGGTGGATGAACCAGCCGACATAATTATAGCGGCAATGGAGGGGGCCATGAGGGCTTACTCGGCTTCGAGGCGGGCCTGGATCAGGTTCTCCACTTCTTCCTTGGGTTTGCGGAGGGAGTAGGACACCTCATCCAACAATAGCTTCTGTGCCGAATCGTAGAGCTTGCGCTCCAATATAGGGAGCTCCTTTATTTTTTGGCGGTGATAGAGGGAGCGCACGATGGTGGCTATGTCCATGATGCTCCCCTTTTTAAGGAGGTCAAGGTTCATCTGGTACCTAAGCTTCCAGTCCGAAGGTATGGGTTCGTAGGCTTCGCTAAGGAGTTCCAGGGCTTTAAGGGCTTCGTCTTTTGCTACTATTGGCCTGATTCCCAATGTTTCGGCGTTGTTCATGGGAACCATGATGGTCATGTCGGATACTTCCAAATAGATCACATAGTAAAGGACTTTGTTCTCTTTAAAGGGTTTTTCTTCGATAGATCTTACAATCCCCACGCCCTGGCTGGGGTACACTACCTTTTGATCCACCTGAAAATTTTTGGATTTGCTCATTGGCTATAATATACCACAAAAAAAGCAAAATGTGAATGCCTTTTTAACGCCTTTTACCGGGCCATGGCAACCCCGGGCAGAGGCTTCAGGGCCTTGAACGAAAGGTACTTAAAGGGGTGTATGTCCAGCACATTTGGGTACCAGCCGTCAATGATGTCGGTGTCCACTATATTGATGGCCGGGCTATAGGATATGGGAAGCACTGCGCCCCTGGAAAGGAGCAGCTTCTCGGCCTCGGCCAGGGTGCCCCAGCGGGCTGAACCGTCTTCGGTCATGGACTTGTCCAGCAGGTTCTCGTAGTCTGTGTCGCTGTATTTGGCGTCGTTGAGGTTGGAATCCCTGCGCCACATTTGGAGGAAGGTATAGGGATCTGCAAAGTCGCCTATCCAGGTGGTGGAGCCCACTTCGTAGTCATCCTGCTTGAGGGACTGGAAGTAGCGGCTATAAGGGACTACATCTATCTTTGCGGGTACTCCGAGCTTTTCCATCCAGGTGCTTGCCATAAGGCCCGCTATGCGGGCTGCTTCCGGGGAGGGGGTGATGCGTATCACCAGCTCCGGCAGGCCCACGCCTTTTGCGTAGCCTGCCTCTTCAAGGAGTTTTTGGGCTTCTTCTATATTGGTGTTTGCAAGGCCCTCGATTTCAGGATAGCCCGGTATGGGGTATATCAGGGTCTTGGCGGGGAGGTAGTGGCCTTCCCGCAGTTCTTCCCAGGGGAGGGAAATAGACAGAGCCCGGCGCACCTTGCTATCGTCCCAGGGTTTTTTGGAAGCGCGTATGTAGTAATAGTGGGTGGCAAACATGGCGTTTACCTGGATGCCGCTCCGGTCGGTCAGGGCGTCGATGTTCACATCCCCGGTGATCCAGCGGCTTTCGCCTGAATTCCAGAGGGCTGCTGCTTCGTCGCCATCGTCGGTATACCTGATGTTGATTTTGTTCAGCGCTACCTGGTCGGCGGCCCAGTAGTTTTTGTTTTTGAGGAACAGTATGTGGTCCTCGTCAAATTCTTCTATATAGAAAGGGCCGTTGGATACAGGCTTGTGGCTTGCCCAGGCGCTTTCGCGCATCATTGAAGGATGGATGGGGCTGAAGGAATGATGGCAGAGCATGCTGGGGAAAAAGGCTGCGGGATCGTTGAGGGTTACTATCAGTGTTTTGTCATCTTTGGCGTTAATGCCCACCTGATCCGCACCAACCTGGCCAAGGCGGTATTCCTTTGCCCCTTTGATTATATCGAAGAGGGAAGAATAGGGGGAATCCTCTCCCGGATCCAAAAGCGAAATCCAGGCGGCTTTAAAATCCCCTGCCTTTACAGGATCGCCGTTCCAGTATTTCGCAGTATCCCTGATGGTAAAAGTCCAGACTTTTTTGTCCTCTGAAAGAGCGTACCTGGCAGCGGCTCCGGGCACGGGCTCCATGGTAAAAGGATGATAGGTAAAAAGTCCTTCGTAGAGGGCGGTGTATAATTGGGCCTCGCTTGCGAGGTATGATTTGCGGAAATCCAGTTCCACTTCGCTTTTGGAGAACACTGCGGCAAGTTCGTCCCTCGCGGAAGGGCGGGGCCTTGTCTCGGCATAATCGGGCCCAAGCCTGGACGGGCTTTCATCGGGGCTGCTTTGATCCGGGGGAAGGGCCTCCTGGGCAATTTCAGGCGGCGTGTCTTCAATAATTGCGGGCTTCGATCCGCATCCGCTTCCTATTATAGCAATAAGCCCTAAGGCTATCCAAAAGGGGGAAAATAACTTTTTCATGCGTACCTCTTACGCGCCTTGGGCGCTGGGGTTGACCCCAAGACGCTTGAGCTGCTCTTCTTCTTCTTTCTGGGCACTGTACTCGTGGCGTTTGGCATTGGCCCGGATTATGGCATTTTTGATGGTTGCCAGCTCCGGCTTGATGCCCTTTACTTTTTCCCGATCAGCGCGGTCAGTGGCTGCCTTAAAAAATTCGTCCAGGGCTGCAAGGATTTTATGGAGGGATTGAATCTCCCTGATGTTTTTTTCGAGGAAGGATATGATCTGCTCTTCCTGCATGGCTTCCAGTTTGGCAAGCCCTGTACCGCGGACGCTGATAGTAGAAAGAGTGCGAACCTTCTTGTCAAGGTCGGTCCTGAAGGAAACAAAATTGATCTTGTCCCGTACCGGCACGCCCCTGACCGGATCTATGTATTCTACTTCGTAAATGACGGGGTCCGGCTCTTTGTTGAGCATTTGGGCCATGGCCTTTTTTACCTTCTGCCAGAAGCTTTGCTTTTTGTTTTCCAGCAGTATGTGGTTCTCGTCCATCTTTCCTGCCACATCCTGAAAAGCCTGGGCCGTGGTACCGATTAACTGCACCCCTTCGAGGAGTATGGATTTAAATGACACCTGGGGCTTTGCAGCCTTGGGTTTAACCTCAGCCACCGCAAGGCTTTTCAGTATCCTCTCCCTTAAGGCAGGGCCTTCCTTGGTGGTATCTTCTTTTATGACTTCTTCAGCCAGGTCGGGGTAGAAGGGCTTCCCCGGGTTAATTTGAGCCCACTTCCTCTTTATCGGGGGAACCTGGGCAGCATCGGCAGGGCCCATTTCGCTGGTTATTGAATTCCGCAGCTCAAGCTTGTAAAGCTCCCGCTGGTAGTCCGTCAGGGACTTGAGGTACCCCATGATGGGTGTATAGGATCTATTGAGATGGGCGAGGGATTCGCTGATAACACTCATGGTCAGGGGCTCGGCGCCGGTTTTAATCTGGTTGGTCATCTCTGCCACAGCCATAGTGTTGGCAGACTGGGAATCCGGGGTGAGGTGCACCCAGTCGATGTACTTCACAAGCCCCACTATGCGTTTAATCCTGTCCAGGGTGAGGAAGTCGGCGCTGAACTGGTAAAAATTGACCAGGAAGTCCAGCTGGTTATCGTAGGTTGAAAGGCGCATGGAGAGTTGATCCAGACGGGTTGCGTCGGTAAAGGAACTGGTGTCAGGCACTTCCAGCTCCCCGATCTTGGCTTCCTGTTTGTAGGGATCTTCGTTGATGAGCCCTTTCTTTAGATAGAGGTTATAGAGGGATGCAAACCCTGTGTGATAAAGCCGGAGTTCGTCTTTTAGTTTGCCGAGTTCGGATTTTTCAAGCCAATCCGCACGGGCCTTAAGCGCAACCGAGAGGGCCTGCCTGTAATCTGTGTTTTCAGCCATTTGTTAAATTATGCAACAATTTTATCTTTTAAGCAATGTTACAGAAGGAAAAGAAAAAAACGCAGCAAATTCCCAAGCGCCCGGCATTCCAATGCCATATAAGGTATATGGGAAATCATCTTTTTTTGAAGGGCTTCAGGATGGCGGCTGCCGCCAGCCTGATCCTGGCTTTGACAGCCTGCAACGGTCCTCTCAAGGCCGAATACAGCGTGGCTCTGCCTCAGCTTCCCCAAGCTTGGGCAGAAATTATCGGGAGCCCTCATTGGCTGCTCCAATGGGTCAATGAGGACGGGGCCTGGGAGAGCCGGCGCCTTCCCCCATACAGCGGAGCTTCCCCGATTTCTCCCCTGGAAGAATGGGCTGTTCCTGTCCTGGCTTGGCCCTATTGGCCTGGGAAAGACTTAGCCCCCGGCTGCATGCGTCCCGCAGGCGCTATCTATCCATGGGATGCCTCCGGCGGTAGCATTGCCGTAAGCTGGCAAGGGGGTGTGGATGCCTACTTCTGGCAGGAGCTTGCTTCGTGCGGACTTCCCGAGCTTCTTAAAACAGCAGGAACCCCCAGGCTGCCCTGGCTTTTTGACTGGCCCCGCTTCAGGGAGCTCCTCCAAAGCCCGGAAGTGCCGGATCTGATCCGCGACGATCCCTGGACAGCCGACTGGAGTTCCATAGCCAAGAAAACCCTTGCTTCGGGTTTTGATAAACGACGCATTGTACCTCGCCCAAGGGCAGAAATCCTTGTCCCTGGCCTGGGTGTCCCCTGGATAGGGGCAAGCCCCTTCGCTGTTTCCCTCTCCGCAGCCCCGGGCGAGGCATTGCATCTTCCTGTTTCTGATGAAGCTGAAGCCTGGGTTTCAGTTATGGGAACAATTAAGGGCAATAAAGATGCGTGGATCTTTGTACCGTAAATGACTAGACTTCCTGTATGAACAGGCGGCCTGGCTTCTTTTTACAGCTTTTCGTGGTTTTTTTGAGTCTTGCCGCAGCCCTCGTCCTTATTGCCATTGGCAGCTGTTCCCGGCCTTCTTCGCCGGATGCTGTCCAGGCGCTGCAAGAGGAAGCAGGGACTGTGCCTGCCTGGGAAGCCCTGGCCATCCTCAAAACCGGGGAGAATCCGCTCTGGTTCGAGCTTGGGGAAGCCGGGCCTGCGCTTATCCCCTCCCCTGAAGAGGCGGGCCTTGGCGACTACAAGCCCTGGCCCCTTTCGCGCCGCATTGCGGGTATGCTTAGCTGGGAGGACAGCCTCGTGCTGGCCTCTAACCGCGAGGGCTTTATCATCCTAAGCCCCCGGTTTGAGTCAGGCGCTACACTGTACCGTTCTTCCGATCCAGCCTATTGGGATGCTTATTCCATAGCTTCTTTCTTTATTTATGAAGAGAAACCTTCGATCCTCCTCTACAGGGATGATTTTTTTACAGACCCTGCAGCGCCCCTGGCAGCTCCGGCTCTGTCCCTGGGTTGGGAATTTAACGTGCCCATCCCTATTGATGTAGCCTTCCTTCAATCCCCTATAGCGGGCGATAATTGGGAGCCTAATGCCCTGACGAGGGCCGCTGACGGTTTTTGGTATGCCAGATGGGCACAGCCGGGCATAGAAAGGCCCCAGTCCAGGTATCTCAAGGCTTCCAGCCTTGCAGAGCATGGCGATCAAATCTCTGTTGATGCCTACCGGCATGCTGCCCAACCTGGGCCAATTTCTGCCGCCCCTCCCTTTGTTGTTGCTTTCTTCAATAATGTGCCCCGTGATTTTACTGATGGCCTTGGCTACCTGATCTTGGAGCTTGTCTCCCCTTCTTACGGTGAGAAACGCCTTTTTTCAGCCGGCGGAGGGAGCTCCGCTTTTCAGGATAATGAGAATATGAGCCCTCTTTATGGCTTTTACCGTGAAAGCCCCGCTCCCTTCTTTTTTGCCGTACTGCCTGATGGCAGAGGCATTTCGGGCGGTGAAGGTGTTGTTGCACAATTCGAGTTGCCGGTCTTGCCCGAAGCTTATGTGTATACCGGCGTAGGGCTGGCAGGGGATGTGCTTGTGGCGGCCTGGGAAGAACAGGAAGGTTCAGCTGTAGGGTCTGCGGGCTTTATGGTTGTAGAAGCGGGCGCTTTTTTGCCTGATTATCCTTCTTCGCATTAGCGGTCAAAGTGTCATTCGCCGGTATAGTTTTCCTTCTTCAACCCATATTTGGCAGCCCTGAGTCCCATGATACGTTCGGAAATACCCAGGTTGGCGGCGGCCCGGGCGATACTGCCCCGGGTCCAGCGGTATTCTTCGGTAATCAATTCTTTTTCCACAGATTCCAAAACTTCCTTTAAGGGGCGTTTCCTTCCGCCCTGGGCCTCCTGTTTTTTTTGAAGATTGGGAGGCAGGTGATAACTGTGAATGGTTCCGTCAGTTGACAGTATAACTGCGCGTTCTATGCAGTTCTCAAGTTCCCGCACGTTCCCCGGCCAGGAATAGGCGGTCATGAGCGATACTGCGGCAGGAGAAATACTGCGAATCTCTTTGCCGTGTTCGGCGGAAATGCGCTCCAGAAAATGATTGGCCAAAAGCATGATGTCGGTTTTGCGCTCGCGCAGGGGGGGGATCACCAGGGGGAAAACTGAAAGGCGGTAGTAAAGGTCTTCGCGGAAGATTCCCTCCCGGATGAGGGCAGGAAGATCGCGGTTTGTGGCGGCAATAACCCTGATGTTTACCTTGATGGTACGGGTGCCGCCTATGCGTTCAAATTCCCTTTCCTGCAGTACTCGCAGGAATTTGGTCTGCACCTGAAGGGGCATCTCGCCGATTTCATCGAGAAAAATGGTGCCGCAGTCGGCTTCTTCAAAATACCCTTTACGCAGAGAAACTGCGCCGGTAAATGCGCCTTTCTCATGGCCGAAGAGGGTATCCTC
Source organism: Leadbettera azotonutricia ZAS-9 (assembly GCF_000214355.1). Taxonomy (GTDB): domain Bacteria; phylum Spirochaetota; class Spirochaetia; order Treponematales; family Breznakiellaceae; genus Leadbettera; species Leadbettera azotonutricia. Next base: position 2,968,539 of record NC_015577.1, on the reverse strand, counting down.
AATAAGGCTTTCGGGAATGGCGGCGCAGTTCAGCTTGATGAAAGGCTTGAGCGAACGGGGAGAAGCGTAATGGATGGTATGCGCCACCCTCTCCTTGCCTACTCCGCTCTCGCCCAGGAGCAGTACCGTAGCATTTGTAGCGCTTACCTGCTCCATCTGGCTGTAAAGGAGGCGCATGATTTTGGAATTGCCGATGATGGCCTTGGGCCGGTTGTAGCGTACCCGCAGTTCCTCGTAAAGCCTCGAATTCTCCTCCTGAAGATCCGCCATCTCCTCGGTTTGCACCTGCTGGAGCCGCACCACCTGGGAGATGGAAGCCGCAGCAACAGTAAGCACTCCGACTTCGTAATCGAGACTTTCAGAGCTGTAATTGAGGTCGATGCCAATGGCGCCAATCACTTCAAGCCCCAGCTTGATGGGAATACAGACAAAAGAAGTGTCCATGGCTTCGGCATTTTTCCGCGCCCCCGTACGGTTGAGAAAACGGGGATCGTCAGCAATACGCTTAATTACCGCAGGGTTTCCGGTTTCTATGACCTGGCCTGTTATTCCCTCTCCCAAAGAATAGCGGCCCTTGAGTTTTTGGTGTTCGTCCAGCCCCCAGGCTTCGGCAATGGCTATCTCTCTTGTTTCACGGTTGAGGATGGTAATCATGCCTCTTCGTATGCCCAGGCAGGAGGCAATTTGATCCAGCACGGGCTTGAGGATCGCTTCGATGTGATCGGATTCGGAGAGGAGGCTTGAGATTTCAAAGAGGAGACGAAGCCCGTCCCTCGACCGCTGATACATATTCAGGGAACAGGGCTGCACCGTTATGGGACAGGTGAGCAGTCTAGGTTCTTCGATTCGTAATGCCATACCCAAGAGTAACTCAACAAAGAGAAAAATTCAAGAGAATTTTCCTACTTTTGTGTATGTTGAATCCACATGGATGTAGCGTTTGTTATTTTTAGCTAACATAATTCAGCCTTTTATGGGCATTAAAGGGGCAAAAAAGGGCTTTTTAAAGACTTGGCACGCTTTATGCTATATAAATGGTGAGCCGTTTGCAAAACGGAAATTGAAGGGAAAAAAGGAAGTGTACTATGAGGAAAATCGCAATTTATGGAAAGGGAGGTATTGGGAAGTCCACGACTACCCAGAATACGGTAGCTGCTCTGGCCGAAATGGGAAAAAACATGATGGTAGTCGGCTGCGATCCCAAGGCCGACTCGACCCGCCTGCTCCTGAACGGGCTGGCCCAAAAGACGGTACTGGATACATTGCGAACCGAGGGCGAAGACCTCGACCTCGAGGATGTGGTGAAGGTTGGTTTTAAGGGAACCCGCTGCGTTGAGTCAGGCGGGCCGGAACCGGGGGTTGGCTGCGCAGGACGGGGTATCATAACCTCCATTAACCTGCTGGAGCAGCTCGGGGCTTTCCACGAACAGTACAAGCTGGATTACACCTTCTATGATGTATTGGGCGACGTAGTCTGCGGTGGGTTTGCCATGCCTATACGCGATGGCAAGGCTGAAGAAATCTATATCGTCTGTTCCGGTGAAATGATGGCCATGTACGCTGCCAACAATATCTGCAAGGGTATCATGAAATTTGCAGAAGCCGGCACGGTGCGTCTCGGCGGCCTTATCTGTAACAGCCGCAAGACCGACAGGGAGGATGAATTGATAGGGGCCCTGGCGGAAAAACTCGGCACCCATATGATCCACTTCGTCCCCAGGGACAACATGGTTCAGCGTGCGGAAATAAACAAGAAAACCGTCATCGACTTTGATCCTACCATCGGTCAGGCTGATGAATACCGTAAGCTTGCCTCCGCTATAGAAAACAACAAGAAGTTTGTCATTCCCAAGCCCCTGGATATGACTGAACTCGAAAAACTTTTAATGGAATTTGGAATAGCAGATTAAAGGAGGAGAATTAATATGGTAATGATAAGGGCGATAGTGCGGCCAGAGAAAGCTGAAGAAGTAATGGCCGCCCTCATGGCGGATGGATTTCCTGCGGTAACCCGGATGAATGTATCGGGCCGGGGCAAGCAGCGGGGTATCAAGATCGGGGACGTAACCTATGACGAGATTCCCAAGGAACTCCTGCTCATGGTAGTAAAAAACAGCGACAAAGAATTTGTCATTAAGAAAATAATGGAAGTTGCCCGCACCGGCAAGGGTTCCTTTGGCGATGGCAAGATCTTTGTATCCCCTGTGGAAGAAGTTTACACCGTAAGTTCCGGACTCAAGGACGCGCCTGATACCGGAACTTCCGCGCCAATTCCTGAGGAAAAGATATGAAGGAAGTGATGGCCATCATCAGGATGAACATGATGAACAAAACCAAGCGCGCCCTGGCCGAAGCGGGAATTACCTCCATGTATGCTAAAGAATGTTCGGGCCGGGGTAAAGGAATTATAGAAATACCCCATTACATCGAAGGCGCCGCCGAACGTTACGAAGACATGATTCAGGAACTGGGCATCGCAGGTAGACTTATACCCAAGCGCATGATCAATGTCATCGTTCCTGACAAGCTGGTAAAGACTGTAGTCAATACGGTGATCGGTGTAAATAAAACAGGCAGAAGCGGGGATGGTAAAATTTTCGTTATGCCTGTTGCAGAATCCTGGCGTGTTCGTACCGGTGAATCCGGGGACGAAGTATTGGATATGTGAAACTTTTAAGAGGTAAATATGGCAGAAGTATATGAACTCCCAGACACAGCGGAATTTAAGGCGGAAATTCTTGAAAGATACCCGCCCAAGCTCGCCAAGAAACGGGCCAAGCAGATAATAATCAACAAAATAGAAAATGACGATGATGTACCCGAGATACTGGCTAACACCAGAACTATTCCCGGCATAATCACCATGAGGGGTTGCGCTTACGCAGGATGCAAGGGCGTGGTCTTGGGCCCTACCCGTGATATTTTGCAGATAACCCATGGGCCTATAGGCTGCGGATTTTACAGCTGGCTTACCAGGCGGAATCAGACGAAGCCTACCACCGAAAGCGATGTCAACTACATGACCTATGCTATGTCCACAGATCTTCAGGAAGAGGAGATCATATTCGGCGGTGAAAAGAAACTGCGGGCTGCTATTGATGAGGCCGTTGCCCTCTTCCACCCCAGAGCTATTGGTATTTTTGCCACCTGCCCTGTGGGTCTCATAGGTGACGACGTTCACGCCGTGGCAAGGGCCATGGAAGAAAAATACCCTGATATAAACATCTTTGGGTTTTCATGCGAAGGTTACAAGGGCGTAAGCCAAAGCGCAGGCCACCATGTGGCAAACAACAAAGTGTTTACCGATGTAGTTGGCCTTAATGATACTTTTTCCAAACCGGGAAAATTCAAATTCAATATCCTTGGTGAATACAACATAGGCGGGGATGCCTTTGAGATTGAGAGGATAGTTGCTGATTGCGGCCTGTCGCTCCATTCTACATTCTCGGGGAATTCAACGTATGATGAATTTTCTTCGGCCCATACAGTGGATTTGAATGTGGTTATGTGCCATAGATCCATCAACTATCTGGCTGAAATGATGGAGAAAAAATACGGCATCCCCTGGTTCAAAGTGAATTTCGTAGGCGCCGAGGCTACATCAAAATCACTCAGGAAGATAGCCCAGTTTTATGAAGATGCAGATCTTCTCAAAAAAACAGAAGAAGTAATAGAGCGGGAACTGGTTGAAGTGGAAAAAGTGCGTCTTGATGTAAAATCGCGCTGCGAAGGAAAAACTGCGGTTCTCTACGTCGGCGGTTCACGGGCACATCACTATCAGGAGCTGCTTAGGGAAATCGGCATTACTATACTTTCCGCCGGTTATGAGTTCGCCCATCGTGACGATTATGAAGGACGGAAGGTGATGCCCTCCATAATAGTAGACGCTGATTCCCGGAACATCGAGGAACTCAAGGTGGAAGCCGATGCCGTACGGTACAAGCCCAGGCTCAGCGAAGAGAAGAAAGCCAGCATGGAAGCCGATGGTTTTGCCTTCAGCGACTACAATGGCTTGATGACCGAGATGCCCGAGTCCAGCCTGGTCATTGATGATTGCAACCACTACGAACTTGAAGAACTGCTTGACCGCTATCATCCTGATCTGGTCTGTGCGGGTATCAAAGAAAAATATGTGGTACAGAAAAGGGGCATACCCATGAAGCAGCTTCACAGCTATGACTATATGGGACCTTTTGCAGGCTACAAGGGTGCTATTAATTTCTATAAGGAAATAGACAGGCTTCTCAATTGCAGTGCCTTCAAATTTACCAAGGCCCCCTGGGACGAATCCCCTGAACTTTCCGCTACCTACGCGTTTAACTAAAGGAGCCAATATGTTACTGAGACATACACCTAAAGAAGTGGTTGAGCGGAGCGCTCTTACGATTAATCCTGCCAAGACCTGTCAGCCTGTAGGGGCCATGTATGCGGCCCTGGGTATACACAAGTGCCTGCCTCATAGCCATGGTTCCCAGGGCTGCTGCGCCTATCACCGGAGCGCTCTCACGCGGCATTATGCCGAACCTATCATGGCGAGTACTTCTTCATTTACCGAAGGGGCCTCGGTATTCGGCGGCCAGTCGAATATGTTGGAATCCATAAACAACATATTTGCCCTTTACGATCCGGACATCATTGCAGTTAACACTACTTGTCTTTCAGAAGTAATAGGCGACGACCTTAACCAGATCATCAACAGGGCAATTGCGGACAACAAGATCCCCAAGGGGAAGACTGTGATGTACGCCTCTACCCCGAGTTTCAAAGGTTCTCATGTTACAGGTTATGCCAATATGCTTACTGCCATGGTGCAGAACTTCGCAACAAACACGGGGAAGAAAAATAAAAGCATTACCTTACTTCCTTCTTTTGTGGAACCCAGCGATATGTCTGAAATTAAACATATTGCTGCGGAAATGGGCATAGACTACATTATGTATCCCGATACTTCCGGCGTCGTAAACGCTCCCATGGACGGCAAGTTCCACATGTACCCCAAGGGCGGCACTCCCAGGGAAAAGATCATCGCCTCGGGAGACAGCCGTTATGCCCTGGCTCTGGGACGGGTGGGCACTTTTCAGGCTGCCCAGCTTTTGGACAGCAAGTGTAAAGTAAAAACCGAAATTCTGGACCTTCCCATAGGCATCAGCGCTACTGACGCCTTTATTGATAAACTCAGAACCACTTCTGGTGTTACGGTCCCCGAGAGCATTACTGTTGAACGGGGGCAACTTGTGGACGTGCTCTGCGACAAGGCCCAGTATGTATACGGTAAAAAGATTTCCCTTATGGGTGACCCTGATATTCTTTTCGGGCTGGTTCAATTCTGCAAAGACGCAGGTATGGAAGTTATTCATGTCATTACCGGCACTCCCGCAGGGGCCAAGTGGGACAGAAGGATAAAAGAGCTTGCAGGCCCCAACGCTATTGTTAAATCAGGCGCCCAGGCTGATCTCTTTTACTTTCACCAGCTCCTTCAAAATACAAAACCTGATCTTATCTTTGGGAACACCTACTGCAAGTATATTGCGCGGGATATGGACATCCCCCTGATACGTACCGGTTTCCCCATCTATGACAGGATAGGCCACTCTTATTTCCCCATTACGGGCTACCGCGGCGGCCTTCATCTCCTGGTAAAAATCCTTGATGTCTTCATGGATCGCCAGGACAGGGACGCATCGGAAGAAAAGTTTGAGCTTGTAATGTGAGGAAACTGTAATGGTAGAAGTTCTTGAAGCCAGGAAACAGCAGGTTCTCGAAAAGGGCAAGGATACCTATGCGCTGGAATGCGAGAAGGCCAGTACCGCAGGTTCAGTAAGCCAGCGGGCCTGTGTTTTCTGCGGTTCCCGGGTGGTACTTTACCCTATCGCTGATGCATTGCACCTTATCCACGGCCCCATTGGCTGTGCGGCGTATACCTGGGAATTAAGGGGCTCCCTTTCGTCGGGGCCTGAACTTCACCGTTTGAGTTTTTCTACAGACCTGAAAGAAAACGATGTAATCTACGGGGGTGAGAAAAAGCTCTATGCAGCGCTAACGGAATTAATAAACGAATATAAACCCAAGGCAGCTTTTGTGTACTGTACCTGCATCATCGGCCTTATTGGCGATGATGTGGATGCAGTTTGCGCAAAAGTGGAAAAAGAGCATGGAATACAGGTTATTCCTGTCCACTCAGAAGGTTTTAAGGGAACCAAGAAAGACGGCTACAAGGCAGCGTGCGAAGGGGCCTTTAAATTAACCGGCAAGGATAATACCACGCCGGTCTCTGATTTCAGTATCAATATACTCGGGGAATTCAACCTTGCCGGGGAAACCTGGATCATCAAGGATTATTACAAACGCATGGGAATAGAAGTAACTTCCTGCATTACAGGCGATGGAAGGGTTGGGGAAATAGGAAAAGCCCATAGAGCCCGCCTCAATGTAGTTCAATGTTCCGGTTCCATGACCTACCTTGCAAAAATGATGGAAAAAGAGTACGGCATTCCCTTTATCAGGGTTTCCTATTTCGGTATAGAAGACATGAGCAAGGCCCTCTATGACGTGGCGGATTTTTTTAATAACGAAAAAATTATGGAGAACACGAAAGAATTGGTTCGTTCCGAAGTTTCCGATCTTCTCCCCCGGCTTGCGGAATTCCGCAAAGATCTTGAAGGCAAGAAGGCGGGCGTTTATGTAGGGGGTTCTTTTAAGGCCTTCTCCATGGTAAAGGCCCTGCGTCATTTAGGTATGGAAACCGTAGTGGTTGGTTCACAGACCGGTTCCCCCGAAGACTATGAATACCTCAAAGAAATTACCAATGAAGGAACCATTATACTCGACGACACTAACCCTCTGGAACTATCAGGTTTTATTCTTGAAAAAGGCGCGGACCTTTTAATCGGCGGTGTTAAGGAACGGCCCATTGCTTACAAGATGGGAATAGGTTTCTGCGATCATAATCATGAACGCAAGGAAGCATTGGCAGGATTTGAAGGCATGCTCAATTTTGCGAGAGAAGTTCACAATTCGGTTACAAGCCCCGTGTGGAAATATTCGCCGGCGAGAATGAAAGCACAGGAAAAGAAAATATGAGCCTTCAAACTACTGCTGTTCCTAATTTTACTTCTACACGCAATGCCTGCAAGCTCTGTTCGCCCCTGGGGGCCTGTTTAGTGTTGAGGGGGATTGAAGGCTGCATACCCTTAATACATGGATCGCAAGGGTGCTCAACGTATATCAGGCGTTACGGCATCAGCCATTTCAGGGAACCTATTGATATTGCATCCTCAAATTTTGTTGAATCTACCGCGATTTTTGGAGGAAAGGATAATCTTTTTACCGCTTTGGACAATGTTTCACGTTCTTACAAGCCTGCCGCGATTGGTGTTACATCAACGTGCCTTTCTGAAACCATTGGTGAAGATGTACCCATGTATCTGAGGCAATATGAAATTGATCGGGCCAAAGGTTTGAGAAATAACGGCGGGCAGAATCCTGCGATTTTCTATGCATCTACTCCCAGTTACCGCGGTACGCACATGGATGGTTTCCATGAAGCTGTTTTTGCGGCAGTGAGCAAACTCGTTGATGGAGAGAAAATAACCAGAACAGAAAGCAAAGGGCGCATCAATCTTGTTTCAGGTTTTATTTCGGCTGAGGATTTACGGGAACTTCAAACTATTCTAGGTTCCTTTACCACTGATTACACTCTTCTTCCCGATTATTCAGAAAGCCTTGACGGGCCTTCATGGGAAACCTACCAGAAGCTTCCCCAGGGTGGTACAAAACCGGAAGATATTAAAAAGATGGGAGAGGCGGCAGGTACAGTATACTTTGGCATAGCTCCCGGACACGACGCGGGAAAGTGGCTTGAAGAAACCTGGGGCGTTCCCCTTTTCAGGCAGGATCTTCCCATCGGCATAGAAAATTGCGATCCTTTCTATAAAACTCTTTCTAAATTGTCAGGAAAAGAAATCCCTGAAATATGGAATCGCCAGCGGGGAAGGCTTATCGACGCCTACATAGACGGCCACAAATACGTTAACAGCAAGCGGGCTATTATTTACGGGGAAGAAGATTTCGTAGCGAGTCTGGCTTCCTTCCTTGATGAAATTGGAATTGTGCCGGTAATAGCAGCTACAGGTGCGGATAGTCAGGGCTTTAAAAAAAGAATTCAGGGCGTATTACGGAACACCAGGCAGGAAGTTCAGATCGCAGATGACGCGGATTTTGTAACCATCCTGGAAATGGCAAAGGATCTAAGACCTGACTTTATCATGGGCCACAGCAAGGGCCTCTTTCTTTCCCGCGAATTAGGCATACCCCTGGTGCGCTGCGGTTTCCCTATTCACGACCGTATAGGCGGCCAGCGCATACTCCACCTGGGATATAAAGGAACGCTTAATCTATTCGACCTTGTCTGCAATGCAATTATGGAAGCAAAACAGGATCAGCATGATAAAGGATATACCTATATTTAGGGGAGCAATATGGACTTTGGAAATCATCCTTGTTTTAACAGTGAAGTCAGACACAGTACCGGAAGAATACACCTCCCTGTAGCCGCCAAGTGCAATATACAGTGCAACTTCTGCAACCGCAAATACGATTGTGTAAACGAAAACCGTCCCGGCGTTACCAGCGCAATACTCTCGCCTTTCCAGGCCCTGGATTATCTTGGCATGGTAATGGAAAAAATGGAAGAGAAAACTCCTATCGCTGTTATAGGCATAGCCGGTCCCGGCGATCCCTTTGCCAATGCCGAAGAAACCCTTGCGACTATGGAATTAGTGCACGAAAAATATCCCGAAAAAATTCTCTGCCTCGCCACCAATGGCCTTGGCCTTGCTGAATACTCAGGCAGATTGGTGAATCTTAACATCTCCCATGTTACTATTACTGTCAACGCTGTTGATCCCGAAATCGGCGCTAAAATTTATTCATGGGTGCGCTTCGGCCCTAAAGTTTACCGCGGAATAGAAGGCGCCAAGGTCCTTCTCGAACGCCAGACCGAAGCCATAAAAGTCTTAAAATCTTTAGGAATAATTGTAAAGATAAACACGGTTATCATACCCGGCGTAAATGATACCCATGCAGCCAAAATTGCTGAATACTGCGCCAATCTCGGGGCTGATATACAAAACTGTATCCCCATGATGCATGTCGAAGGCTCCGCCTTTGAAAACATCCCCAGCCTAAACCCCGGAGACATGCTTCCCATCAGAAACGAAGCTTTCAAATACATCAAACAAATGTCCCATTGCGCCCGCTGCCGCGCCGATGCCGCAGGTCTCATAGGCGATCAAAACTCAGGTGAACTTGACCGTCTTCTGGCCGAAGCCTCCATTCCCAAACCCACATCCAAACGTCCCTATCTCGCAATAGCTTCGATGGAAGGTCTCTTTGTAAACCGCCACCTTGGAGAAGCAACCCAACTCTGGGTTTTTGGAATAGAAAAAGGCAAACTCGTTCTCTGTGAACAGCGCTCCACCCCGGAACCTGGTTCAGGCAATACTCGTTGGGAAACCCTGGCCAACACCTTCTCCGACTGTTTTGCTTTATTGGCAGCCAACTGCGGTGCTACTCCAAAAAAAGTTCTAGAATCCTTGAGTCTCCCCGTTATTACAGGAGAAGGCCTTATCACCGACTTGGCAGCTTCCCTGCTGGGAGGCCGGGGCATCCCAAGAGTCTTCACAGCCCAAAGAAAACCAGGGAATGGTCAAGGCTGTACCGGAAGCGGAATGGGCTGCGGAGCATAGCTCCGCAAGGTTAAATATTTTTCTTTATAAGGAGTGATCAAATGACTAAACCCCAACACCACGTTCTCTTATGTGCGTCTTTTCGCATGAACGGAACCCCTCAAGGCGTCTGTGCCAAATCAGGCTCAGGCCAGCTTATGCAGTACCTCCAGGAAGAACTTACAGACCGCGGCCTCGTCGATGTAGCGGTATCCAGCACATCCTGTCTCAGAGTTTGCGACCGCGGACCTGCCCTGGTGGTGTACCCTGAAAATTGGTGGTTCGGCCACATCGACAGCGAAGAAGCCATAGATGCGGTTATCGACTCCATTGAGAAGGGAACTCCCGCGGCCGAATACGTCATCGCTTAAAAAGTCAGGTTAACTGCGAAGCGTCTCCGCATTTAAAGCATCAAGGCCGCAGCGGAATAGAAGCAGAGAAGGTTCAGAACCTGAATGTTCGGCGCTGTAAATCCGCGAGTCTGCCAGGATTTCGGCATACAGACGTACGCGGTTTCCTGCCCCGTTGAGACTCACGGTTTTCAGCTCAAGCGTTCCCAGTTTGCATAAAGCTCCGAAAGCCGCAGAAATGGCAGTATCACCTGAACCGGAGATTTTCTGAACCGTTTTATTGCTTCCGTAAATCTTAAGGGATGCTTCGAACTGGGCGCGTATATTCCCTTCATTATCAGCCCCGGTATGCTCTGACCAGGAATCTACAATCAAGGGCCCTTCATAGGTGCCGGGCAGCTTGTGAATATCCGCCAGTAAACAGAGGAATTCACTTATCCCTGCGGAGCCTTCCTCAAAAAAGTGGGAACTTTTAATATGAGCAGTTACCCGGGAAATAGTTTCTTCATCAAGTTCAAAACCGCAGTAGCGCCGGCAAAATAAATCAACCCCCGCCCGGCCTGAATGACGTGAAAGCACTATACGCTCAGGAACCATGGTAAAGCCAATGGCAGCCTGGGGCGAATATGTTTCAGTACTGCGGGAAAGCCCCTGCTGGTGTATGCCTGAACCGTGGGCCCTCACGTTCCAGCCGCTCAGGGGCTTCATCAGGGAACCTGAAGTCCCGGAAATTTCCGCCGCCATGGACACAAGGGGAGGAATTTTTTCAACCAGGAGATTGGTACTTACCTGATAATGCTCAGGCCGCGCCGCGAGATTGGCGGCAATTTCCTCCAGGGCGGCATTCCCTGCCCGTTCCCCTATGCCGGAAACAGAAACCTCTACCTGACCGCAGCCGGCTTCTATTGCCTCCAGGGTATTGGCACAGGCCAGGCCCAGATCGTTATGGCAATGAACACTCAAGACAGCTTTGCCGTCCCTAAAGGCCGGCGTTTTCTCCAGCAGAAATGACACTAAATCGTGTATCTCCTTTGGGCAAAAACTGCCGAGGGTATCGGCTATATTTACAATTGATGCGCCGGCCTCGATGGCAGCGGCGCAGTAATCAGCAAGAAAATTGCGATCAGCCCGGGAAGCGTCTTCCGCCCCCAATTCAACTTTGGCGCACAACCCAGCTGCATAAGAAACAGCTTCCCTTGCCATATCAAGAACTTCTGCTTCTGTTTTACCTAATTTAGCTTCGATATGAATTTTACTAACCGGTAGGGAAATATGGAGCAGCCCAGGCACTTCCCCTTTAAAAACTTTTGCGCTTTCTTGAATATCAAAACGGCGGCCCCGGCACATTACCGCGGTAAGGCCCCTAAAACCTGACGCTGACAGGTCAAGCGCAAGCAAGCGGCAGGCCTCAAGATCCGCTGGGCTTGAAAGAGGAAAACCTGTCTCGATTATATCCACGCCGACGGCGGCCAGAGCTCTCCCGATTTTGAGTTTGGCATCGGCAGAGAATGCAAAACCTGCGGCCTGATCCCCATCCCGCAATGTGGTGTCCAGTATGGAAACCCTTGATAAGGAATGCTGAATATCAGAGCGCAACTTCCTCTTCCGCGAAAAGGGCTACCCGGTCTATGGCGTCCACAAAACGAGGCACATCTTCGAGTTTGGGTTTGATAATTTTAAAATACTCCAGGGAGCAGATAGACTGGAGGGAATCGAAGTAACGGAGGCTTTCTTCAAGATCCTGGGGCAGGGGCCGGAAGGCTTTAGTCTCTTCGATAAAGTCAGTCATAGTATGGTTGCGGGGCAGACAGCCCCTATGCGTAAAAATAGCCATAAAGTATTTTTCAATGCCCATGGCCGCGATATTCTGTATCAATTCGGGGGTAAAAATTTCGGGCCGCTTTAAGCTGCCTTTAACAGTACGGTGAAAACCCCGGCCGTCCTCGAGAAATTGTTCCCAGTTTTTTATTTGCGCCATATAAAAATCAGTCTATCCCGACCATCACCGCAGTAGCCTTAACAATAGCATAGGCTTCGCCGCCCACCTTAAGATCCAACTCCCTGATGGAATCCATGGAAATGGTAGCCGACATTTTGTTACCCCCGCCTATGTCGATTATCACAATACCGTTAACCGCCCCTTCCTTAATGGCAAGGATTTTGCCTTTGAACTGGTTGCGCGCACTAATTTTCATAAAATACCACCTTTAAATATCCTGCAATAGTTATAATCTATATTATCTATTCCAGCAAGAGCAAATTTTCAGGTGGAATAAAAAGTTTTTCAGGAATTGTGAGACCTGAATACTTGCTATATTTCCACCAGATGGTTTTTTGAGTTTCAGCAGAGCTGGTTTCGGCATTGGTAAAGAGGATGACATTTTCAAAAGGTTCTTCTGAAATTTGAATCACCTTGAGGGCTATCTGATTAACGGCCGATTCGCTCTTTGCGGGCAAAAGATCATGAGCCCTGATCCCTACCTGGGTAATTCTATCCGAAACAGGGACTGCGGTTCTGAGAGTGAGCCCCCAGTCGAGGGCGATGATTTCATCCTCGCCAATGCGCCTAATGGGAGAAATATTTTTGCACCCCGTAAGCCGGGCAGCCTGGACCAGGCCGGGATTAAGAAAAAGATCGCGGGTCTTGCCCATCTTAATGCAGCTGCCCTTATCGAGTATCAGGGTTTCGCTGCAAAGCCGGTACACTTCGTCCCTTGAGTGTGTTACCATGATCACATCTTTACAGGATCTTAAAAAATCAGGGAAGCTGATCTGCATCTGTTCCCGCAAATTGGTATCCAGGGCGGAAAATGGCTCATCCAGAAGCACCGCCTCCGGTTCCCTGATGAGCATGCGGGCCAAGGCCACCCTCTGCTGCTGGCCTCCTGAAAGCTGCTCAGGATAACGGTTTTCAAGGCCTTCAAGTTCAAAACGCCCAAGCAAAAGGTCAGCTCTACTGCGGGCTTCGTTTTTGGGAAGCAAAAGACCTGCGGTAATGTTTTCCATCACTGTCATTCTGGGAAAGAGGGCGTAATTCTGAAAGAGATAACCTGCTTTTCTTGCCTGGGGTTTAAGGTTGATTTTTTTTGTTGAATCAAAAAGAAGGCGGCCATTAACTTCAATATGCCCCTCATCGGGTGTTTCGATGCCTGCAATGCATTTGAGGGTCATGCTCTTGCCTGAACCTGAAACCCCCAATATGCCCAGGCATTCACCAGCGCCGCCTGAAGTTTCAAATTCAATTTCAAGCTTGAACCGGGAAGATAATTTTTTTAGTATTGAAACCTTGATGCTAATGGCATACTCTCCTACTTTCTTCTTTCATGTATGGTAAAATAATTCATTAATGCTACTACCGCAAAGGAAAGCAGTACAATGATTGCTACATACACACCCGCAGTATTCATGTCCCCTGCGGCGACTGCGGAATATATCGCTAGGGGCAGGGTACGGGTTTTGCCGGCTATGTTGCCTGCAATCATGGCAGTAGCGCCGAATTCACCAAGACCCCGGGCAAAGGCCAGCACCGCCCCCGAGGCAATACCGGGCAAGGCGGTAGGGAGACTCACCTTCCAGAAAATTGTCCATTCTCCCATACCGAGGGTTCTGGCCGCATAAAGTAGGTTGGGATCTACCTGTTCCAAAGCGCCCCTTGCGGAACGGTACATCATGGGAAAGGAGATTGCAGCAGAAGCAAGCACTGTAGCGGCCCAGGAAAAAGCTATCTTAACACCGAAAAGGTCTACGAAAAATTTTCCCACAGGCCCTCTCACTCCGAATATCCAGAGCAGGAAAAAACCTGCCACTGTGGGGGGAAGCACCAGGGGCAGGGTGAGTATGCCGTCGAGTATCATCTTGAGTTCCCTGCGCCTGGTGGATGCAACAAATTCTGCCAGCAGCAGCCCCAAAAAAAAGGTTGCTGCAATAGATGCCGATGCGGTCTTAAGTGAAATTAAAACCGGGGTCAAATCCATAAAAACTATTTATTCCCCGCGAATCCGTATTTCAAAAAGATTGCGAGCCCGTCAGGCGAAGCAAGGAAATCCATGAATAGTTTTGCCGCGTCTTTTTTTGCGGAGGCGTTTACTATGCCTATAGGATAGAGTACTTTTGCCGAAAGGCTGCCTGCGGGCGCTTCGGCAATGATTTCGACTTTTTTGCTGGTTGCCGCATCGGTAGCATATACCACCCCAACTTCGGCGCTGCCTTCGCCTACCCAATTGAGCACCTCTGTAACATTGGTACCGAAACTGGCCCTGGCTGAAACGGCATCCCAGTTGCCCAGGCTGGTAAAGGCCTCTTTGGCATACTGGCCTGCAGGGACACTGGCGGGATCGCCAAGGGCTATGATCTTTGCCTGGGCGCAATTCTCAAAACCTGTAACCGGAGTAACCGTACCTGCGGGCTTTATCAATACAATTTTATTTTCCAGCAGGGGCTTAACCGAATCAGCAGCCACAAGACCGCCCTTTACGAGGTTGTTCATTTGGGTCATGGCAGCCGACATGAACACATCGGCCTCAAGGCCCTGCTCAATCTGGGTCTGGAGTTTGCCCGAACTGTCGTAAGTCCCATCTACGGTAATCCAGGGATACTGTTCCTGAAAGAGGGGGATAAGCTCCTGATAGGAATATTGAAGGCTCGCTGCTGCAGCCACCAGAATCGTAACAGGCTGATGCTCAGGCTCAGCCTTGTTTGGCACGGCCTCGCTTTTACCGCCCGCAAAGAGCTGGGCAGCCGCGAGAGACATCAGGGCAAACAAGGCCAAAGGCCTGCCGAAGGTAAGAATTCCTTCCTTTTTCATTATAGGTTCCTCCTTAATAATGAATTCCAGCAAGAGAGTATAATAAAACGAAACAATATACAATAGTGGAATACAACAAAACAAAATGAAACATAATCAAACAGACTATTATGAATGCACAAATACCCAGGCCGGGCATAGTTTAATTGCATTTTTTCTATTAGTTGTGTATACTCTTTTCATGGAATCTACCCTGCTAACCGCCGAAGACGTGGCTGGCCAACTGCGGATTAAGAAATATACGGTCTACGAACTTATCAAACGGGGAGAACTGCCCTCTTCAAAAGTGGGAAAACAAGTGCGGGTTTCCCAGGCGGATATAGATTTCTATCTTCAGGCAGGCAAGACAGGTCCTCGGGCAAAAACAAGCGCTGTCGGAACTGACGATGAAGATTGCTCCTGGGACGGGTCCGGACCGGTGGCCGGAACGTTACGCAGAATGCCTGCTGAATCCATACAGACAAGCGGCGCGTCCATCATTGTTTCAGGCCAGGATGCCTGTATCGATCTTCTGCTGCCCAAAATAGCCGGAACAGGGGAGTCCGTCCTCCGATCGTACATGGGCTGTTACAACAGTCTCTATGCCCTCTACAACGGCAGGATCACCATGGCCGCCTCTCACCTCTGGGATGCAGAAACCGATACCTATAACTATCCTTTTATGCATCGGCTGCTCCCGGGATTACGGGTCGGCGTGTTGCGCCTTGCAGGACGTATGCAGGGCTTTTATGTGAAGAAAAAAAATCCTCTCAAGATAGAAAGCTGGAAGGATCTTGCCAGACCCGGCATCACCATAATCAACCGCGAAAAAGGCTGCGGTACACGGATACTGCTGGATCAGAAACTGACAGGGCTGAACATTGATCCTCAAGGTATACAGGGTTACACCAGGGAATCAGGTTCTCACCTGGTCTGCGCAGGAATAGTGGCTAAGGGCGGTGCGGATCTGGGCTGCGGCTGTGCAAGAGGCGCGGAAGGTATACAGGGCATTGAGTTCATACCCCTTCAGCTTGAATGGTACGATTTTGTATTCCGCCTTTCCGATAAAAATACTTCCGCAGTAAGAAGCATTTTGAGCTATGTTGATTCGCCGGAATTCAAGCAGGATCTTGAAATTCTTGGCGGCTACGATACTTCGCAGACAGGCAGATACGAAGAATTCTAAGCACTTGACAATAAATTCGCTGGCTGCTAGACTGTAGTCTATGAAACGGATTTCTAATCACCATCATAATTTTACGTCTCCTGAGTCCATCGCCTTTTAGGCGTTAGAGCGGTTATGCAGCCGTGGACTCAAAGTCCACGGCTTTTTTTTTGAGGAGTGGTGCGAAATTTTGTTTTGCTTCGATCATTATAGCAGGAGTGAATATGGACAAGCTGCGTATCCTTATCCCCAAGGGGAGGATTTTTGACAATGTTTCCAAATTGTTCGACGAGGCAGGATTCCCCATGTACCTCGCGGACCGTACCTATCGGCCTGTGATTGCGGCCGACTGGCTGGACGCCAAGATCATGAAACCCCAGAATGTAGGCGAGCTTCTGGAATTGGGGAGCCACGATGCGGGCTTTACGGGCATCGACTGGATACAGGAAAACGGCGCCGATGTAGAAGAGATCCTGGATCTGGGCATGGACAAGGTGCGCATTGTTGCCGCCATTCCCGCTGAAACAAGCGAGGCGCAGCTCAAAGCCCGCAAGATCGTGGTTGCCACAGAATACGTCAACCTGGCTGAGAAGTGGCTCAAGAAAGAGAATTACAATTATCGCATACTCCGTACCTACGGGGCCACCGAAGTTTTCCCCCCTGATGACGCTGACATGATCATTGACAATACCGCTTCGGGCCAGACCCTTAAAGATAACGGCCTTAAAATCATCGCCACTGTTCTGGAATCTTCCACCCGTTTTGTAGCTTCCAAGGCCGCTATGGCAAACCCCGAAAAGCGGGGCCGCATCGAAGAACTTGCCATGCTCTTTAACGCGGTTCTCGAAGGCCGCGACAGGGTGATGCTTGAGATGAACGTTACCGAGGAGAATTTCAACGAGCTTGTTTCGGGCCTTCCGTCCATGCGCAGCCCTACGGTTGCGCCCCTTTGCGGGAGTGACGGTTTTGCAGTAAAAATCGCCGTAAAAAAACACGAAGTCCCTGAACTTATACCCAGGCTGAAAAAGCTGGGCGCAGGGGACATTGTAGAATATGATTTGAGGAAAGTTGTTCCTTAACAATGGAGGAATTAATATGAGAACTGCAGAAGTTACCAGAAGTACCAAAGAAACCAATATTACCATCAAGCTTGACCTTGACGGCAAGGGAACGGCGAAGCTGGATTATCCCATAGGTTTCATGGCCCATATGCTTAACACCTTTGCCCGCCATGGTCTTTTCGATTTGGAAATAAGGGCCTCCGGGGATCTTGAAGTTGACCAGCATCACCTGGTGGAAGATACCGGCATAGTCCTGGGCCAGTGTTTTGCCAAAGCTCTTGGCAATAAAGAAAGCATACGCCGCGTTGGAAGCTGCCTATACCCCATGGACGAGACCCTTGCCAGGGCCGCGGTAGATCTTTCGGGCCGGAGTTTTCTGGTTTTTGAAGCAGGCCTTCCGGGCAACGACACGGCCCAGGATTTTTGGCAGGGGTTCGCGTCAAGCGCAGGCGCGGCGCTGCACCTGGACATACTCAGGGGCCGCAGCGATCATCACAAAGTTGAAGCCCTCTTTAAAGCGGCAGCCCGGGCCCTGAGGGAAGCCTGCGAAATCGATCCCCGGTCAATCGGCCTCATACCCTCGACCAAAGGTGTTTTAGCATGATAGGTGTAATAGATTACGGCGCAGGCAATCTTGGTTCTGTGATGAATGCGCTTAAACGCCTCAACACCGAAGCCCGTTTTGTCAAGGCACCCGAAGAACTCGGCAGCAATACCCCTTACGCCAAAATTATCTTCCCCGGCGATGGCCACTTTGCAACCGCCATGGCCTCCCTTGAAAAGTCGGGCTATGCCCAGGCAGTAAAAGAGTGGATCAACGCTGACAGGCCTTTCCTCGGTATCTGCATTGGCCTTCAGCTCCTCTTTGATGCTTCTGAAGAAGCCCCCCCGGTGAACGGCAGGGAAGTAAAGGGCCTTTCAATTATCCCCGGCTCCGTTAAACGTTTTCCGGGCCGCAAGGTTCCCCAGATTGGCTGGAACAGTACCAAGGCCCGTTCCGGGAGCCGCCTTTTTAAAGACATTCCTCAAAATTCTTTTTTCTACTACATACATTCTTACTACGCGGCTCCCGCAGGGGACAGGGCCGTTGCGGCGGAAGCGGATTATTACCTTTCTTACTGTTCCGCAGTGGAGCAGGGGAATCTTTCGGCGGTGCAGTTTCATCCCGAGAAGTCGGGAACCTGGGGTCTCAAGCTGCTTGAAAACTGGATTATGGGTTAAGGGGGCTTTATGCAGGCTAAACGTATTATTCCCTGCCTGGATGTTGATGATGGCCGGGTGGTTAAGGGTATCAAGTTCAAGGGCATACAGGACGCGGGCGATCCCGTGGAGCTTGCCCGGCGGTACAACGAAGAGGGTGCAGATGAGCTTACCTTCCTCGACATCGGGGCTTCCTATAAAAGCCGCGAAACCCTTTTGGATGTGGTGCGCAAAGTCGCAGCCGAAGTTTTCATTCCCCTCTGTGTAGGGGGCGGCATACGCAAAGTTGAGGATATGAGGGAAGCTATGAACGCTGGGGCCGACAAAGTTTCGGTTTGTACCTCAGCCCTCCAACGTCCTGAATTGCTTTCCGAAATGGCTAAAGCCTACGGAAGCCAGTGCGTGGTGCTTTCGATAGACGCCAAACGTGTTGACAAGGACGCGGTACATCCGAAGTGGACTGCCTATTCTCACGGGGGACGTACAGATACCGGCCTTGACGCAATTGAATGGGCAATAAAAGCAGTGGAGCTTGGGGCAGGGGAGATACTCCTCAACTCCATCGACGCTGACGGCACCGGCACAGGATACGATCTGGAATTAACCAAAGCCATACTCGACGCAGTGCCGGTGCCGGTAATTGCTTCGGGCGGCGCAGGGGATCTCGATCAGATCGCGGGGGTACTGCAGAATCCGGGGGCCGACGCGGCGTTAGTAGCATCACTGCTGCATTTTGGAAAAACAACCATACCTGAAATAAAAAAATACGCTGAATCAAAAGGAGTATGTGTCAGATGGTAATTGCTTCGATAGACATACAGGGCGGAAAAGTTGTCCAGCTTCGCCAGGGCGCAGAATTGGTACTGCAAAGGGAAGACGCCCCGGGCCTGGCCAAAGAATTTGATCTCTATGGCGAAGTTGCAGTCATCGACCTTGACGCCGCCATGGGCAAGGGAAGCAATCTTGAAATGATAAAGCCATTGCTCCGCCTAGCCGAGTGCAGGGTAGGGGGCGGCATACGTAGCCCCGAACAGGCCAGGGAACTGGTGAGCCTTGGCGCAAAAAAGATCATTGTCGGTTCAAATGCCTTCCGCGATCCTGCCAAAAAAGGCGCAGGCATTGCAGCAGGGGAATTCAAAGTCAACACCGAATTCCTCGAAGCCATATCCAAAAAAATCGGCCGTGAACGCCTCATCGTTGCGGTAGACTCCCGGAACGGCGAGATAGTTGTAGACGGCTGGAAAACTCCCACGGGCCTTAAGCTAGCCGAAGTCGCAATAGAAGTCGCCCCCTATGCGGCAGAGCTTCTTTTTACCTGTGTGGAACGCGAAGGCACCATGACGGGCATTGATTTGGAACAGGTCAAAGCATTAAAAAAAGCCCTCTCATGGCTTAATGATAAAGAGTGCAGTATTACTGCCGCAGGTGGTGTTACTACCCTTGAGGAAGTAGAATCCCTTGCAGCCTTGGGCTGCGATGTGCAGCTGGGCATGGCCCTCTATACAGGAAAAATTAATCTCGCCGACGCCTTCCTGCGTTCCCTAAACTGGAAGAAAGGTGCGCCTCCCCAGCCCATGCTGCCCGTGATAGCCCAAAGCCGTGACGGCCAGGTTCTTATGACAGGCTTTGCAGATGAAGAAGCGGTAAGCGAAACGTTCAAGCGCGGGAATCTCTGCTTTCACAGCCGTACACGCAGCAAGCTTTGGATGAAGGGTGAACATTCGGGCAATACCCTTAAGGTGCTGCGCCTCAGAGCCGATTGCGACAGGGACGCTATCCTTGCGATCGTAGAACCCGCAGGTCCTGTCTGCCACACTGGCGCATGGTCCTGTTTCGGCACAGACCGCCGGTACACCTGGGAATACCTCCAGTCCGTAATTGCCGAACGTTTCAGCAATCCCAAACCTGGTTCCTACACCGCAACCCTGGATGCCGATCTGGTACGTGAAAAAGTAATGGAAGAGGCAGACGAGGTCTGCACTGCCAAAACCCATGACGAAATTGTCTGGGAAGCCGCGGATCTCCTCTATTTTACCACCGCCCTCATCACCCGCGCGGGGGTAGGTGTAGAAGAAGTGCTGGATGAACTTGACAGGAGGCACAAAAAATAAGCCTTTACTGGAACAGCCGGGTTAAATCCCTGGCCCCCTACATACCGGGCGAGCAGCCTCGGGACAGGAAGTTTATCAAGCTCAACACCAATGAGAATCCCTATCCCCCTTCACCCAAGGTGATAGAGGCTATTGCAAAAGCCGCTGATGAAAGGCTCCGCCTTTACCCAGATCCTGCCTGTACTGAATTCCGCGAGGCCGTCGCCGCCCGTTATGGAGTAGCCGTAGAACAGGTTTTTGCAGGAAACGGTTCCGATGAAGTCTTGGCCTTTGCCTTTGCTGCGTTTTTTGAATGTCAAGGTGTGTCCGGCGCAGTGCCGATATTGTTCCCTGATATTACCTACAGTTTTTATCCTGTATATGCACGCCTTTGGGATGTGCCTTTTCGCACTGTTTCACTTAAAGATAATTTTTCGATAGATCCTGATGATTACAAGCAAAACAACGGCGGAATAATTTTCCCCAACCCCAATGCCCCTACTGCAAAAGCCCTGGCCCTGGACGCAATAACAAAATTGGCAGGATATGAAGAAAAAAACGGGAAAGCGCTTATTGTGGACGAGGCCTATATTGCCTTTGCCGATAAGCCGGGCATAAAATCCGCAGTAACACTGGTAAAACAATTTCCTAATCTTTTAACGGTGCATACTCTTTCCAAAGCCGCATCTCTTGCGGGCCTCAGGGTGGGTTTTGCCATAGGCCATAAAGATCTTATTGAAGCCCTTTGCAGGGTCAGGGATTCTGTTAATTCCTATACCGTGGATCGGCTTGCCCTTGCAGGGGCCGCCGCCGCTGTTTCTGATTTTGCATATTATGATGAAGTTAACCGCCACGTATGCAGTACAAGGGAGAAGGTTTCAGCCTCTTTAGCCCAAATGGGCTTCACTGTAATCCCTTCACAGGCAAATTTTGTTTTTGCCTCTCCCCCTGCTTCTTCGGGAAAGTCAGGGATGCAGGTGTTTTCCGCTCTCAGGGAAAAGGGCATACTGGTACGGCGTTTTGACAAACCGAGGATCAATAATTACCTCAGGATCAGTATGGGTACTGATGATGAAATGGATACCTTTCTCAATGGATGCGCGGAAATAATCAGGGGATAATATGAAAATACTTAACGCTGACGAATTTGATGCGTATTGGAATAAGCGTAATACCGCTGAAAACCATACTGCTGCGGAGACTGCAGTAAAAGACATAATAGCAGAAATACGCTTAAATGGAGATAGGGCAGTTAAAACTTTTGCTGCTAAATTTGACAAGTCTTCACCGGAAATATTTGAAGTTCCCCGACATATGGTACAAAAAGCAGTGACCGATCTTGAGGCAAATGATCCTGATCTGGTTAGAGCTCTTAAATTTTCTGCAGGGAACATTTGGCGTTTTTCCGAATTGCAGCGCAGTCAATTTCGGGATTTTGAGACAGAAATCGCCCCTGGGGTGTTTACGGGCCAAAGGGTAATCCCGGTGGAACGCGCTGCGGTTTATGTTCCCGCTGGCCGCTTCCCCCTGATTTCCACAGCCCTCATGGGGCTTGTGCCGGCTTTTTGCGCAGGCGTTGGCGACGTAATCCTGGCCTCTCCCCCTCTTGAAGACGGCCTCCCAGACAAGCGGATATTGGCTGCGGCGGGCATTGCGTCTGCAACTTGCAGCCGCAGTGAGCTGAGGGTCTTTGCAATAGGCGGGGCCCAGGCCATTGCCGCTCTCGCCCTGGGGACAGAAACCATACCCCGCTGTGATGTAATCGTCGGCCCCGGCAACAAATATGTGGCGCTTGCCAAGCGTCTCCTTTACGGAGAAACCGGCATAGACTTTGTGGCCGGCCCAACAGATGTGCTCATCATTACGGGGGATCTGCAAAAAGGATCTTCGGCAAACTTAACCGCAGCAGATATGCTCGCCCAGGCCGAGCATGATCCTGATGCACGGGCCAGGGCATTGGTCCCAAACCGCGAATCTGCGGATCTTCTTGCCAGGACGCTTTCATCCCGTCTTGCAGACCTTTCTACAGCTTCTACGGCAAGGGCTTCCCTTGAATCGGGTGGGCTTATCATCATTTATAATAACAAGGATGAAGCCACGCGCATTGCCAACACTATTGCCCCTGAACACCTGGAACTTCAAACAGCAAATCCGGAAGCCTGGGTTCAAGGCTTGAGAAATTACGGTTCCCTTTTTATCGGGGAAGCATCTGCCGAAGTCCTGGGCGATTATTCAGTCGGTATCAACCACACCCTTCCAACCTCGGGCAGCGCCCGTTTTACCGGGGGCCTTTCGGTGCGGCACTTTCTTAAAACCGCAACGAGCCTCCGCTGTTCATCCGGTTCAGGTTACACGGAGGCCCTCAAAGCCGCAGAATGCATTGCCCGTGCCGAGGGCCTTTCAGGCCACGCCGCAAGCGCCGCAATGCGCAGTACTAGTGCGAAAACCTAAAGCATCAGCGGACTTAATTGGTATAAAAAATTTATAAAGTTTCTTGGTATGCTATTCCCAATTCCTTTGCTGTTTTCTTCAAAGTCTCCCAAACACCTTCGGCGAGGGGCACGCCTTTAGCATTGCTCTCAGCCTCGGCTTCATGTTCTTTCTGTCCTGCGTAATAGACCCGGCTTGCCCCGGTTGCGGGCTTGAGGGAATTGAGTTCACAGAGCAATTGGCTCATGTCGCGCTTAAAATCTTCCGGGGTTCGGAATATGTCGAGACGCAGGGCCATGAAGAAATGGCAAACCCGTGCCGAAGTGATTTCACTGTCTTTTACCGAGCGACCAAATGTGCCGCCCGAGCAGAGGGCGGTGAGTATGTCTACCATAACGGCAAGGCCGTAGCCCTTGTGGCCTCCGAAGCTTTCACCTTCGCCCCCCAAGGGGAGGAGGCCGCCGCCTTTTTGGCGGAGCATGTCGTCCAGGAGCTTAACCGGGTCCTGGGCGGTGAGGCCGTCGGTGCCGACTGCCCAGCCCGGCGGCAGGGGCTTTTTTTCGCGTTCGTATACTTCCATTTTACCCCGGGTTACAGTGGTGCTGGCCATGTCCAGGCTGAACATTTTTCCGTCCAGTCCGGGAGCTGCAAAGGCTATGGGGTTAGTGCCGAAGGCGGCTTCCCGTGCAAAGGTAGGAACCCCCAGGGCGGCGGTGTTGGTCATGGCAATGCCGATCATGTCTTCCCTGGCCGCCATTTCGGCGTAATAGCCCGCAATGCCGAAGTGGTTGGAATTCCGCACTGCGCAGATCCCAACGCCATGTTCTTTTGCCTTTGCGATGGAGCTTTCCATGGCTTTCTTGCTGAGCGAAAGCCCCATGCCGCCCTCTGCATCCAGAACCAGGGAGATAGGTGTTTCGTGAAGTACCGTCGGCGTTATGCCGCCTTTTATAAGACCTGCCTTGATGCCTTCGGCATAACGCCTGATGCGGGCGACGCCGTGGCTTTTTACGCCCCTGGCATCGGCAGCCGTGAGTATGCGGGAAGAATCCAAAGCTTCTTCATGGGGGAGCCCCAGAGCCCTGAAAATGGAAGCGCAGAATTCTTCCAGCTTTTTTCTCTCAATATAGACCATGGGGCTTCAATCTTCTTGCAACAATCACACACTATCGCGCTTGATTTTCTTGGTGGTCGTCATCTCCATGGGATCTTCGAGAAGAATGGTGCGCGTTATCTTCTGGTAGGGGAGGAGACGCTGGTTCACCTCGGCGATGATGGCTTCAATTCTGGCCTTGATCTCCGCCTTGGGAAGCACAGCGCCTGATTCATCCTTGAGGGCTTCGGGATTCGGGTAGACCAGGGCTTCTATTTCTTCTTTTTTCATGCGCTTGTCGGCTATATAACCCCGCACCATGATTTGATCTATCTCGTCAAAGAGCTGGAACTCGTTCTCGATTTCTTCGGGGTAGACGTTTTTGCCCCCCTCGGTGACTATCATGTTTTTGGCGCGGCCCGTGAGGTAAAGATAGTCCTCGTCATCCATGTAGCCCAGATCGCCTGTTTTGAGGAAACCTTCGGCGGTCAAGGAAGCAGCGGTTTCTGCAGGCATTTCGAAGTAGCCCTTCATGACCACAGGGCCCTTGACGATTACTTCGCCTATTCCCCTTTCGTCAGGATCAAGTATCTTCATCTCGATGCCGGGGATTTTTTTGCCTACGCTGGCTTCTTTGTAATGGGCTATCGGATTGAGGTTGATAATGGGGCTGGTCTCGGTGAGGCCGTAGCCCTGCACAAAGTCTATGCCCAGCTGGTTGAACTTGCGGAACACCGAAGGTGCCAGGGGGCCGCCGCCGCAGATGCAGACCCGCAGGGTAGCAAGGGATGCCTGGTTCAAAATCGCGTGGAACATTTTCTTGCCCGGGTTCTTTTTGAACACTTTTTTGATGAACCCCGAAATGGTCATCATGGCGCAGATTATGCCGTATACAATGGGGCCTTTTGCCCTGATGCCTTTGAGTATGCCGGCCAAAAGTTTGTTGAAGAGCATGGGCACGCCCAGGAACACGGTGATCTTCGCTTCTTTAAGATCTTTGAGTATGGCCTTGGTGACCATCTTTTTGCCGAAGACTATTTCTGCGCCTTCGGACATGGCTTCGATCAATACCGCCAGCATGGTATAGGCATGGTGAATGGGGAGCAGGGCATAGAATACATCGGTATAGTACACCCCAAATGGAGTGCCCTGGGCCAGGTAGCAGTCGGACACCAGGTTCTGATGGGTCAGCATGACGCCTTTGGGAATGCCGGTGGTTCCCGAGGTAAAGAGTATGGCCGCCAAATCGAATTCGCCGGGTTCTTCGATCTGAGCCGAGGGGCCGTCAATGTCGTAGACGTAGGTTCCTACGCCCTTTCTTAAGGAGATGATTTCGGTTAAGCCGAATTCCGCGTGCTTGCCGGTATAGTAGTTGTGCTTTTCTTCATCTATAAAAAGGATCTTGGCCTTCGAGGTCTTGAGGAGCAGATCTATCTCTTCAGTTTTAATCTGATAATCTATAGGTACTACAGTGGCGCCCGCAAAGAG
This sequence comes from Leadbettera azotonutricia ZAS-9, assembly GCF_000214355.1. GTDB lineage: Bacteria > Spirochaetota > Spirochaetia > Treponematales > Breznakiellaceae > Leadbettera > Leadbettera azotonutricia. The sequence continues at coordinate 2,943,154 of NC_015577.1, read as the reverse complement.
TACGCCCATATAGGCCACCGCCCATTCAGGCGAATTCTTCCCCGATACGGCAACCTTGTCGCCCCGGCGTATGCCCTTGCTGTAGAGCCAGCGGGACACGGCCTCAATCAGCTTCAGGGCTTCGTTATAATTCAGGCTGATGCGATCAGGCTCATAAATGGTAAAGCAGGCCCGCTCTCCAAAACGGCTGACGATGATCCGGTACATTTCAGGCAGGGGAGGCCATTCCCCCTTAAAAGCCTTACCCCGATACTCTTCCAAAAATGCCCAGGGTATGAACGCATTCTCCATGTGATACCTCTTGTGTATAGAATACTTAGAACGATATTGTTAGTATAGTAACATGGTTTCGAAAAAAAAGCTCGCCCTTTTTACAGTAAATTTTTTGACCCTTGTTCTGCTTCTTGCATGTTCCGCCCGCATAGACGGCACATTGAAGCAGGGGGGGGCTGCGGATCTTATCCTTAAAACCAGCCTCGAACCCCGCATGACATCCCTTATCAAAAGCTTCCAGTCCATGATGGGCTCTTCAGGCTCTGCCGATCTCATCCTTGACGGCCAGGCCATAGGCAAGTCCATGGCATCTGCCCCGGGCATTGCCTCGGTTTCCCTTAAAAACACCGCCCCTTCCGCCATAGAAGGCACAGTGGGGGTTTCAAAGGCCGGGGATTTCCTTGCTGTAGGCGAAAAAAAGTTTGTTACCTATACAGACAACACCGATACCTCCGCAAACAGCGCGAATGTTAAGCCCTCAGGCCGCCTCGTCATTGCCCTGGATCTCCAGACCGCGCCGGATGTCCTGGCCCTGCTTTCGCCGGATGCGGTGGACTACCTCAACGCCCTCATGGCTCCAGCCGCCACAGGCGAATCCATTTCCCGCAGGGAATACCTGAACCTGGTAACCACCCTTTACGGCAAGCCCATTGCGGACGAAATTCAAAATGCCAAAATCAGGGCCTCCCTCAATTTGCCCGGCCCCATTGCCTTCATCCACGGGGGAACCGCCGTAGGTTCCAGGGCGGACTTTGAAGTCCCCCTCCTGGATCTCCTTGTCCTCGACACCCCCCTGTTTTACGAAGTGAGCTGGTAAGCCAAGGAGGGGGCGCACTCCTGACGCGTATACCCCAGGGGCATTCGCCGGCTGCAGTGCAAGACGCATCTACGCTGCTCCCCCTGCCTGCATAGTCCTCGCTGCGCCGCTAAAGCGGCTCCGTTCCGGTCTATTCCGGCACCCCCACTGCGGCGGGGTTGGTTGATTGGATTTTTATCAGGAAATAGTACGATTTTTTATCAATTCACAAAAAAGCGCAGTAAAAAATGAAGCGCCACGCATCCTGATGCCATATATAGGGTAAGAAATTCATTCACCCGCAGGAGGCGTCATGGAGACAGCACACCTTTTCGACCTTGTATTCAAAAAACTCATTGCCTCTTCTCCCCGGGGCGTGATCTATCTTATCAACGCTCTCTTCAATACCAATTTCCCCCCCGACAGCCCCGTGGAGTATCTCAGCACCGAGCACATTGGCGATGGCCTTGGTCTCCGCCGCTCAGATACCATGATTAAAATCAATAACTCCCATACCTATAACCTTGAGGCCCAGACTCGGGAAGGCGGGGAAATGGTCATCCGGGTTTTTGAATACGGCTTTATGCAGGCCAGGGATACGCAGATTTTAACAAAAGAGAAAATCCGCCTGACCTTCCCCATGCCGAAAATCATCTATCTTGACGCACAGGGAAGAATCCCCGATATGATAACGCTGGAACTGGAATTCCCGGATAACAGCATTCACGAGTACAAGGTAGGAACCTTCAAGATCCACGACCATGCCCCGGAAGAATTATTTCAACAAAAGATGATACTGTTGTTTCCCTTTTACCTTCTCAAACTGAGGCACAAAGTAAAGAAGGCAAAAACAAGGGGAGAACTCAAGCTGCTGGCAGCTGAATTAAAAAGCCAGATAGACGATCTTACGCTTTTAACCAAAGAGAGCGGCTATACCGGAATCCTCGAAAAGAAGGATATCAACACGGTACAGTCCCTTATGGAAAGACTGTTCAGGGAACTCTATACAGACTATACTGAATTGGAAGGAGTGGACACTATGCTGGTGACAGAGATTAAAACTTACGCGGAAGAACTGGAAGAAAAGCATGCTGCCGAGATGGCAACGATTAAAACTTATGCAGAAGAATTGGAAGAGAAGTATACCGCCGAGATGGCAGAGAAGGCAGAACGGGAAAGGCAAAACAAGCTCGACTCGGCCCGAAGCTTAAAAGCCTTGGACGTTCCTGTCGATAAGATCGTCAAAGCTCTGGGCCTCCCCCTTGAAGTTGTCGAGAAACTGTAGGCCCAGCATCTATCGGTGTAGTGGGTACTGCGCTTAGTTAGTGAGAACAGGATGAAAGACTTAACTGATGAAGAAGCCGCGGCTTTAGACGAATACTATACTAGCCATATCCCAAAAGTGGGCCCAAATGAAGGCGGTTTTTTTGCGAATCCTGCGCGGCGACTGATGCCGGTGGACGAGCTTTCCGCAGCGTACATTCGATCCGCTTGCGAAGCCGAACACAAAACTCCTGTCGAGATCATCGGGCAATTAGTGCGCGAAAAGATAGCCGCTACAGCATAATCAGGGACCGGCCGCCGGTTTAGCGGTTTGGATCGATGTTTTTAAGAGATGCATCGTAATTTGTATAGCGTGGTATGGGAGGACACACCGACAAATTCGGTGCCTGGTACCCTTGCGTTGCCAATTACGCCTGTAATTGTGGGCGCGAAAATGCCGCGCGGCTGAGCCGAACGGTATTCTTTGCATTATTGAACTGTTTGCCCAATGCCAAAAATTGTTTGTTATTTGATTTTAAGGCGACTAATTTATTATATGGATCTGCTTTATATTCATCCAACATTGTTTTTAATATAGCCGCAGTCAATTCCCCATGATTTCCTTGCAATGTAATTTCACCCATAAAGTAAACTATAGAATCATCATACACATCACCATAATTATTAGGATCTCCATATACATATACAGGAGATTTATAGTTATTTTTCAAATCTACAACAAACTCTGCATCAAGTGTTGCGTATGCTGATATAAATTGGTCCTTTACTAATTGGCTAATGGTTCCATCAAAAAGGAAAAAATCCTCAAATGCTGGTTTTTGCAGTTGTGCCACTGTGCATGTGCAATCTTCGCCATCACAACACGGCATTGTTGTTCCGTATGGGTGTTCCGTTCCATTCGGGCATTCGCATGCTTTCGGCTGTTGCTGAGTTGTTGAATCCGTCGGCTGTTTGCATGCACCGAATATTGTCGCAAATCCCATCATTCCGGCGGCGGCCACTGCCTTTGCGCGGCGCGAATTTATTTTCTGCAATTCCAATGTTTTTGCAATTTCAGGCGAGGCGTCTGACGCCGGATCATCTCGGTCGGGATCTTTGCCGCCGAACCCTTCGCGGGTTTCTTTTGAATAACATCTATAGGTCATTTCTTACTCCTTGCTATGGGCCGCACGAGCGGCGATGTTGAATCGGAAGGGAAACACCGTTTCCCATAAAAAATGCCCGGTAATGGCCGGGACATGATTTGAGGAATTAAAATGGCGAGAACTATTATATCCTAGTAATCCGATGGGAATGGGGGGGGTAGTTTACTATAAGCAAAGAGCCAACTTGAACCATGATTCAGGCTAGCTTTGGCGCGGGTTTTTGTCAAGGATACCGCAGCGGAAAAGCGGATTATAGGCGCATGGCGCCGAAAGTAAAGGTTAGCAGCACTGGTTTTGTCAGCCCCCATGCAGGCCATTTTCGGAGGTGGCAGTCTTCCATGTGTAATGCTTGTCTTTTTTGAGGTTATGATGTATATTTATATTAGTCGGCCGGCAAGGGTCGTTTGGGGCTGCGGCTCCTAGACGTTGGCTCAAGGGGATCGAAAGGTCAGCACGAGGCACCTTGTCAGGGCGTTTTCCATAATGTGCGTATTTCTGCTTTATGCAGGCCGCGCTCTATTGTTGCAAGATATATCTGGCTATCAATTTTTTTCTTGAATAGCAGCTTTTTGTTTCCTTTTTTATCCGTTTCGGTATATTCCATGGTGTCAAACTCGTTCAGAACCAGGGGAATATACGCAAAATCATCGGGGTTTATATCTGTCTTTTTAATGTGCCAAAGCCGAACACACGACCTTGCCCAGATCATTGGCGAGCTGGTGCGCAAGGAGCTAAAAGCCCCCATGCAGGCCATTTTCGGGGATGGCAGTTTTCCATATTGCTAAATTATCCCTTTAGTTATAGAATATGAGTATTGTTTAACGATAAATTTTTATCTATTCATTGGGGGTATCCATGGCAGCAAAAGCTAGCTCGGGGGACATCACGTTTCCCCAGGATCTGATCTCGTTCATCGACGAATGGAAGGTAAAACCCGGCAGTCTTATCATGATTCTGCACAAGACACAGGAAACCTTTGGCTTTATTTCCCGGGAATCGGCAGAAAAGCTCTCCCACCTTACGGGAATTCCTCTGGCCCGCATCTACGGGGTCATCACCTTCTACCACTTCTTCAAGACCACCAAGCCCGGGAAGCACAAGGTCTCCGTGTGCCTCGGCACTGCCTGCTACCTTAAAGGGGGCCAGGATCTTATCGAAGAGGCGCGGAGCCTGTTGGGTCTTGCCGAAGGGGGCGTCACCGAAGACGGCCTTTTCTCCATTGACCCCGTTCGCTGCGTAGGCTGCTGCGGCCTTGCCCCGGTCATGACCGTCGGCAACGACACCTACGGCAAGCTTACCAAGGAAATGATCCCCGAAATTATCGCCAAATACCGGAATGCCTAATATGGGGAAAATCGGTTCATGGAGTTTTCCTTTGGAAAACTCCTAAGCAAAAAAACTGGAGGTTTTTTTGCACTTTACCTTGAGCGATCTGGTGACTGATATTACTCAGAACGCTGCGGAGTCGGGGGCTGATCTTGTAGAGCTTGAAATCAGGGAAACGGAACACGGGGCGAATGGCAATCCTGAATTCCGTTTTATTGTGAAGGATAACGGCAAGGGCATGAGCCCTGAAGGTTTGAAAAGGGCCCAGGATCCTTTCGTGACCGACGGGATCAAGCATCCCCACCGCAAGGTGGGCCTGGGGGTTCCCTTCCTGATCCAGACTGCGGAGCAATCGGGGGGCGGCTGGAAGATGGATTCCGTAAAGGCTGTGGATCCTGAAGGGTTTGCCCACGGGACTGAGGTTTCCGCCTGGTTTGATGTGTCCAATGTGGATACGCCGCCTGTGGGCGACTTGAGCGGGATGTTCAGAATAGTGCTGCTTTTCCAGGGGCCCGAGGAACTGGTTATCCGCAGGGTCTGTGAAATGGGCGGGAAGCAGATTCACTACGAGGTCCGCAAGACGGAACTTGCCGAAGCATTGGGCGGGGATCTTGAGGATACCCAGTCCATGATTTTGCTGGATAGGTATTTACGTTCTATAGAAGTTAACGACGATCAAAATGACGAATGAAGGAAGGAGAGGAAAATGGCTAAAATGAGTTTGGATGATCTGCGCAAACTGCGGGATACCAAAAAAACCGACATTCAGCGCAGAGAAGCTGAGGGTAAGGAAATCCAGGTTATTGTAGGCATGGGAACCTGCGGTATCGCCGCCGGCGCCAAGGTGACATTGGACGCCTTCCTCAGCGCCCTGGATGATCACAAACTGGTGGACAGTGTCCTGGTGCGGCAAACAGGCTGCATGGGCCTCTGTCACTCGGAACCCACTGTGGAAGTTCTTGTGCCCGGCATGCCCACGGTCATCTACGGAAGAGTAGACGCCGCCTGCGCCAGGGAAATCGTCTCAAAACACCTCGTGGGCAAGGCGCTTCTGGATGACCACATCCTCGACCGGCCTGCCGCCGACATCATGAAAGGTTAAGGGGGATAATAGAATGGCCTATAATCACTTCATTTTAACCTGCGGCGGTACGGGCTGCGAATCCAACAAAGGCGATGAAATCTACAAGAGCCTGATTGCCAATGCTGAAAAGCTGGGCGTCAAAAATCAGGTACAGATTGTCAAGACCGGCTGCTTCGGCTTCTGCGAACGGGGGCCCATCGTCAAGGTGCTGCCCGAAGATTCCTTCTATGTGGACGTAAAGCCCGAAGACGCCGCGGAGATCATCGCGGAACAGATCGTCAAAGGGCGCGAAGTTCCCCGCCTCCTTTATAAAGGCGATGCCGAAAAGAAAAGCAATACTGCTGTGGAAGACATCGAATTCTATCAGAAGCAGGTGCGCGTGGTTCTCCGTAACTGCGGCGTTATCAACCCTGAAAACATCGACGAGTACATAGCCCGCGAAGGTTATCTGGGCCTCGAAAAAGTTCTGTTCCAGTGGACGCCCGAACAGACTATCGAAGAAATGAAAGTTTCGGGCCTCCGGGGCCGGGGCGGCGCGGGCTTTCCCACCTGGATGAAATGGGACTTTGCCCGCAAGGCTCCCGGCGACGTAAAGTACGTTATCTGCAACGCCGACGAAGGCGATCCCGGCGCTTATATGGACAGGTCAACCATCGAAGGCGACCCCCACTCGGTCATCGAAGGCATGATCACCGCGGGTAAGGCCATTGGTTCACACCAGGGCTTTGTGTACATACGCGCCGAATATCCTCTGGCCATTGAACGCCTCAAGATCGCTATCAGGCAAGCCCAGGAATACGGCCTCCTTGGTAAAGACATACTCGGCTCGGGTTTCGATTTCGACATTGAAATCCGTCTGGGCGCCGGCGCCTTTGTGTGCGGCGAAGAAACAGCCCTCATCAAGTCCATCGAAGGGAACCGGGGCATGCCCGTTCCCAAGCCTCCTTTCCCGGCCAACAAGGGCCTCTGGCAGAAACCCACCATTATCAACAATGTTGAAACTTTGGCGAACGTGCCGGTTATCACTAACAAGGGCGGCGCATGGCTTGCAAAAATCGGAACTGAAAAATCCAAGGGCACCAAGGTTTTCGCCCTCACGGGAAAAATCAAAAATTCCGGCCTTGTGGAAGTTCCCATGGGAACCACCCTGCGGGAGATCATTTTTGAAATCGGCGGCGGTATCAAGGGCGGCAAGAAGTTCAAGGGCGTCCAGACCGGCGGTCCCTCAGGCGGCATCCTGACCGAAGCGTTATTGGACACCCCCATCGACTTTGACACCCTTGTCAAAAACGGCTCCATGATGGGTTCAGGCGGCATGATCGTCATGGACGAAGACGACTGCGTAGTTGACGTGGCCCGTTTCTACATGGAGTTCTGCGTTGACGAATCCTGCGGCAAGTGTTCACCCTGCCGCATAGGCACGAGCCAGCTCCTTGCCATACTCGACAAAATTGCCGGCGGCAATGGCACCGAAGCGGACCTTGAAAAACTTGAAACCATAGGCAAGGCCATGTCAAAGGCGTCTCTTTGCGCCCTGGGCCAGACTGCGCCTAATCCCACCCTGTCCACGGTAAAGAACTTCAGGGAAGAATACCTCGAACATATCCGGGACAAAAAGTGCCGGGCCGGCAAATGCAAGAAGCTTGTCCGCTTCGAAATCAACCTTGACAAGTGCATAGGCTGCGGCGCCTGTTCCAAAAAGTGTCCTGCCAATTGCATCACCCAGGTGGAGGGAACCGACAAAAAACGGCCGCCCTATCGCATCGATCCCGAAAAATGCCTCAAGTGCGGCGAGTGCTTCAAAGCCTGCAAATTCGGCGCGGTGGCAAAGGTATAAGGAGTAAATAATGGTCAACCTTAAAATAAACGGCATTGATGTAACGGTGGAGGAGGGGACTTCAATTCTGAACGCTGCCCGGAAGGTCAATGTTAAAATCCCTACCCTCTGCTATAGCCCCGATCTTCCCCCTTGGGCGTCCTGCGGCCTCTGCATAGTCCGCACCGGCGGTCCCGGTTCCCCCCGTATGGCCCGGGCCTGTACGACCCCCTGCGAAAACAACATGCAGATCATCACCCATGATCCTGAAATCCTCGCAACCCGCCGTACTGTGGTGGAACTCATTCTTTCAAACCATCCAAGCGATTGCCTCCAGTGCCCCCGCAACGGGAACTGCGAACTCCAGACCCTGGCCGCCGAATTCGGCATCAGAGAGCTGCCCTTCAAGCATATCGCCAACGGCCTTCAAATTGATGACAGTAATCCTGCCATCGTGCTGAACCCCGAAAAGTGCATACGCTGCGGACGCTGTGTCAAAGTCTGCCAGGAAGTGCAGAATGTCTGGGCCATCGAATTCCTCGGCCGCGGCATCAAGGGAAGAATCGCCAGTGCTGCTGACGCCCCCCTGGGCGAAAGCCCCTGCATCAAGTGCGGCCAGTGCGCCGCCCATTGCCCGGTAGGGGCCATCTACGAGCGGGACGACACCGTAAAAGTATGGTCCGCCTTGCAGAACCCCGATGTCCACCCCGTGGTGCAGATCGCCCCCGCAGTCCGCGTGGCTCTCGCTGAAGAATTCGGCCTGCCCCCCGGAACGGTCTTTACCAAAAAGATCTACGCCGCCCTCCGCCGTCTGGGCTTCAAAACCGTGTTCGACACGAACTTCTCGGCTGACCTCACTATAATGGAAGAAGGCACAGAACTCGTAAAACGCCTCACCACCAAAGGTAGCGATATTCCCCTTATCACCAGTTGCTGCCCTGCCTGGGTCGATTACATGGAAAAGTACTACGCGGACATGATCCCCAACTTTTCCACTGCCAAGAGCCCCCAGCAGATGATGGGTGCCATGATCAAAGCCTACTGGGCGGAAAAGGCCGGCGTAGACCCCAACAAGATCTACTCCGTGTCGGTCATGCCCTGTACCGCCAAGAAGTGGGAAAGCCACCGCAACGACGACATGAAAAGCGCCGGCCACGGCTTTGACGTGGACATCGTCATCACCACCAGGGAACTGGCCCGCATGATCAAACAGGCGGGCATCGAGATCCTCAAACTGGATGACGAAGAAGCCGACAGCCCCATGGGCCCCTATACCGGCGCCGGAACCATCTTCGGCGTTACAGGCGGCGTCATGGAAGCCGCAGTCCGCAGTGCCTATTTCCTTGTAACCAAAAAAGAGCTGGGCGACGTGAACTTCCTCCCTGCCCGCGGCCTTGACGGCGTCAAGGAAGCCGAGGTGGATTTCGGCAACGGTACGAAGATCAAGATCGCCATAGCCCACCAGATGGGTAACATCGAAGCGGTGCTGAACAAAATCCGCGATGCCCGCGACGCAGGCAAGGAAACCCCCTATCACTTTGTGGAAGTCATGGCCTGTAGGGGCGGGTGCATAGGCGGCGGCGGACAGCCCTACGGCTGCACCGACGAAGTCCGCAAGCTCCGCACCGAAGGCATCTACAAGGATGATACCCAGTCGAAGCTCCGTTGTTCACATCAGAATCCTTTTATTACCCAGGTGTACAAGGAATTCCTGGGTGAGCCCAATGGGCATAAGGCCCATGAACTGCTGCATACCAAGTATGTGGAGTTGCCGCTGTATACACGTTGATTTGCGCTGTTAAAGCCGAAAAAAGAGCCGGGGATTCCCGGCTCTTTTTTTAGGGACTCTCCAATAAGTGAGACAGGTATTATTGCGAGGTGAAATATTAAGGCTTCTCCTGAAATTTTTTTTGTTGCATAATTTCCAAATTCATACTAAAATAATGGGAAGATTTATAATCTACATTGCTTAGGAGGCAAGAAATGAGTTTAAAGAGAATTCTTTTTCTCGGGCTGCTGACCGTTATGGCGGCAGGTTTGGTATTTGCGGCCGGCGGAAGCCAGGCAAGCGGCGGTTCCGCCAATTCGTTGGAGATTTGGTCAATTCAGACCACCGGCAAAGGTCCCGGTATTTTTGAACGCGCTGTAGCCCGGTTCACCGCTGACAATCCCACTATCAAGGCAAACCTTACCATGATAGTCAACGATGCTTACAAACAGAAGATCGCCGTAGCCCTGGCTTCCGGTCAGACCCCCGATGCCTTCCTTTCATGGTCAGGCGGACCCATGTATGAATATGCAAAGAACGGCAGTATCGTCGATCTTACTTCATATATGAATGCCAATAATTACAAGGACAAATTCCTTGACGCCGCTATTGCCCAAGCTACCTATCAGGGAAAGATTTGGGGCCTTCCCATGCAGAATGTATCGGTTTGTACGGTGTTCTATAATAAGGAACTCTTCGCAAAGTACAATATCGCCGTTCCCACCACCATCAGGGAACTTGAAGCCGCCTGTGATACCCTCAAGAAAAACGGCATAACCCCCTTCAGCCTTGCCAACAAGACCCAGTGGACAGGCTCCATGTACTTCATGTTCCTGGCTACACGCCGGGGCGGAACCCAGCCCTTCATCAATGCGGTTGACGGTTCGGGCACTTTCCTCGATCCCGCATTTATCTATGCAGGCGAGAAGCTCCAGGAATGGGTGAACAAAGGGTATTTCAACACCGGCTTTAACGGCCTCGACGAAGATTCAGGCCAGGCCCGGCAGATCCTTTATCGCGGCGAAGCAGCCATGCACATCATGGGAAGCTGGTTCAATTCTTCGGCCCTTACCGAGAGCCCCGAATTTGCCGCCAAGATGGGAATCTTCAAGTTCCCCAGAGACGAGCAGGGCTCGGGAAACCCCAACACCGTAATTGGTACCGTTGGCGATAACTTCTACCACGTGGCTTCTTCTTCCAAGAACCAGGCCAAGGCCTTTGAACTCATTAGCCACCTTATTGATGATAATGGTATTGCCGATGCCCTGGACGACGGACGCATTCCCCCGGTAAAGGGTGTGAAGCTTTCGGATCCCATCCTGGCGGAACTTTTTGGCCAGGTTCAGGCCGCTCCAGATATTCAGCTCTGGTATGACCAGTCCCTGTCCCCGGAAGTAGCCGATGTGCACAAGGTTACCAGCCAGGAGATTTTCGGCGGAACCTTGAGTCCCAGGGCCGCTGCTCAGCAGCTCCAGGACGCCCAGGCTGCCTATCTTAAGAAAAAATAAGAGGTGTGGTTATGGCCGGCAGCAAAATGGTGTCCCTCCGCAGCGCGCGTCAGCATTCAATCCGTATAGCGGCGGCAGTTTTTCTGCTGCCGGCCCTTCTTTTCCTTATTGTGTATGTGGCTTATCCCATTGTTGAATCCTTCATTACCAGTACCATGGCCTGGAACGGCATGGGGCGGAAGCGTGTTTTTACAGGCGCCGAAAACTGGATCAATTTAGCGAAGGATATTAACTTTTGGAGGGCCTTTGGCAACAATGTCAAGATCATGTTCCTCTCCCTGGTTTTCCAGGTTCCCTTTGCCATGGCATTGGCGACTTTTCTGGATGTAACCGAAAGGCGGGGAGCGGTTTTCAAAGTTGTTTGGTTCATTCCCTACCTGATTTCGTCGGTGGCAATAGGTGTGCTTTTCAAGTACACCCTGGACGCCAACTACGGTGTTATCGCATCAATATCAAAACTGTTCGGTGGCGGCGGCGTGGATCTTTTGGGTAACCCCAGGATCGCCCTTTACACCGTTATCGGTGTTGTGTGTTGGCAGTACATCCCTTTTTACATGGTTCTCTATCTCGCAGCTTACGGCACTATTCCTGTAGAGCTTTACGAAGCCGCAAGCATAGACGGCGCCACCAGGAGCCAGTATTTCTGGCGGGTTTCCCTTCCCCTCTTAAGGCCCACAATTGTTTCGGGCATGACCCTTTCGATAATCGGATCGTTAAAATATTTCGACCTTATTTTCGTCATGACAGGCGGCGGCCCTGGTGTTTCCACCGAGCTTATGGCTACTTATATGTATAAACTGTCGTTTGTGCGTTACAACATGGGCTATGGTGCAACTGTCGCCAGCGGCATGTTCATACTCATAACCCTGGTAGCCCTCATCGTTATTTCTACCCTGAACCGGAAGACGGAGCTGTGAAATGAAGTCTAATGCTGCAATTTATGGAAAGAAAAAATTCTCCCTTTTCTGGGTGCTGGCAATAGTGTTTGCCGTTGTCTGGCTCGTTATCGCAGGGGCGCCTTTTGTCTTCCAGATCTTCACGTCCCTTAAGACCCAGGGTGAATTTATCACCGGCGGTCTTTTCAAGATCCCAGACAGACTCAGTTTTGAAAATTATGCAACCGTCATGCAGGGCGGTTTTTACAGATACTTTGTGAACAGCGTGATCGTGTTGGCGGTTTCATTGACCCTGCTTTTATTTATCAGCGCTTTTGCCGCATACCCTCTTTCGCGCATGCAGTTCAAACTCAACAGGCCCATCTTCGGCGCGATTGTCGCAACTATGTCCATACCTATCCATATCACATTAATACCGGTTTTTATGATGTCCATCAGGATGAATGTTTATGATAATGTCATCGCCGTCATAGGGCCCAATGTTGCCTTTAATCTTCCCATGTCGATTTTCATCCTGACTGCCTTTATGCAGGGCTTATCCAAGGAAATTGAAGAAGCCGCGGAGATTGACGGCTGCGGGAAATTCGCCGCCTTCTTCAAGGTGATATTCCCCCTTTCCAAATCGGGGCTTGCAACTCTGGGCATCTACAACGGCGTGGTGATCTGGAACGAATTTATTTTCGTCATGATTCTTACCCAGTCCCAGAAAAGCCGCACCCTGCCTTTGGCGATTTGGGAATACCAGGGCCAGTACTCCATGAACACCCCCCTCATCATGGCCTTGCTCGTACTTTCGTCTTTGCCTGTGATTCTTCTCTATGTCTTTGGGCAGGACAAGCTGGTGAAGGGCATGATGGCCGGGGCTGTAAAAGGCTAGGCTGATTGTATTAGCTTTGAAATCGTGGTAGTATATATCAAATCTCATTACGCATTTTTTGGAGGGAAATCATGGAAAAGCTCTTTAAGCTGCAAGAGCATGGAACGACGGTCCGCAGGGAGATCCTTGCAGGGGTAACCACTTTTCTGACTATGGCTTACATACTGGCGGTAAACCCCGGTATGCTGGGCAGCATTGGCGGGGGTATGACTCCCGGGGCGGTCTTTACCGCCACTGCCATTGCTTCGGGTATTGCAACCTTGATTATGGCTCTAATGGCCAACCTGCCCGTGGCTCTGGCGCCCGGCATGGGGCTCAATGCTTTCTTCACCTTCACAGTGGTATTCGGCATGGGCTATTCATGGCAGATTGCCCTGACCGCTGTGTTCCTTGAAGGCATCCTCTTTGTGATCCTTTCCCTGTTTAATGTGCGCGAGGCCATTATAAAGGCAATCCCGGCAAACCTTAAAAAAGCGGTTGCCGTTGGTATCGGCCTCTTCATCGCCCTTATAGGGTTCGCAAACGCAGGCATCGTGGTGAACGACGCAGGCACTGTTATCGGCCTTGGAAACTTGACTTCAGGCAGTCCCTTCCTTGCCCTCCTGGGCCTGATTATTATCATTGTCCTTTATTCCCTCAAGATTCCCGGCTCGATCCTTATCGGGATTATTGCAACCACAGTCATCGGTATACCTATGGGGATCACTTCCCTTCCTGAAGGCTTTTCTCCTTTTGGCACGCCTGCCGCTCCTCTTCTTTTTCAATTTGATTTTACCACGATTATCAGTTTCCAATTCTTTACCGTGTTTTTCACGTTCCTCTTTGTTGATATTTTTGATACTGTCGGAACCCTCGTGGGGGTTACTACCCAGGCTGGGCTTATCGATAAAGACGGGAATATCCCCCATGTCAAGCAAGCCCTTTTGGCTGACGCAATCGGCACAGTGGCCGGCGCTGCCCTTGGCACTTCTACGGTTACAAGCTATGTAGAAAGCACCGCAGGGGTCGCGGCAGGGGGCCGCACAGGTCTTACTGCTTTGGTGACAGGCATCCTCTTCTTCGTTGCTTTGATTCTTTCGCCTCTTTTCCTGTTGATTCCCAGCGCGGCTACAGCTCCTGCCCTTATCTTTGTGGGTTTCCTCATGATGAAGCCTGTATCAAGCATTGATTTTGAAGATCCCACCGAAGGTATTCCTGCCTTCCTCGCCATTGTGATGATGCCCTTTGCATACAGTATTGCTGACGGTATTGTGTACGGCGTGCTTTCCTATGTGATCCTCAAGACAGCTACCGGAAAGTTCAAAGATATCTCTATTGTTACCTGGATACTCTTTGTAATATTTGTTCTGCGTTTTGTTCTTAAATAGGAGTTTGTATAAACATGAATGCAAAAGAATTATTGATTACCTTTGCCAAATACAATGAAGAAGCCGACAAGGCCGTTGTTGCCATCCTGGATAAGTTGAGCAATGAGGACAGGGAAAAAAACCGCAAGAGCTACTACGGAAGCCTTTCCAGTCTGGCGCGCCATGCCCTGGGAGGGGCTTATTTCTTCCTGACTATGTTTAAAGAAGCAACTGCCAAAAACGCAGCGGCCCAGAAAGCTCTGGCGCCTCTGGCAAAGGTCGAAATCATCGAAGCCAAGAAGATCACCGGGGATCAGTGGAAAAAAGTCACCGAAGGCATCAAAATCACGGACAAGGCCTATGTGAACTTTGTATCGGCCCTGACTGATAAAGATCTTGAAGCGCCTATAAAGCTTGACTGGTACGGTGGCAAGCCTGCCTCTGTTCCCCTTTACTTTATGCTCCAGCAGCTTACTGCCCATGGTACCCACCATCGGGGGCAGATTTCCCAGATTTTGGATTCCCTCAAGATCGACAACGATTATTCAGGTGTCAGTGTAAAATTTCTTTCTAAATAAGAGGGTACATGACCAACAGTGAGATTCTGAGCCGTATCGATCATACCTTGCTTAAAGCCCAGGCTTCCTGGGAGGACATACAAAAGATATGCGCCGAGGCAGTCGAATTTAAGACCGCTTCGGCCTGTATCCCTCCCTCATTCGTGAAGCCCGCCGCAGAGACCTTTAAGGGCCTCAATGTCTGCACTGTGCTGGGCTTCCCTTTGGGATACAGCCTTCCGGTTATTAAAATCCGGGAAGCCGAATTGGCCCTCAAGGACGGAGCCTCGGAACTCGACATGGTGATCAACATCGGGGATGTAAAGAACGGGCATTTTGACAAAGTCCTTGAAGAGATCATGCTGATCAAAAAAACAGCAGGCTCTAAAATCCTCAAGGTCATTATCGAAACCTGTTATCTTACCACCGACGAAAAGATCCGCCTCTGCGATATAGTTACCGAAGCAGGGGCGGATTACATCAAAACCTCCACTGGCCTCGGCCCCGCAGGCGCAACCCTGGAAGACATACTCCTCTTTAAGGAGCACATCGGCCCCAAGGTCAGGATGAAAGCCGCAGGGGGCATTCGCACCAGGGAAGACATGGTGAAGTACCTCGAAGCAGGCTGTGACCGCATCGGGACAAGCTCGGCGGCGGTGCTGATTACTTCTAATTAGTTACTTAACAACAAGGATGGAATCTATGAAACGCAAAGCCTTAATAATGTGCGGCGGCTGGGACGGTCACGAACCCAAGCTTATAACGGAACGGTTCAATAAATTTTTAAAAGAAAATGATTTTGAGGTCACGGTAACGGAAACTACCGATGTGCTTAAAGATCTTGAACTGCTTAAATCCCAGGATCTTTTTATCCCGGTCTGGACCATGTCCCAGGAAATATTTCCTCATAAGTTTTTTGAGGTTCTTTCTGAAGCCATAGGATCGGGTGTAGGTATGGCAGGGTGTCACGGGGGCATGTGCGATGCCTTCCGTTCCAATATCCTGTACCAGTTTATAACCGGCGCCAATTGGGTGGCCCATCCGGGCTGCGATGGCGTCAAATACAAGATAAATATTATCAGCAAATCCAACCCCCTCACCGAAGGGATCAAGGACTTTGAAGTGGCTTCGGAACAGTACTATCTCCATGTGGATCCTGCCAATGAAGTCCTGGCCACTACCCGTTTCCCCATGATAAAATGGTATCATTCCGCCAATGGGGAGGTTGACGTGCCCCAGGTATGGACAAGGAAATGGGGTCACGGCAGGGTGTTCTACAATGCCCTGGGCCATCATAACGATGTGTTCGAAATCCCGGAAGCCTGGGAGCTCATGAAGCGGGGTATACTGTGGGCTGCCGAGAGCAAGCGTATTGCTGTAGAAAAAGGCCTCAGCGCTGATGAATGGAAAAACGAATTGGGAATGTATTGAACATTCAGATAGGAGGATATAATGGCATTACAGAGAATTGGTGTAGTTGGCTGCGGAAATATTTCGGGTATCTATTTTAAGAACCTTACCGGAAACGGTATATTCAGCAAGAGGGTACAGGTAACAGGCCTTACCGATCTCATCCCCGAGAGGGCCGAGAAGGCGTCCAAGGAATACGGTATCCCCTATATTAAAAAGACAGAGGATCTTATAAATAGTCCTGACGTTGATATAATCCTCAATATCACCGAGCCTTACAATCACTATGGTGTGGCAATCCAGGCTGTTAAAGCGGGGAAGCACCTGTATACAGAAAAACCCCTCTGCGCAGAACGGGGCGAAGCCCAGGAAGTTTTGAAAGTCGCAGCCGAAAAGAAGCTTAAAGTTGGGGGAGCCCCCGACACCTTTCTCGGCGCAGGGATTCAGACCTGCCGCAAGCTCATCGATGATGGCTGGATTGGACGGCCTGTGGCAGCGGTTGCCTTTATGGTGAACCATGGTCACGAGCATTGGCATCCGGGGCCTGAGTTCTACTACAAAAAGGCAGGGGGCCCCATGTTCGACATGGCAGGCTATTATCTTCATACCCTTATCAACCTTATAGGGCCTATCACCAGAGTTTCTGGTACCGCAAGGAAAACTTTTGAAACCCGCACTATCACGAGCGAACCTCTCAACGGCAAGGTGATCAATGTGGATGTTCCTACTCATATAGCGGGTACCCTCGATTTTGCTAATGGGGCGGTAGCAAGCCTTATCATGACTTTTGATGTATTTTCCCATACCCTGCCCAATATTGAGATCTACGGTTCAGAGGGCACGCTCCGCGTTCCTGATCCCAATACCTTTGGCGGCCCTGTGTTTGTGAAACGCTTCAGGGACGAAAACTGGTCAGAGATTCCTCTGCTCAAGCCGTACCCTGATAACAGCCGGGGCCTTGGGATCACCGATCTGGCCGAATCCATCACCGAGGGCAGACCCCACCGGGTTTCTGCAGAACTTGCCTACCATGCCCTGGATGTCATGCATGGCATCCATGATGCCTCAGCGACCGGCAAATACTATGAAGTGAAGAGTACCTGCGAGCGGCCCGAGCCTCTTATAAAATAATTTTATTCTTTAATCGCACCGACCATTACCCCTTTGGCAAAGTGTTTTGCTACAAAGGGGTAAAGGCACATTACAGGCAGTGTGGCTACCACTATTACTGCGTATTTAAGCTGCATGGCATAGGCTATCCTTTCCATGGCGTCGTCAAGGCCCGCCATGGCTTCAGGGGAGTTGAGGAGCAGTACATTCCGCAAATAAAGCTGCAAAGGCTGGAGATTTATGTTGGGAACATAGATCATAGCCTTGAACCACATATTCCAATGCCCCACGGCATAAAACAAAGTCATCACCGCAATTATTGCCCCCGAAAGGGGCAGTACTATGCGGGCAAAAATTGAAATATCATTGGCCCCGTCTATTTTGGCGCTTTCGATTAATTCGTCCGGGATAGTAGTCATAAAAAAGTTCCTTGCAATGATGAGGTTCCAGGCTGAAACTGCCCCTGGGAGCAGTATAGCCCAGCGGGTATTATAGATCCCCAAACGGGTCACCAGGAGGAAGCCCGGGATCATGCCCCCCGAGAACATCATGGTCAGGGTAATGAACACCATGAGCCCCTTACGGAGAAAAAACTTTTGCTGCGAAACCGCATAGGCACAGGTCAGGGTAAGCAGCAAATTGATACAGGTGCCCGCGACAGTATAGATAACAGTGTTAAGATAAGAGCGCCAAACCTGGGGGTTTTCAAAAACAAGAGTATAGCTTTTCAAAGAAAAACCTTTGGGGAAGAGTATTACTTCCCGGCGAAGTACTGCGTTTGCTTCGGATATGGACATGGAAAGAATGTATATCACCGGGTAAAGGGTTATGAAGAGCAGCAGTATCAGCAATAATACAATAACCCTGTGGAGAAACCTTGAACCGTCAAACCTGACAGATGCCTGATGCGCCATGCCGTTTCCTTAAAAAAGCCCTACGCCGGTTCTGCGGCGTGAAATTCTGTTTACTGCAAGGAGCAGAACAAGGTTTATCACCGAATTAAAAAGATCCACCGCCCCTGCGTAGGAAAACTGCATGTCCACGATACCCCTGCGGTAAACATAGGTAGAAAGCACATCGGCTACCGAATAAGTTGAAGGGCTATACATGAGTATTATTTTTTCAAAACCTACGCTCATCATCTTCCCCAAATGGAGTATGAGGAGGGTGACGGCCGCAGGCATGATGCCCGGCAGGGTAATATGGATCATCTGGCGGAATCGGGAACATCCGTCTATGCGGGCAGCTTCGTATAACTGGGGGCTGATGCCCGCAATGGCTGCTATATACACGATGGAATTCCAGCCGAATTCCTGCCAGATGCCCGAAACCACATAGACCATCCTGAAATACCCAGGGTCATCCAAAAAACCTATTGCCTTGAAGCCGAGGAAACCCCTGAACTGGTTTATGACCCCATCACTGATGGAAAGAAAATTTTGCAGTATCCCTACTACTACTACAAGGGAAATAAAATGGGGCAGAAAACTTATTGCCTGAATAGTGCGCCTGAAAAGCCCATCCTTTACTTCGCACAGCATGAGTGCAAAGATAATGGGAACGGGGAAGGCAAATATCAGCATGTAGAAGCTGAGCAGAAAGGTGTTTACGAGGAGGCGCGAAAAAAATATGGAAGAGAAAAATTCTTTAAACCAGCGTATTCCTACCCAGGAGCTGCTGAAAAGCCCGGCTCCTGGCCTAAAATTCTGGAAAGCTATGACTGTACCGATCATGGGGAGATAATGAAACACTGCAAAGTACAACACTGCAGGCAGGGCAAGAAGGATGAGCATCCTGTCCCGTTTCAGATTGCGCCAAAGGTTCTGCCTGCGGCTTAATGGATTATTCTTCTGTACGGTCATAGTTTCAAACTCTATTTGGGAATTCCCTGGGAACGGTTGTATTGAACCTGCTTGATGGCGATGGCGCGATCAATACCCATGGCTTTTATCTGAGAAATATAACTGTCAAAGAGGGAGAGGTTCTTCCTTCCGGTGATAAAGTCATAAAAATATTCTTGCCTCAGGGTGTCGATATCGGCCATGATGGATTGCAGCTCCGAAGTTTCTTCGTCGGTAGCCATGATAACTGGGAAGGGCGGAATATAAAACGCAGAAGCTTTTTTAGCAGCAGCGAATTCGTCAGTATAGTGCATAAAACGCTGCTCGATCATTTCGGGCATGAGTACTCTGGGGAATGCAGCTCCATTCATGCCCTGGATCTCCATACCCAGCCCCGAACCCCGTTCGTATTTGAGGATGGCATCGCCCAGCATGGGTTTGCCGTCTATCAAATTGAATGTAACCCCTTCGATGCCAAAGTTGCACAAGAGTATTTGCCCCTCAGGAGAAGCATACATATAGTCCAGCCATTTAATGGCAGTCACCGGATCTTTGCAGTCGCGGGTTACGGCGAAATAGATTGCCTCTATGGGAGTTTCCCGAATCAGAAAACGATCACCCTTTGGCCCCGCAGGCGGGTTGACGCTTTCCCAATGGACACCGGGGGTATCAGGCGCCATTCTGACATTCCACTGGGGGTATATCATGCTCATAAACTGCGATTCCGAGCCGGCAATGTTACTGATACACTTGGCAGTATATTGTTCATTGGTCTGGGAATTGAATTCAGGGTCGATGAGACCTTCGGCGTACCATTTGTGCATCTCCTCAAGATAATCCTTGAGCCTGGGATCTATCCAGTCATAAGCCACGGTACTGCCGTAGGCATACCAGCCATCGCTGACATAGAGATGAAGCCCCCAGGCTTCCCCGAAACGGAAGATCCCATTGTTGCGATCCTTGTAAGCAGTGTAGGGAATTTCATCGGCTTTTCCGTTGCCATTTGGGTCGCCTGTTTTGATAGCCTTAAGCACATTGTACCAGTCGCTTATAGTATCAGGTTCCTGGAGGCCCAGTTTGGCCGCCCAGTCCTTGCGTATTCCAAAAGAAGGGAAATTTATATGGGACCGCGCGTCAACGATAGCTGCCAAAACATATAGTTTGCCATCAGGCGCGGTAAGGGCATTCCTTACATCAGGGCGTTTTTCAAAAAGGGCTTTGATATTCGCCCCATATTGATCGATAAGATCGTTTAAGGGAATGATAAGGCCGTTGACTGAGAACTGAAGGGGATTCCCTGCAGGAAGGCGCACGATATCCGGGAGGTTCACCCCGGCTGCAAGACGCACGCTCATAACACTGTCAAAGTCAGCGGTGGGGGTTACTTCGAATTCAATTTCGATCCCTGTACGTTTTTCAAGCTCGGCCCATACGGGGAGCTTGTTTTTGTAGCTGTAATTGGGGTCTGTATTTTCAGTGGTTGCGAAAACCAGTTTTTTAAGACTGCCTGGTTCCACGCTGGATGCAGCTGCCTTGGGCCTGCAGCCTGCCATCATGACCAGGATTAAGGCGCTTCCTGCCAGGACCAATAAAACACAGATCGCTTTTGATGCAGTTCTTTTCATATATTCCTCCTAAAGTTTTCTTCCTTCCAATAATTGAGGGGCAAGCCACTCTGAAGCAAAGGGATCGCCATGAGCTTTTAAATCGTTAAACAATTCTCTGCGGAATTTTTTAATGTATTCAGCCATAGAGCTGTCATATATCAAATTGCAGCATTCCCCCGGATCTGTTTGTGCATCGTAAAATTCATCGACATCTGTAAGATTCCAAACGTATTTGTAACGGCCGTCAGTAATCATCCGGGTGTTGAAAAATCCAAACTGCTGCCCATTGGAAGATGATGTTATAAAGTTTCTTGTACTTTCACCTTTGAGGGGAAGGCAAAATCCGTGAGCGCCGCTTAAAGCCGGAAGCCCCATGAGGCTCGAAATAGTCAGGGGCAGATCCAGGCAGTTTGAAACCAGGGCCTCGCTTGAATGGGGTGTAAAAGAAGATCCGCTTATTACAAGGGGCACCCTCACTATGTCGTCGTACATGGTATTATGCTTGTCGAACATGCGGTGGTTCCCGCACATGTCGCCATGATCGGAAGTAAGGATTATGAGAGTATCGTCAAGATGCCCTGATTCTTCGAGAGCCTTAACGATGAACCCAATGGCGTCGTCCAGCTGCGACACTACGCCGCAGTAACGGGCAACCTGGGCTGCCATTTCTTCCCAGCTTGCCTTGTCAAGGTTCCAGTTCAACGTCTGCTGTTTGTGGCAGTAAGGCTTGTTTTCCTTTGGATCGCCAAAACCTTGCCAGGGGGGGAAATCTTTCGCTGAATACATTGCAGAGAAGGGCGCACTGGGCCTACAGGGAAGGTGGGGCACGCCGAAATCCACCCAGAGAAAGAATCCGTTTTCGTTTGGGGAAGGCTTTTCCCGTATAAAATCCACAGCTTTTCTGGCAAAAAAATGAGTGTCCGCATCTTCAAGCTTAACCGGACTTTCGCAGCCCATCCACCCGCCCTCGAAGTTCAAGGCAGGATAACGGTCTTTATAATAAAGAGCATATTCGCTTTTACTGCAATAGGCGCTAAAACCAAAGTCTTGCGGCTTTGTGCCCTTCGCAATATCCCATTTACCTGCGAAATACCCGCGCTTTCCGCAGGCTGCAAGGTTTTGGGTTAAAGTGCTCGGGGGCACGAAATCAGGAGTATTAAAAAAACCGTGGTTCCAGAAAGCCCCGAAAGAATCGGGATGCCTTCCGCATAATAGGGACTGCCTCGCCGGGGCGCACACGGGCAGGGGCGTGTATGCTCTGCTGTATGCAATGCCCCGGGAAGCAAGCCGGTCAATATGGGGAGTTTTTGACAGCCCCTTTCCGCCCAGGGCATAACCCGGTGCGTCATGGCGGAGCTGGTCTGCCAGAAGAAAAAGCAGGTTGCGGTATTGACCGGCCATTGTTGTTACCAAACGTACTTTATATCGCCGTGGAGGGCCGGCAGGGCCTCGGGGATTACCAGGGCGCCGCCTTCTTCATAAGAGCGCATTGCCGCGAAGGTATAGGTTAGAGTTGCCAGGGCGTCCCTGCCCGAAGCGCGGAGGTGTTCAAGGGGTACCTTATTGGCAAGATCTTCCAGCCATGCGTGGATCCTCGAAGGAAAGGTAGCGTTGAAGTCCGTGATGCCGGTATCGAAAATTTCCGGTTTGGGGCTGGCCATACCGGGATTTTCTACTTTGTCAACATCCCAGTAATGCAACTTTTCCACACAGTTTTCGATACAGAAGGTACCCCTGGTGCCTGCATGCTCATAGCTCCACCAGCCGCCAAGGCCGAACATGGCATCGCCCCGCTGGCTCAGGAGATAGCCTATTCCGCCATTGGCAAAACGCACATGGATACCGTTAATGGAGAGCATGGGATCCAGCTGGCTGCGGCGTATGCCGGGTCTGTCCATAAAGGCCTGCACCTGCATAATATCACCGCAAAAATGGCGCATCACCGAGAAGGGATGTGCGCAGAAAGCTTTGACATGAGAATAGGGAGTTTGCCACCTGGGGGTGCCGGGTCCGGTGTATTTCTTTTCATTGCCGTTGAAACCTACTTTATGAATGCAGTACACCAGCTCGCCGATTTTTTTGTCTCTGATAAGCTCATCTGCCCGCTCTGCGGTTTTGGTAAAATAGTGGTTCAGGTTGCATCCCAGGTAGAGTTTCTTTTTTCCGGCATAACGCACCAGTTCCTGGGCATCCCGGAGATCTGCGCAGATTGGCTTTTCCACTAAAACATTTTTTCCCGCATCCAGGGCTTCCATGGCAGGTTCAAAGTGCATAGAGCCATTGTCATAACCGGAAGTAGTAACACTCACAGATTCGATCTCAGGGTGGGCTGCGAACATTTCCTTTGTGGATTTGTACCAGGGCACTCCTTTATCCTCGCCCAGCTTCCTGGCCTTTTCGGGGACTATATCGCAGACCGCGACCAATTCCGCAAGGCTGTCATTTTTGTAGCAGTTGGCATGGTTAGTACCTATGCCGCCGCAGCCGATAATCGCAACTTTAATACCCATAATATACTCCTATAAAATTGATTTATTTGTTCAACTTCGCCTGGCGTTTGAATTCGCTGGGGGTCATTTTAAAAAGGTTTTTAAACTCCCTGGAAAAATAATTGATGCTTCTGAATCCCGATGCAGCATAAACTTCTGACACTGGCTGCTGTTTTCGCAGCAGTTCCAAAGCCTTTGCAAAACGGCGGCGCCTCAGATACTCAGTCGGGGTTATCCCCATGATCTGGTGGAACTGCCGTGTAAGGTGATCAGGCCCAATGCCCAGGCTACCCGCCAAATCTCTCACAGTCAGGGCTTCTGAATAATTTTCTTCGATGCGCTCCACTGTTTTAAGGGTATAGCCAAGGTAGGGGTTCTTGTTTCCCTGCTTTGAGAACCTGGTGTTCACAACCCTGGAAAGAATTATAATCACGTTTGTCAGCAGGGCCTTGCTTCTGAGTTCCCAGCCAACAATTTTCTGCTCTTCTTCCTTTCGCAGGGCGTTGATGATCCTGCGCATTTCTTCCCTGTCGTCAAAACTTAAATGGCTCAGGAGGGGGTTCTGGAGCTTCCCTTCGAAAAAATCTTCCATGCCCGGCAGGGATTTGATGTCTTTCATTAATCCGGAAAAAATTTCCGGCAGGAACATGATGTTCACTATAGTGATATTTTTTTTGCACCAGTAGTAATGCTCCATTCCCGGACTCATGGCAAGGAGATCCCCTCCCATGAGTAGTTCCACTCCTGACCCCGAGAAATGAAGGCAGAACCCTTCTTCGACATAGACGAATTCAAAAAACTCGTGGCTGTGCCTGTACATGGTGCTCTGGATGCGTTCGTTCACCTTCACGGGGCATCCTGAATCTCCCCCCAGGGAAGCCCAGCTTAGGCAGCTCATTATTCCTCCGTGTCGTCCACCCGGACGACTTTGCCGCCTTCTTTGAGAGAGGCTATGGCAGCGTGTATTACCCTTTGGGCCGCAAGCCCGGCTTCCCCTGATCCGTCGATCTCTTCCGGCTTATCCCCACGGGCTATCTGTTCCACAAAACTGCCAATGCGATCCCTAAAGGTGTCATCAAAACTTTCAAAGCCCCCGAACACAGGGTTGGTGTACTGCATCTTGACGGGATCGCCCGAGGGGTAAAGGGTTGCCTCCCGCCACATATCTTCGAAGATCAACCGGCCCTTGAGCCCTGCAACTTCACAGCGTTCCATGGGATGGCCCCGGGCAATATCATAGCTTGATGTAAGATGCCCCACAGCGCCGCACTTGAATTTCATGTTGATGGAAGCCGTGGAATAGATGTTGCGCCCCGGAGCTGTCATTGCGAAGCAGGAAACTTCATCCACATCTCCCATGAAATAACGCATGATGTCCACACTGTGGGGGTTCAGGGCTTTAAGGTGGTAGTAGGGCGAATCAAGGTCCTGGGGCTTTCCTATCCAGAGGGCCATGTTGCAGAAGAGAAGCCCACCGACGAGGCCTTCGTTCTGCCACTTTTTTGCGGTCCGTGCTGCCGGCGTAAAGCGGTGGTTAAGGTCTATGGCATAACAGACCCCCATTTCTTTGGCGGTCCTTACCATTTCTGTTCCATGGCGGAGATCGTTGGAAATGGGCTTTTCGCCCAGCACATGGCAGCCTGCTTTCAAAGCCTGGATGGTAGGCTCGTAGTGATCCGAAGAGTATTCAAAACCTCCGGTAGCCACAGAAACAATGTCAGGCTTTTCTTTGGCAAGCATATCGGCAGCATCGGTGTACCATTTTACGCTGTGGCGCTTCCCACTTTCTTCCGCGATGGAAGGGATTTTGTCGCAAATTGCGGCAAGGGTGCAGTCCTTCCTTTCGCGGTAGATCTTTGCGTGGAGATTTCCGATGTGGCCCATACCGATAACGCAGACCTTAAGCATTTATTTTTTATCCTTCTTTTGGGATTCCTGAAGTTTCTGCGCTGCCTGGATACCGCCTATATACATGGTATTGTAGGCTTCATCGGATGTCTTAAAAACCCCCCGGCCTTCAATGCCGTGCCAGTGGATATTGGTAAACGAGGGGGCGGTACGTCCTGTTTCCTTTTCCCGTTTCTTGATCCATTTGTCCATGCGATCCGTTAGTACTTTTACAATTTCCGGTTCTTTTTTTGCGATATTGTCATTTTCCCCGGGATCGCGGACAAGATCGTATAACTCCGTTTCCGGTTTGTGGTGGAAGTCAGGCTCCAAAGCCCTGATAAGTTTATACTGGGGTGTGCGCCAGCCATGCTTCCTCATCCAGGTACATTCGGTGATGTAGAATTCAGGCTCTTGTTTTAATCCACCCCCGGTCATGCGGGCCAGGAGGCTCCGCCCTTCCATGGGGATACCTTTGCGGTTAATGCCCATGATATCCAGGATAGTGGGAAGCACATCCTTGAGGGTGACAATATCGTCAAAGCGTGTTTCTGCGGGGATCTTTTTGGGGTAGCGGAAAATCAGGGGAACGCTTAAGGTGCATTCGTAAAGGCCGTGATGATCAAAGAAACAGTCATGATCGTAAAGGGTTTCGCCATGATCGGAAGTAAAGACGATGAGGGTTTCATCCTCAATGCCCAATTTTCTGACTTCTTCCAGCAATACTGCGATGCACGAATCCATATAGGCGATTTCGCCATCGTACTGCGCCTTGATGTACTCGGCATCAGTACATCCCGGCGGGAACCATGATTTGAAAAAATCGGAGAAAGGCTTAAAGGCATAAACCGGATCAAGGGATTTGTTTTTTTTGTCGAATTCATTTTCGGCATAGAAGAGCCTTTCGAAGGGCCTTGGGGGAAGATAAGGAGCATGGGGATCCATATGCCTCAAAAAGAGGAGGAAGGGCTTATCCTGGGCAGCCAGGCGTTTCAGTTCAGGAATGGTAACATCATTGAGATTTTCGGCTTTATGAGAACGGCCCTCCGCAAAAGATCCCCAGCCTTCAAAATCGATGTACTTGTCAAAGCCCCGGCTGGCGGGGTTCCCGGTAAAGCCCACGCAGCTTGTGGCATAGCCGTTTTCCCTGAGGATCTCCGGGAGGGTTTTGACACCCGGCGCATAAGACCCCTTGTGGCGCAAGGCAACTATGTCGGTACCGAAAACATCATGGCCTGTGAGCATGTTGGCGTACCCCGAGGTAGTGGGGATGGATGCACTGAAACACTTGTTCCATACAGCCCCTGACTTGGCATATTTATCCAGATGGGGGGTGGTGAGGTTTGTGTGGCCGTAGAGACTCATGTGATCACGCCTCAAACTGTCGATGCCTACAAAGAGCAGATTAGGTTTCTTCATTATTCATCTCCTTTTAGCGTATGCTGAGGTTTTTTAAGCAGGCTCTTATAAAGCCCATGCTTTCGGCAGCGATGGTGATTGCCTGTTCAATGGATTGGGAAGGGCCTATCACTTCGAGGCATACAGGGCCTTCGTATTTGGCATCTGCCAAAACTTTGAAATAACCGAAAAGATCGATATCGCCCCTTCCACAGGTCTGGAGGCCCGGTTCCCCGGGAGAAGGCCCCAATCCCTTGCAGTCCCGGATATGGATGTGCTTAACCCTTGCAATGACTGCCTTGAGGCTTTCTTTGGGGGTTTCCCCAGCCCGGTGAATGTGGCTGGGATCCATGTCGATGCCGAAAGAATCCAGGGGGATAGCTTTCATGGCTTCGAGGGTAGTGGGGGTATTGTAGATTGCAGCGCCCACATGGGCTTTTACGCAGAGAGTGACGCCATATTTCGCAGCCAGCTCTGAACGGGCTTTGAGTGTTGCAAGGGATTCCTTGAGGGTTGCTTCATCCCCGGATTTGCCGCCGGGGCCTACATTGATCACGGGGATACCCAGGGCTTTGGCAGCCGCAAAGGCTTTTTCCAGCCTTGCCTCGTCCAGGACAGTGACTTCCATGGAAAGCAGGGCAAGGTTGTACTGCTTTGAAAGGGCAAGAATCTCCTGGGCTTGCGCGGCCCAGTTGTCCAGCACCAAATGTTCGCACATGCCCTGGATGGCAGAGATTTCCACCCCGTCGTAGCCGGCACGGGAAATAGCCGCAAAGGTCTCCCGCAGGGTGAAATCCTTGAATAATACAGTATTAACGCCGATTTTCATCATCAATTCTCCTCGTTATCGGATGTGGCTTCAATAATATCGTATTACTACAAATAATATCCACGCTGATAACGAGGTTTTGAGAAGAAAATATCGGATATGTGCAAATTCAGGGAATAGAGGGTGAAACCCTAAACTCCTTCCTTAACTATCTCGATCTTGATGCCGTCGCTCTGATCGGGCTCGTCCTTGGGGGGGATAGCCACCTTGAGTATGCCGTTTTTGTAGACCGCCTTGACTTTGTCCTGGGCGTACTTGTCCAGGGGCACGAAGTACTTCTGCTTTTCGATGTCCTTCATCTTAAGGCGGCGCTTAAAGTAGCGCGGGTTTTCTCCGGCAGGAAGCTCCTCCCCGTTTTTCACCTGGGGCAGGGTAGCGGAAAAGACCATGTAGTCACCCTGGAAAGAGAGGGTGATGTCCTTTTCGTCGAAGCCCGCAAGGGCAAACTCGAAGATCATGCTCCGGTCCGCCGTCATGTAAACGTTCATGGGAGGATAGGAATAGTTGGGATAGTAGTCGGTATTCTCATCGAAATTCCAGCGTGGGCCGCAGCCCTCCCCAAAGGGGTTAAAATTCCGGTGGAATTCATCCTGAAAATTCCGGGTGGCTTCGAAAATTTCGTCGAAGATAGTGCCCAGATCCATGTAACCTTTAGGCCCTTTCATAGTGACTCCTTCGCGTTTGGGATTTTCCCTAGACGCTTGCGCCGGCCTTGCGGCCCGGCAAAATTGAACCTTCCAAAGACGGGTCCTGGAGCTTGCGCCCTCCATTTATAGAAGGATAATTCGACAAACTCCTATATTAAATATACTCGCTTTTGTAGAAATCAACAAGTCTTTAGGAAAATATTATTGAGGCAAAATCCTGACGACTCTTGGCAAGACCTTAACAGGATGCCGCTTCCTATAGAAGTAAAATCCAAAAGCGCCCGCAAACATCAGGATAACGCCTCCAAAAGCTTTTCCGGGGTCTCCAATAGAGGGGAAAATCAATCCCGCAAGCAAAAAGCCCGCAATGAACCCCGCAAGCGGCGGTATCAATGCAAAAAACGCCTGGCCAAGGATCATTTTCGGTGATATTTCTGTTTCAACCTGGCTGCCAATTTCCAGGGGGAGCTTGAGGGGATTCGAAACGCTGATATATCCCTGTTTTTCTTTGCATTCCTGGTTCATGCAGCCGAAACAGGCTTCGGAATTCTTGAACGATGAGAACGCATCCTGCTGAACCGTGATTGTGCTGCCTGCGATGGCGGAGATTCTGCCGGTTTCAATCATCATCTTCATCCGGATTATCCTCTTGCCCTGAATTCGGCGCATCCGGCACTTCATGCTGTACCCGTTCTATGGAACGGGCCTTGCCGTCATCGCCTATATCGATGAGGACGCCCTGGAGTTCAGGCTTTGCCCAGGCTTCCTTGGTCCAGTCGGGTATGCCTGTCAGGTATTCTTGTATACGGGAATCAGGCTCGGTCCCGCCGACGGAATTCTGGCTGCCTGTGCGCCCCGCATCGGTGATGACAGCCGTGCCGCCGGGAAGGACTTTTGCGTCCCCAGTCTGCACCCTGCAGTGGGAGCCGATGGCTGCCGAGCAATGCCCATCCGCCATGGCGAAAAAAGTCTGCTTCTCTGCCGTGGCCTGGGCATGGAAGTCGATGAAGGTGAAAGGGGTTTCGAGCCTGAGCCTTTCGAGCAGGGCCGGGAGACCTGAAAAGGGGCTTGAGCTGTGGATGCGGCGGAAGCTGCTCTGGCCAAGAAGCACAGCCACTGCCACTTTGAGATTGCCCGCTTTGAAGACCCTTGAACCAATGCCCGGGGCTTCGGGGTTGAGGTTGTCGGGCCTGAGCACATAGGAGATTTTCGCCAAATTCTCGGTGAGGTCTTTCTTGAAGAAACAACATTCGCCCAGGGTGAGCGCATTGGCGCCCAGCTTGTGCAGATATGCCGCATGGTTCCGCCCGAGGCCGCTGCCGCCGGTAGCGCCGTCCGCGCAGGCAATGATAAAATCGGGGTTGAAGCGTGACTTAAGCTCCGGAAGCCCCTTTTTATAGGCATAAACCCCGGCTTTGCCCACGATTTCGGCGATATAGAGGATTTTCATTTTATGCTACCTGGCTGACAGGACCCTGTCGCTGGGCGAAAGGCTCGAAAGCACCCTCTCGAATTCAGCGGCAGCCCGGTAATCTTTGAGTTCCCTGCAGGTATCCCGTATATTGAAAAGGGCATCATAAAAAAGGGGGGAGTATATGAGGGCTTCCTCAAAACAGCTGCGGGCTTCCTCGTAATTCCCTTCGGAAAAGTAGAGGACCCCCAGGTTATTCCATACTTTGGGCGAGGCGTTCTCCCGGGAAAGAGAGGCATGGTAGAATTCTTCGGCCTCCTCAAACTTCTCCATCTCATAGTAGATAAGACCCATGCAGCCCCAGGCTTCCGCCATGTCATCATCAATATCGACCGCATGATGGAAGCTCTCCAGGGCGTCCTCGTACTCGCCCGTGCGCTGCTGGGCAATGCCGAGGTTCATCCAGAGCAGGGGGTTTTCGGGCTCCAGTACCAGCGCCTTCTGGAAAAGGGGTATGGCCTCGTTGGGCCTGTTGGCTTCGGTCAGGGCTATTCCCGAATTGTTTAAAAGCTCCGCGTTTTCCATAGACCCCCCATTAATAATATATATCAAAAATGATTTTAATACTATAAATTCTTTTTTTTTTATGATATAGTCTATCAAAGGATCAGCGTGAATAGTTTAGCAGAATTTACAGACACAACTTCCGAAGACGAGTTATTTTCCTTTTTATACGACAAAGTCATAAACAAGGAGATTACCGTATTCTCCGGCCTCAAGGAGTTTGCCGCCCCTGTTTTACGCAGTTCCCGTACCCACCCTGTGATGATGCGCCTTTTCGAGCTTATCAAAAAGCTCAACTGGGGCTTTTTTTCGGACATACATTTTGATACCCACAAGCGGCTCTGGCGGGAACTTGTGATCCCCGACAAACAGTTCCCCCAGGCAGGCGACCTCAAGACCACCCTCCAGATTTCGAACCTCTATATCGCCATGCTGGACATACATGGCTATACCCAGTTCTGCATGGATTCCCGCAAGAATCTTTCGATGATGCACACCTTTGACCATGCCATGGAAAGCGTGGGCAACCGGATTTCCACAAAATGCCAGGCTGTGAGCCACAGGGAGCGGGGCGACGAGATGGTGGTCATAGCCGCCAGCGCCACCGATGCCCTTACCGTAACCCTGAGCATCATCGACTACTTTGGCAAGACCAACGTGGTGGACGATCCCAATATCCCCACCAGGCGGGAAGGTGAAGCCGAAGCAGCCCTGCCGGTTTTCAAGATCTCCGCAGGCATTACCGGCGGCAATACCCAAAGCCCCCTCATCATCACGGAAAAGGGGAACCTCGCCGGCTTCCTCCTCAATTCAGGCGCCCGTCTCCAGACCAGGGCAAACGAGCTTTCCCCCAAGGAATCTCGCATCATGGTTGCCAAGCAGGTGGTCATGAATTATATAAAGGAAAACGAAAAGGAAAAGTGCGCCATCTTCAGGCACAACGCAGTCTACTTTTTGGAAACCGGACAGATTGAATTCAAGGGTGTCATGATCCCCACCTGCGAGGCAGTCTTCAGGCCCGAAGATCTCTATAAGGAAAAGTTCAGCGAGGAGCTTCAGCGGCTTTTCGGCTCTATCGGCAACAACCTCTGGGAGCAGCGGATTTTTTTGGATCTTATGGAAGTCCTTTCCAAAGCAGCCCAGTCTATGCCCAAGTTCAACCTCACCCCAGCCAAGCCCATATACGGCATGCAGACCATCACCAACGATTCCCTTATACAGCTTTTCCGCATGACCACCAAAGCCTACCTGCAGGACGAAGATTATGCAGGCGCTGTGGAACTCCTCAAAACCCTTATTTCCCTCATCGAGCAGCTCCCCCAATTCGAGCGGCTTCTCCTGGACTACCTCCGGGGCGTCACCGACAAATACGACATGCTCCTCAAATCCTACCTCGACACTATAGACCGCGAGATAGACGCCAGGGCCCCCCAGATCTTCCAGGGCAACTACCTCAAAGCCTGGGGCGCCGCAAAGAACGCAGTAAACGTATACGAAAAGCTTAAAGCCATAGGGCGGAAAAGCCCCGAAGTGCCCAAGAAAAAAGCCCTCTGGTATAATCTGATTAAGCAGAATGCAGAGCAGATGGAGTTTGTGCTGCATTCGGGGAAGAAGTAAAAGCCGTTGATGGTCCCGCTTGGCATGGCAAAACTCCAAATTGTACGGTATCCAGCAACTAAACTTGAGCTATTAGCCTTTAGGGCTGATGATGCCTGAGCTTACGGCGTGGACAACGTACTGCATGATATTATCGTAGCCTGTTTTGTTGAGGATGCCGGTAATGATTGCTTTAAGGGTACCTTCGGTGGTGTCCAGGGCGGCGGCGATTTCTTTGCGGGTTTTGGCTTGGGCGAGGAGCCTGAGGGTTTTGATTTCCCGTTCTGTGAATTTGGGGGTTTTGACGAGTTCCCGGGGGATGCGGTCGGGGTAGACGGAGTAGCCGCCCATTGTGTTGCGGATTATGTTGAGCATGGTGTCGCTGGAGATGCTTTTATAAATAAAGCTCTGCACCCCGGCGTGGTGGGCGGCGTCGATAAAGGTGATTTCGGGGAAGGCGGTCATGATGACGATTTTGATATCCGGGAATTCGAAGCGTATGTCCAGGGCAGCCTCTATGCCATTGATTTGAATGCGGCTGTGTTCTGTTTCGTCAGCGCCGTCTGAGGTGGACAGGCTGTCCGAAGTGAGTACATCCATAAGGATAAGGTGGGGTTTCTTTTTGCGGCAAAAGTCCAGGGCATCTGCGGCGTAGCTTAATGTGCCTGAAACATGCATATCTTTTTGGGCTTCCAGCAGTTTTTCAAGCGATTCTCTGAGCAATACCTGGTCTTCGACGATGAGTATGTTAATTGGCTTCTCTGCTTTGTTTTCCATACTATGATTTCCTTTTTGTTAGAGGGTTTCGCCACTCCCGTGGAGGGCGGTGTCGAGAGTTTCGTTGAACTCCTTAAAAGCCAGGTAAAAGGTCTGGCCTTGAGCGATGACTGCGGCGAGCTTGGCTTCTTTGCCGAGCTGCTCTATGGCTCCTGCTTCTTTCGAGAGGGTGTCTGCCCCGATGGAATAGAGGGCGTTCTTGAGGGCGTGCATGAGCAGGGTGAATATGGAGAAGGATTGGGTATTTTCCTGCGGAAGATCCACGCCGGAGGCAGTGTTTTTTAATTGCGAGAAGTGGTACAGCATGTGGCGCAGGGTGTCGATGCGTTCTTTGCTGTCGGTGCAGAAACTATTGAGTACGTAGAGATAGCCTTCTTCTTCGCCGCCGGTGCGTTCGAGGCCGAGGGCGCTATCCATGCCGTTGATTGCAGGGTGAGGGGCGTGATCCGCCGCATAAGGGCTAAGCGGCACGGCTGTTTCTTCCTTTGTCGCAGCCTTTTGCAATTCCTTCGGGATAAAGCGCAACAGTATTTTGTCCAATTCCAATGCGCGCAGGGGCTTGCTCAAAAAACCGTCGAAGCCATTAGAAGCAAACATCTCGTCATTGCCAATAAGGGCGTTTGCAGTAAGCGCAACAATGGGAATGTGTGGATTACGCAAAGCGTATTCTTTGGCGTGTTCTGCTTCCCATTCCCTAAAGCGGCGGACGGTCTCGATGCCGTCCATGCCGGGCATCATGTGGTCCATGAACACAAGGTTGTAAGGGGTTTCCATTATCTTTGCCAGGGCTTCTTCGCCGCTAGAGGCGCTGTCGATGGCGAGGTGGTAGAGGTCGAGATAACCCTGTGCCACTTGTATATTGGAGGCAACGTCATCGACCACGAGGACGCGGGCGGAGGAGAGGTCGGCGCGATCAAAATCGATCTCGGCCTTTAGGCGGCTGTCGTGGTAGCTGAAGTTCTGCAATGCATCCCGGGCGGTTTCCCCTATGGTGTCACCTATATAGACGGCTTTTTGGCGCACTTTTACGGTAAAGACGCTGCCGGAGCCGTATTCGCTTTGCACAGTAATGGTGCCCCCCATAAGAAGCACAAGCTGCCGTGTAATGGAAAGCCCGAGGCCTGTTCCTTCGATGTTGCGGTTGGCTTCCTGGTCGGCGCGGTCGTATTCGTCAAAGATTTTGTCCAGCTCTTCAGCCTTGATGCCAATGCCGGTGTCGGCTACGGTGAACACAAGGTACAGGTCGCCAGAGTCGCCGCCCGTGCTGTCTTCCTGGGCAACGGTAAAGCGGACTTCACCTTCCCTGGTGTACTTAATGGCGTTGCTCAACAGGTTGTTGAGGATTTGGCGTATGCGGAGTTCGTCTCCTATTAGGCTCTTGGGCAGTGCAGCGTCGAGTTCCAGGCGGAAGGCGATGGACTTACTGCCTATGCGCACGGTGTTAAGGGAGACTGTGTCGTTTATCAAGCTCGCAAGATCGTATTCGGCAGGGATAAGCTCCAGCCTGCCCGATTCTATTTTGGAAATGTCCAGCACATCGTTGATAATCGAAAGAAGGGCCGCCCCCGACTGGTGTATTTGTTCCAGGCGGAAAACGGAGTTTTCCTTATTCGCAGTATTACTTTTCGCTTCCAATTCCAGTTCGCTGTAACCCATAATCGCGTTAAGGGGGGTGCGGATTTCGTGGCTCATGTTGGCAAGGAAGTTGGTTTTGGCGCGGGATGCACTTACGGCCAGCCGGGTCTGCTCGCGGAGCGCCAGGGTGCGCTCTTCCACGGTAGATTCCAGGGATGCGTTGAGGTCGTGAAGCTCCCGGTACATCTCGCTAAAGCGGCGGGCAAGGATAAAGGCGGCCCCCAGGGTAAAGATGGTAAAGCCAAAGCGGCTGGTAAGTATTCCCCAGTTAAGAAAGGCGGAATCGATAAAGTCGAACATGCCCGTTACAAACACAAGCACGATGCCCAGTGCAAGATTCCCCATGGGGGCGTGGATTAAGTTCCAGGTAAGGTCGTCGAGGAGGGTAAAGGGGGTGCCGTCTTCGCGGCGGCGGGGGGCAGTTTTCCATGAGATATACGCGCGGTAGAAAAACTCGTAGCCAAAGTTTATTGCAAATATATAGAGGATTTCGATTATCCCCAGGATGTAAAAGAGGTTAATGCAGTCTTCGCCAAACTGTGGGGTAAACACCGCCTCTGTCAGCGCCATGGCCCCGCCTATGGCAAGCATCAGCTTTGCCGGGAACCGGGGCCTCCCCTGGGTAAGGCTCTGGAAAAAACAGGAGAGCAGGGGCAGGAAAAAGAAGAGCGAGGCGAACTCCAGGCGCGACCAGATATCGGTGTTGGGATTAAAGTCATAGATGCACGAAAGGCGGGTTAAAAAGTAGATGCCCATGCACAAGGAAAAAAAGCCGTAGTAGAGGTTGTACCACACGTCGCGGCGCTGGAAAAAGATGATAAAATGGTAGAGTCCCAAAAAGAGATACATGCCAATCAACGCAATGGTGCCTGTCTCGCGGCTGGAGGAGGCAATCTTTTCGTAATCGTCGATGTAGACGGGGGTACCGTAATAAAGCCCCAGGTTGTCGTGGTTGGGGTCGCCCACCAGGTGCAGGACGAGGGTGTTGGCGCCCTCCACAAGGAGGTCTTCGGCAAAGGGGAAGCGCACCTTCCGCTGGGCGCGGTGCTCGGCAAGGCGGCCCGAGCTATCCAGGTGGAGCTCGCTGCGGATAAGGACACCGTTAAGGTAAACCTCCCAGTTATCCCCCAGGGCGGCGATAAAGAGCCCCGGTACAGTGCGGCGGTCGCGCCGCAAAAAGGCAAGGGCATCGGAGGATACCGGGAAGCTGATACGGTAGGCAAAGTGCTCCGGGGGCGATCCAAAGGGCGAAAGGAAAACGCGGCGCGGCAGGCCGCTGAACTTCTTCTTGACAATCGCCAGGGATGTATCACCCGCTGGGGCAATCACTTCCCAGCGGCCCCTTGCCGCCTGAGCCAGGGTGTCGGCAGGCTCAAACCCCTTTTTGCCGTAGAGGGCGTACTCCCGCAGGTTGATATAGAGGGGCCCTTCCCCTTCCTTATAGAGGGAAAGACTAAAGGAGATGTAAAGGAGGATAACGATGCCGGCTGCTATAAGCGCAACAGCAGCCCCGTTCCGGGCATTCCGTATGGCCTTTTTCATGGTTTGTGCTGCTATCCCTCTGATCCCGGCACGATGAATCCGTTTTGGACGGCATAGATGGCGAGCTTCCAGATCGTGTCGAAACCGGTTTTGGCGAGGATTTCGGCGATGTGGGCTTTGACGGTGCTTTCGGAGACCCCTATGTCCGCAGCGATTTCCTTCCGGCTCTTGGCTTGGCACACAAGGCGGAGGACGCGTAACTCATCCGGGGTGAGGGCGCAGGTAGCAGGCATTTGAGCGGCGGGGGCAAGGGGGTAGTTGGTGTACCCGTCCATGACGCTGCGAATTACGGAAATGAGGGAAGAAGCGCCGGCGTTCTTATAGACAAATCCCTGGGCGCCTGCTTCCTTTGCCTGCTCAATAAAGCTCACTTCCGGGTAGGCGGTGATGATGATGATTTTGACGTCGGGCTGATCCCGGTGGATACGGGCGGCTACGGCGATGCCGTTGGCCTTTTTGAGGGGGGAAAAGCTGCCCTTGCCCGCGGCTTCTTTGCCCGTAACGACGTCCATAAGCACAAGATCGGGCTTGAGGGCGGCAACAAGGGCAGGGGCGTCGTCGGCGTCGTCTATGCAGGCGGCGACGGTAATGTCCTTTTCGGCGCGGAGAGATTTGGCAAGGGTGTCTTGCAGCAGGGCATGGTCTTCGACAATGACCAGGTTAATCATGGCGTAATTCCTTTATGGGCACGTTGATTATAACAGTGAAGGGCGGGCCTTGTTCTATAGTTACTTCGCCGCCTGCCTGGGCGGCACGGAAGCGCATGCCTTGAATGCCAGTTCCTTCATGGAAGGGTAGGGCGCCGTCCTTGCTTTTCGTTCCGCCCAGAGGCCCATCGTTGGTAATTTTCACGGTAAGGGCATCTGCTTTTTCCTCGATGCGGGCAAAGATGTTGCGTGCGCCGGCATGGCGCACGGCGTTGGTAATGCATTCGCGCAGTATTGCGCTTAGGGCGGCGGCAGCGTTTCCGCTCAGATGCGTGAGGGGCGGCAACCTACCGGGGGGAGCCTCGTTCCCCTCAATATGCATGCCGATTCCCAGCTCGCGGTACTTTTCCAAAGGAAGGAGATCTTCGCTTTCTTGTATCGTTGCTTCTGCGCTTGAATCCCCGCTCAAAGATGCAAGGGCGGTAAACTCGGCGATAAGGGGGCGCAGGGTTTCCATTTTTTCGCTTCCGCCGCCTCCTGGAGCGAG
This sequence comes from Leadbettera azotonutricia ZAS-9, assembly GCF_000214355.1. Taxonomy (GTDB): domain Bacteria; phylum Spirochaetota; class Spirochaetia; order Treponematales; family Breznakiellaceae; genus Leadbettera; species Leadbettera azotonutricia. The sequence continues at coordinate 2,906,541 of NC_015577.1, read as the reverse complement.
GGCTTGCCCAAGCAGGGCGATACTCTGCCCCATGCGGTCGTGGAGATCCATTTTTGCATGGAGCAGGGCTTTCGCCTTTTCGGTTTCTTCTATTTGGTCTATTGCCAGGGTTATATGCTCGCTTTGTTCTTGCAGGGTATGGTTTGCCTTATCAATTTGGCGGTTGAGTTCTTCTTCCTCTGTGATGTCGGCCGCCAGCACCTGGGTATAGCGCCTGCCATTGACACTAATGATGTCAAATGAAAAGAGCCAGTGGGAACTGGTACTATTCGCAGTATCACTGCTAAAAGATAGTTTAATAGTATCGCCCAGGGCGATGCCCTGGGTCAGCTGTTCGCGGAGCTGCCCAAGATTGATATTCCCTTTTAGCCCAAGCTGCACAAGAATAGAGCGCATGGCGCTGTTTACCAGTACCGGCCTCCCTTTGAGGTCAGCGTAGAGAACGCCTAAGCCCATGTGGTCAATGGTTTCTTTAACTGACAGGCGGTTTATGCTTAAAGGTCGCTGCTTTACTTCATGATAGCACCGGTAAAAAACAGATACCGCCAAAAGGGCATTGCTGAACACAATAAAAAGAAAAAACGGATAAGAATTAAGAAATTGTCCGGTAAAAGGCAAGGTTAAGAAGATGCCGTCATTGAGGTATTCCAAAAAGATAGTAAAGGCTGCCCCCCAAAAAAAGAGGTAAAAGAGCGAGGCCGTTTCAAAAACTTTCCTCGAAAGGAACGTCGATTTTTCATGAGCGGTAAACAGCAAAAACAGACGGAAGCATTGGACAATCACTGCCAGGGCAAAAATAAAGGTGGTAAGTTCCCTAAAGGGTGCAAGAAAGTACATGCTATACATGGTTTTCTTCCTTTGTGTCCAAAGGGAATATCCTTAAGAGCAGATCTCCTTTATTGGATATGCTTTCTACCATGCGGAATTCCAGATGCGTCTCTTCGCCCTTCATATACACTACTACGGATTTGTCGCCTGTTTTACCTTTCCCTTCAGTAATAAAGAGGCGCAAGGTTTGCTCAAAATAGTCGTACACTTCTGCTGCTATTTCAGCGTCGAGCAGAAAATCCCGGGAAAAACGGGCAACCCCTGAAACACCGCTTTCGTGCAGGGCTTCTTCGAGTATAATACTGAGATCCGCAATATGAACTTTCTCGCCCCCTGCGCAGGCGATGGCAAGGCCGCTCCGCCGTTTACAGTAATTTACCATAAGACGGATCAGGGCGCTTTTCTTTTCACCATCCCCGGGATCTTCGGAAAGGTCGAGCAATTTTTGCAGTTCATGGGATTTTTCTTTCAGTATCTGATCTATGGCGGCGTACACCGCGTGTTTGTGCTTGACTTCCGCAGTTTCCCTTTTAATGTGTTCTGCTGCATGCAGGCGGATATTCTGTTCTTCCAGCTGTTTGTTGTATTCTTTTAAAGTAGCAGTAAGAGTAACAATCTTATCCAGATTAATGCCTGCAACAGCTATACCCCCGGTTATGGGGTACGTGTCATACCGGATATTTTCAGTGCCCGGTACTACTATCGACTGGGGGCTTTTGCTATCCATTTTTTTTAGCTGTTCAAAAAAAGCGGCAGGCAGTATTCCTGCTGCGGCTGTTTTATACTCAGGTTTTATGGCTCTCCCCTGGGCAAGCGCAAAGCCGGAGAATATCTGCACGCTGCATGGGGCAGAACGGAAGAGCCTGCCGTATTTGATGTTGTTGGGGATAAGGCGCGACTGGAGGGCAATTTCTATAAAGGCCAAAGCGGAAAAGGAATAGGTCAAGGTTATTTCAGATATCCTGATAACAGGAATATAAAGCACATAGCCCACATTGCAGAAAATGAAAAAGCAGAACACCAGCGCCATAGGTATAAGGGGAACACGAATTTTTTTCCAGGTGGAAACTACCGCAATTATAACAAAGGCAATAACAAAACAAAAAACACGGAACGCGATAATATAATAAAAAACGCCATACCCGTATATTTCAAAATAGTCTACTCCCTTGTGGAAGGAAAAAACCAGCTGGTGCAGGTCGTTGGTAAAAACCATAAGCAGCAGTAATACGCTTAACCAAAAAGAAAACCGATACACCCCTTGCCACGTTTTCTTGTTCTTTCCATTTAAGAGATCGCCGATTGAAAGCCCTATGCGGAACAGCAGCAGGGGAATAAAAATCATGGGGATATAGAACAGGTACCAAAGATACCGCACCAGATCGCCATTAAAGGCTTCAATCTTTATCATCCTTAAGGTGACCCAGAAAAGAAGGAGGGCGCTTACTGCCAAAAACTGCCGCCGTGTTTCCCCTTCGCCAATGCGGTAATAGAATGAGCAAGACCATGCCGTCAGCATGAGGATAAAGGCGAAATACGAGAACAGATGTTCTTGATACGTGGCGGTAGAAAAAAGCTGCTCCCCCAATACCTGCCTGCTGTAGGCACCCCGTATCCCCGGCAGAGCATTGTTGAATTCGCTTATGTCATCAATTGCTTTACCGGGCATTTGCCCCGGCAAAAGGTAGCCCTCTTTGACAAGGCGGCTCTGGTCTACTTCGCTCAGGGCAGCAGCGCCCGAAGGGCTAAAGATGCCTACCGTATACGACAGGGTGCCTTCTTCCGGTACAACGATAGCTACCGCCTGTTGGGCTGCCGCCGCCCTTCTGGCCCGGTAGTCAAAGGTTATGGCAACCGGGGCTTCGGCATTGTTTTCAGAAAGGCGGCCCTGCTTTTTGAGCTCTTTAAGCAGGGCAATTGCCTGGGTATAAGAACCTGCGGCCTTTGACCCCGGTTGAGTGTCGAGCCCTGCGGCGATGGCCATGACGAGATATTCCAAATTGGGGCGGAATTTGATATCGAGGGATACGGGGTAATCACCAGAAAGCAGGCTTTTCCAACCGGTTATGCCGGAAGCAGCGCCCCCTTTTACGGCGATAACGGCGGTGGCGGTAAATTCAGGACGAAAGACACTGCCCTTATATATAGAAGAAAGGGGTATGCCCGCTGTCTCGTAGACCACGCTGCCCCAAGGCAAGCTTTGGGCGCTATAGTCGCCCTTCAGGGTAGATAAAAAGCCGGGGAAGGCGCTTTCGGCGTACTCCGCCGGGGTAAGCTGCGGCCCATACCCCGGTGAAAGATCCCAGGTATAGCCCCGGAAAGAAGGTACATGGAACGCTGCCAGCACAAGGAACAGCGCAAAAATGGCGATGCACACCGCCCAGCAAAGCTGCCTGCTGCCTTTTGGAGAACTTATCAATCCCATAGCGGGAAGAATAGCTTAATAATGTGGATTGCTCAACGCTTTATGTAGTTTTTTCGGTAATAGCCACATGGCTAAAAAAACGCCGTATATTCAGCCAAAAGTTAATGTTTAACATTGTTGAAAAGCCTATACCTTCACTATGAGACATACCCGGCGTTTCTTTTTATCCTTTATCATCCTATCCGTCGTCCTCGTGGCGCTTTTAGGCTGCCAGGGCAAAAACCGGCCCAGCAAAAGGAATCCTGTGGGTATCACCGTGTGGCATACCTACGTGGAGCAGATGAAGACGGGTTTTGAGGAGTTGGCAACGGAGTTCAACGCCACCCGGGGGGCCCAGGAGGGCATAACCGTCTCTGTTACCGCCGTCGCCCGGGCTGCGGTGCTGAACGAAAAGCTCCTCATGGCCGCGGAGGGCGACCCTGGGTCCCCTGAGCTGCCGGATATCGCGGTGGTGTACCCCCCGGTTGCCGCAAGCCTTGCCCAAAAGGGGGTGTTGGTGGATTTTGCAAGCCTCTTTACCAGGGAGGAGATTTCCCGCTATGTGGGCGAATTTGTGGAAGAAGGCATGATAGGGGGCGTCTTCTACCTCCTGCCGGTGGCAAAATCCACGGAAGTCCTCTTCCTCAACAAAACCATCTTTGACCGCTTTGCCGCCGATACCCCCGGCGTAAGCCTTGGGCAGCTTGCGACCTTCGAGGGCATTATCGCTGCTGCCGAACAGTACCGGGAATGGTCGGGGGGCAAAACCTTTTATTGCCCCGACGAACTCTTTAACTACACCATGATAGGCATGGAGCAGATGGGCGAGAGCTTTGTCCAGGGGAAGCGCCTCAATGTCGCCTCCCCCTCTTTTACGCGAGTGTGGGATAGCTACTATGGGCCTGCCGCACGGGGGGAGGTGGCTATTTTCAGCAACTTTGGCAGCCAGCTTGCCCTGTCGGGCGAGGTGGTGGCGGTTTCGTCTACTTCTGCAGGGGCCATGTATTTCCCCACTTCCGTTACCTATGCGGACAACAGCAAAGAAGATGTGGAGTTTGTCGTACTGCCCTTCCCGGTGTTTGCAGGGGGCGAAAAGGTCGCTGCCCAGCGTGGTGGGGGCATGTGCGTCTTGAAATCCACAGCGGCAAAGGAATACGGCGCGGGGGTGTTCCTCAAATGGCTTACCGAGCCTGCCCAGAACCTGCGCTTTACCGCCGCCACGGGCTATATGCCGGTAATGCAGGAGGCCTTTGACCTTGTTATGGCGAACGGCATGGACGCTGTCGGCGAGGGCCTTAAAAGGCAGGCCTTCCTTGCCGCCATAGCCATGCAAAAGGAGTACCGCTTTTTTATCCCCCCGGTGTTCGACGGACTGGACACCCTGCAAACCCGGTATGTGGAGGAACTGCAAAAGGCGGCCAAGCGTGGGCTTTCCGGAGGGGAGAGCGGCGAGGACTTACGTTCCTTTATTGCCGCCTTTAGCGAGTAGGGCAGGGGAAACGTGAGCGATAAGGACCGCCGGTCTTTTGCCCGGCAGAAAAATACCTTTACCTTCCCCCTCAGGCCGCACCGGGCGCTTATCCCTACGGTGCTCTTTTCGGCGGCGGTCATTGTCTTTGTAATCCTGCTTATCAATGGAAAGGTCTCTTCCGGCAGCACAGAGCTGGAACGCACTATCAGCAGGGAACGCTCTTCCCTTGCGGGGAACCTCGAAAAGCGGCTGGGCGAAGTTTCTGTAGAGGCTCTGCTCTACGCGCAAACTCTGTCGCACAATATTGAGATCCACCTGGAGAATGCGGGCCTTTCCATAGGGGAACTCTCCGGCAAGCCGGAGACGCTTTTGTATATAGAAGAAACTGAGCTTGGCCTCGCCCTGCTTGCCCTGGACAAAGCCAGGGTTTCGGGGGTATTCATGGCGCTGGAAGCAACTATTAACCCCCGCCTTAAGGATGCCGAGTATTCCCGCGCGGGCTTCTCTATCCAAAACACAGAGCCCTTTATACCGGGTAATGCCTATAAGCTCTTCCTAAGGGGTTTTGCGGATTTGGCGTACAAGAATAACCTTGCGGTGCATTCGCTCTGGGATTTGGAACTTGATAGCCGGGGGAGCGCCTTTTACACCGTGCCTGTGGAGACCTTCCGGAAGAACCCCTCCCTGCCCCTTTCCCGTTCCTATTACTGGACTTTTGAGGATTCAGGCGGTGTTTACAAACGGGAAGAGCCTGCCCTGCTGTGCAGCGTCCCTCTGATAAGCTCCCAGGGGAAGCTCCTGGGGGTATGCGGTTTTGAAATAAGCGCCGCGAATTTCAGGCTGAACCATAGCCCCCTTCCAGGCCCCTATCCCCGGCTGATCTCCCGATTCGGCCCTTCCAGTGGGAACGGAGTTGAAACAGACAGCGCCTTTTATTCCGGCCCTTTGGCTTTGGGCAGGGGCGGCTTTATAGTTTTAGGCTCAGGCAAGCGTGTTAAACTTTACCCTGCCAATTCACCTTACCTGGACGACGAGATGGCCCTTGACCTCCTCATGCCCCGGCAAGACTACAACAGCCTGATTGTATCCCACAATGCGGTTCTTGCGGTGATCCTCGTTCTTTTGGGCGGCGGTATCTATGTGCTTAGTTTCCTGCTTAACCGCTACTACCGGAAAGCCTATGTCCTGGCCCTTATGCAGATGGAAACCCGCCTTGCCAAGTCGCCCCCCGATTTTGCCCAATACGGCCTTTCCAGGCGGGAGCAGGAAATCTGCGTCCTCTTGCTCAAGGGCTTTACCCTGCGCCAAATAGGCGGCGAGCTTTTTATCTCCTTTAACACCGTGAACAACCATTGCCGCAGCATCTACCAGAAGCTGGGCATTTCGCACCGCCAGGAATTGTTTGCGAAGCTTGAGGGGTAATCCCCCCGCCCGCCTGACGGCGGGTAAATAGATCCTTCACCTTATGCAGAAGCAGAAATCTTTTCCCGCACAAGCTCGCCAATAAGCTCCGAAACACTATGATGGCTAACAGCCGCTTTTGCTTGCAGATAGGCCGCGGTTACCGTATCAAGCGAAACCATAGTAAAGCCGGATCGGGTTAAAAACCCGCTCTTGCTTGTATCTATTTCGGGTGTTGTTTTAGTCCAGAGCTCATCTAAAGCGTCCGCTTCTTCTTCAGTCATTCTTGCCATATTTTCCTCCTACACATTAACCAATTTAAGCCATGCCTTACGGCAGGGCATAGCATGGAACACATTAACCGATTTTTCATCAATTTCATTATATAGAATTTCAAGGGGATTAAGCGCCCGATCAAAGCCAATAAGCAGGTTTTTTTCTTCCTCCCCAACCACAGGACGATCTAATAGCTTATTGTCAAAGGCAAAACGAATATCCTCTTTTGTTACCTCATGTTTAAAAGCGGATTTGTTAAATTCAATATAGAGCGTCTTTCCGCTCGCCTGTTCCATATCCCCATTCTACCTCAAAAAAACCCAAAAAGAAAGGGCAATTTAACATTCTCCCCAATCCTGCTATCAAGCAGAACGTTATTTATCCTTGATGATAATGTCACGGACATCTTTGACCAGAAAAGTCTCCGGCGTTAAGCCTTCGGGGAGCCAGCTCCAGTCATGTTTGAGCGGCCGATCCAGCACCTGCCAAACCGGATCATTCTTTCGCTCCTCTGCCCACTGCGCCCGTTGCGCCCGGGTCACCTTGGGCAGCTCTTCCCGGTGGTCCTCGGGGATTTCAACGGTTTGTTCAATGGTCATAGGTCTCTCCAATACCTTAACTATACCTCCAAAAATAGCCTAAAAACCCATATAGCACGTTTCATGCTATGCCAATTTACCCCATTTTCCTTCGTTTTTTTTTAAAATGACACGAAACGTGTCATGTGGAATCCCCGGTTAGGGGATATCAATAGCTATGGATACGATGAAAGACCCCCATCCAAACGAAGGGACTGCGCTTTTGCAACCGCAATTGCACGACCTGCCGCCTGAGGCGGCGCTTTTGGACACCGAAGAACGTGAAGTGTTCCCGTGGCTCAGGGAGTTTTTTACCGTACCCTGGATTGCCGAGACCATTATGCGGGGAAAGTCGGAAGTGAAGCAGATAGCCGGGAGGATTTACCGGAAGCTGGGGGTAAAAAACCAGGCAGAGCTGGTGTACCGCTATGGGGTGCTGGATAAAGAGGGGCACTAAGACCTGGGCATTGTTCAATAGGGATACTGCAAACCCGTGGGGTTTGTGCCCTCAGCAGAGGGCTGCCCTCGTTAGAGGGCTTATATACATACGCGGCAAAGCCGCAAGAAGGGAGATTTACTATGAAGAAGATGAAAAAAGTCCTGTTCCTCGCGTCGGCAATCCTGCTGATAGCCGCCGCCACTGCCGCCGCCGCCGACCTCTATGTCAGCGTAGAAACCGGCGAGAGCTTCCGCAGCGCCGACGGCAGCAAAGCCAAGCCCTACAAGGACCTGCAGGCCGCATTGGACAAAGCCGCAGACGGCGACACCATTCACATCGCCAAAGGCAACTACTTGGGCACCAGCGACCGGGGTTATATCGAAGTGCTCAAAGCTGTAAGCCTTAAAGGCGGCTACACCACCGATTTCTCCAAGCGCGACGTCCTCGCCAATCGCACCACCATACAGCCCACCCCCGCCAGCAACGGCACCGCCGGCGCCTATGCCCTCCTCAATTTGGGGAAGAAAGGTACCGTCAACGGCGTTAAACCCGCAGGCGAAATGATCATAGACGGCATCATCCTGGATAAGGGCAACTCCCTGGGCTACCACGCCACCAACGGCAAGCCCGCCGGAGTCGCAACCGGTATGCTCGTTATCCCCCCGGCAAAGGGCGAGAACAACGGCACCAAAGACGTCATCGGCACCGTGCAGCCCACCCTGTGGTTCGACGTTACCGGCAAGCTCACCATACAGAACTGCGTCTTTGTAAACGGCAACCAGTACGCCATTATGGGCAACGCCAACGGCGCCACCATCAAGATCATCAACAACCTGTTTATCAACAACACCTACGCCGCCGTGCAGATTTCCAGCCGCCTCGCCACCGGGAACTACGGCAACACCGTAGACTTCTCGTACAACACCGTGCTCTTCAACTGGAACCGCACCGCCGACAACCAGGACTTAGGGCTCGGCACCGGCTACCGCTTTATGACCGGCGTCAACACCGACGTGCACCACAACATCATCGGCCTTTCGCACCGCGCCGGTCTTGACCGCACCCGCACCGAGACCCCCGCCAACGAAACCAAACGCAAAACCGGCGCCGAGGACAATTACTTCTTCCTCAATAAGATGGGCGACATCGAACTCCCCGGCGGCGGCATGGGCACCCGGGTCTGGGCCAAGAACTTCGAAGAACGGGAAGAACTCTACAAGTACGACCGCAACGAAGAACTCACCACCGCAGCCGCCGGGGGCTTTAAAGGCAAACTCAACGCCCCGTACCTCGAAGGCTTCCTCAACGCCACCTACACCGAGACCACCGACTACGACGCCAACTCCAGCGCCAACAACTTCCGCCGAGCCATGGGCCTGAACCAGTCCGGCAGCATGACCACCAAAGTCTCCATGTACGCCAACCGCTACCCCCTGGACGACGCCCTTAAACTCTTCGGCGCCGTCTCCGGCAAAGGAGCCCAGGCCATTAAGAACTAGACCCTTTTAGAAGAGGGAAAGAGGGGGAACGGCAACAGGGTTGCCGAGCCTTCCCCCTGGGCCGCACGTTGTTGCGGCCCACCCCCTTCAACGGGGGGAGTTCCCCCCGTAACGCCCCCCGCCGGCAGTGGCGGACATAACATGCAAAGGAACAGAAAGATGAAACGTACAAGCAAACTGATTCTCGCAATAGCCGGCGTCCTGGCTGCGCTTGCCTTGATCTTCGCCTCCTGCGGCGGCAACAGCCCCTCTGACCCGCCCTCGACCCCCGACGCGGCGACCCCCACCGCAAGCCCCAATGGCGGCGCCTTTTTTAGCCTGCCAAAGGTAACCCTTGCAAGCGCAACCGACGGGGCATACATTTACTACACCACCGACGGCACTGCCCCGGTAGTCGCCGGGGAATCGACCAGCTTCTACCAAGCGCCCTTTGCCGTGCCCTCATGGAATAGCGTGGTAAAAGCCATCGCCGTCAAAAACGGCTACAACAATAGCGGCGTATTGACCACCGCTGCCTACACCCAAGATGCCCGCATCGTTGCGAGCATTACCGTAACGCAGCCCACTAAAACCACCTACCTTGTGGGCGAAGCCCTCGACCTTGCAGGTCTTGTGGTAACCGCCACCTTTAACGACGGCACCACCGGCTTTATCTCCGTAAGCCCTGCGGACACCGATTGGGACACCGTCAAAGCAAACCCAGGGGCGGGTAAAACCGTTACCATCAACGTAAACGGCAAAACCGCCGCCTTTACGGTAAACATCATAACTGCCGTAACCGTAACCTACAACCTGAACTACGCGGGCGCACCGGCGGCGGAAGTAAAAACCATTGTCCCAGACAGCCTTGCCCCCACCGTAACCGCCCCCACCCGTGGAGGCTACACCTTTAGCGGCTGGTATCAGAACGCCGCCGGAACCGGAGCCCCCTGGAACTTTAGCGCCACCCCCGTAAGCGCCAACACTATCCTCTATGCCAAGTGGGAAGCCTCTGGCCCTAGCGACCCGTCGCTCTCCAAGTTTGAAGGCCTTTGGAAAACCGTCGATGGAAAGTACGATCTTCTGTTTTCCGGTGTCAAACTGGTAAGGATAGGCCATGAGTCAGACCCGAGTACTATCATTGAGGCAGAAATAGGCACCTTTACCGATACCGATGACGGGAAGATCGAGTTTAACATTACTTCCTATTATCAATATAAAGAGGGCATTTATGCCGACTACCCAACGTCGGTAGTTGAGAATTTAAGTTACACCTTAAGCGACTCTACGCTTACCATTACCGGGGACCCCAGCAGGATCTTTATCAAAGACGGCTCTACGGTCGATAAATACGCCCTGCAGATTGCCCTTATTGAAGCACAACTAGTTGACGCCGACTTTCGCTACCGCAACGCGTTTTATAGCGTAGACGGCGCTGATGTTTTCGAAAGCAAATACTGGTTTACCATTGCGGAACAAAGCGCCTTTGGAACTGCATACACTACCGCCAAGGCAATACGCAACAACCCCGCCGCCACTGCATTAGAGGTAACCAGCGCCTTGACTGCCCTTACCACCGCCTTTATACCCTTTACTACGGAAAGAAAGCCGGGAAAACTTCTCTACTACGTTCTTCCCAGCCCAACAACAGTGGCAAACCTTAACGATGCCCTGAAAACCAAGGAAAAGGTAAAGATAACCGTCGACCTTACCCTGAGCAGCGCAACCATCTCCATGGGCGCAACCACCCCGGCCAAGTTGAGTGTAGGAACTACCAGCGGTGTGACGTTCCCTGCCAATACGGTGTTCGATACTACAACGAATACCATAGACATAGGCGACACTACCAACCTGGTCATTAACACCTCTTCTATCATGACCCTTACCAATGGGGCAGGCATTAAGGCAGGCGGCCTTGTCATACGCGCTGCCTTTCCCACCGGTTCAAACGACGTGGAATTTAGCGGCTTGGCTGCGGGCAATTTGATAGAAAGCGGCGTACTTACGGTGCATGGCACAGCCAAAGTCGAAGCAACGGGCAGCGCCAGAATACAGGCAGGGGATGACACCAACTATGTACGCATTCAGGGTGGAATCCTTAACCCCCTTGCAGCGGTCAACGGCTCTGTGGTGGTTGATGGCAATGCCGGTGTACTGTACCTTAGCCCCTCTGGCAGCGCTGTTTCGTCTATTTTCTTTAATAGCGGTGGCAGCACCGCAAGCGCCGGCACAGGGAAAATACAGTTTGGTACTGGAGAAGGCAAAGGCAGCATAACGGGGAGTTGGTCTAGCTCCGGTGGAGCTACTACACTTTCGGTTGATAATTCGGGAAACATCGAGATTAAAGGCGCCGCCGCTGCCAGATTTCTTGCACAGAACCAGTCCCGTATTACGGTAGCCCCTGGTGCGCAGCTCAGCCTTGCCGAAAATACAACGATCGACCTTGCGGGTAGCACGGCCGCATCTATGGGCAGCATTGTCCTTATGGGCAACGGCGACATCGCCCCCCGCACAAGGATAGCCCTAAAGGCGGACACCAGCAAAGTTATCACCGGAAATACCGCGGATGACACTACTACAAAAACTGGGCCAAAAATATTCACCATTAACAATGAATCGTTTCTCTTGGAAGCGAATGGTTTCGTTGGGACCATTACTAATGCCAATTATTTTAGCCAGTTTACGAGGAAGAGTTTGAGTACGAATCCCGTGTATTTATCAGCACTCGGAACTGGTCCGTGTACCTTTGCCGCTAACTTAGTGGTAGTTGATAATTAACACCCCAAAGCCCCCTATTTGGGGGCAGGGCGGTATTAGTACTAACACGCTTAATAAAGGAGCAACACTATGGGATTATTTGACAAGAAAACCTGCGATATCTGCGGGAACAAAATCGGGCTTTTGGGCAACCGGAAGTTAAAAGATGGCAACATGTGCAAAGACTGCGCAAAAAAAATTAGCCCCCTTTTAACGGGGCGCAAGAATTTTGCCCTGCAGGACATGAAGCAGCATCTGGCGTACCGGGCAGAGAACGAGAAAATCGTCAAGGCCTTTAGCGAAACCCGCACCGTGGGGCGGAACTACCGCCTGCACATCGACGATAACAAGGGGCTTATCGTCATTTCCGATTCTTCGAATTTCAGAAACGCCAACCCCGATGTGCTTCAGTTCTCGCAAATAACCGGCTGCGACTTTGTGGTAGACGAAGAGAAGCGCAGCATTATCGACGACGACGCCCCCAGGGAGGAGGGCAAACCCGCCCCCCGCAAGGAAGTCGTCGAGTACAGCGTGGATGTTACGGTGCACATCAACAGCCCCTGGTTCCAGGATATGGAATTCAGCGTTGCCGAAAACCTGGAAAAGAATTCCCAGGACTACCAGAACGCCGTAGCCGAAGCGGAAGAAATCAAGAAGGCCCTCTCGGATCTGCACTTCAAGGCCGCTGCCGCCGCCCCCAAAGGGCCGGTGGCTTGCCTCAACTGCGGCGCTACCGGAATCCCCACCCCCGAAGGCCGCTGCGAATACTGCAACGGAGTTTTGGGTTAATACATGAGCCACTCGGTAAGGCGGCGGCAGTTTGCCCGGCAGTTTGCAAGCAAGCAGGAAGTCCCCAGCATTGCAGAAAAGAACCGCGTTATTGCGCGGATTACCCGCGAGCTTATCAAGGGGAAGAGCTTCCTTGTGCTTGGCCACAATAACCCCGATGCGGACTGCATCGCCTCCCAGGTGGCCTTTGCCCTTATCCTCCGCAAGCTAGGCAAAGAGGCCGCCGTCTTTATCAGCGAACCCTTTGCCCCGCAGCTTGAGTACCTCCGCGCCATTTGCCGCTACAACGGCATCGAAACCCTTAAAACCGGCGACGCCATTGCGGATAGGGGCTTTTCTGCCCTCATCATCCTGGACACCCCCAAGCCCGATATGCTCCTTGCAAGCGACAGCGTGCAAGAACTTATGGCAAACCCTCATCTTAAAAAGATAGAACTCGACCACCACCTGGGCTCCGACTCCCGCTATATCGGGAGCCAGGGCTACACCCTGGTGTCCCAGGCCGCAAGCTGCTGCGAGCTTGTGGGGTACTTTAGCTTTAAACTTGCCCGCTGGGCGCAGAAGCAGGGCAGGGGAGAAGTGGCGAGCTTCTTTTCCCGCAACTTTGCCCTGGCAATCCTTACCGGCATTGTGGGCGACTCCCACCTGGGGGCCTTCCTCAAGACCAAAAGGGAGAAGTGGTACTACCGCATCTTTAGCAGCTACTTTAACCGGCTTCTGGGGCAGACCACCAAAACAGGCAGCGCAAACCTTTCGTCCAAGGAGGATATTTATAACGCTATCCAGAGCCTTTCGGGCCCGGAACAGGAATGCTACAAGGAGATGGCCTCTCACATTCACAAATCTGCTTCCCTCTTTACCGCCGCATTGGACAAGGAAGCCTCACGCGGCCTCTTTAGCCGCTACAGCAACGAGGTAATGGTCAATGTTTCCAAAACCCTTTCGGACAAATTTGCAGAAGAATCGGGCAAGCTGGGCATGGTGGTCTATTGCGACGACCCCGCACTGTCCAACCTGTACCAGTTCCGTCTGCGCCGCGCCGCCAGCTTCGACGCCCTGGATCTGCGCGCCGTCCTTGCCTCCCTCGCCATTACCAACGGCGGCGGCCACCCCGGTGCGGTGGGCTTTCGTATCCCAAAGAGCGAAATTAGCAGCATCACTGCGTACCTTGCCGGCTTTACGGAGCAGATAGAAGCAATGATAGCAGCGTCTAAGTGAACAAGAAAATACTCCCCCCTGGGGAGCTGCTCCCCTTTGGGGAGCTTCGATTAAACCCCACGGTAAAACCGTGCAAAACAGGAGAAAAACCATGAAGAAGAATTTAGTAGTATTAGTGTTAGCCGCAGCCGCAGTGTTTTTGAATAGCTGCCTTGTGCTCCCCTATGGTGTCGACTATAGCGAGCCCACGGTCTCCATCTCCGCCCCCACCCCCGCGCAGATAGTGGAAGGCGAAGTGTACGGCGTAAGCATCAGGCCAACCCAGGTAGCCGTGCGCCGCCAGATGACCCAGCAATTCACCGTTGATGTTGCCGTAACCGGCGATGCCTCCAAAAAGGTAACCTGGGAAGTAGGCGGCAACACCAGCGCCAAGACAACCATCAATTCCAACGGCCTTCTTACCGTGGGGAACGACGAAAAAGCAGACACCCTCATAATCCGTGCCACCAGCACCTTTGACCGTACCAAATCCGCTACCGCCAAGGTAATTATCTAAAGGTATAGAGGAGTTTTTTTATGAAGACGAAGAGCAGTTTGACCAGCCGCCTATTTGGCGACAGCCCCCTGCTGGCGGCAAGCGTGTTGGCGGTAAGCCTTTCCTTCCTGATTCTTTCCTGCGGCGACCTGGACCCGGACCTCTTCACAATCATCGGTGTTAGCACCCTGTCCGAGCTGAAGACCGCCCTGGCGGACGACACCAAGGACGCCCCCATTATCCTGCTAAAGGCCGTTAACCAGACCAAAGCCGGAGCAGACGAACTCTATGTAGGGGGGGCCGACGGTGGTTTCATCACGGTAAGCGGGGACACAGGCCTTGTTACTTACCCTGTGGGTACCGTGTTTACCAAGGCCGACAAAACCGTCGATATTGGCCGCGGCGACCTTGGCTTTAATTCGAACACAATCCTCACCTTACAAAGCGGCCTTACCCTGATCTCCGAAAACACCGCGAATGGGCAGGAGCTCTACCTTAAAGCCGGCCCCGAATCCGGACTCGATTATGTGTCTATCCAAAATTATACAGGGCCAAATCCCAACATCGTCGGGGCCGGGCAGCTGTCCCTCAAAAGTGGCGCGCCTATCACTGCAGCGGGCGATGGCAAAGTGGTCTTTAAAAACAATGGCACAACTGTCGGCGCCCTGCAGGGCAAATGGACCGGTGCTGATAATAATATTTCCGGTACCGATAAAAACACGCTCACTGTAGGGGGTACGAGTGCTCTGTATGCCCTAGGCGAATCCGGCACCCCCAGCATCACCATACCGGCGGGCAAAACCTTATTGATTAAAGACACTGCCACCATCAATTTGAATAATACCGGTAAGCCGGGCAATATCGTCCTTGATGGCGCCGGCGCAAAGGTAACCCTGCAGACGTCGTCCAACAGAGTTACCACCGGAGATACCACCGGCGGCACAACAAAAAATGGGGAAACATCGTTCACTATTGGTGGGAAAGGGGTTGCATTGACAGGGGGTGGTTCGGTTGTGGGTAATACTGCAAACAGCTATTTTAGCCAGTTTACGACCGAGAGTACCGCGTCTTTATCAGCAACCTCGTCGAATGCGGTGACCATTGCCGCTAACAAAGTGGTTAATTAGCACCAAGCTGCCCTGCAGCACAGCCAAAACGGCGCCTGGCGCCATTCCGCAGGACAGCGGATACAGGCGATAGAGAGGAAGGATATGAAACTAAGGTACAAAGGAGTTTTTTTATGAAGACAAAAATGAGTTTGACCAGCTGCCTATTTGGCAGCAGCCGCCTACTGGCGGCAAGCGTGTTGGCGATCATCCTTTCCATCCTGATTTGTTCCTGCGGTAACCCCGCCGGGAACAACAGTGGCAGCAACCCGAACCCCATCAGCGTTGACACCCTGGCCGACCTGCAGGCCGCCCTGGCGGACGCAACCAAGGACCCCATTACCCTGACAGCCAACGTTAACCAGACCAGCACCGGGAGCACCCTCTCTGTAGGGGGCGGCTCCCTCAAGGCGACCGAGGTCGCCCAGGTTACCTACCCTGCGGGTACCGTGTTTACCAAGGCTGCCAAAACCGTCAATATTGGCGCCGGTGGCCTTAGCTTTAATTTGGGAGCAGAGCTCGCCTTAAGCAGCGGCCTTACCCTGATCTCCGCACAAGATGGAAGGGAGCTCCGCCTTATAGCCGGCCCCACCGCCACAACCGATGATGTAATTATCCATATTGATCCCTTCTCAGATTACGAAGTCGTCAAAGGCGGGACGCTGCTCCTCACGTCTGATTCGTATATCAATGCAAAGGGCAAGGGTAAAGCGGACTTTTACAACCAGAACCAAATCGTCGGCGCCCTGCAGGGCGACTGGGCAAGCAGTGGTTATGATACGACTTTCAGCACCGATACGAACACGCTCATTGTAGAGGGAGCGACAGGAGGGAGTATGCTGTATGCCGCAGGCGACCCTGCCAGCATCACCATACCGGCGGGCAAAACCTTATTGATTGGCGCCAATACCACCATCAACCTGAAGGGCGACCGCGACAACGCGCTGGGCAGTATCGTCCTTAAGGGCAGTAGCAGCGCCCCCTATGCAAAGGTAACCCTGGCGGCGGCGTCCACCAGCAAAGTTGTCACCTTAAATTCCACGCATATCGTACCAAAAAGTGGGCCGCAAACGTTCGATATTGGCGGGAATATGGTTGAATTGACAGCGGGTGGTAAGGTTGTATTGACAGTGATTCTTAAGGGTGAGAACAGCTATTTTAGCCAGTTTACGACCACGGAGGCTGACGCATCTTTATCAGCATACGGGACGAGTACGGTGACCATTGCCGCTGACCAACCGGTTACTAATCATTAACACCCCAGCGCCCCCTATTTGGGGGCAGCCCCCTCACCGGGGCGGTTGATACAAGCGATATGGATGAAAGATATGAAACTAAGGTATAAAGGAGTTTTTTTATGAAGACGAAGATCAGTTTGACAAGCCGCCTATTTGGCGGCAGCCCCCTGCTGGCGGCAAGCGTGTTGGCGATCAGCCTTTTCATCCTGATTTGTTCCTGCGACAACCCCGCCGGGAGCCGCAAGCCCGGAGGGAACAACGGTGGCAGCACCCCGCCCCCCGGCGGTGACCCGGACACCATCACAGCAAGCAGCGTTGCCACCTTTGCCGCGCTGCAGACCGCCCTGGCGGACGCAACCAAGGACCCCATTACCCTGACAGCCGCCGTTAGCCATACCAGCGCCGGGAGCAACACCCTCTCCGTAGGGGGCGGCCTCCTCAAGGTAACCGCGATCGATGCCTCGGCCGCCCAAGTTACCTACCCCGCAGGCACCGTGTTTACCAAGGCTGCCAAAACCGTCAATATTGGCGACGGCAACCTTGGCTTTAATCCGGACACAGACCTCACCTTAAGCAGCGGCCTTACCCTGATCTCCGAACAAACCGCTGATAAGCTGGAGCTCCGCCTTATCGCCGGCCCCGCCGCCCCAGCCGGTGACGTGCTTATCCATAATGATACCGGGTCAAATGACCATGTCGTCCGGGTCGGGTATCTGTATTTCCAAGCTAACGGGGGGATCAATGCAAAGGGCCTGGGCAAAGCGGTCTTTTACAAAAACGGCGAAATCGTCGGTACCCTGCAGGGCAATTGGAGAAGCAGTAATACTACGACTTTAGCTCCCGATACGAACAGGCTCATTATAGGAGGACCGGGAACTCTGTATGCCGCAGGCGACCCCGCCAGCATCACCATACCGGCGGGCAAAACCTTATTGATTGGCGCCAATACCACCCTCGACCTGGGGGGCAAAAGCGATGTGTCGCAGATGGGCAGCATCGTCCTTACGAGCAGCGCCAGCGCCCCCTACGCAAAGGTAACCCTGGCGGCGGCGTCCACCAGCAAAGTTGTCACCGAAAATGATACGAGTGGCGGAACAAAAACTTCGACAGGACCTTTATATTTCGATATTGGCGGGAACCGTTTTGAATTGACAGCGGGTGGTAAGGTTGCGTGGACTACTACAAACAGCGGTTTTAGCCAGTTTACGACCACGACGGCTAATGCATCTTTATCAGCATACGGGACGGGTACGTATACCATTGCCGCTAACCAACCGGTAGATTAACACCCAGCGCCCTCTCACCGGGGCGGCTGATACAAGCGATATGGAGGAAAGATATGAAACTGATGATGAATAACGCCCCACGGGAGGCAACCGTTTGCAAAGTGGCGCTGGCCGCTGCTTTGGTCGCAATGCTGCTGTTTGCCGCGTGCAGCAATCCCGCAGGCAGCAGGGAAGGAAAGTACGCCGCAGTCGATGATTTTGATCTAAGCGGCCTTTCGATTACCGCGCCGGCACAAGGTGTCGCAGTAAGCTCCCTCCCTGCGATAAGCGGGGACCAATATACAGGCGCCGGGGAATGGGTAAAAGAATCGGGTGCAGCCTATGTGGGCGCCACATTTGACGGTGGTACGGTCTATAAAGCCAAGTACGTCCTGCATACCAAAGGTGACTTTACTTTTACTGGTATAACCGGACCGTTCACCTTTGGTGGGCTTACCGTTGAAATAGCCGCCAACACCGGTAGTACGCTTACTATCCTTATTATCTTTCCGGCAACTACCGGCACAGCCAGTGATCCTGATTCTGATGGTTCTGGCAGTGGCGGCGATGGCAGTACCACGGAAGGAAGTCTGATAAACGCGATTAATCTAGCACCCAATATTGCAACTCCTGTCCTGGGTGGAACGCCGACTACCGCATTTTCTGAAGAAAGGTATGAGGCCTCGGCCATTTTGTGGACTCCTTCCGTGGGCAGTGTCTTTGCGGCATCAACCTCATATCAGGCGGAAGTAACACTTATAGCTAAGGGTACCTATACCTTCAAAAACCCAATAGCCATTACCCATGGCAGTGCAAGCGCGGCTCCGATAACGGTTAGCTATACGAACTCTACTGCAATCAAGGTAACATTAAAGTTCCCCCCTACCGGGAGTACTTCTGCCACGAGTTTTAACCTGGGCCCTTATAACTACCCCAAGGTTGGCTCTACGCCGACAGAGTTGGGGCTGGCAGGCGTAGATGCAAGTTCTCCTGAGTATACCGTAGCAAAGTCGCTCTCGTTAACTTCTGGCGGCGACGCTGTTACTTCGATAGAGTCGGATAAAACATTTTATCTTACCCTTACCTTGACCGCAAAACCGGGCTTTAATTTTAACGGTGTTACTGCATCAAGCATAAGCGCTACCTTTAAGAATTTTACCGATGTGTCGAAAGCCTTTACCATTAGCGCCGCCAATTTTTCAAATACCGGCTCGGTGATTACGGTAACCTTAAGCCATGCGGAGTTCATATCGGAAAAGAAGGTAAACGATTTTGACTTGAAGACTGTATACACGCCTCTGTCTGGTACGGTACCTGGAGACCAATTGCTTTTAGTTCCAAATTGGAATAATAGCCAGTATTCGGCTGTTAGGACCTATTCGCCGTTAATTTCAGGCAAAATTCAGAACAATGTACAATTTAATCTTACCTATACCCTGACTGCCCAAACGGACTATACCTTTACTGGTGTTTCTCCCGCAAGTTTTGTTCTTAAATGTCTAAGAGGGAGAGAGTTTACCTTTAACCCCGGTTCAGGGACTGTCAGTAACGGCGGGAATACGCTTACGGTTACTTTTAGCGATGCTCGATATAAATCGCAAAGCCGTGTAGCCTTAGATTTGACTTATGCGTTTCCTAAGCCAGCAACAGGTAAAAAAATATTGGAATATTGTAGTAAAGATAACGGTTGGGTAAGTGATGGTGGTGTTCAAAAAGTCTTTGGTGAGTTTGATATAGCTCGGGACGATTTTTATAAGAAAAACGGTACTAATTGGGAAAAAATGGCTATTAGTGAAATCTTAGCGTCGGGAGGAACGTACCGAGTCCATTTAAGAATCATAGGGGCACCGTTTGGGGAAAAAACAGTTTATAATGGTAACGATACACCTATCAACTTTACCCACAGTGGAGGGATAACTTTTTCTGGTTATTCATTTCGTCAATCTACAGATGATGTTGCTGTAGTAGAAATGGATGCGCAATTCAGTTTGTAATTCCGTAAAAGATATTACTGTTTATCCTGCGGTCTATGCCGCAGGATCATTACAAGGAGGATTAAGGAAAGCTCAAAGGTGCCTGGCATCATATTCAATGCTGGAAACTCCGGAGGAGTCCACCAGCAGAATTATCACTGCAAATGAAAATACGAGTGGCACACCAAGAACTGGGCCATTTACAGTCATTATTAGCAATGAATCGCTTAACTTGACAGCGAGAGGTTTGGTTGAGACCAGTACTCCAGGCAACTTTTTTACCCAGTTTACGAGTACGGGTACGTATACCATTGCCGCTAACCAACCGGTAGATGGTTAACACCCCAGCGCCCCCTATTTGGGGGCAGCCCTCTCACCGGGGCGGCTGATACAAGCGATATGGAGGAAAGATATGAAACTGATGATGAATAATGCCCCACGGGAGGCAACCGTTTGCAAAGTGGCGCTGGCCGCTGCTTTGGTCGCAATGCTGCTGTTTGCCGCGTGCAGCAATCCCGCAGGCAGCAGGGAAGGAAAGTACGCCGCAGTCGATGATTTTGATCTAAGCGGCCTTTCGATTACCGCGCCGGCACAAGGTGTCGCAGTAAGCTCCCTCCCTGCGATAAGCGGGGACCAATATACAGGCGCCGGGGAATGGGTAAAAGAATCGGGTGCAGCCTATGTGGGCGCCACATTTGACGGTGGTACGGTCTATAAAGCCAAGTACGTCCTGCATACCAAAGGTGACTTTACTTTTACTGGTATAACCGGACCGTTCACCTTTGGTGGGCTTACCGTTGAAATAGCCGCCAACACCGGTAGTACGCTTACTATCCTTATTATCTTTCCGGCAACTACCGGCACAGCCAGTGATCCTGATTCTGATGGTTCTGGCAGTGGCGGCGATGGCAGTACCACGGAAGGAAGTCTGATAAACGCGATTAATCTAGCACCCAATATTGCAACTCCTGTCCTGGGTGGAACGCCGACTACCGCATTTTCTGAAGAAAGGTATGAGGCCTCGGCCATTTTGTGGACTCCTTCCGTGGGCAGTGTCTTTGCGGCATCAACCTCATATCAGGCGGAAGTAACACTTATAGCTAAGGGTACCTATACCTTCAAAAACCCAATAGCCATTACCCATGGCAGTGCAAGCGCGGCTCCGATAACGGTTAGCTATACGAACTCTACTGCAATCAAGGTAACATTAAAGTTCCCCCCTACCGGGAGTACTTCTGCCACGAGTTTTAACCTGGGCCCTTATAACTACCCCAAGGTTGGCTCTACGCCGACAGAGTTGGGGCTGGCAGGCGTAGATGCAAGTTCTCCTGAGTATACCGTAGCAAAGTCGCTCTCGTTAACTTCTGGCGGCGACGCTGTTACTTCGATAGAGTCGGATAAAACATTTTATCTTACCCTTACCTTGACCGCAAAACCGGGCTTTAATTTTAACGGTGTTACTGCATCAAGCATAAGCGCTACCTTTAAGAATTTTACCGATGTACCGAAAGCCTTTACCCGTACTAATTTTTCAAATGACGGGTCCGTGATTAAAGTAACCTTAAGCCATGCGGAGTTCGTATCGGAAAAGAAGGTAACGGATCTAGAGAAACTCATTTCCGGTGGAATTTACGTGTTTGCGGGGTACCCTTTTGGGGGATTTACACAGAATACTTGGTTTGATAATAATGATAGCAATCCCCAATACAGGCGCAAACAGCAGATATCGCCAAACGATAACCCCATTAAGGCGAATACGCAGTATAGTTTTATTGTTGATTATGAAGCCAAACCGGGTTGGACCTTTAGCGGTGTTACTGCGGCAAATATCAAAGGTACGTATTATGACCATGATGGGTCAGAGAAACCGTTAACTGCTTCTGTCAATTCGAATAACGGGACTACGATGAACATAACCTATTCGGCTCCCGGTTCCAAATCGGAAAATTCGGCGTCCGCAGGCATTGATTTAAGTACCGTGTGGCCGCCAAAGCCGACAAAAGACCAGACGTTTTATGGTTATTATACTACTAATTCCAGCAGTGACCATGGCAATTATAATACGTATTTTAGCCCGGGTGTTTCCCTTAAGGTGTGGTATGTTGCAGATTCTGTGAGCGGCCCCTGGACTACAGAAGTTTCCCCAAACAGTGGTCAAAAATTTGTTTCCAATAAGTATTACAAGATTAACGTGGGAATCGCCGGACGGTATCACTTTTATACCCTCTATGACACGACCTTTGGCTTTACCCATAGTAATGCTGCATCTATCACCAATGTTACCGGATCATCAGGTCCAAAAGATCATCAAGGTCAGTACCTGTATATCATAGATATCATATTCAAGATTGATTAAGGAGTATCATCATGAACATCAAGAAAATCGTAGTAGTGCTGGCGGCAGGCCTTGCCTTGTCTACAGCGGCCTTCGCCCAATCGAACCCCCACTCGTTTGTCAGCGACAATACCTGGGGGCTCTTTGTAACCGATGTGGACAATTACATGAGCGTCAACGACTGGGGCAAGCTCCAGTTTGAAAAGGCCTTTGGCTACTTCCAGGCGGGGAACAATTACCAGGGCCCTGCCAATGATGCGGCCGATAATGCCTTGGGCGTCTCCGGCGGCTTTTCCCGTTATATAGGCAAGACCTATTTCGGTTTTTACTTTAACGGTAACTTCTGGGACGGAACCGCCATTGGCATAGAAAACGATGGCGACCGCCTGGATGTTCCCCCCGGAGCCGATCCGCTCGATCCCACAAACCCCAATGCGGGAAGCGAAAGCGACACCGGTATAACCCTCAACAGCGATATTGCGATGCTCTTTAGCGCCGGGGGCGCCGGCGCCTTTAAGGTGCAGCTCGCACTGTTGCAATTACACATAAACAAAGATGTAGACGACGCCGGTAATGCTACTTACAACACCAACGATGGGAATTTTGCCCTTGCCGTGAGTTGGGGCAATAACTTCCCTCTTAGCAGCGGGGCGATTTTTAAACCCACTGCCCGCATCGGCTTTAACTGGGATATAGGCAAAAACCAGACCGACAATAACTCAGGCGTTAGCATAGTACGCCCCACCACCGACGATGGGCACCACGAGTTCCAGCTTGGCTTGGGCGCAGCCTATGTGCTGGCCCCCAGGGGAGTTGAGACCCGCTGGTGGTCTTTCGGCTGGCAGCTCCGTGTCTTCTTTTGGCCAGACCCCTATACCCAGACCGCAGTTGCAAGCGGCAAAGATATTACCACAAGCTATGACGGCTCCCATGTCATCAACACCTTTAACGTAAGCTACCAGCGCACCTGGGACTTTAACGAACGCTGGTCTGCCGGTTATGGCATAGGCGGCGATATCACGCTGGAGAATTGGTCAGCGACAAAGGACGATTCCAACCTTTCTCTCGCCTTGTCTCCCCACGCCACCGCTGCCCTTATCTACAGCTTTGCGAGCAAGCCCTTTAGCCTGAACAGCGGGGTAGACCTCCGGGCCTGGAACGGATCTTTCTATAAACTTACCAGCAGCGACAACGGCGCAAGCCCTGCCACGGTTACTACCACCAACAGCTTTGGCGCCCTGAACCTCACCCTAAGCCTGGGGGGCACTTTAAAGCCCACCAGGAATTTTAGCCTGGACTTTGACCTGGACATTCCGGTGATCAACAACGCGCTGGAATTCAATTTAGATTTCCAGAAAAGCCCATGGATCACCATTGGCATTATCGCTACTGTGAAAAAGTAAGAAGGAGAAACAATCATGGGACTTATTAAAGCAGCATTAGGCGCCGTGGGCGGCGCGTTTGCGGATCAGTGGCTGGAATACTTTGTGTGCGACAGCATGGAGGCCGATGTTCTGGCGATGAAAGGCCAGAAGAAGGCAGGCAAGAGGTCGAGCAATACCAAGGGCGAAGAAGACGTAATTTCCAACGGCTCCGGCATCGTGGTGAACAAGGGGCAGGCGGCCATCATCATTGCCGACGGCAAAGTAGCCGACATCTGCGCGGAAGAGGGCACTTACACCTTCGAAGCGGGCACTGAGCCCAGCGTGTTTGCAGGGGGCCTTGGCGCAGGCTTAAAAGGAATGCTTGCCAGCATGGGCGACCGCATTAAGCACGGCGGAATACCCGCCAAGCAGCACCGCATTTACTATTTTAACACAAAAGAAATTATCGGCAACAAATACGGCACCCCGTCCCCTATCCCCTATAAGGTAGTAGACCCGGACATCAATTTGAAGCTCCTTATTTCGTTGCGCTGCAATGGAGAATACTCCTACCGCATTATCAACCCTGCGGCGTTCTACGGCTTTTGCGGCAACGTTGCCGACACCTTTACCCGCGAAAAAATCGACAGCCAGCTTAAGAGCGAGATTATCACCAACCTGGCGCCTGCTTTTGCCAAACTTGGCGCGGGCCTTGAATACCAGGAGCTGCCTGCCCACAACCTTGAACTGGCCAAAATCCTCAATGAACAGCTTTCGTCAGAGTGGCGCGACATTCGCGGCATCGAGATAGTCAAGTTCGGCATCAGCGCCCTTAACGCCCTGCCCGAAGACGAGGCCCGCATAAAGCAGCTCCAGACAGCGGCAGTTATGCGCGACCCCACCATGGCAGCGGCAACATTGGTAAACGCCCAAAGCGACGCCATGCGCTCTGCCGCGTCCAACCCCAACGGCGCAGGCATGGCCTTTATGGGTATGGGCATGGCAGCCAACGCCGGGGGCATGAACGCCCAAAGCCTCTATGGATTAGGCGCGCAAAACGGCCCAGGCCAGCCGGGCCAAGGCCCTCAGGGCGGAAGCCCTGGCCCTGGCCCCGGCCCCGCGCCAGCAGGAGGAGCAGGCACCGCAGGCTGGACATGCAGCTGCGGCCACGCAGGCAACACCGGCAAGTTCTGCGCCGACTGCGGCAAGACCAAGCCCGACTCGAACGCAGGCTGGAAGTGCGAATGCGGCACCGTAAACGGCGGCAAGTTCTGCGCCAACTGCGGCAAATCCAAACCCCAGGGCCAGCCCCTCTACCGCTGCGACAAATGCGGATGGGAACCGCCGGACCCAAAGAATGTGCCCAAGTTCTGCCCCGAATGCGGCGACGTCTTCGACGAGAACGACATCAAAAAATAAGGAAGGATGATGAATCGAACCGAAGGTTTGCAGTTATGCAGAGGCGGCGATTTTTTCGCGGACCAGCTCGCCTATGATCTCGGTGGGGGTTTTGTGGGTCTTTTCCGCCATGGCGCGCACCCACTGGACCGTCAAGGCATCCACGATGATAGTTTGGGCCTCACGCAAGCGGGCTCGGTCGGTGAAGAAGCCGCCGGGCTTACCCGAAAGTTTGGGGGTGGTCTTGGTCAAAAGTTCGTCCAGGGCGTCATATTCTTCGTCGGTCATATCATCAGCCATAGTATCCTCCTAAATGTTGGCAAGCTCGCGCCATGCGGGGCGGCATGGCATGGCATGGAACACACGAATAGTGTTCTCACTAATACGATTATACAGTATTTCAAGCAGATTTGCATTGCCGTCAAAGCCCAGCAACAAGTATTTATTGGAAAAATCCTCCATGAGATCTTCGTATTGGGGGTGGTCTACCGCCTGGTAGATGGCTTCTTTGGTAACGCCGTGCTTGAACGCAGATGGTACGAAGGTGATTGCCTCATCCATGGTTCTAGTTTACTGCAAAAGATGAATTTGAGCAATGAAAAAGGCATCGCAGTTTTAGGGGCGGAGTGGGCAAAAGGTTATTTTTTAGGTTTGGCGGACGCCCAATGAATGCACGCGAACCAGTGAGCGTGTTATTTGAATTACGGCAGCATGGCGTAAGGCCCAGTTTAGGCTGCTATTTCGGAGAAGGCCGAAGGGCCGCACCAGAGAAAGGAGTTAGATTCGTGCTGTTCAACCGGTTCAAGTTCTGCATGGTCGCTGGTAACAAAGGCGGCGCCCCGTTCTTTGGCGGCAGCCAGGCCCAGGGCATCTGCATGGGACATCCTATGGCGGGATTTCAAACCTGCCGCCTCTCTGGCGGTGGCGCGGCGCAGCAGGTCGCGGACAATTTCAAACCCCGGCTCCTTCTTGACCACGGTTATCAAGGCGCAGGCGTCGAGGCAGTACGCAGGGATCATACGAAATCCTCAAGCCCCAGTTCTTCGGGGGTAACGCCGCGGCGTACCGCTTTTTCAAGAGCCTCCGGCGAAATTTTGCCGAAAAGTTTCGCTTCTTCCCGCAAAAGGTCGCGGGCGCGTTCTTTGAAGAGTTCTTCCGAGGAGAATTTGGAGTCCTTGAACATACCTCGCATTGCGTGCCAGGGGTACTTTTCAAGGTCTGTTTTGGCTTCTTCCGCTGCCGCAGGCTTGGCACGGGCGGGGGTAAAGGTAAGCACCACCGGCCCTGCGGGGATTTCTGCCGGTACGTCCACCATAAGCCGATGGCTGGCGGGGACTTCGACGGTTTGCTCTATGGTCATGGGGAACCTCCAATCCCTTTAAGTTTACCGCAAAACATACGTTTTGCCAATGTTTTACCCCCGCCGGTATTGGCAGGGCTTAAGAGAGCATCTTTGCCGGCGGGCATACTACGCAAAGGAACAGAACGATGAAACGTACAAACAAACTGATTCCGGCGATGGTCGGCGCCCTGGCGGCGCTTGCCTTAATCTTCGCCGGTTGCGGCGGCAACAGCCCCTCTGACCCGCCTCTGGCGCCCGACGCGGCGACCCCCACCGCAAGCCCCAATGGCGGCGCCTTCTTTAGCCTGCCGGAGGTAACCCTTGCAAGCACAACCGCCGGGGCAGCCATTTACTACACCACCGACGGCACTGACCCGGCAGCCGCCGCAGAGGGAACGACCATGCTCTACGCCGCGCCCTTTACCCTGCCTAATTGGGGCGTGGTAAAAGCCATCGCCGTCAAAAGCGGCTACAACAAGAGCGGCGTATTGACTACCGCGGCCTACACCCAAGACACCAGCGCTGCCTCCCGCACCCCCGCCGCCGACATCGCCAGCCGCCCGCTGCCCGCAGTGGACAGCGCGAGCCTGGCCTTCCCCCTTAGCGGGGCGGCCTATGATGCGGGCGCAGTCTGGGCGGTGTACGACACCGTCTACGGCACAGCCGCATCCACCAGGGCCACCGTGGCCTATGGCGTTGGCGGCAACACCGTAACCCTGACCAAGATAGGGGCGGACGCCCTTCCAAGCGGCCCCTACTACGTGGCTGTTGCCGAAAGCGGCAAAGCCGAAAGCGCCCGCCTTACCCTGACGGTAAGCCCCTATGTGCCTCCGGAAGGCACCCCCCTGCCGGTCATCTCCGGCAGCACCACCGTGGCCAAGACCAGCGCGGACCAGACCAGCGTTACCTTTACCCTGGGCAACAGCGACGACTTTGTCGCATCCGGCGGCGAGGGCGCCACCATCTGGAAGAGGTATAGCGCCGCAACCGGCGGATCGGGTTCGGTCAACGGCGCCCTTGCGGGCGATGTCCTGACCCTGAGCAACATAGGCTCCATAACCAGCGCCACCACCTAC
The DNA here is from genome assembly GCF_000214355.1 of Leadbettera azotonutricia ZAS-9. Taxonomy (GTDB): domain Bacteria; phylum Spirochaetota; class Spirochaetia; order Treponematales; family Breznakiellaceae; genus Leadbettera; species Leadbettera azotonutricia. The sequence continues at coordinate 2,879,330 of NC_015577.1, read as the reverse complement.
TACCTTACCGCCACCAACAGCGGCAAGGCCGAAAGCGCCCCCCGGGTCGCGGTGACCGTGACCCCCTTCATAAACGCCACCACCACCAGCCGGAGGCCCACCGTGGCGAACGACGCCGCCCTGACCCTGGTCAAGTCCAACACCGCGGACACCAGCATAACCGTTACCCTGACCAACGAACCGGCCTTTGCCAACTATAACGACACCGACGCCACCGTAAAAACCACCTGGGTAGTGGGGCACCCGGCCATAAGCGTCTGGAGCGGCAGCGAAGGCCGCCCGCAGGGGGGCATAAGCGCCACCAACGCGGGCAACATCCTTACCCTGACCCGCGACAATGGCAAACCCCTGGAAGGCGGCGCCTATCAGGTAATGGTGAAGGAGGGCGACAAAGCCTGGGGCGGCAGCGCCAGCATCATCACCTTTACCGTGGCGAACCCCGGCGGGGGCAACCTGGACGGCGGCGTGGGCTACACCCTCACCGGCACGGACGACAATAAGACCCTGGCCATCACCTATGCCGGCGAAGGGGCTTCGGAAATACTCGACTATACCTACGATAGCCCCGCGCCTTGGTACGCCGAGCGGGCCAACATTAAAACGATAACTGTGGGAGCAGGCATTACCCAGATAGGCGCCTACGCCTTTTACGGGACCACCGCCACCAGCGTCAGCCTCCCCGCGTTCCTTACCACCATTAAGAACTACGCCTTTGGCGGAATGCCTAATCTCACCACCATAACCATCCCCGCCACCGCCACCCTGAACTGGAGCGGCCAGAACGGGCCCACAAGCATCTTTGGCAACGCCATGACCGCCATCAACGTGGAAGCGGGTAACCCCAGCTACACCAACAACGGCGGCGACGGCGTGCTTTACAACAAGGAAGGCACGGAACTCCTCGCCTTCCCCAAGGGCAAAACCGGCAGCTTTACCATACCCAGCGGGGTACGCACCCTGAATTCCGACGCCTTTGAATACGGCAGCCTTTCCGGCCTGGACATCCCCGCCACGGTAATCAGCTGTGGGGCGAACTTCTTCTACGGCGCTACCGCCACCGACATCGAGCTGACGGTGCACTGGACTACCGCCGCCGCCATACCCACCACCGGCCCGAGAAGCAATGGCAAGACCACCCTCCACGTCCCCTACGGCACTACCGCCCTCTATGCGGCGGTTTCCGCCTGGACGGGCTTTAAGGAGGTGGTGGAGCGGGCCCTCGACACCCGCACCCCCGCCATCACCGTGGCAAGTGCCACCGTGGATAGGACCGACGCCAAAAGCGCGGTCTTCACCCTAACCGGGGCGGCGGCTTCCTTTACGGACGTCACCTGGAAGCTCTACACCACCGCAACAGGCAGCGGACAACCCAACGGCGTCAGCGCCGTCAAGAGCAGCAGTACCCTCACCCTGCGCCACGACACCGACCTGCCTTCCTCCGTCGCCGGAACCCACTACTGGGTTAGCGCCCGGGAAACCGGCAAGGACGAAAGCCCCCGGGTGGAGCTTGTCGTACAGGTACCCTCCGCAGCCGTCTCCTTCCTCGTCACCTACTGGACCAGCCCGGCGGATAGCCTGGTAACCAGCGCGGCGGATACCCCCGTAACCATCAGCAGGAACGGCTTGGGCGGCCTGCACAAGACCGTAACGATCACGGCGTTAGGGACAGCGGCGGACTACAACTATCGGTGGTTCAGCATTAACGGCGGCGATTGGGAATACGGCAATACGGACGGCGAACAGTCCTATATTTTCAACAGCGCCGGGAAAGGCAATGGGAACTACAACCTGGAAGTCCGGGTGCAGCGGAAAGATGATGGCAAATGGTATAGCGGGGTCGTCAAGATCACCGTGACAAACTAGGAGAAGGAATACAGCATGAACAATACAATGAAAAAGGTGTCAGGCACCATTTTAGCAGTGATACTCTTTCTGACGGGGTGCTCGAATATCCTGAGCCCCGCGCCGGATGCGGGCCTGAGCCCGGCGGGCACGCCGGGAACCGGGGACCAGGGGTCCCTCGTCCGGGTGCAGGTCGCCCTGTTCCTGGGCAACGGCGAGGGGACCGGCGAACCGGTCCCCCTGAACCAGGCCGCCCGCGGCACCCTGGCTTCCCCGTCCGCCGCGGCTGCGCGGACCATATACCCGGAGCACTTCCCCGCGGACAGCGCCGATGCGGCCACCCTGTTTCCCGGGGGGCTGAATTATTATATCCAAACCGTTAATGAGGCTGACGTAACAACAAATAGTACAGCCCAGACTCCGGTGGATGACGCCTTTCTTCTGGAACTGGGGCTCAGATACCGGATCTCGGTGTACGCCTACATAGGCGCCCCGGGAGGTTTTAGCGAAAGTAACCGTGTGGCAAACGGCGTAAGCGCGATATTTACGGTAAGCGAAAGCACCCCTGAGGTGCCGCTTATCCTGGCCCCGATAGTAAACGCAGGCAGTGGCTTCTACACCTATAGCATTAGCTACCCTGAGGGGGTGACGGCCCAGGTCTACTTAACCTCGGCAGGAAACTATTACCTTGGCGACCCCTTGAGCAACGGCACGGCAAGCACCGTAGATGGCGTAACCACCTATGCCCTGACCACAGAGACCTCGACCCCCAGCACCTACTACCTCTTTACCGTCCGCCTTACCAAAGGTGACAAAACCGCCGGCCGCAGCGAGATAGTGTGGATTGCCCGGAACCTGAACACCCACATTGGCGGGGATGACTGGGTCTTTACCGACGACGACTTTACCCAGCCCCTGACGGCGGACCCGGTGTTTGTCAACGCCGCCAAACCCTATAGCAGCAGCGCGACAAGCTATGAATTTACCCTAAGCAACACCGTGGACTGGGCTGGCGCCAGCAACTACCCCGATGGCACGGTGTGGAAGGTCTATGCCGCCGCGGCCGGCAGCACCCTGGCAACGGGGGTTACCGCGGAGCGCCCCAGCATTTATTATCCCACCTTCAACCTGAACGGGGTGGACGCCGACGACGACGGAAACCCGGACGCGATTCCCGGCGGGGACTACTGGGTGAGCGCCACCCGGCCCGGCGCTGTCGAAAGCGCGCGGACCAAGCTGGCCATCCAAGTGGCGGCGGCGGGCCTGGCCGACACGCTGGCGGGCCTTATTCAAACAGCCATTCTCGACGGGACCCACACCGGCAACTACACCGACCCCCTGGAAATCGCCCTTACCGGCTACGATATTTCGAATATAGCCAACTGGCAGATCCTGCTTCCGGTTATCGCTGACAAGGGCAAGTACCTGAACCTGGACCTGAGCGGCTGCACCGGGACGTTTATCCCCGGCGTCGGCGTCCTGGACGTGGGCGGCAAGGGCTATATTACCGGCATTAAACTGCCCATCGAGGTGACCAGCCTGGCGGCCTACGCCTTTTATAGCTTCTCCGAGTTTCCGGCCATCGACCTTTCGCACATCACCAGCCTGGGGAACTACGCCCTGGCCTACACGTACCACCTTGCCACGATTACCATAGACCGGGCGGACCCGACGGCGTTTACCAGCATTGCCGCCAACGCGTTCGACGGCCGCACCACCCAGACCATCACCCTCTTTGTGCCGCTGGCAAGCGTGGCCGCCTGCCGGGCCGACTCGGTGTGGGGGAACTTTAACGTTACCGCCAAGGGAACCCCCCCCGGCCTGGGCGGCCTGGTGACCCTGAGCGGCCTGGCCATGACGGGCCAGCCCCTGACCGCCGCCGCCATCCTTTCCGGGAGCGGGGACATCACCTTTAAGTGGTACCGCGACACCACAAGCGGCACGCTCCTCCAGGAGCACACCGTCAGCGCCACATCGGACAGCTACACCCTGGCGGATGCCGACGCAGACCATACCATCGTGGTGGTGGTAAGCCGGGCGGACCTGAGCGGCACGGTGCAAAGCGCACCCAGCGCCGTAGTTACAGACACGGTGCAGCTTGGGGACACCGCCACCTACTGGAAGCTCACGGGCGAAGGCGACGACCTGACCCTGGTGATTAGCGGCTCCGGACCCATGCCCGCCACCGGCATGAACGGGAGCGCCGCCCCCTGGTACAGCTCTGCAAGCAAGATTAAACACCTCACCATTGCCGAGGGGATTACCACCATCGGCCCCTATGCGTTTTGCCAGAGCCACCGCATCAACACCGCCATCGTCATTCCCGATACGGTTACCAGCATTGGGGATAGTGCCTTTGGCTACAGTGACTACCTACCCGGCATTACCCTTGGGGCGGGGGTGGTAACTATCGGGATCGAAGCGTTTTACGGCGTTCACCTTACGACGATAGACCTCCCGGCCAGCGTGACCAGTATCGGGGCCAATGCCTTTGGCGGCTCCGCCCTTACCACCTTTACGGTGGCGCCGGGTTCCCCCTTCGAGGTGACCCCCTACGGCTTTGTCATCAAGACCGAAACCGGGGACATCATCGCTATCCTGTCCTCGGCGATTGATGCGGTCGGCGTCCTTGACCTCCGCGCCACGAGCCTCACGGCTATCCCGGCCGCCGCCTTTATTAACAATGCCACCCTGACCACGGTGCTGCTCCCGGCCGGCGTTACCAGTATTGGGAACCGCGCCTTTATGAACGCGAGCAGCCTGACCACCGTGTCCGCGCCGGGGGTTAGCTCCGTGGGGAGCAATGCCTTCGCCTACACGGCGATTACGTCGATAACCCAGGGCGCCGGTACGCCGGCCGACGGGGAGGCCCAGTTCCCGGCCCTGCGGAATGTGGGGGGCGAGGCCTTCCGTTACATGCAGCAGCTTGCCACGGTGAGCCTGCCGGCGGTGAAGACCCTGACCTTCTACAGCCAGTTCAATTACAGCACCATGACCAGCGTGGACCTTTCGGGGCTGGTACGCTATAGTACGCAGAACTTCGAGTTCTGCCCCGCCCTCACGGACCTGTACCTGGGGGCCACCCCGCCCACCTCGGCCAACGCCGGCACCGGCAACGAGAATTTCTATCTCGACCTGTTTGATCTGGTGTCCGGTTATTCGAACCACTCGGACATCACAATCCACGTGCCCGCAGGCAGCCTGCCCGCCTATGCGGCGAAGAACTGGCCCGGCGCAGACGGGACGCTGGCGACCATCACCAGCGGTACCAGCAACTCCATAGACGCGACGTTCACCTTTGTGGATGATGTCGCGCCATAACTAAAAAGCATAATTTGCCGCCCTGGTTTCTTCCGGCGGCAGAGTATACCCGCCCCTCGTGGGGCTCCCAAAAGTGTCCCGGGGTTTTAGGGGCGGAGCCCTAGGAGCCTCCGGCTCCTTTGGGAGTGGGGGGTGGGCCGTAACATCGTGCGGCCCAGGGGGGCGACTGCCCCCCATATTACTATTACTACGAAAGGAGTTTATATGAGCATTTTAGGCGATTGGGACAGCGGGATGATGCAGGCGAAGATTACGAAGACGGAGTTCACCATGTCGATGGAGGGCCAGATAGTGATGCAGGCGGCGTACAAGGTGCGCGACAACGCGCTGGTGCTGGCTACAGACGGGGAGACCCAGGAGATGGGCTTCCGCCTGGAGGGGGGCAACCTGCTGCTGGATATGAGCGGCGAGGTGATGACCTTCTACCCGCTGGGCAAGGCGCCCAGCGCGGAGGCGATGGCGGATGCGGCGTTCCAGCAGGGGGAGATTGGCCAGGCCTGGAATGCGGCGGAACTGGTGGCGGCGGATGCGAAGGGGGGCGACGCGGGGCTGGGCGCAGGCAGTTTTGCGGCGGGGGCGGATGTCGCTGCGGCGTCCTTTAACGGCCTGGGCGTCACGTACCCCAGCGCGGCGGAACCGATTAACCTGGGGGACACCGCCATGATAACCAACGGGATTGAGCTTTCCCTGGAGAAGGGCGCAGGTTACCTGGGGGAGGCGCGGTTTACCTTTGCGGCGGCGGCGGGCCCCTTTGAGAGTTTCCTGGACGACCACAAGCTGGAGCGGGAATTCTGGAGTGTCTATTCCCCGGACGACAGCGGCTTTGGCATTTACCGCACTACCTGGCAGGGACACCCGGCCTTTGTTGCCTCAAGCGACACAAAGGAAAGCTACGGCAACTTTGCCAAGGTGCTGCTGGTGGCGGATACCGAAGACGGCAACGTGCTTAAGGTGCAGCTATTGGGCCGGGGGCCCAAGGCGCAGGAAGTGCTGGCCGACAAAACCATGCTGGCTATCTTTAACTCTTTAAAGCTGGAGGGGAAATAAATGGCAATAAGCGAATACAAATGCCCTAACTGTTCCGGGGCAGTAACCTTTAATTCAGGTACTCAAAAGATGAAGTGCCCCTTCTGCGATGCGGAGTTTGAAGTCGCCGCCTTGCAGGAGTACCAAAAAGAAATCGCCGCCCCCAAGGGCGATAAGTTCGGCTGGGAAAAGTACGGAGCCGATGGCGGCGGCAGTTTTAATGCCGGGGAGCTCGACGCCCTGCAAGAGAGTTCGTGCCCTTCCTGCGGCGCAGAAATTATCGGCGATAAAAACACCGTCGCTACCGTGTGCCCCTACTGCGGCAACACCCAGATAGTGCAGGAACGGGCAAAAGCCATGCTTAAGCCCGACTATGTTATCCCCTTTAAGCTGGATAAAAATGCCGCCAAGGCAGCCCTCGAAAAGTTTTACAAGAAAAAGCGGCTCCTCCCCAAATTGTTCACCGCCGAAAACCGCATCGACAGCATTCAGGGTATTTACGTACCTTTCTGGCTTTTCGACGCCAACACCAATGCGCAGATACGCTACAAGGCGACCAAGATAAAAAGCTGGTCCGATTCTGACTATAACTACACCCAGACCAGTTTTTATAACTGTGTGCGGAACGGAGCGCTGGCGTTCAAAAACGTGCCCGTAGACGGTTCGGAAAAGATGGACGACGAGTACATGGACGCTATCGAACCTTTCGACTATTCCCAAATGGTCGAGTTTGCCACCCCCTACCTTTCAGGCTACCTTGCAGAGCGCTACGATGTTGACGCAGAAAAAAGCAAGCCCCGCGCCAACGAGCGCATCAAAACCACGGTGGAAGCGGAATTTGCCAAAACCGTGAAAGGTTACACCTCCGTAAAGGTGGAAAGCTCCAATGTGCAGGCTGAAAAAGGCGAAGTGCACTACGCCCTCTTCCCCGTGTGGATGCTCAACACCAAGTACCAGGGAGAGGTGTACACCTTTGCCATGAACGGACAAACCGGCAAGCTCATTGGCCGCCTCCCGGTGGATAAGGGTTTGGCGTGGCTATGGCGCTTTAAGATAGCCGCCATCCCCGGCGTCCTTTTAACCGCCCTTTTTATTATTTTACGGAATGTTTTATAGGAGCATGGCATGAGAACAATCAAACTAAGCGTATTACTGTTACTATCAACACTGCTCGCTGCCGCCACCCTCTTTGCTGAAGACCGCGTTCTTGACCTTGCCGGTCTTTTAAGCGACGCCCAAGTACAGGAGCTGGAAAGGCGTATTGAAACTATTGCCGCCCAGTACAACTTCGACATTGTCATTGTAACCGAAGAATATATCGGCAATACAGACATTAACGATTCAGCTATTTACGTTTTCGATGACGACGATGACGATTCAGATCCCTATGTTTCCGTTGACGCCTATGCGGATGACCTTTTCGATTATTCGGGCTATGGCTTGGGCGAAGGCAAAGACGGCGTCTTGCTGCTCCAGGTTACCGAAACCCGCGATTATGCTTTTACCGTCCATGGCAAAGGCCCTATGGGGGGCGAAACGGTCTTTACCGACTGGGCCCAGGAACTTGCAGAAAAACATTTAGTAGAAAAACTAAAAGCCGACGACTACTACGGCGCATATATGGGCTTTATCGACGATACCGCTAAATACCTTGCTGTCCGCGCCAGCGGCAGGCACTTTACCCGTTTTTACACAGGCGCGTTGAGTTTTTCGCTTATCGCCTGGATAGTATCCTTCATTGTTGCCTTTTTAGTGGTCAGCATTTGGAAGCGTGGCATGAATACCGCCAAAAGCTCAGGCCAAGCCGCCCCTTACATCGTTTCCGGCAGCCTCCAATTTGTCGAAAGTTCTGACAAGTTCCTCTTCAGCACCGTAACCAAAACCGCCAGGCCTAAAGATACCGGCTCGTCCTCGTCCGGCAGGTCTCGTACCAGCTCTTCCGGTCGAAGCCACAGCGGCAGGAGCGGGAAGTATTAGGCAGCAGGGCCAGCAGCCCACCAAAGGAGAAATAGCATGGGATTATTCGGAAAGAAGAAAGCGCCGGACAAAGGAAATGCCGCCGCCGTGAATGCCAAGGCTGCGCCATCCTCTGCTGTCAGGGCACAGGGGGACTTCCCCAACACACTCACGGTGGACGATGTGTATAGCATCACCGGGCGCGGCTGCGTGGTAACCGGGCAGATCAGCGCAGGCCTCTTTACCACTGGCGACCAGGTCAATATCCTCCGTGTCAACGGCAGCACCGCCGCTGCCGAGATTGGCGGTATCGAGTCTCCCCGCAAGAGGGTAAACGCCGCGTACAAAGGCGACTCTGTCGGTATCTTGCTTATGGATATTACCAAAAGCGACATTGGCCCAGGGGATCTTATCTACCGCAGTGAAGCGCCTGCGGCGCAAGAAGCGGCGGCAGAACAGAAGCGGATATGCACTTCCTGCGGCGCGGTGGTGGCGCTGGTTCCTGGTAAACAGGGTGTCTGCGAATTTTGCGGTACACCCGTTGTTGAAGGGGAACTTTAAGGAGAAATAATGGAAGCAACATTGAAGACAAAAACCGCACTGATTAAAAACACCCTGGTAGGAAAGGTGCAGTCCATTGTGGGCTGGTTTACCGCCGTGATCTTTGGACTGGGCTTTTTAGGATTGTTTCTGGTGGAAGAAAATGACGAGGTTTCGGACGTAGGCTATTTTATTACCTTCTTTATTATCGCGTTGGTAGGCGTCTTTTTGATCTATTGCGGCCGCAAAAAGAAGGCTCTGCAAAAAGATTTTAGGCGCTACATCGGCCTTATTTCGATGGACATCACGTCTATCCCCCAGATAGCGCAGCACACCAATCAAAGCGTTGACCAAGTCAAGGCAAATCTTGTCAAGATGATAGACAGGCATTTCTTTGTCGATGCCCGCATCGACGAGCAGCGGAACGAAATCGTAATTGCAGGCAGGGTGAAGGAAGCGCCAAAGGAAGTAGAGATGATCTCCGTAAAGTGCGAAGCCTGCAGCGGTGTAAGCCTTAGGCCCGTAAATGGCAGCGGTGTTTGCGCCTACTGCGGGTCGCCCCTATGAAACATCTGATAATTGCGCTGCTCCTAAGCGCCCTGCTATTCGCCGCGTGCAGCGGCAAGAAGGAAGCCGCCCGGAATAGCGATGCCTCTGAGGCCGTGCTTGGAGACGTAGACGAAGATTTGGTTTCCGCCGCCCTCTTTGCAATCTACGCACAAAAGGGCACCCCCGAATGGAACGCTTTGGACAGCCTGGGGGTCCACACAATCGCCACGGACTTTTCGACCCCCGGCGCAGGAGGTGCGGTGCGGGTGCAGCTCCTGCAGGACCTAAGCTCCTTTATGCTGGCCGCCGTGACATTTAACGACGAAGACGAAGATTTTTACCCCAGCTATGTCTTTTTTGATATACCCGGCAAGGCGGGGGATGTCTACGAGTTTGACGCAATCTTTACCGAAGGCATCCCTCTGGGCAGCATTACTGCGGTGCGTTCAGACAATCGCGGCAACGGCGACCCCTATACCACCTACTATTTGCAGGAATCCGGCTTCGACGGCCTGCCCAACGGGCTGGTGGTCTATAATGAAGAATTTAACAGCCAGGAGGACGAATGGGAAGAACCCAGCGCCCCGCCGGATCAGGACGCTATCTACGACGAGCTTCTGGACAACCAGGACGCGTGGTTTGCAGGTCTTAAAGCCACCAGTCCTTTCGGCAGCTATGACAGGAACATTTTTTCCGGCGGCGATTTTTACCTGGGGGTGGGCATAACTCTGGACATAGACGGAGACGGCATCTTCGAACTTTGGTTTATTGCCACAAATCAGGATCGTTCCGAACAGTACACCTTCCTCTATACCCTTGTGGAGGGAAAGCCCCTTTGCCTGCTCTCTGAACTCACGTTGACCTACGAAGACTTAAGCGATAACCTTCTTGGCTTTATTGATGTGGTCTACGACTACGACACCCTCACCCAGCGTATAGTATTCGTACGCGGAAACATTAGGGGGTTTCCCGGCTGGTCCAGGCGCGATGTCTATTACCGCTACTCCCGGGGAAAGCTTGACAAAATTGCAGATCTTCTAAGCCTTAATGGTTCCCGCAATGAACTTGAGGCCGCAGAATTTTTGACCGGTCCGGAATTCTACACCGGGAACGGCGACGATGATATCACCGTGTTCTTTATAAACGGTAAAGCGGCCACCGCCGATGATTACACCCTTATAGTAGATAGTTACGTCGGTTCCGTGCTGAGCCGATATTATGCAAATTGATATGAGGAGGAAAGAGTATGAAACGTAGAGTAGTATTTGTAGTGATGGTTTTGGCAATTTGTGTGCTGCCAACAATGGTTTTCGCCGCCGACCCGATACTGGGCAAATGGATCAATACCTATATGGAAGGTCCCAATGGAGAGAAGATTACCGCCGCCGAAATGGGTACCAAGGAAACGGATCTATGGACCATTGAATTCAAAGCCGACGGCGAGGCGCTGGTAAAAGATATTATCGAAGGTATTGAGGCCACGTACACCGTCAAGGGCAATGTCATAACCGCAGTATACGACAAAACTTTTACCCACATTTTTATATTGGTCGGCGATACCCTGGTCCGGGATTTTGACGGTATTAAATTGGTGTACGTCAGGGCGAAGTGAATATCGCTCATGAAGACAAGGCTGTCCGCAAAGTAACCGACTTTGTGGGCAGACACTTTTTATAGCCATGTGGCTAAAAATAGGCTGTTTATTTGGACAAAAGATAGTGTTTTCAAGATTACGCAGATGTACAGTATAGTGTTATGGAGGATACATGAAGAAATTTGCATTCCTATTGGCCTGTGCAGTTTTTCTGGCTGCAGGGATCTTTGCCCAGACGGCAGAGCAGCTGGAAGGGCTTTTGGACACTGCTGAAGTTACCTATATGTCGGCAACCCTTTTTGTTCTACAAGGGGCAGGCATTGTGGGCGAAAGCGCCCATGCCGACGCTGCCTTTGCTGAAGCCCGGAGCCGCAGTTTCCTGCCCCGTAACATTGCAGAAAATACCCCCGTAACCCTTGGAGGGCTTTCGTTCCTTATGATGAGGGCTTTTGACATAAAAGGCGGCATGTGGTACCGCCTCTTCCCCGGCCCCCGCTATGCCAACCGCTTCCTGGTCTACCATAAGCTGATACAGGGTTCGACCGACCCGAGCCAGAAGGTTTCGGGCGAGCAGCTCCTCCGCATTTTGGGAAGGGTGCTGAACTACACGGGGGCAGACGCATGAAAGCACGCATAAGCGCCATTACTGCTAAGGGCAAAGCCCTGGGCTTTGCCCTAGGCATTACCCTTGGTATCCTCCTTGCAGGGAACGCCGCCGCCTTCGATTTTGGCATAGTGGCAAGTACCGAGCCGGGCTATTACTCCCCCGAAGGGGAGGGCTTCTTTTTTAATAACAGTCTTACCCCCTGGCTTTCTGCGCCTTTGGGGAGCAAGGCAAACCTCTACCTTTCTCTTAAAGCAAGCCTCGACTACGAAAAGGAAGAATGGGATTTGCCCCTGCTTCTGGAACTGGGGCGCACCGAGTTTACCTACCGCCCGTCTTCCACCGTCTCCTTAGCCCTGGGGCGGCACGCCTTTGGCGACAGCGCCGGCCTTATTGCAAGCGGCCTCTTTGACGGTTTAAGCGGGAGCTTTGCCATAGGAGGCGCACGGCTTGGCGCAGGGGTCTACTATACGGGGCTCTTGTACAAGGGGACATCCCAAATCCTTTTGTCCGACCGCGACAAGATACTCTTCTCTCAAGTGCCGCTGGATTACAACGACATGGATACCTATTTCGGCTCCCGCCGCCTGGTCGCCGCCCTGAGCGGAGAGTTCCCCAGTTTAGGCGCCCGCTCTTCCCTTGCCCTCGATTTAATCGCCCAGTTCGACCTGAACGAAAGCGATCCCGCCATGCCGGGAACTTTCCATTCTCAATACCTCGAAGCCCTCTACACCGTAGAAGCCGCGCCCAGCGTAAGCCTTTCCCTGGCTCTGGTGGGGGGTCTCTCGGAGCTTAAAGCAGACGGCGCAGATACCGATCCCCTTTTCAGTTATGCCCTGAAGGGCGGACTTGACTGGAAGCCGCCCACCGCCCTGCAAGATCTCTTTGCCCTGGAGCTTATCTATGCCTCCGGCGATAAGGACGAAAGCCTTGGGGCCTTTGCGCCTCTAAGCGGCGGCATTTCTGCAGGGCAGATATTCGCGCCCGGTCTTGCAAGCCTGGTGAGCATTAAAGGCGCCTATAGCGCCCGTATACAGGAGACCTTGAGCGCCGAAGCCGCCGCGGTATATTTTTTAAGGACCGACACCAGCACCTTTACGGGCGATGCGGAACTTGACCCGGCAAAAGATTCCCCCGCCCTGGGCATGGAGCTTCTGGGCTGCCTTATCTGGGCCCCCGACCCGGATCTACGGTTTACCCTTAATGCAGGGGCATTCTTCCCCAGTTTGGGCGGCGCCTTTATCGACGATGCCAAAATCAGGTTTAAGACCAGTTTAGCCCTTATTATATCCCTATAAATGGAGGTTGATATGAAAACACAGCACTTAAGAAAGATGTTAGCAGTAGTACTGTTCGTGTGCAGTATTACGGCGATTTCTGCCCAAACGGCGATCATCACAGAAATTAAAGGACGGGTCGAAGTAAAGGAGCAGGGCGCTTCCGCGTATACCCCTGCCGCCCAAGGCCAGAGCGTAAGCACCGATGCCATTATTTCCACCGGCTTTAAGAGCACCGCCGCTGTAACTATCGGCAACTCTACCCTGACCGTGCAGCCTTTAACCCAGTTAAGCCTTGCAGAGTTTTCGGCTTCCGCAGGCGCAGAAAAGGTAAACGTAACCCTGCGAACCGGCCGCGTCAGTGCAAACGTGAACCCCCCTGCCGGGGGCAAGACCGACTTCACCGTGCGCAGCCCTTCTGCCACCGCTTCGGTGCGGGGCACCTCCTTCGACTTTGACGGCGTAAACTTACGCGTCGACGAGGGCACGGTCGCCATAGCCGGCCGCGACCGCATCTCCGTCTACGTTGCCGCCGGTAAAGCCGCTGCCGCAAACCCCGACACCGGCCGCACCCAAAGCCCCGCCGCAGCCATGAGGGAAGACCTTGCCCCCTCGATGCCTATAGGGGTAGATGCAGAGGGAACAGGAGCAGCCGCAGCTTCGGCGCCCCAGGTGATACTTGGCGAAGCAATTTTTACACCCGGTTTTGACTGGGGGAATAAATAAATGAAGGAGTTTAATATGAAGAAGATGTCTCATGCAATCAAATTAACAGTAATACTGTTAGCGGCTGCCCTATGGGCAAGTTCATGTACCCTGCTTTCCAACCCGGAGAGCGGGAAGTCGAGCGGCCTTGAAGCAGGCAAGGGCGCTATTACCATAACCCTTGGCGGCGCTTCAGGGCGGTCTACTCTGTCGGATGCGTTTATCGCAAGCGGCCTTACGTATCGGCTTACCTTTTCAGGCCCTTCAGGAACCTACACCCTGCCGCTGAACGAACCCACCCAAACCTTTCAACTGGAAGCAGGCGATTGGACGATTACCGCCGCCGCCTATACTAAGACCGATAATACGCTAGTCGGCACAGGCGCCCCCATTACAGTTACCATTCTGGCAGGCCAGACCATCAACAAGACCTTTACCATGACCGTAGACCCCACCTACGAAGCGGCCCAGTCGGTGTTCTACATCCACAATGCGGCGGAACTGCAGCGGCTTTCATATACAGCTTATTTAACTGATGCCTCGAACGCCCTTCCTACAGATTCTGGCATTACCTTCTACCTGGAACGGGATATTACGGTAAGCGAATTGATCCCCCTTGGCCCCCCCCTTGTGCTTGCTATGGACGACCTTTCCATTGCCGCAAACCCCTTTGACGCAACCTTTGACGGGCAGGGGCACACCATCACCATTACCAGTTTCCGTGAGGGTCTAGGAGATATGACCGCCCACCTGGGGCTCTTTGGCTACCTGCTGAATGGGACGGTCAAAAACCTCAACGTGGTCTATGCCATTCCCGCGAGCACCGAATCTAACCCGCTAGTCTTCGACATCACCTATAATATAGGCGGCCTTGCGGGGACTATCAACGGCGCAACCATAGAGAACGTCCATGTGTCTGTTTCTGGTGCCAATGCAGCCTTCAATGTGGTAAGGACCAGGGAAACCGGCGGTATAAATGTCGGCGGGATAGCAGGGAAACTGGTTAAAGGCAGCATCACTAACAGTTCCTTTACAGGTATTATTAAAGGGAAGGCTGCCGGACACACTGGTTCATCGAATGCCGATGTGAATGTCGGGGGCATTGTGGGCACGAGCACAGCCACGGTAACAGGCGACGCCGCTATCCGCAGCAGCTTTGCCCTGGGCACTGTGGCAGCTGAAACGGCAGCCCAAACCACAACCGAGAACGCCTATGCCGGGGGCATCCTGGGGTCCGGCAAAGTTAAAATTGAGGATGTCTATGCCTACGCAAAGGTCAGCGTCCTGGGCGGAAAGCAAGCCTATGCCGGGGGCATTGCAGGCTATCCCGGCGATGTCATTACCAACGCCTACGCCCTGGGCACGGTTGCCGCCAAGGCAACGGGTAATATGACCACTGGCGACGACAGCGCCCATGCCGGCGGTATTTTCGGGAAAGGCGTTGGCATTGGCTTTGGCATTGCTGACCACTCGGTGGCCCTGCAAACCAGCATAAAGGCCGAGAATACCGACGCAGACAATCCCTCGTATGTAGCCGCCATCGGCACTGGCAACAGACCCGGCAATTTCAACTTTGCCACCCCTGATATCGGCTTTATCCCGGCGAACACAAATCCCGGTACTGGCAATGTTAGCAGTTATACCACCTATATGCAGAGCAACGGCTATACCGCCTATTCCGACAACCCCCAATATGATAATAACACCAACCTTGCCCGCGCCGACTTCCAGCGCGCGGTGAACCAGCTTACCTACTTCGACCGAAAACCCGTGGACTCCGTTGCTGGCCTTGTTAGTCTCAACGGCGGCCTTAGCTGGGACTTTACCACCCCCAACGGCATCTGGAAGTGGCTCGAAGCCTCCGGTTACCACTACCCGGTACTTTCCTGGGAAACCGTACCCCGCACCGACACCGAAGCAGCCGCCGGCGGCTTTGGCGTGGGGTTTGACTGGAATAATTAACACCAGCACTACGGAAAGCCGCACCCTCCAAGGGGCGGCTTCCGTCGTTTTCGACTCCCCCGGAGCCTTTTCGATGGAGAAGATGTCCGCAGTGCCTACCGTATTGAATAGGCCGCAAAGGAAAGCCAAAGGATGTGTTTTACCAATGCTGCACGTTCTAAAGGATAAGCGCCATGACGATTCGTAAATTATCAATCCTGACCGCCTTCGGGGCGGCGGCGCTTTTTTCGCTCCTCTACCTTGCGCCCTTCTTTGCCGCGGCAGAGAGCAAAATCTACGATGTGTACCTGGGCTTTAGGCCCCCGCGGCAGCGGATACAAAACGTTGCTTTTCTCGACATAGACGACCAGGCCATTGCCCAGGTGGGGGTGTTCCCCTGGCCCCGGTCGGTCATTGCCGACGGGTTGGTGCGGCTCAAGGAGTACGGCATCCAGGCGGCTATCTTCGATATCGAGTTCATCGACAAAAGTCCCACCCAGGTTGACGAGCTCTACCTTCAGCAGGGCCTTGCCGCCGATTACGACCGCCGCTTTTCCGAAGTGGGCTCCGGCATGGCGGAAATCCTCGAAGCCATCAGCGCAGGGCAGATAGGGGCGGCAGAGGCTTCCCGCTACATCGACGATGTCACCCTCATGGTGCAGGAAGGCCGCGACACCCTGTACCGCGAAACCATGCAGATTACCCGTGACAACGACCTCCACCTTGCAGAGGCTTCTGCCCTGTTGGGGAAGGTCTGGGGCACCTTGAACCTCCAGGAACAGTTTGCCCTTGAGGGGGAGCAGGCCCAGCGGCTTGCTCTGGCGGAGGAGCGCTTTTCGTATCCCATTGCCGACCCTGCGGGCGTTGGCGGCGGCAGCGCCGTCGATATCCTCCCTGCCTTGCCCCTCTTTATGGAAGCCGTGAAGGGCGCAGGCTTTACCAATGTCGCCATAGACAGCGACGGAATCAGGCGGCGGCTCTACCTTGCCCGGAAGGTGAAGGGCCGCTGGTACTTGCAGCTTGCCTTTGCGCCTCTGGTGGATATGCTGGGCAGGCCCGATATCGAAGTGGGCAAGGGGCGTCTGGTTATAAAAGGCAGCGGCGGCGATACCGTCATCCCCCTGGATAAGAACGGCGCCATGCTCCTGGACTGGCCCCGGGAAACCTATGCCAAAAGCTACGAGCACGTATCCTTTGTCCGCCTTACCATCCTCGAAGAATACCAGCGTCACATCGAACAGTACCTTGGCGCCCTTGCCTTTATCGACAAAGGGGCCTTCCCCTTTATTGCAGAAGGGGCGGTCTCCCTCCGCGCCCTCTTTGAAGAGGCAGAGTTGGCAAAGGACGCCGCCCTGGCGGAGACTTCCGACGCGGAGTTCGGCCGCTACATCGCCCTCCGCAACCAGGGCTTTGAAGCTCTGGGCGTTTTTACCACCCGGGCTTTTGCCTACCTTGAAGAAACCGTGAACAGCGCCGCCGACCTCGAAGCCATTATGGGCGAGGCCGAATACTGCAACACCCTCCTCGAATACCTTGATACCGAGTTGCACTCCACCAGGGAGCAGCAGGCGTACCTTGAAGGCGCCCTTGACGGCAAGATGTGCATTATCGGACGTGTGGATACGGGCACCACCGATATCGGGGTAAACCCCTTCCATGGGGAATACGTCAACGTGGGCACCCACGGGGTGCTGTTGGACACTATTTTATCAGGATCTTTCATGCAGATCCTGCCGCCCTGGTGGAGCGTTATTCTTGCTTTCCTCCTTGTGCCCCTGGTCATTGTGGGTATTTCCGGGAGGAAGCCCCTGCTCCGCATACTGCTGGGCATTAGTAGTATTGCGCTTACCCTGCTTATTACGTTTGCGCTTTTTTATGCCAAGGGCTTATTCCTGGGTCCCCTGGGGCCGGCACTGGCTATGGCGGCCGCCCTCATCGTGCGGGAGACCATTGCCTTTGCGGGCACCGAAAAGGAGAAGGTGTTTATCCGCTCCGCCTTTTCCCGCTACCTTGCCCCTGCGGTTATCGACCAGATTGTCGCCGACCCTTCCCGTCTCCAACTCGGCGGCCAGCGCTTGGAGATGACCGCCATCTTTACCGACGTTCGCAGTTTTTCTACTATTTCTGAGGCCCTCAAAGACGAGACCGGGGAGCCCGACCCGCATAAGCTCGTGGAGCTGCTCAACTTTTACCTTACCCGCATGAGCGACATTGTCCTTGCAAACCAGGGCACCATTGACAAATACGAGGGCGACGCCATCATCGCCTTTTTCGGCGCCCCTCTCCACATGGAAAACCACGCCAGCCTTGCGGTACGCTCCGCCCTGGAAATGAAGAAAGCAGAAGTCCTTATCAACAAAGAGGCGATGGAAAAGGGCCTTTTGAACGCCGATGTTGCCCAAGCCCTCCTGGCCAAAAAGATTATTAACAGCGTCGACGAGCCCCTGATTTTTACCCGTTTGGGAATAAATACGGGCATGATAGTCGTGGGTAACATGGGCACCCCCAACAAGATGGACTACACCATAATGGGCAACTCTGTAAACCTAGCGGCCCGCCTCGAAGGGGTGAACAAGCAATACAACACCGGGGGCATTTTGATTTCAGGCTACACCCGCAAGCACCTGGGCGATGAGTTTGTCCTCCGCCGCCTGGACCGCGTCAGGGTGGTGGGCATTACCACCTGGGTAAGGCTCTACGAAGTGATGGAATTAACCAGCGAAGCCGGGACCGACCTCCTTGAGCGCATTAAACTCTTCGATGAGGGTGTTGATATTTTCGAAAAGGAAAAAGACTGGGCAAAGGCCGCCAAGCTGTTCAAACAATACCTTGCCCTTGCCCCCTCTGACGGCCCCGCCAAGCTCTACCTGGCCCGCTGCCAGAAGTTCCAAAAAACTCCCCCCGACCCCAAGTGGGAAGGTGTGTTCAATTTGGATCAGAAGTAGATAAGCAGACAAAGCCACAAGCCGCCCAATGGGGGCAGCCGCCCTGCAAGGATATTTGAGAGGGAATTTATGACAGAACATGAATTTTCATATGAGATTTATCTTAGTTGCACGCAGGATGTCTGCATTGTGGGGCGGATGGATAACGATTTTATCTGTGCGCCGTCATTTTCAACGGTATCCGACTTGAAACGTACCCAAGGGGTCATAGAGAAAATTGCAAACGGTGCAAGTACGCTTGTTTCCCCGGTGTTTTCAGAATACGACGAAATAAAACGTAATTGGTACAAACTAAATCTGTCTCAGACAAGACAAAACGGAACGCTCTTATATCATTTGTCGGAGAATGCGGGGGGCTGCTTTGACCGGAGCCTTTTTGCCGATCAAATAAAAGAAATCTTTGAAACACTATCGAAAACAGGTATGGCCCGTCTTGCTGGTAATACCTATCTTCCCGTGCTGCGTTATTACCACGAGTTTCTTAAAAAATACACTATCGGAGAATCACAAGCGGTAGACAACTGCCATCAGTTGAAGGCCATAATCAGTATCATAGAAAGTGAGAGCTACTTAAAATTGTCCTCTGATTCTGTCATTAGAAACTTATACCAGTCCATTGCAAAATGTGTCTCGGATGAAATAGAGCGCACTGTTGAAGATGAATTGCAAACAGCCAAGGCTCGTCTTGCGGATGGCACATATCTTCCTGTACTGCGTTCTTATCATGCCCTCCTTTCAAAATACGACAGGTATAGCCAACAAGCAGTGGAATACTACTATCAGATGAAGCCATTAATTGGCATCATAGAAAGTGAAAGCTACTTATATTCATCTTCTGATTCTGTTGTCAACGATTTATACAAGTCTCTTGCCCGAAGCGCCTCGGAATTATACTCTGCCCACATGGGAACGCGGGGGTAATCAAACTGGGGCGGCGGGCATTAAAAACGCCGCTAAATGCATCTCCCGGGGGAATTGAACCCCCGTTGTCGGGATGAAAACCCGATGTCCTAACCACTAGACGAGGGAGACAGGATACCTTCAAATCTCGAAGGTGAAAGATACGATACAAAATATTACTGTTTTTGTCAAGGGCGGTTACTGAACCTTCTCCACCTTAATTTTGCTTTCGTCCATGGTAACGCTGAAGCCCGCTTTTGCAAGCTCGTTCATGGAAAGCCTGAGCCAGTAACCGAAGGTTCCCGGGTCTTTGGCGTCGGGATCCATAATCTGCCAGCGGTTGCTGCCTGCGGCCCTGGCCGCCGGGATAAGGACATTTTTGCTGGCCCAGTAGTCAAGAGCAACGGGGTCAAGGCTGACTGCGGCCATGTTTTTCTGCACTGCAGTGGAGTAGGAGGAGCCGGGGCCTCTGTCGGGGGCAATGTAGACCATATCCAGGAGGGTAAAGACGGGGAAGCGGGTATTGGCCATCTGGGTTCCCATGCCGCCCCGGCCTACGCTCTGGTGGGGCGACATATTGGTCAGGGAGTTGGAAGGGGTCCCCATGTAGGATTTTATGGCCCCCGTAACCTGGTACTGGCCGTGGTTCTTTAAAACCGGGGCATTGATCAC
Source organism: Leadbettera azotonutricia ZAS-9 (assembly GCF_000214355.1). Lineage (GTDB taxonomy): Bacteria > Spirochaetota > Spirochaetia > Treponematales > Breznakiellaceae > Leadbettera > Leadbettera azotonutricia. The sequence goes on along the minus strand of NC_015577.1, from coordinate 2,859,458 downwards.
TTTGAGTTTGGCGCTGTCGTAACTTTTGGACGTGCTGTTCCAGACGCCTTTTTTAAAGCTGACCTGGGTTCCATAAGTGGTCGTGAATTTGGCGTAGCTTACCACAATGCCTGTGGGTTCCCGTGCGCCGTCTTCTACCACAAAGCCGTCAGCATTGTCGTTGGATTCAAATTCTTTAACCCTGGTGCGGGTAAACTTGTCCCAGAGAACGCCCGAAACTTTGTAACCCCTGCCCGCAAAATAGTCGGCCACATCCTGGGCAGACTGGGCGCGGTCTTTGGAATTGGGCTGGTCCCAATCAAGATTGCCTCCGCTGCGCTGGGAACCGAACATGCTCTGGCCGTTATCCGCTATGATAATTTCGCCTTTAAATCCATCAGGGTGGTTTACGATATACTGGATGAGGCTTTTGAGCACATCGGTGTTGGTGCCACCCCGTTCGGCCCATTGGGAATTGATTTTGATGAGGATGACATCATCGCTTGCGATAAGTCCCCCATTGTTGGCTCTGCGGTAGAGGGCGGGGCTCATGGCGCCAAGAAGGCGGGCTATGCCGTCATCTGTGCCGTCGGTGTTTTCTTTGACGAAAACAACAGAATCCGCCGATGCTAGACCGGCGGGTATGAGAGCCATGGAGAGGAAAAGGGCAAAGCTTGCGAAGAGCTTAATTCCCTGATTTTGAAGAAGCGTTCTGGCCGTTGTTCTGACTTTGGCTCTGGGCATTGTACTTCCTTAAGTCCATGAGGACCTGTTTTGCCCTTTGCTGAACTGGCTTGATGTAGTTGCCCTCGGCGATGCGGATAATGGTTCTGATCGCCGAAGGATCTTTGATGCCGCCGTTGTGTTGTGCCAATTTCTCGTAGGCTTCAAGGGCTGAGAGAGCCAGGAGATTGTCAGGATTGAGGACATCAAAGCGGGTTACTATCCAGGAAATGGCATTGGCAGTTTCGTTGTTATCGTCGATGCCGATTTTTGCCAGGGATTTGACCACTTCGGTCAGCACCATGGGTTCATTGTCCGCAAGGCACATTTTGATGAGGGTGGTTTTAGCCTCGGGGGTTCCGAGATCGCCCAAATAGGTAGCAGCCTTGGTGCGTACATCGGGGTAATTGTTGACCAGCCTGCCGTTTTCCCTGGTCTGGTTTACGATGCCTTCGGTTCCCAGGTATTCCAGGGAACTCCGGATTTCTTCGCCTGTATTGCCGCGGTCAATTGCGTCGCCGATATATTCCAGGGCCACCAGTTTCATATCCCGGCTTTCTGCCCGGCTTTGCTCCCTGATTATCATGAGTTCCACAGATTCCTGCAGATAGGACTCTTCTACCGACATCTCCCGGTTATTATTTCGGGTTTGAGCCGTTACAAGTCCAGCCGCAAGGGCAAAAACTGCCAGTAAAGCAAAAATCCGCTTAGTGTTTGTCATATCCACTCCTTTTCTTGTCAACTCGAATGCCTAGTCTAATTGGTGATTTTCCAGTCACCGTCGGTTTTTTCCAGATTGTAGAGAATATCCCGCTGGCCTGAATTATCAACCCTGTAAGCCTTTACCTGGTTCTCGGAAATAAATTCTATATCATCCACCCTGTCATTCTTGCGGGCCGGAACCACTATATTGATAAAATAATCCCTGGCGCTCTTGAGCTCCACCTTCCTGACCCTTTTGGGATCCTTTCCGGTGCGGGAAGCCACTGCCTGATCCCTCTTGTAGAGCTCTTCAGTCCGTTCAGCCAAATAGGCGGGAGAGCTGATCGCCGTCATATATGAAACAGAAAGATGGCCGACCCAGCTGTTATAATTCTGGGCCCTGATTATCTGGTTGAGATCCTGAATCAGCTTTTGCACATCCGAAAGGGTAGTGTCCCGTACTTCCTGCGAGACGCTTTCAGGTTTGAAAACATCATCTGCCGGGGCAGGGGGCTGCGTTGCAGGGGCCGCCGGTGCAGCAGGTTCAACCTGGACAGGGGCAGCAGTGGCGGGTTCAACCGGCGCTTCTACCGCCGCAGGGGCAGAAGCGCACGAAAGAACTATGAGAAGAGGGATTGTCAACAAACAAGCTAATCTTTTCATATGTATATTTTATCCGACTATTGCGGTCAAGTCAAATGCCTGGACCGGCTTTTCCCTATTATCGGCACAAACCTTGAATTTTCCCGGAGCATTTATTATAATCGGTTCATGTTTAAGGCGGTTTTCCCGGGATCTTTTGATCCCCCGACCCTGGGTCATACGAATATTATAGAGCGGGCGTCGTCCCTTTTTGACGAGCTTGTGGTGATAGTGGCCGAAAACCGCCAAAAGCGCTATTGCTTCTCTGCGGAGGAGAGGCTGGAAATGATGAACGAGCTTATCAAGCCCTGGAAGAATGTTTCAGCCGTTATATGGGATTCCCTCATTGTGGATTACATGAAGCAGGAGAATATCAGGCTTTTGGTAAGGGGAGTCCGGGGCATGGACGATTTTTCCTACGAATTTGAGCTTTCCATGATGAACAAGGCCCTTCACCCCCATATCGAGACCCTTTTTATGACCACAGACCCCAAATATTTCGTTTTGCGATCCTCTTCTATCAAAGAGCTGGCTTCTTTCCATGGGGATGTTTCCGCCATGGTGCCCCCCCTGGTGTCCAGGGCCTTGAAGGAGAAATTTTCTTAAGCTTATGCTGACTGATCCAATATTGAGCTTGACACAAAGCGGTGAATTTGTTAAACTGAATTTCTACATTGAATTGAATATTCGAAGCGAGGTTTAGAATGGCTGTACCCAGGTTTAAGACGTCGAAGGCAAGAACACGCCGGAGGCAGACGATCAATATGAAGCTCACCGCCCCTTCCATTGTTGAATGCGGCAATTGCGGCAATATGGTATTGCTGCACAGGGTGTGCCCCAAGTGCGGTTTTTACCGGGGCAAACAAGTAATCCTTCCTGAATCGAAGGTTTAAGGGGAATTAAAATGGACGAATTGTTTGAAAAAATAAAGAAACTGATCGCCGACAAGCTGGAAGTGGAAGAGGGCAAGATCACGCTTGACGCTTCCTTCCGCCAGGATCTCGGCGCCGACAGTCTGGACACCTATGAATTGGTCTATGCTATCGAAGAGGAAATGGGCATTTCCATCCCCGACGAGAAGGCCAATGAGTTTGAAACCGTCCGGGATGCCTACGAATACATCAAATCCCAGCAAAAATAAGGGGAAAAAGGGGACTCCAGAGGGGCTTCCTTCCCTGGATTCAGCAAGAAAGAAGGTTTTGGCGGCATTCTTAAAGACCGCCGGCGTCAGGTTCAAGAGCATGGAGCTTTTGAACCTTTCTTTCATGCACCGCTCAATCTCCAATGAATTAGACCGCGCTCTCAACAACGAACGCCTCGAATTCCTGGGCGACTCCATACTTGGCGCTATTACCGCCACCCTCCTGTACGAAAGGCTCTCCGACCGCCCCGAAGGGGACCTTGCCAAAATCAAGTCCGTGGTTGTCTCAGAAGACATACTTTCCGGCGTAGCCAGGGAACTCCAAATCGACACCCTCCTCATCCTGGGCAAAGGGGAGGAAAACTCCGGCGGACGCTCCAAAAACGCCATCCTTGCGGACGCCCTGGAAGCCATCATAGGCGCCATCTACCTCGATTCAGGCTACAAAGCAGCCTTCGCCTTTGTGGTTAGCTTCATGGAAGCCGAAATAAGCCGGGTTCTCGAAAAACGCCACCATCAGGACTACAAGTCCCTGCTCCAGGAACTCTGCCAGCGCCTTTACCACAACTACCCCGTCTACCGCCTCCTCAAACGCTCCGGCCCCGACCACGCCCGCCTTTTCTGGATGGAAGTCATCGTTTCCGATATTGCCTATGGCCCCGGTACAGGCCGCAATAAAAAAACCGCCGAACAGGAAGCCGCCAAAATGGCATACGAGGCCCTGGAAAAAGACAGCGCCGAATAGCGCCCTATACACTATACCGTTCGTTGATGTTTGCCGCGATTTGTATGAGTTTTTCCCTGGTGTTGAGGCTCGGGTCGTCGATGACTGCTTCCAGGAGTTCGTTGAGGATTATTCCCATATGCTTGCCGGGTTTTACATGGGCTTCTTTGAGGTCGTAGCCTGTGACTGCCAGGTCTTTGAGGGAGAGGGCACGGCTGCCGGCGAGGACCTTTTCTACCCGTCTGGTCAGGGGGAGGAGGAAGTCCGGGGCCGGCTCGGTTTTGGCTGTGCCATAGGCATCGGCCCGGCGGAGGGCGTAAAGATCCGGCAGATCTTCCTCCCCCGCCCTGATGATGAAGCGGCGCACTGCTGCGTCAGTCCAGTTGTCTTCATAATGAAACATATGTTCTTCTATTAAATGGCAGACCTTGTCCATTACCGCGTTGGGGTAGCGGAAATTGAGCATGATCTCTTTTGCAAGACGGGAAGATTCTTCTTCGTGCTGATGGAAAGTCCAAACGCCCTTATCCCCCAGTTTGCGAGTGGTTTTTTTGCCTAGATCGTGGAAGATAGCTGCAAGGCGGACTTCCCGGGGGGCATTTTCGCGGGCAGCGAAATCGCAGGCCAAAAGGGAATGTTCCAGCACGTCAAAACGATGGAAGCCCTTTTGATCCACACCCCTGCAGGCCGCAAGATCCGGGAGTATGAGTTCCAAAAGACCTGTTTTTTCCATGAGGAGAAAGGCTGCGGAAGGCTCGGGGCTCATGATGATTTTGTCCAGTTCGTCCCGCATGCGTTCCGGGGCAACCTTGGCAGTGAGGGGGAGGGCTGCCGGTATGGCGGCCAGCACCGCATCGTCAACTTGGAAGCCAAGCTGGCTTGCAAAACGCATAGCCCGGACAGGGCGAAGGCCGTCTTCCGCAAAGCGTTCCACAGGGTTGCCCACTGAACGTATCAGCTTGGCTTTGATATCGGCACAGCCATTAAAAGGATCGGTCAGAGGGCCTTCGGGCAGTTTGTAGGCTGCGGCGTTCATGGTAAAGTCCCGGCGGGCTAAATCTTCGTCTATGGATACGCCGAATTCCACAGTGTCCGGCCTGCGCCCGTCGCTGTAGCCCTTGTCGGCCCTGAAGGTGGTAACCTCGAATTCATTGCCCCTGAAGTGGACGGTCACGGTGCCGTGCTTTATTCCTGTGGGGATGACAAAGCCCAGGGGCTTGCCGCCAGGGCCCGATTTTTCCTTGAAAAACGCGATGACTTCGTCGGGGAGGGCGTCGGTGGCTAAATCCCAATCCTTGGCTTTCCTGCTCCTCAGGAGATCCCTGACAGCCCCGCCTACAAGATAAACCTGTTTGCCCTGATTCGAGAAGATAGCCGATATTTCTTTAACCACAGGATGTATATTCACAATTCAGCAAGCACTATACTATAATAGGGCATTCCATGAAAGGGAGGGGCGGTGCGGGGTATAGCTTTTATCGGCGGCGAAGGGCCTGGGCTTGATTTGTGCTGCAGCCTGGTTCAGGGGGCGGACATTATCGCTGCTGCCGATTCGGGTCTTATTGCCGCAGAGGATGCGGGCATCAAGCCTGGCTGGATCATTGGGGACATGGATTCCCTTGACGACCTGGGCCGGCTTGCAAAGTATCCCCCCGGGATTATACGCCGCTTCCCCCGGGACAAGGACTATACCGATACGGAGCTGGCCCTGAACCTGCTTTGGGAAAAGGGCTGCGATGAAACCTGGCTTGTTGGCGGAGGGGGAGGACGGCTTGACCATCTCCTTGCCCTGCGTTCCCTTTTTGAGCGGGAGCTTTGTCCGGATCGCTGGATTACCAGAGGGGAAGATATTTACGCTATAGAAGCTGTAAAAGGCGGATCAGGCGGCGTGTTGAAAAAGTTTGAAATTTCATTAAAGCTTGAACCCGCAAGCCTGGTTTCGGTCTTTCCCCTTGGGGAAGGCCCCTGGGCAGCTTCGAGCAGCGGCCTTAAGTGGCCCCTCAACAGCCTCCCCTGGAATCGGGGCAGCTTTGGCATCAGCAATGTTGCCCTGGATGGCAATTTCGGCATTTCCGCAGAACAGGGACGATTCATGATCGTTATACCCCGGGAACAGGGAGAATCCAATGGCAGAGATAATTGACGGCAAGGCTATTGCCGAAAAAGTCAGGGAAGATGCCCGCATCAGGGCGGATGAGCTTAAAAGAAAAGGGATAATCCCCTGCCTCGCAGTAATACTGGCGGGCGAAGATCCCGCAAGCCTCTCCTATGTAACAGGAAAGGAAAAAGCCCTTGCCGAAGCAGGCATGGAAAGCCGGGACCTGCGTTTAAGCGAATCTGTGTCAGAAGCTGAACTCCTCTCGCTGATAAGTACCCTCAATGCAGACCCCAAAGTCCACGGTATTCTGGTGCAGCTTCCCCTGCCTCGTCATATCGACAGCGACAGGATCATCACTGCCATAGATCCGGCCAAGGATGTGGACGGATTTCATCCGGTCTCTGTGGGGAACCTGGTTTTGGGGAAGAAGGGCTTTATCCCCTGTACCCCCAATGGCGTTGTTTTCCTGCTGAAAGAGATGAAAATCAAAACCTCCGGGGCTCATGCGGTGATACTTGGGCGTTCCAGTATTGTGGGGAAGCCCCTTGCAAACCTCCTCATCCAAAAGGGCATAAACGCTACCGTGACTATCTGCCACACAGGCACCCCGGATTTTTCAATTTATACTAGACAAGCGGACATACTCATAGCCGCCGCAGGGTCGCCGGGCCTCGTAAAGGGGAATATGATAAAGCCCGGCGCGGCGGTCATCGACGTTGGGGTGAACCGGGTGGCCGATGCCGCAAAGAAGAGCGGCTTCCGCCTCAGGGGGGATGTGGATTTTGAGTCTGCCTGTGAAACAGCGGGCTGGATTACCCCTGTGCCCGGCGGGGTAGGGCCCATGACTATCGCCATGCTCATGCTGAATGTAGTCGAGGCCGCTTCAAAGTGAAAGATCTTAAAACCATCCCGGATGTGCAAAACCAGGCGGATCACCGGGACGTGCCCCTGGCCAAAGTCGGCATCAAGGGCCTCGAATATCCTATCACTGTATTGGACAGGGAGAATAAAATTCAGCATACCTCGGCCAAGGTGGATCTTTACGCCGACCTTCCCCGGCATTTCAAAGGTACCCACATGAGTCGCTTTATCGAAATTTTCCACCAGTACCGGGAGGATCTTTCAATGCCCCGGTTTTTGGACATGCTTAATGCCATACGGAAAGAGCTTGAGGCTGAATCCGCCTTTGGGTCCCTCAATTTTCCTTATTTTATAGAAAAAAAAGCCCCTATATCCGGGCTGCCCGGGATTATGAGCTACCAGTGCCGGTATCAGGGTTGGGTAAACCGCCAGGATTCCGGCAATAGTTCCAGGAAGGGGAAGCACTTTACCGTTGCGGTTTCAGTGCCGGTGACCACGGTCTGCCCCTGTTCCAAGGCTATTTCCGACCGGGGCGCCCATAACCAGCGGGGCATAGTCACAGTGGAGCTTGAGCTCGGGCCCTTCTTCTGGATAGAGGACATCATCGCCCTGGTGGAAAAAGCCGCTTCAAGTCCGGTGTATTCCCTGCTCAAACGGGAAGATGAAAAATTTATCACCGAACAGGCCTATGACAATCCGAAATTTGTTGAAGATTTGGTCAGGGATGTGTATATTGATATAAAGGGCCTCAATCAGTTTCCGCGCTTTTCGGTAGAGGCGGAGAATTTTGAGAGTATCCATAATCATAGCGCCTTTGCCTATGCTGAATTTGGGGAGCACAATCGTGAATGATGTAGAAAAGCAGGGGTATACCTCCACAAGCGTTCTGGCAAAGCAGGGCGTGTCCGCTATCGGTAATCTCGTAGGGGGCGCTTTGCTTTTGGTCATGCAAATTTTAGGCGGCCGTTTCCGCCTCCTGGGCATAGTCATGGGACTTGCCATTGGCGGCTTTGGTGTGAGCGGCCTCCTCTCAAAAGATCCGGAAGATAAAAAGCCCGGCATGATACTCACCGCCGCGGGGATTCTGGAACTGGTTTTCCAGTTCGGCATCCCCATCCTTAAGCCCATAGCCGGAACCCTCCTTGGAATTACCGCCCTGGGTCTCCTTGCCATGGGTATCATTAAGGGCGTCAAATTTCTCAAAGGCCTTAAAAGCAGAGGATAATTTCTCCCCTTGAAATACTTTTTTGAAACCTATGGCTGCCAGATGAATTCAGCCGAGTCCGCTGCCCTGGGGCTTGCAGCCCGGGAACGGGGCTGGGAGGAAGCTGAATCCGCTGAAGATGCGAACCTCGTGCTTCTCAACACCTGCACTGTCAGGGCTACAGCCGAACAACGGGTCATGGGCCGCCTTGCCCATTACGAATCCCTCAAGAAAAAGCGCCGTGCCGGGGGGGCGCCCTCTTTTACCCTGGTAATCGCAGGCTGCGTTGCCCAGCGCCTTGGGGACAGCCTCAAAGAAAAATTCCCCGCCATAGATTATGTAATGGGCACTTCAGCCCGTTCTTTTTTTCCCCTCATACTTGAAGCGGCGGAGCAGCACCGCGAAGCAATAGAAACAGGGGAAAAGCCGGATTTTGCTTTTTCCTCCTCCCACCTTGAAGAGGGCCAGTTCAGGGCTTTTATCCCCATCATGCACGGGTGCAACAATTTCTGCTCCTACTGCATAGTGCCCTATGTCCGGGGCAGGGAAATTTCGAGAAGCCCCGCCTCTATCCTGGACGAAATCCGCATGGTGGGCGAGAAAGGCGTAAAAGAAATCACCCTCCTGGGGCAGAACGTCAATTCGTACAATTGGGTGCCTGGCACCATTTTGGATTTCCCTGGGCTTCTTGAGCTTATCGCCGAATACCTTGAAAAAGAAAGAAGCCCCATACGCTGGGTGCGCTTCCTTTCCAGCCACCCCAAGGATCTTTCACCCAGGGCGATTCAGGTCATGGCCGGGCATAAGGTGTTTTGCCGGCATCTTCACCTCTGCGTTCAGCACGGTTCCAACTCCATGCTCAAGGCTATGAACCGCCGTTATACCCGGGAACACTATCTGGAGCTGGTATCGGAGCTTCGGGCTGCCATGCCGGGCCTCACCCTTTCCACGGATTTGCTCATAGGCTTCCCCGGCGAGACCGAGGAGGATCTGGAAGAAACTTTCTCCCTTATGGAAGAAGTAAAATTCCTCTATGCCTATACCTACCACTATAACCCCCGTGAGGGGACAGCGGCCTATGATCTCCAAAACCGCATCCCGGAGAGTGTCAAGCGCAATCGTCTTGCCAGGGTCATAAAGCTTCAGCAGCAGCATACCGCCGAACTCCTCAAGGGAAGGCTAGGGGCAGAAACCGAGGTGTTAATTGAGGGAATTTCGCATAAAAATGCCGATGAATTAATAACACGCACAGAAAGGGACGAAATGGCTGTTGTGCCTGGCAAAGCAGCCTGGCTCGGCCATTTTGGGCATCTGGTTCTGTCGGATTTGAAAGGGATGACTTTCAGGGCCAAAGAAATCACCCTGACTGATAGATAAATGAAGTTCCGCCAAAGGCGAAGTTTTTAGGGGTTATCATGAGACGTTTAATAGGTTTTATACTGATATTTGCGCTTTTCCTCGCATTTATAGTCCTTAACCTGGACAATAAGTGCGATGTTTCCTTCGGTTTCCAGACAGCCAAAGACCTGCCGGTTTTCATCACCGCCTTTGTGGCCTTTTTCTTCGGCATGCTCTGTGCTGTGCCCTTTATCATCGGCCTAAAGAAATCCCGGCCCCGGGTTGAAGAACCCATAAAACCGCACAAAGGCGCCAGGTTTTTTGGAAGGAAGGGCAAATCCCATGCTGCAGTAGAGGGAGAAAACGATCCTTATGGGATTGACTGACAAAACTCCGTTTTTTTTCATCCCAATCTTCATCCTCATTTTTTCTCTTGGCGCAATTCCGTTTCTGGACGCCCAGAGCCCGGCAACTTCAAACAGCGTCTTATTGGCATCGGAACTTGAAAAGCTTGAAAAAGCCCCCCCTATGGAAAAACACGACGCCCTTGTCCGCATTGCCAGGCTGAGCCAGCTCTCGGGGGATAAAGAAAAAGCCGCCCAGGCATGGTATGACGCAGCCTACACCGATAAATCCAGGCGGGACGATGCAGCCCTGCTCAATGCCTGCCGTATGTATATCGCCTTGGGGGAATACGAAAAAGCCGGGACCTGTGTCGGCGCCATACTTGGCTCAAACCAGGACCCAGGCATGCTTGCCAGGGCCCGCCTTCTCCAGGCTCAGCTTGAAGCCTTTGAAAAAAACGATCCCCGGCCCTTGGCTCCCTTTATAGCCGATCCTGCCTATGCAGCCCAAAGGCCGGAAATCTACTATACCCTCTGGCAAATTTCAGGCTCTTCTTCCTGGAAAAGCAAGCTGCTGGCCGAATACCCCCAAAGCCCCGAGTCCCGTATGGCCTCCGGCGCTATAGCCCAGGCCGCTACCCCCCAATGGCTCCTTTTCCCCGGCCGCGATTCCATAGCAACCGCATCTTCGCAGACCGCAGCCCCTTCAACCGCCCCCTCCTCTGGAGGCGAACCTCAACCCGCGATCTCGGCAGGGGGTTCTCCGGGCATACTCCAGACCGGCCTCTTCGGACGGGAGGCCAACGCCCAGGCCATGGCCGATGTTCTTAAGCAGGCAGGTTTCCAGCCCCAGGTAACCCGCCGCCGGGTAAACGGCAGCGAATACTGGGCTGTAATGGTTCCTGCGGGATCAAGCATGGGCGCAACCATAATGCAGCTAAAAAACGCGGGGTTTGAATCCTTCCCTGTATTTGAATAATCATTCCCCGGCCAGTGTCAGCGAGATAGTCCCTTCATGCAGTTCCTGTATGCCCCTTGCTCCCAGACGTATGCGGAGCAGGGTAAGGGCCTTGCGGTTTTTGCCTTCTTCTGACGCATCCTGGGATTCGACAAGGTAGGTCTCCCGCTCCCCACTCCCCGAACGGAGCTCCAGGAGTTCACGGTTTTCGAGGCCGAAAAAGGCGTATTTGCCTGCCCTGACGGCGCCGCCTACGTTGAGTTCGTAATTGCCGTCAGGGGAGAAGCGTATCTTGCCGATAGAGCCGTCGTAGGAGGCGTCGATGTGGGCGCTGCCTTTGGCCTGGCCGGCTGGGCGGTTTTCCATGGGCCCTGCTTTGCGATAAGAACCATCCCAGGGAGGGTTAACGACGATTTTGAGGCGCACATCTTCAAAAACCTTGACCCTGATGCTGTCCAGGGTTTCCAATTCTATATCTATGGAACGCCTCAAGGTAGTTACAGAAATATTCTGGCTTGCGACATAGAGGCCGTAGCGGGTGGCGCTGGAATTCTGCCAGGTAAAGACCTGCTGGGTCTCGTCGCCGTAGAAAATTATCTCCCGCGAAGAGGGATCGAAATAGATGTACTGCTTTAAATCTATGGTCCCCTGGGGGCTGATATAGTACCAGAGGCCGGTGATGAAATCTTCGAAAGCCCCGGGGTTCCCCAAAAGCTCGCGCACCCTGCGCTGCTCGATTTGGGTGCCTGGCACCGGAATTATGCCGCTTTGTTCGTAAAGGCCGTTGATCGCATTATAAGCATAGGTGATTTCCACCTGATCCATGATATTGGGGGAATCATAGTCCCTGCCGTAGGCCACTATGGGGAAGCTCGCGCCTCTGGACATGCCAAGCTGGTAGGCCTGGGCTCGTTCAGCCTCCCGGACCGTGATGGAGCCGTCTATCCTGAGCTCTGCTATTTTGGTGAAGTCGGGAGCGGCGTCGCCCTGGGGTTTCCGGAAAATGGTGAGGGTATGCTCGCCCAGGCCATTCATGCCCGCGAGGAGTATGCAGATGCTCCGGTCGCCCACAAGATCCTGGGTATAAAGAGAAATTGTTCCCGGCCGCGTTGCCGCAGTGGGGGCGCTCCAGACACGCCTATATCCTCTTTGAGATTCGTCATAATCAATATAGGTAAGATAGATAGGGCTTTCAATTTCCAGGAGGTTGCGGTAGGCCACGATCTGCTCGTCCTGGTGATCCCCGTCAAGATCCTCGTTTAAAACCAGGGCCATGATTTCGCCGTCAGCCAGGGGCGCCTTGATGGTCAATTGGTCTTCCCGGGCCATGCGCTCGGCTATGTTTTCCTCTGTCCCGGTTTCGGGGATCATTGCCTGGGGTATGACTATTCTGGTCTGCCTGTATTCATCAGCCTTTTTGGGATTCCAGAGTGAAGGAAAAACCACCAAAACCCCAATTCCCAATGCGACAAAAACAAAAACCAGGGTGGTTATAACTTTTAGGAAGGTTCGTGTCATTGTGTATCCAAAGTTTCCAAAACACTATCAATTTTTGCCAGTACTTTGGCAAGGGTGTCTTCTATGCTGTCCTTGCTCTTGAACCCCGCAGCGGAAACATGGCCGCCGCCGCCAAAGGATTGGGCTATCTTCGATACGTTCACTTCCCCTTTGGAGCGGAGGGAACAGCGGCCCTGGCCTTCCTGGTTCTGTTTCACCAAAACCGATACCATGATATCCCTGCTTTTAAGAGGCACATTGATAAAGGGTTCCGCGTCTTCGAAGGAGGCGCCCGAATTATCAAGATCCTCTTTCCGCATAATCTGTACCGCTACCCGGCCCCTGTTCAAAATCCGCAAAGTGGAAAGCACCTGCCTCTGCAAAAGCAGAGAAGCAGTGGATGCGCTCTCGTTAAGTTCGTGATAGATATGGTAGGGATTGACCCCGGCTTCCACCAGGACAAGGGAAGCCCTGAAGGTCCTGATAGTGGTCTTTGAATAGGCGAAGGAGCCGGAATCATAGACAATACCCGCATAGGCTGCCGATGCAGAGACAAGGTTAAGCTTAACCCCGGCTGCTGCGGCTATCTCCACGACGAGTTCGCAGGCGGAGGATGCGGTCCTGTCCGTATAGCCCTTGAGAGCGCTGAAGGAATTGGGCTCATGGTGATCGATGAAAAAGACTTCGGCCGCCTCGGGGATGAATTCCTTAAGCTTCCCTATATTGTATTCATCCGAAGTGTCCAGAATCACCAGTGCGGATTTTTTTGGAATATCTTCTTTTAATTTGTCCCAAACTTCGATTTCTTCGTTGGGATCGATAAAAACGAAGCGTTCAGGGGTAGGACCCGAATTAATAATACGGATCTTTTTGCCCATTTCCCGGCAAATCTGGGAAAAAACAATTTCCGCCCCCAAGCCATCAGCGTCCGGCCCTTCATGGGTGGTTAAAACCAGGGATGAATGGCGTTTCAGGAACTCAAAAATCTCTTCCTGCATTAAAGAACGCTAGACCCCGCTCATATAGGCAGCGGCCGCCCTGCGTACCTTGTCCCCAATGCCCGGCGCCACCATGAGGGCCTGCCAGCGGGAGGATTCTTCAAACCTTGACCAGCGCAAAAGGCTTGCGCCGGCGCCTTCGAGGGCAGGGGCAAAGGCTTCGGCAGAACCGGTGACCAGCAGGGTTACCTTGAGGCGCTTGCCGTCCTGGGGCCCCGCCTTGGCAGCGGCTTCCCTTAAGGCGCCTATAAAGTCCGAACTTTTCCCGGATGTGGAAAGGGTTTTAAGCGTATCCTTGGCTGCGTCTTTTTTGGCCCCGATAGTTTCGGTATAGACGAGCCGGGCTTTGTCTCCGGCAGACCAGATATTCAGGGTGTCGCCCTCAACTAAAATGCGGTCGATGAACTCCCGGCTCAGCCAGGAGATGGCGTCATTTTTGTCGTTTGCCAGCATGGAGGAGCCGTCTACGATGAGAAACAAGTCCAGGGGGAGGCTGCGCTTGTCTGCGGCATGGAGGAGGCCCGGCATAAGGAAGACGAGGAACGTCCAAACGATAAAAATTTTTCTTCGTATGATTGCCTTCATACTTGATATTATATCACATTTCTTTTAGAATTGGAACAAGATCGCAAGAAAAATGCAAAAAAGGCTTTACATTTTCCTTTAACTATTGCTAAACTGGAAAGTGTTGTGTAGAATGTTTACAGAGCTAGAAAAAAAATTTCTTTTATAAGGAGTCTTAACATGGGAGCCATTGACCTGCCCAAGAGCCCTAACGTGTTCCATCCTGAGAAGCCCAGCGCCGTAGGGTCGCGGAACTCATTAGCACAGGAATACCGGGATCAGCAGAATGAAGTTAACCAACTTCTGGAAGAGGAGACCAACAAGGTCATCCATCATTTAACCGCCCGCCTGCCCAAGGACGTTCTCGAACGCCTTGATGTAATGGGCGGCCTCAAAGAGAAGTTGTACAACTACTTCAACCAGAATTATCAGAACATGTTCAATCGTTACATGGTAACGAGTGAAGATGAGATGGTGAAGAAGGTGAGGAACTTTATCGACAAGGAAGAAACCAAAGTCCTTGCCCGGTATACCCCCAAAGAGATTGCCGACCTCCTCGACGCCGTTGGCGGCGCCGACAAGTTCAACACCGGTGAAATCGAAAAATCAATGGTCAACATGTACGGCCACCTTCAGGGTCATATCCAGAGGGGCGTCAATGAGCTGGAAACCCATACCAATAGCATACTCCGTCAAAAGACCGATACCGGTGCCTTTGTCCGGGGCGAGAACGCCTATTCCATCGTGAAATGCGCATTCAAGGACAACCTTTCCAAGCCCAAGACCGTTTCCGATGTAAAACTCTCGGTCAACATCCTTGACTCGGAACTTATTTCCCCTATTTTCCACTACCAGGTAACTGTCGAATATCTCATCAAGGATCTCCTCGGCAAGCATATTGTGGATTCCATTGACCATGCCATCGAAAGCGTCAAAGACGAAAGGGTGGATCAGGGCCTCGAAGAATTCTCGGACAGCGAGATCCTCTTCAGCAAGATCGGACAGGTCGAGAGCTTCACTGATGACAAGATTGACGATCCCAAATCGAAGCGTTATTCCATCGTGGCCAAAACCATTATGGAAAAGATCAATGACCTTAGGGCCGAAATCGACCCCGAGAGTTTCGATCAGATGAATATTCGGGAAAACATCAAGAAGATTGTGGACATCGAGAATATCCGCAACCGGGGCTTCAATACCGCCATCAACTCCATTACCTCCATTCTGGACACATCCAAGATGGGCTATCAGTACATCGAAAACCTCAAGAACGCCCGTGAAGTCAACATCCGGGAATATGAGGACACTGATGTGGCGAACCTCCCCGACGAGCGCTATCAGATTAAGCTCCGCTATTTCGACAATGCCCAGCTTAACGAAGATCGCAAAGCCTATGATGTGCAGATGAAGAGCTTCGAAACCGAAGTCCAGCACATCTGGGACATACTCGAAGTCATCTACCAGGATTCCAAATCTTCCTTCAAGGTCAACGACTTTGACGATCTGGCCAAAAAGGTTAAGCCCCGGGTGCAGAAACTCATCAAATCCAAGACCGGCGAGCCCCTGTACGAAGACATTGCCAAGGTATGGGACGAGATTTCCTTTATCAGGGCCGGTGAAACCGAAGTGGAACGCTCCAACCGCACCTACATTTACGAAAAAGACAGGATCCGCCAGCGGATTATCCTTATGCGTAACAAGATGAAGCAAATGTACGATTATCTTTATCCCATCGAAAGAAGGGTTATGGAAGATCGCCTCTCCTTCCTGGAGAGGGAGTACTATCGCTTCGAATACGCGATCAATCCCTACCATCTGCAGCCGGGTATTCTTTTGGACGTGGATATTACTTCCATCAAGAGGAAGAAGGCGACCCTCGACGCTATGGCGAACGTGCTCAACGAGTTCCTCCATGGTGTATCCAAGGGCTTCCAGGATGCAGCTTTTGCATCCTTCAGCCGCCGCCGGTCAACGGTACGGGAAGACATTAACCAGTCCTTCTCCTCCACATCGGATGACAAGCCTGCTGCCGAAAACGCGTACCTGGATGTGCTCAATTCTGATAGCCCTGCCAGCGTGACCGAGGCTAAGCCTAAGGCTATTGCGGCCCCTGCCAAGAGGGGTCGGAAGCCAGGCAAGAGCGGAGCAGTTGATGCCAAGCCTGGACGCCGAGGGCAGAAAGCCGCGGACAGTGGCGCAGCCCTTAAAGAAGTATAAGTTAATATAATCGGTTGATTATTTGCCGAAACGCCCCCGGAGCCGGGGGCGTTTTTTCTAGGAGGTGGAAATAAATATGAGCAAAGATTCAATGAATCTTGAAGTCCTTGCTTCACGGGCGGGTTTTAACTCTGCTGTGCGGCATATGAACAAGACTATCGAGATAGCAGGCACCCTGGGCGGCAATACCAACCTTGGCGATCTCCTTTACGAAAAGGGCGACGAAAACCTTTCGGGTGAACGCGGGGCCCTGCTTCTCCACATGCTGTTGGTAGACAAACTAGGATATAAAACGGTTTCTTCCAATCTTGCTTCAACAGTGAGCGATGTCCCTGCCCTGGCAGATCAATTCGAAAAATGGAAAGCTGTTGACCTTATAGCCGCTTACCATCACCCCGATCTGGGCCTCCTCATTGCCAATCCAAAATCGGCTGAGGAGCTTGCCAACTTCGGCATGATACGCAAGCGGGAACTCATAGTTATCTACGCAGGCAAGGGGGGCGCTCCCTCTGACGCAATCTGCGAAAAAGCCGCCGAGCTTGCCGTCGCCCTTTTCGAGACTGGCAAGGTCAAAGTGCCTGCAGAAATCCTTAAAGGCGCTTTTGTAACCAAAAAGCTCAAAAAAACTGCTGAACCGGAAGAAAGGCCGGCCAGGAAGCCCAAGGCTGCAAAAGCCGGAAAGCCTGCCAAGGCCGCAAAAGCTTCCAGGGGCAGAAGCCCTCAAGCTGCCCCTGAACCCAGGGCGCAGGAAGAGCCAGTCAGCGCCAGGATTGCGGCCCCGGCGGTTACTGCCGCCGCCCCTGCCATTACCAAAGGCCCGGTGCGGATGACCCCTATGTACTCCGTGGTGGTCGCCAACGAGCTTTTCCACAACGGCAACGTCGAGGCATGGAAGCGCATTATCGCGAGCTATAACGCCAAGTACCCGGATCTTCTGGTATTCATCTACTACGAGGGCGAGCGTATTATGGATATTAATGCCCTCTTTAAGTGGGGCAAGGTAAAACATGGAAGCGCCATTCAGTTCGCTGTTTCAGGGAACGACATCAAGGATGTGGCCAAGCTGCAGCGTTATCTGGTCCAGGGGGCCAGCCACCAGTTCGAGGCTTTCCTGCATGGGCCGGTGAACAACGTTTTAAAGCTTTTCGGATAGGCGTGAGGTAAACACATGGATAACAGAATACATTTTTTTAGCCAAATAGATGTCATCCCCAAGAAGATCGAAAGCGAGAAATTGGGGATTCGCGGGCGCCAGGCCAACGAATTTGCGGAATTGGGCTTTCCCATTCTGCCCGGCTTTATTCTTGATACGGATATTGCTTCGGGGTTAAAAGTTGCCGAGGTCAAAAAAGATATAAAATCCCTGCTGGACAAATGCGCGGGCATAGTGGGAAAGAAGTATGGGGACGCAGAAAACCCCATGCTGGTCAAAGTGGTTATATCCTCAAACCTGGTTGTAACAAACTATCCGACCCTCCACAACTTCGGCCTTGCAAAAACCACCATCAAGGGTTTTGCCAACTGGGTAGGCAAGGATTTTGCAGCCCACGAAGTGCTTTTCCTTGTCCGGGGAATGCTCAAGATTGAAGAGCGCATCAAGGAGCTTGAAGACAATACCAAAGCCCTTGAAGAAATCACCGGAGTTCTGCGCAGCCTGGACGATGCCCTTGGCATCCACGGCCCGTCAAATGAGCTTGCGAGCGAGAAAAAAGCCAAGGTCGTTAAAGTTGTTCCCAAATCCGCAGAAGATTATATGGAAGACTACGCCAAGTACTTCCCCAAGGGTTTCTTCGACAGCGCCGAAGAACAGCTTCTCCTTACGCTGAGCGAAATTTCCCGCATGTTCCAAATGGACGATCAGAACGACAACGATACCGCCCTCATGATCGCCCCCATGGTCTATGGGAACTATGGCAAGGATTCCTGCTCCGGCGACTTTTTCAGCCGCAATGTGGTTACCGGGGACAATAAGCTTCAGGGCAAATTTTTCCGGGGCAAGTTCAACGAGATTGGGGCTTCGGGCCAGGATATTTCCAAGGTCGGCGACAAGCACCTCAAGGAACTCCAGAAAATTGCCCGGATACTTGAAGACAAGTTCAAGGAAATCCGCCAGGTCCGCTTTACCATAGAGAAAGACAAGCTCTGGCTGATTGAACAGCGCCAAGTGGCCCAGAAATCCACCCAGTCCGACATCAGGCTCCTTCTGGATCTTGCCAAACGCAAGGTGGTGAACAACGCCTATGTGGTCAAATCCATCGAGCCTCTCAGGCTCAATGAAATTCTCCACCCCATTATTGATCCTGACAGCGTCAAAGGCTTCAAATCGTGGAAGGGCGGCATAGCAGGCGCCCCGGGAGCTGCCATAGGCCGGGTATATTTTACCACCGATTCCCTCCTGGAAGCCAAGAAACTGGCTATCCAAAAGGGCGAGGATAGCCGTTGCATTCTGGTAGCCGAATCTTCCTTTGCCGAAGATGTCAAAGCCATCGAAGTAAGTACCGGAGTGCTCACCGCGGAAGGGGGCTATTCAGCCCACGCCTCGGTAGTTGCCCGGCAATATGGAAAAGTATCCCTGGTGGCTCCTGATCTCAAAATCAAGGGAAAGAAAGCCAGCCTGGGAAGCTTTGCATTCTCCGAGGGCGATTATATCACCCTTCAGGTGCCTTTCTACGGTGAGTCCATGGTCTACTCGGGAACCGCAACCCTTATCGAGCCTGATCCCGAAGAGTCGGGCCTTCTGGACTTTATTGCCATATCCAAGACCTTCATTAAGAAATTCAATGTGCGCTGCAATGCGGACACTCCCCGCGACGCTGCCCTGGCTCTGAGCTTCGGCGCAGACGGCGTGGGCCTTTGCCGCACCGAGCACATGTTCTTCAAGGCCGAGCGCATCAACGTGTTCCGCGAGATGCTCCTTTCTACCAATCCCAAGGAGAGGCAGAAAGCCCTGGACAAGCTTCAGGTTATGCAGCGGGAAGATTTTTATGGCATCATGAAGGCCATGGCAGGGAAAGAGGTTACCATAAGGCTCCTCGATTCGCCTCTCCATGAATTTATGCCCCACAACGATGATGAAACAGCGGGCCTCATTGCCCACATGCAAAAGTCCAAGAAGGTGAAGATTTCCAAAGCGGAAATCGCCGCCAGTGTGGAAGCTCTTCACGAGTTTAACCCCATGCTGGGCCACCGGGGCTGCCGCATTGCTGTTTCTTACCCTGAGATCTACGCTATGCAGATTAGGGCCATCTTCGAAGCAGCCTACAAGCTCCGCTCCGAAGGCGTGGACGCCCAGCCTGAAATCATGGTTCCCATCGTGATGAATGCGTCGGAACTCAAGTTGATTGCCTATGGCAAGAAGATCGAAGGCAACAATTATGTGGGCATCGTGGATATCGAAGAAGAACTTCGCAAGTCCAAGAAAGCAAAGCCTGTAGAGTATTCCATAGGCACCATGATTGAGCTGCCTGCCGCGGCCCTCGGGGCCGGGGAAATCGCCAAGTACGGCCGTTTCTTCAGCTTTGGCACCAACGACCTTACCCAGACTACTCTGGGTATCTCCCGCGACGACTTCACCGCCTTCATGCCCGACTATACTCTCTTCGACCTCATCGTGGGCAATCCCTTCAGCACCCTGGATTCCCGGGTGAAGGAACTGATTGCCCTGGCTACCGAGCGCGGCCGCCTTACAAGGCCCGACCTCGTATGCGGTCTCTGCGGCGAACACGGCGCCAACCCCGCCAACGTAAGGTTCTGCATGGAAGCCGGCCTCAACTATGTTTCCTGCTCCCCCTACTCGGTGCCCATCGCCTTATTGGCAGTGGCCCAGGCGGAATTGGAGAAGGCCGGGGCGTAAGCCTGTTTTTCTGTTAATTGTAATTGTAAAGACAAAAAAAGGGCCGGACATGTTCCGGCTCTTTTTTTGTGCGCCCGGCATGGGCGGCATCAATCATCGAGGTACTTCTAAATGCAAATCGCGATTCACTTCACTATCTGAAAAAACTCAATCACCTCGTTATCCGGCCCCCGCACAAAGGGGTTGATCACCGTCATTGTGCCGAGCTTGCCTTCCTTGGGCTCGCTTTGCGAGATGGCTCCTGCTTTGAGGGCCTTTTCGTAGGCGGCTTTGGCGTCGGCAGTGTTGACTGCTACGTGCGCCCAATGGGCTTCTTTCTCCTCTTCGCCTGTGCCCCGGGGGATGAGTTCTACTGTGGCATTGCCGCCCAAGTCTACAAGGTAGATGGTCTTGCCGCTGTCGCCCATGGGGAAGGAGAAGATCTGGGTTCCCCCCAGACCTTTGGTGTAAAAATCGAGGCTTTTCTGGCTGTCCTTTACGAGAAGGCCGATGTGGTGTATTCCGTTGAATTGCATGGTTAACTCCCTTTAAGATTTATGGTATATTCTTGGCACATTTTGTTCAAGGAAGTGTTTTATGAATCCGGCTCTGGAGAATTTAAAGGTTCGCGGCTTTTTTCAGCAGTGCAGCGATGTGGAGGGGCTTTCGCGTTTAATGGATGAAGGGCCGGTGACTTTTTATGAAGGCACTGATCCTACTGGTCCAAGCTTGCACATTGGGCACATGGTTCCCTTCTTTGCCTGCCGCCATCTTTTGGCAGCGGGGCATAAATTCATCGCCCTCATCGGCGGGGGGACTGCCCGCATCGGCGACCCTTCGGGGAAGACCGAGATGCGGAAAATTTTGAGCTACGAAACCCTTGATGCCAATGCTGCTTTAATCAGGGCTCAGCTTGAGCGCTTTCTGGGTGCTGACGAAAAGAAGGTGCAGTTTGCCAACAACAAGGACTGGCTCGCGACCCTCAACTATATCGACTTTTTACGGGAAATCGGGAGCCATTTCTCGGTAAACCGCATGCTCAGTTTCGAAGCCTACAAGCTTCGTATGGAGACGGGCCTTTCATTTATCGAATTCAATTACCAGCTTCTCCAGAGCTATGACTTCCTCCAGCTTCACAAACGCTACGGCTGCCGTCTCCAGATCGGCGGGGATGACCAGTGGGGCAACATTGTCGCTGGCGCCGACCTCATACGCCGTATCGAAGGGGCAGAGGTGTACGGCATGACCTTCCCCCTGGTTACCACTTCCGACGGTAAGAAGATGGGCAAGACCGAAAAGGGCGCTATTTTCCTTAACCCCAAAATCACTTCCCCCTACGAATTTTTCCAATACTGGCGGAATATCCAGGACGCAGACATACGCCGTTTCCTCCTCATGTTCACATTCCTCCCTGTCGGGGAATGCGAATCGCTCTGCGCCCAGGGCAAGAACCCCAACGAAGCCAAGGAACGCCTTGCCTGGGAAGTGACCGCCCTGATCCACGGCAAAGACGAAGCCGACAAAGCCCTTGCCGGCGCCCGTGCCAGCTTCGGAGGTTCCGGCGGCGACAAATCCGCCATGCCAAAAGCCGAGTTCCCCAGGTCCAAATTCGAAGCTGGCTATAACATAGTGGACATCTTCACCGATGCTGGCCTTGCCCCCACCAAGAGCGAAGCCCGCCGTCTTGTCCAGCAGGGGGGCGCCTTCGTATCCAAAGCCGGCTCTGACCTTGAGGCTATTGCCGATGTGGGCGCTTCCATTACAGCTTTGTACCTTGACGGGGACGGCGAGCTGATACTTAGGGCAGGCAAAAAACGGTATTGCCGGGTTATGGCAAAATAAAATTATCCCAGCAACGCGGTCAATTTGTCCTGTATTGCGTCATATTCCAATTCCTCAATCTGCTGTTTGAGCCAGGGGATGAGGTCTGAGTTGGACTCGTATTCGTAATTATCAAGTTCCGCGAGGATCTTCTCCATTCCTGTATGGTCAAAGTTTTTGTCCGCATCGAGGAGTTTTTGGAGCAGGGCTTTGTCAGGGGAGGGGAGGCGGCCTTTGCCTTCGGGGGCAGGGGTGTCGGGGAGGAGGGCTTTGAGCCCGGCTATGAGTTTTTCTGCCGAGGCGATAAAGCCTGCGGTTTCGGCGGAGACTTTTTCTGCGTCACTGGATTTGGCTGCCGCTTCAAGCTCTTCGGCTTTTTTGCCTATGGCCTCGGCGCAGATACCGTAGCTTGAGCCCTTGATGCCATGGGCTGTGACAGCGTATTCCGCAAGGTCGGTATGGTTCTTCAGTTTTTCCAGCAGCGGCGGGGTATGATCCACATAGGATTTGATCACCTGGGCATAAGTAGTCTCATTGTCGGCAAAGCGTTTGAGGCCGAGATAGAAGTCCATGCCTTCAAGGGGAGTTTTGAACAAGCCCCTTTCCGGCATGGGTTTCTCCTGCTTTTCTTGGATGGGCTCTTGCTCCTTTTCTTTTGACTTGTCCCGTACCCACTGGTTTAGGATCGAATCCAGCTTGATGATGTCTATGGGTTTTGGCAGGAAAGCCTGAAATCCGTTTCGCAAAAACAGGTCTTCGTTTCCCACCAGGGCATTTGCGGTGAGGGCTATAATCGGTATGTTTTTGGCATATTCGGATTTTATCTCCCGTATGATCTTTACTGCTTCTATGCCATCCATGCCGGGCATCATGTGATCCATGAATAGTGCGTTGTATATGTTTTTTTCTTCTTGTATCAGGTTGATAGCTTCAGGGCCTGAGGCTACGCAGTCAATCGTAAGATCATAGGGGGCCATCATGCCACGGGCTACATCGAGGTTGGTATCCACATCGTCCACGACCAGCACCCTTGCGTAAGGCATGCGAATCCTGGGGAGGTTTCGCTTGCGCCTGTCCTGCCCCTGTTCAAGGAAGCGGAGATAACGCAGATTCTCCGCGCCTTCCTTCCCCAGGGGGATGGCGTCAACGATCTTTTGCTTAATCCTGACAGAGAAAACGCTCCCCGTACCATAGGTGCTTTTAACAGTAATAGTGCCATTCATCATTTCTGCGAGGTTCTTGCAAATAACAAGGCCCAGGCCTGTGCCTTCAATGTAGCGGTTGGTCCTGGTATCAAGCTGGCTGTATTCGGTAAAAAGTTTGCCTATGTCCTCTTCTTTTATTCCTATGCCGGAGTCGCTTACCGATGCTTCGAGCCAGTAATCGTCCCCTTCCTGTATCCCGCCTATTTTGAATTCTACCTGGCCTTCGCGGGTGTATTTAAAGGCATTGGAAAGAAGATTATTGAGTATCTGCCTTACCCTTAGTTCATCGCCCCAAAGCCTCATGGGCAAATTCCCGTCCGGATCAAGCTTAAACGTAATAGGCTTCGATCCAATGCGGATGATATTCATGCTCACCGTGTCGTTGATAAGGCTGGGGATATTGTATTCCCCGGGAACCAGCTCAAAACGTCCCGACTCTATTTTGGAAATGTCCAGTATGTCGTTGATGATATTGAGGAGCACTTTCCCCGAACCGAGCATTTTCCGCAGATTCTCTCTGGTTCCTGCGGGAAGTTCATTCTGCAGCTCCATTTCGCCCAGGCCTATGATGGCGTTGAGGGGGGTGCGGATCTCATGGCTCATGTTTGCAAGGAATGTGCTCTTTGCATGCGAAGCGGTTTCCGCAAGCTCCTTTAAGCTGGTAAGGGTCTGGTTCTGTTCATTTATCTCGTTGATCATGGAGTGATAGCTTGAGATATCCGCGATTACTATGGAATAGCCGTAAGATGGCCTTTCCGAGTAGGCAAATTGCCGGGATACGCTGAAGGATCTTTGCTTCCCTTCACCGTAATCCATGGCGAATTCGCCGCCCTTGAAATTCTTCCGCGCAATATCATCAAAAAGGGTATTGGGAAGCTGCCAGATAGCCCGGGAGCTAAAATAATCCAGCAATTCATGAACCTGCGTGAGTTTCGGCTTTAATTCAAAATCGGGGAAGACGCCGGCAAAAGCGCTGTTTATATCACTGATAAACCCTTCCCTGTCCACCATGAGCATGACATTCTGGTTTGTCTCAAAAAGACTGTTAAGCAAATGGGTGCGGAAATTAAACAGCCGTGAACGATGGGTTGAGAATGCGAAAAGAATATACATGAAAAAGAATGTGTAAGGGCCGATGTCATGGGCAAAATTAATTATCTTTGCAGTATAAATAATATTAACCCCCGTGAGGAGCAGAAAACCGAGTCCCTGGGCAAGTACAATGGGCTTTTCTTTCATGTTTTTAATTACATAGATAAACATGAAAATGACGCAGAAGAGCATGGCAGAATAGGCCATAACGCCATGGATTATGTAATCAGGGCCATAGATGGGAATAGGGTATTGATATACTGCGTAAATCCTGTGGTGTATCAGGTTGGTTGCAAGGAGTATGGAATCCGCAAAAGGAATCAGGATGCAAATGATGCGTACCGGCAAGAAATTGAGAACTGTGGAACCTGAAAGCTCCAGGATAAACCAGAGGAAGCACCAGGGCGAAATCGACAGGAAAATTATCCTGATCGTATAAATGAAAGGGTAATAGGGGGTATCTTTGACCAGCATGGCAAATGCCGAAAAGACAGTCCAGAACCAAAGCGCTATGCCTGACACAAAGAGGCCCCTCACTTGCCGGTTCACCCTGTCGGTAAACCAAAGCAAGCCCACGGTATACATGAGGATAGCAGCAATGATCATTGAGATAATAAAAAGCGTGTATTCGGTCAGCAATTATTTGCCCCTGGCTTACAGATAACGTTTTGGCGCTTCGTCCTGCACCTGTGCGTACAATTCGATGTGAGGTTTGGCGGTACTGGCTGCGATTTTTGCGAGAAGCACTTCTTCTACCTGGAAAAGTCCCACTTCACTGGACATGACAACTTCTATGCGTATGGGTTTTTCATCGCCCCTGTCTATGCGGACTTCTTCGATGGAATTGGCCGAATATTGGTGAATGTTCCCGACTCTGGGGCTTTGGCTCAGGGCTATGGAGATCCTTGCCCTGCCCTTCTTCATGTCAACGCCATCTGCTACCTGCAGGACGCCGGCTTCGAGGGAATGTATGGTGCGAGTGCCCATGTGGCCTGAAATTCCTTCCAGGGCAAGGGAGCGGATTATGGCTTGTTTCTGTATATTCCCTGCGTAAACCTGGGGCAGCAGCCTCGACATGATGGGGCAGGCAAGGTACATGCTGTGGAGTTCATGATCCTGCCGGCCCACGCTCATGCCCAGATCGTGGAGCATAGCCGCAAAGATAACCGCTGTAAGGCTATCTTCAAAATCGCCGCAGTCTTCATTTTCGAGGCTGGTCTTAATCCCTGCCTGGCGCAGAAGGCCCATCATGATAACGGCGTTAAGGGTGACAGTACGCATGTGCACAGGCCCGTGGTCATTATAACCCAGGCGTACAATCGATACATTGTTTGCATATTCCTGGGTAGCCTGAATTTCTTCATCTTCCAGGAGGAGCTTGGCCCCTTTTACGGCCTTTCCCCCGGGATTGAAGGTTTCAAGGGTTTCAATAAGTTTTGTGTCCAAGGACAGTTCTTTAGGTGATCTCATAATTATTCCTTTTTGATAATACAGCATTCCTTCCGATAATTATAGTATGAAGCGGATAAGCCTCATCCTTTTGCTCTGCTTCCTCTCGCTTCCTGCCTTTAGCCAGGATCTATCCCTCCAGAGCGGGGACCTTATAATAGAGCAAAAGACCGCTTCGGGCTTCCATCTTTTTATACGCAAAAAGCCCGGCATTTCTTCGGTGCTTCTCACAGAGTCCACCCGCGATCCTTCCCTCCGCTCGGACAATTATGCCTACAGGGCAGCCGAATGGAATGCGGTGAACGGGGATGAGCTGCGCCTCATTAACGGTGCCCCCATTCCCAAAGAGGACAATATCCATTCCCTCATAGATTCCACCCCCGAGCCGCACCCTGTATTGGGGGAAGCCTTCCATGTCTTTATACCCTGGCTTGTTTTTTACGGCTACGAAAACACCCGCCATGGGGAATTTTATGTAGCCAACGGAACGTATTTGAACATACGGGCTTTTTATCTCCCTTATGGCGATTACAGGGGGAGCTTCAAGGATAATCCCTTCATACTCAATGTGGCGCAGAAGCCCCCCGAGACGCCGGAAGGGAATTACATGAAGGAAACCGAAGAGGCTTTCAATGAGATAGCCCAGGGCGGGGGGTACCTGGTCTATTCCTCGGGCCCCGCCGATTTGGTGGATCGCATCAAAACCATCCTGGAAGAAGAGAAAGGCAAAACCCTCGACCTGGTGCTTTGCCTGGATACCACCGCCAGCATGAAGGACGATATCGCCGCAGTCAGGACCAGGATTATCCCCATGTTCCGCGGGATTATTGCGGATTTTGCCAGTTTCAGGATAGGCATGGTGCTTTACAAGGATTATTTTGAAGAATATATCAACAAAGTACTGCCCTTCACGGACGATTTCGCAGTTTTTCAGCGCAACCTCAACTCCATACAGGTCAGGGGCGGCGGGGATATCCCCGAAGCGGTCTATGAGGCTCTCTACGAAGGAGCAACCAAATTCCCCTGGGAGGCTGAAAGCCGCGTCATGATCCTGGTAGGCGACGCGCCGCCCCATCCCCGGCCCCGGGGGATGATCACCAGGGAGATGGTGGATGAGGCGATTTCCGCAAAAGACTTGAAAGTGTCGGCTATTATACTTCCCCAGTAGGCTTGTTTTTGTTCTTTTTGTTTTCTATCTCTGTAATATTCCCCAGGATTTTCAGGGAGAGGATCTTGAACTGGGGAGGGAGGAGCTCTTCGTCGGGGCTGTCGTAACGGACCAGGAGCGAATTGAACTCTGTTTTGGCAATCTGGTATTTTTTCTGCTTATAATGGATGAAGGCTATTTCATATTCCGCGGTGCAAACATATTCCGTGTCGCTCTGGAACCTGTCGAGTATGGTTTCGTAGTATTCCAGGGAGACATTGTAACGGTTCTTGTCCGAAGCTTCCTGTGCCCGCTGAACCATTTCGGCAGCAGTCAAATCCATAGGGATTTCACCAGGGCTTGAGGCGCATGCCATCATCAATGCAGAGACAAGTGAAAGGATCAGAAATTTTTCTTTTCGCATACCATTGATATACTATAAAAAGCTCCAAGAAACAAGCCTATTCATCAGTTTCGGAACTTCCGTAGATTTCATCTTTCCCCGAAAGGTTCTTCCGGAGTTCCCTGATAAATTCCCTGGTGTCTCCCATGGCGTCGTAAGCATCGCAGGCATCCAGATAGCGCCGGGTTATGGTGCAGTACTTGTAGAGTTTTTCCTCTCCCAGCTTCTTTTTCCATTTGCCCGCAGCGCAGCGTATCCTGAGCACATAGCGTTCTTCTTTATCCGATTTGGCGGGAACTAATTTGCAATGTATGCAGTTGGCGCAGTAAATTTTCCCGCTATGAAATTCTTCATCTTCCTGCCCAGGGGAATCCTGGACGGGCTGCTCCCCAACTGCTGAATCCTGAAGCACCGCTGTTTCCGACGCTTCCGCTGTACGAACCATAATTCCCACCTTACCTTATTTTATGCATAAATATTCCAAAAAAACAGCGATTTAGTCAATATATAGAATTGTTATTGACCAAAATAAATATTTATGCAAAATTGAATTTTCCAACCACGATGGAGGTGCACATTGACAGCGGGAATCATCGGCGCGACAGGTTATGCAGGCGCAGAGCTGGTAAGGCTTCTGGCAGCCCATCCTGAAGTTTCAGGCCTTGCCCTGGCGTCGGTCAGTTTTGAGGGGGAAATGATAGAAAACATCTATCCCAACTTTTTTGGGAAGATTTCAGCCCCCCTGGTTAAGCCTGAAGAGGTGATAGCCCGTTCTGATGCGGTTTTTGCGGCCCTGCCCCATGGTGTAGGCGAGCCTTATGCCAAAGCCTGCGTCGAAAAAGGCGTAGATTTTATCGATCTTTC
Source organism: Leadbettera azotonutricia ZAS-9 (assembly GCF_000214355.1). GTDB lineage: Bacteria > Spirochaetota > Spirochaetia > Treponematales > Breznakiellaceae > Leadbettera > Leadbettera azotonutricia. The sequence continues at coordinate 2,831,655 of NC_015577.1, read as the reverse complement.
CGCAGATTACCGTTTTGACGACGACGAGGATACTTTCAAGGCCTGGTACGGCAAGCCGTACATCCACCCTGAACTCAGGCAGCGTTCGGTTTACGGCCTTCCGGAACTCAACAGGGAGAAGATCCTTTCCCTAAAAAAGAAGGGTCCTGTCATCATAGGCAATCCCGGCTGTTATCCTACAGGGGCTTCCCTGGGGGCTTTCCCTGCCCTGGCAAAAGGGCTCGCAGCCCTGGGATCAGAGGCTCTGGGGCCAAAGGCCCCTTGCACTATTATTGTAGATTCCGCGTCAGGCGTTACCGGGGGCGGGAGGGAACCCCAGCGTTCTTTTCATTTCCCCGAATGCTCCGACGCGGTAGCCCCTTACAAGGTTGGCTCTCACCGGCATACTCCCGAGATCAGCCGGAATTTTAAGGCTATGGCGGCTTTGGGGAAAGCCGAGCCTCCCCTGGTTATTTTTACCCCTCATCTTGCGCCAATGAACCGGGGCATACTCAGCACTATCTACATACCCCTGGTCCAGGCTTGGCAAGCTCCCGCAAGCGCCGGCGCTCCGAGGCCCCCTTCAAAGGAGATTGAAGCAAAAGCCTCGGAGATACGCAGCCTCTATGCCGGGTTTTATGAGGATGAACCTTTTGTGAGGGTTCTGCCGGCGGGAGTGAACGCGGCTACAAACAGGGTAAGGCAGTCGAACTTCTGCGATATTTCCGTACATTTGGATCCTGCGGGAACTACCCTTATTGTGTGCACTGCCATAGACAATATGGTGAAGGGCGCCGCAGGCCAGGCGATTCAGAATATGAATGTGCTTATGGGCTTTGATGAAACCTCGGGGCTGGCTGCTGTGCCGGCATTGTTTTAGGGAAAGAAAAGGAAGGAATATGAAGGAGATACCGGGCGGTGTATGCGCGCCGAAAGGGTTTAGGGCCGGGGGGATCTGGTGCGGGATCAAGGCTTCTTCCAGGAAGCGGGATTTGGCGCTGATCTATTCGGAGAAGCCCTGCACCGCTTCTGCCATGTTTACTACCAATAAGGTGAAGGCGGCCAGCGTGCTGGTGAGCAGGGAGCATGTTTCCGGCGGTGTGCTGAGGGCTGTCATTGCCAATTCCGGGAATGCCAATGCCTGCACCGGCGAGGCTGGGATTGCTGCCGCAAAGAAGATGGCGGAGCTGGCAGCGGATCTTTTTGCAATAAACCCGAAGGAAGTCGCGGTGGCTTCTACGGGGGTCATAGGCGTGCCTCTCCCTGTGGCGGCCATTGAGAGCGGCATAGAGAGTCTGGGTAATTCACTTAAAGCAGATGAAGCAGGCCATGCAGCTGCCCTTGAGGCCATTATGACCACCGATACCCGCAGGAAAGACGGGGCTTTTGAAACCGATATTGACAGCAAAACTGTGCGTATCGGCGGCATGGTCAAGGGTTCGGGGATGATACACCCCAATATGGCGACTATGCTTTGCTTTATTACTACCGATGTGAGTATCACGAGGGAAATGCTGGACAAGGCCCTGAAGATGGCAGTTAAACGCAGTTTTAACCGCCTGACAGTAGATGGGGACACTTCCACAAACGATACGGTGTTGGTCATGGCATCAGGGGAGGCGGGGAATGCCGCCATCAATTCCGAGGGTCCGGCATTTACGCTTTTTGCCGGGCTGCTTCAAAGCCTCTGCGTCAAGCTTACCCGGGCCATGGCAAGGGACGGGGAAGGGGCAACAAAACTTGTGACAGTAAAAGTAACAGGTGCTGCTTCGGAGGATGACGCAGAAATGCTTTCAAAAGCTGTAGCAGGTTCAAGCCTGGTCAAGGCCGCCTGTTTTGGCGCTGATGCCAATTGGGGCAGGGTACTCTGTGCCATGGGCTATTCGGGTGCTGAATTTGATCCTTCCGCAGTGGATGTGCGTTTTGCAAGCAGGGCAGGGGAAGTTCTTGTCTGTTCTTCAGGCAGCTCCATCCCTTTTTCAGAGGAGACTGCGAAGAATGTGCTTTCGGAAGAAGAAATTGAAATTGTGATAAAAGCAGGCACAGGGAAGGGGGATGCGGCGGCTTGGGGCTGCGATCTCACCTATGATTATGTCAAGATTAACGGCGATTACAGGTCGTAGGGGAAATCAGGGATTATGATTAAAGAGACGGCGCTTAGCAATAATGACAGGGCAGCAGCCCTTATCCAGGCTCTGCCCTATATACAAAGCTTCAAAGGCAAAACCGTGGTGGTCAAGTACGGCGGCAATGCCATGATCAACGAAGAACTGAAAGCGGCGGTGATCCAGGATGTGATCTTCATGGCATGTGTGGGCATACGCACTATCCTGGTTCACGGAGGCGGCCCCGAAATAGAAGCCATGCTGAAAAAAACCGGAAAGGAAAGCCGTTTCGTCAATGGTCTCCGTTATACCGACGAAGAAACCATGGAAGTAGTCCAGATGGTCCTCTGCGGGAAGGTGAACAAAGACATCACCTTGCTCATAGAGCAGGCAGGAAGGAAAGCCATGGGGCTTTGCGGCATTGACGGCGCTATGCTTAAAGCCCGCCGCATCCGGGGAGAGGACGATCTGGGCCTCGTAGGGGAGATAGAAGAAGTGGACACTTCAGTCCTCCAGGCGGTCCTCGACTCGGGCGCTATTCCTGTGGTGTCCTCGGTGGCTTACGGGACAGGTGAGGACGAAGGGAAGCCCCTCAATATCAATGCCGATATCGCGGCGGCCAAAATCGCGGCAGCCATAGGGGCGGAAAAACTGCTCCTCATGACCGATGTGCAGGGTATACTGAGAAATGTGCAGGACCCCGACTCGCTTATCAAAAAAGCCCGCCGCTCCGAGCTTGAAGGTCTAAAAAAGGACGGAATTGTCAGCAAGGGCATGATACCCAAGGTTGACTGCTGCACCTTGGCCCTGGACGGTGGCGTAAAGAAGGCCCATATTATAGACGGCCGTCTGCCCCATGCATTGCTCATAGAGCTTTTCACCGATGAAGGCATCGGTACAATGTTGGAACGATAGAAGAAAAAAAAGGAAGGAAAAAATGTCAGACGTTTTTATGAACACCTATCACAGGCTGCCGGTAACTTTTGCAAAAGGTGAAGGAGCGTGGCTTACCGATGTAAACGGGAAGAAATATCTCGATTTTTGTTCAGGCATAGCGGTAAACTGCCTGGGCCACAATTACCCTCCCCTGGTCAAGGCCATCTCGGAACAGGCCGCGAAATTCAACCACATTTGCAATTACTATATGAGCGATATATCCGAAGCATTCGCAGAAAAACTGGTCGCAGCCTGCGCAGGCGCAGGGATGCGGAAAGTATTCCTGGGGAATTCGGGCGCGGAGGCCAACGAAGGGGCATGCAAGATCGCGCGGAAATATTCCCTGGTGAAGCACGGCCCCGGCAGGCACCAGATTGTTACCCTGAGGGGGAGCTTTCACGGCAGGACTATTACTACCCTTGCCGCCACAGGCCAGGATGTGTTCCACAAGGATTTCGGCCCCTTTACCGAGGGTTTTTCTTACATACCCGGAGGCGACATCGCGGCCCTGGACAATGCCCTTGATCCCAATACCACAGCCGGCTTCCTTCTTGAAGCCATACAGGGCGAAAGCGGCATCAGGCCCCAGTCCAAGGAATACGTGGCAGCGGCAGCAAAACTGTGCGCCGAGCGAGACATACTCCTCATGTTTGACGAAGTTCAGGCGGGTGTGGGCAGGACCGGGACCTTCCTCGCCTGTGAAGCCTACCATGACGAGCATGGTTTAGGCATAAAACCCGATGTAGTAACCCTGGCAAAGGGCCTTTGCGGTGGTATTCCCGTAGGGGCAGTGCTGGCAGGCGAAAAAGCTATGGATGTATTCCAGATTAGCGATCACGGCTCTACCTTTGGGGGCAACCCCCTGGCCGCAGCCGCAGGGATTGTGGTTTTGGATACAGTTACCAAGCCCGATTTCCTCAAGGAGATAGCCAGGAAAGGCGCCAAGTTCGAATCCACCATCAAGGGTTGGAAAGATCCCAAGGTAAAGGAAATACGGGCACGGGGCCTTATGCTGGGTGTGGATATCACCGAAGAAGCCTGGCCTGTGCTTGAAAAAGGCATCTCCCGGGTCTACAGCGAAAAAGATGCCCACGGCCTCCTGCTCCTCAGCGCAGGGAAGAACACGTTACGGCTCCTTCCGCCTTACATTATCAGCGACGCTGAAATTGAACAGGGGTTGGAGATACTTAAGAGCTGTTTGTAAGAGTTTTGCATAATGCCGCCTCTGTATTTTATGGGGCGGCACTTTACGCCCTCTATTTTATTGTTCATTTTGCGCTGCTATAATATACCCGGATTTAAGAGCGAAGTGCAACAAAGGCCTCGTAAGGTGTTCTAAAGCCTAATCGCTTCATAGGCCTAGAATTTATTTCTTTTACTACCTTATCAATTTGTGCCTGCGTGATCAAGATCCAATTCGTCTTTTTGGGAAAATATCTCCTGAGAATCCCAATCCTGTTTTCAATGCTCCCTTTTTCCCAGCTGTGGTAGGGATTGCAGAAATACGATTTTGTATTCAGGCAATTATTGGTTGCCAGGTGAAAAGCGTTTTCAGTCCCATTGTCATAGGTGATTGACATGCGGTTTCGCAACGGATATTCCCCAAGGCATTTGACCAGGGCTTCATGCATGCAGGGGGCCGATTTGCTCTTTATTTTCCTGACCAATAAAAACCGGGTTTTCCGTTCAACCGTGGCCATTATGGCCGCCTTGCTTTGCCTGGATATGGCCGTGTCGGCCTCCCAATGGCCAAATTCCTTGCGGTTGTCGATATACCGGGGCCTTTCGCTAATCATGGTCCTATAAAGCACTTTTGGCAGCCTTTTGCCCTTTGCGGAGCCTCGATCCCTGCGTTTCTTATGGTGCCGGACAAGATAGCAGAATAGATCCGGCCTGTCTTCGTAAATCCATTGATAAATGGTTTCATAATTGGTCTTCAAACTGCGATTGTCCTTGGCTAATCTGCCCGCTATGAGTTCAGGAGACCACCCCTGCCGCAGTTTGTCAACAATGTAAGCCTTTATTTCCTTGTTTGGTATCCTTTCCCTGAAATGGCTGGCCTTTTTCCTTTCATCGCTCTGCATCTGGGCCTTGTGGGCCCGGTATTGGACGTTGTTCTTGCACGGCCTGCCTCTCTTTAATTCCCGGTAAATAGTGCTGGGGGATCTCTCCAGCTTCGCGGCTATTTCACACACGGGCGTATTGGAATTCCGGCCCAAAGAAATCTCCTCCCTTTCTGCAAGGGTTAGTTGGGTATACTTTTCAGGCGATTTGGGGGTAAACTTTTTGATAACGACGCTCCTGTGAGTGAATGTTCTGGTAAACAAACCTTACAGGGTTTTGCCGTTTTCGGGGAGGGGCTAGCCCCTCCCCTTAACTATCTGTCGCACTCCGCTCTTGAACCGGGGATAGCTAAAAATTGTTCCATGAATAATTTTCGTCTCCTTTCATAATCTTTTTTTGAGTCTATTTTTATTTGGATCATATAGTATTTTTGATTCGTGGCGAGGGGGTTAATACCCCGCCCCTTGGGGCGGTTAAAAAGGTATTAAGCCCCGAGTCCAATTCCTTAAGAGAACAACATACCTCGCGGCTTGCCGCGGGGTTGTTGATTCCAATACAGAAAATTTCCTGGGTTCGTTGAATTCTTTAAATGCACTGCAATCAATAAATTCGGTAAATAATATTGCTATTCTTTCATTCGTCAAGCGAATCGCAGCTAACTGCTCGCGCTCTTGTAATGCCTTAGCCCGAAGCGCCAGAACCACAGGGCAAAGATCGTAAACAGAATCGCCGTTCCTGCCGCCCGAGCAAGAGCGGCGGGGGAGAGAGTCCCTGTCAGAAACTGCACAGGAACCGTGGCCATGATTCCGTAGGGCAGGATAAAGTAAAACACAATCTTGAATGCTCCCTTGTACAAAACCCCGGGTATTTTAAAATTCAAATTGAGCATTTCCCCTTCCAGCCTGTCGGCGGTGCCCATGGACTGGGTAAAAAACGGAATGGTACGAAAGATAAGTTCCATGTCGTAATAGAGCAGTGTCATAAGGATGACCAGGGCGCAATAGCCCGGAATAACGCCGGGGCCGGGAACAATACCCTCTACCTGAACCCCGTAAGCGATGATGAGGCCCGAGAGAACGATTAGGGGAAGGGAGCCGGGATCTACGTTTTCAAAGGTCAGGCGGAGGAGGGGACTGACTGGTTTGGTCAGGTAAAGATCGAGGCCCCCCTGGCGTATCTTGTCCGGTATGGTGATAACCCCGAAAAAGTAGATCACCATATTCAGGGCGTTGATCAGGGAAAAAGTGCCGATGAAGATAAGCATCTGCCCCCGGCTCCAGCCGCCTATGGAATCCACGCCGGAGTAGATCACGCTAAAAGTAACAATCTGGATGATGAAGAGGAGTCCGTCGGCAAAGAAGGCGCCGAAGAAACTTAAGCGGAACACCATTAAATGGGATAGTTTTAATTTGATGAGAAGCAGGATGAAACGTAGATTGGATGAAATCATATTCCCACTCCATCGTAGTGAACGCGCAGATGATGGTACATGGCGCGGCTTGCAGTGAGCATAAAAACAACCCACGCGCTTATGATTAAAAGCCCCGGCAGGGCTTCGGCCTTTACTTCCTGCCCGGTGAGAAGCATGGCCGGCAGGTAATTAACGTAATAAAACGGCAGAAACCTGAAAAGAGCCCTGACTCCATCGGGCAGAAGGGAAAGGGGGATAAGGATGCCGGAGGTAAACGCGATAATGTGTCCCTGGACATAGATGAAAAAGCTGGTATCCTGGAATTTAAAACAGAGTATCCCAATGAAATAGTGATAGCTCGCCATAAAGACAAGTCCTATCCCCTCCATTATAAAGGCGCAGAAAAAAATCAACCGGCTGTCTGTAATGGCAAGGTCAAGACGGAAGATGAAAACCATGACGGCGGCGCAGGCTAAACCGAAAAGCCCGTAGTAAGCAGCCGCCCCGAAATTCTGGGCCAGAAAATAGCGCTGAGGACCTGCGGGGATAACCATAAACTTGGAAAAGGTGCCGTTTCTGATGCGGGCCGAAACTTCGCCGCTGATCCCTTCGGACAGATCCAGTGACGCGAGGAAGGCGCTGACAATATAGTAGGACAGCATAGTACGGAAGGTAAAAGCCCCCACCTGTTCCCGGCTCGCGAAAACCGCGCCCCAGAGTATCCATGCAAAGAGCGCCCGCCCTGCAACGGTAAGGGCGCTCATGATCACATCAAAGCGGTACACCAGCTGGGTCTTGAAAAGCACCCTGGCGACTTCAAGATATTTTTTCATCACCGCGCCTCCCCGCCTGCGGTGTAAATGCGCTCCACCACGCCGCCCAGGTCGTCTTCTTCCACCGTAATGTCCCTGAGGGGATAGAGGGCGATGATACTTTGAAGCAGTTCCCCGCTCTGTTCCTTGGGAACCATGAAGACAGCCTTCCAGGGGCTCTGTTCAATCACCACGGCTCCGGGAGGCGCGGCAAAGGTACATTCGGTTTCAAAGAGGAGGGTGATCTTTTTGTGTATCTGGTAGGAGGCAAAGAGGCGCTCCGTATCCCCGTCGTATATTTTCCTGCCCCCGGAAATCACTATGCTGCGTCCGCAGAGGCTGCGCACATCTTCCATATAGTGGGAAGTCAGGATGATGGTCGTGCCCTGTTCGCGGTTCACCTCCCGGAGGAAGGTCCGGATCTGACGCTGGGCCGCCGCGTCAAGACCGATAGTCGGCTCGTCCAGGAACAGGATCTGGGGGCTGTGAAGGAGGGCGGTGATAAGTTCCATCTTCATCCGTTCCCCCAGGGAGAGGGTCCTCACCTGCACATTGAGGAGGCCGGACACGCCGAAGATGTCCACAAAGTAATCCACGTTCCGCTTATACACATCGGGAGGGATATTGTAGAGTTCCCTGAAAAGGGCAAAGGTATCCAAAGGGGTCAGCTCGAAAAAGAGCTGGCTCTTCTGACCCATGACCACGGCATACTGCCGCTTAAAGGCGTTTTCCAGTTTATTGGGATAATACCCCAGCACCGAGATCCTGCCGGAACTGGGCGCGATTATGCCTGTGAGCATTTTGACCAGGGTGGTCTTGCCCGCCCCGTTGGGCCCGATAAGGGCGGTGAACTCCCCCTGGCTTATTTTTAAGTCCAGGCTGTCCACTGCGGTTTTGGTAACGAATTTCCGGTTAAAAAGGCTTTTAACGCTTCCCAAAAGCCCCGGCTCCTTCTCGAAACGCCGGTATTCCTTGGTCAGCTTTTCAGTCTCCACGACTATTGTTTTTTGCTGTTCTGTATTGTTTTGTCCTGCGGACATGGCTTTCCTCCAGTGGTTTGGTAAAGAGAAAACCGCATATCCGCCCCTGCATTGTAAAAGAGGGTTTGTGCGTAAGACGCCGCGAATACGCGGTTAGACTGAAAGGGCCACCGTAGGCGCGAACATATTTTCCTCCGTTTTGTGAATGTAGTGTGTCTTTATACCATGGGAACAGGAAAGCGTCAACGCGGACCATACTTTACGGGATGGGCAAGAAAAAAGCTATCATTGACAATCCAAAAAATAGATATTTTTGATAAATTTTACATTTTTTGTTGACTTTTCAGATTTATTTGCTATATTTAATATATGAGATAACTCTAATATATCAAATATTGAAGTTATCTCAAATCATTAAGGTTTCATAATGCCGGCTATGAACCGGCGGATTGATGCCGAAGGAGTTTTTTATGGCTGCTACAGCTCAAAAATCGGATCTCCCGGTTGATGCTTTCAGCGAAATGCTGGGCAAACTGGAAGGAATTAACAGCTCTTTTGCTCTTACGCTCAAAAAGCTAAGCCCAAAGCCCAAGAAGTCAAAAAACGCGATAGGAATCAAGCGTCTGGGGTTTGTGGAAACAGCACATGTCATTGCACTGAAAAATACCGGGTATATTCCGAGCTATCTCAGTGTTGATGATTTAAACCAGGACATGTCCAATGTAAAGGTGCTGTCACAACTGCAAAACGAGGCCAAAAAGCTCATGGATTATATCAGGAGCAGCGAAATCCTCCTGAGCAACAGTGCATACCAGAATGCCCTGAGCATCCACCGCTATCTGCGGGAGGCGTCCAAGAGCGGCCAGGCTGGGGCAAAGCCCCTTTACCTGCGTTTGAAAAAGCAGTTTCCCCATGTAAAGCGCCCTGAGACGGAATTGCCGCCGAACAAAGAGGGAGAAACCAAGCTGTAAGGGCTCAAGGCAGGATAGGCACCCGGTACAGGGCCCTATCCTGGGCTCATTGCTTCCCCGCCGGCTTCCGGCGGGTTTTTTAGGCGCTTTTATAAAAAAGCATACTCTGTTTAACCAGGCTGCTTAAAGCGTTTAACCGGATTCGTTGAATCGTTTAACCAAGTCCCTTAAAGTGTTTAACCAGGTTCATTAAATGGTTTATACCGAACATATAAACATACTGTTCGATGGATATAAACAACAGGGCATTTCGGCCCGTCGACGGGTAAAACCCATGCTTATAGCTGTCTGCCTGCATGATATACCCTTAGATCTGTATGATAAAACCGTCCCGGAGAATGAAGCAACTCCCTGTTTTGATGGCTGTTTTGACCGGTTTTATGAATTTTTGTACTATCTGGCCAAATGATTTATATTTTTTTATAAATGCTTTAAGCACCGGGATCAAATGCTTTAACCTAAGAGCTTAAACGCTTTAACCAAAAGGGTTAAATGCATTATCAAATTGCTTAATGTGTTTATACCATTTCAACCGTTGTATTAAGCTCTTTTCATAAAACTCCTCGTGTCCTTTCCTTAAACGCCTTACCCGTCGGAGTCAACGCCAGCCCGCCCATGGCGGTTTCCTTAATCGCCAGCGGTATGGAGTCGCCTATCTGCTTCATAGCCCAGACCACCTCGTCAAAGGGTATGACGCTTTCGATGCCCGCAAGGGTCATGTCCGCCGCAGTCAAAGCATTGACCGCGACAAAGGCATTACGCTTAACGCAGGGAACTTCCACAAGGCCCGCGACGGGATCGCAGGCGAGGCCCAGGGAATTTTTCAGCGACAAGGCTGCGGCGGAAAAACACTTATCCAGGGGCAGCCCTTCAAGCCATGAGACGGCGCAGGCAGCCATGGCTCCTGCTGATCCGCATTCAGCCTGACAGCCTCCTTCGGAACCTGCCAGGGTAGCCCCCTGGGAGATGAGTATGCCTACAAGACCTGAAATTAAAAATGCTTCCCGTAGTTCCGCTGTGTAGGGTGGGCTTAGGGGTTTTGCTACAGGGAGGCTAAACCGGTGGGGTTTTTGGGGGACGGCTCCGGCGCCCCGCTTGCAATCATGCCAGGCCCAAATCACACCCGGGACTATGCCGCTTGAACCTGCTGTGGGAAAGGACACCACCTTGCCGCCGCAGGCGTTCACTTCGTTAATTGCCAAAGAGTAGGCAACTGCCCGCCTGAAAAGGGCATCGCCGACGAGTCCCCTTTCCGCTGAGGTAAAGGCATTTGCGGCGCCTTTGGTGAGGCCCGAACGGGAATGCTGGGGATGTTCCAGCCCTTTGATCAGGGCTTGCCTTGTTACTTCGATACGGCGGTCAAGTTCTTTGATAACCGCTTCTTCCGACGATCCTGAAATAAACATTTCACGCTTAATCATGTATCGGGGGGCGGGAATTTTTTCTTCTTCCAATATCTGGGAAAGTTCAGTAAAGCTGTTGAACCTGTATTTCATAGATCCACCAGGGAGGGTACGGAAATGACCCGGTAAACCGGGGCCAGGGCGGTGATTTGATCGGCGGCATATTGGGGGATCTTGCCGTCCGCCTCCACCACAAGAAGGGCTTCTTCGCCTTTTTCTTTGCGGTGGCTTGAAGTTCCCGCGATGTTGATTTTCTCGTTGGCCAAAATGCGGGACACCTGGGCTATCACCCCGATTTCATCGTGGTGCAGTATGAGCAGGGCTTCAAGTTCCCCTGAAAGGTTCACCTGGAATCCGTCTATCTCGTCAATCCTGATGGAACCCCCGCCTATGCTGGAAGCCCTGATTGCCAGATGATCCGGACCCTGCCCCCTGGCTCCAAAAAGTTCCACCACAAGGCTGTTGGGGTGCCAGCTTGGGGGCAGCTCCCGGCATTCTTCTATAAAAACAGGGAAGCCCCGGTCTTCGGCTTCAAAGTCTTTGAGGATAGCGCTGCCCTGCGAAAGCCGCTCATCTTCGGGGGGTATGCCCAAAAGGCCCGCTATGGCTGCGTCTCCCGAACCGTGGCCTTTCCAGGTGGCGGCCAGGGAACCATAAAACAGTATCCTGGCCCTGACGGGGAGAGCGCCGAACATTTTCCTTGCAAGGAAACAGATGCGGGCCACCCCCGCAGTGTGGGAACTTGAAGGCCCTATCATTACAGGGCCGAAAATCTCAAAAAAGGGCACATTTTCTTTCGGCATTATGGCATAATACTATTAAATTTCCCCGCATTTATGCTACTATTGCATTATAGGAGTAATGAACAATTATGAAGAAGAAGATTGTCCTGGCCTATTCGGGCGGGCTTGATACAACGGTGATTATCCCCTGGCTGAAGGAAAACCAGGACTGCGACGTTATCGCGGTCTGCGTGGATGTTGGTCAGGAAGCTGACTGGAAAACCATCAAAAAACGCGCCCTGGATACAGGCGCCTCTGCCTGCTATGTGGCGGATGTCAAAAAAGAATATGTAGAGGAATATGTGTGGCCTGCCCTCAAGGCCAATGCCCTCTATGAAGATAAATACCTTCTGGGTACTTCGACCGCCAGGCCCCTCATTGCCAAGGTGCTTGTGGATTATGCCCGCAAGGAAAATGCGACTGCCATAGCCCATGGCGCCACCGGCAAGGGAAATGACCAGGTGCGTTTTGATCTGGGCATCATGGCCTTTGCCCCTGATATCGAAATTATTGCCCCCTGGCGGACATGGCGGCTCAAGAGCAGGGAAGAGGAGATCCGCTATCTCCAGCGCAGGAAGATCCCCGTGCCCATGAAGAAGAAGGATTCCTACAGCCGGGACGATAATCTCTGGCATATTTCCCACGAGGGCCTTGAGCTTGAAGATCCCGCCAACGAGCCTTCGCTGAAGCGCATGCTCAAAATAACCGTGCCCCCCGAGAAGGCCCCCAATAAGGCTGAATATGTGGAAATAGAATTCGAGAAGGGAATTCCGACGGCCCTGAACGGCAAAAAGATGGATGGCGTTGCCCTGATCCTGGCCCTCAACAAGATAGGCGGCGCCAATGGCGTGGGCCTCATCGACCTTGTTGAAAACCGCGTGGTCGGCATGAAGAGCCGCGGCGTCTACGAGACTCCCGGTGGAAGCATACTCTATTACGCCCACCAGGAGCTGGAGCATCTTTGCCTCGACAGGCAAACCTACGCGTTCAAGCAGCAGGTCAGCTTAAAGATGGCCGAAGTCATCTACGGCGGCCTCTGGTTCACGCCCCTGCGCGAAGCCCTCTCCGCATTTATAGACACTACCCAGAAAACCGTGACTGGCAAGGTGCGCGTCAAGCTTTACAAAGGCAGTATCAGCTCCGCAGGCGTCACAAGCCCCTATTCTCTTTACAACACCAGTATTGCCAGTTTTACTACCGGCGAGCTGTATAACCACGCCGACGCCAAGGGCTTTATCAGGCTCTACGGGCTTCCCGTATTGGTACGGGCGCTTATGGAACAGGATAAGAAGAAGGGAAAGACTGCTGCGGTTAAAAGCGATACTGCGAAACCCAAAGCTAAATCAAAGAAAAAATAAAAAAATTCGAGAATGCAGGAGCGTTATTTGGACTCTAACAGAAAGCCGCCCGATGTACTCTGGGCGGGGCGTTTATCCGAGAAACCGGAAGCCGAGGCGTTTGCCTTTCAGGCTTCTATCTCTGTTGATCAGCGCCTCGCTTTGGATGATATTGCCGGAAGCCGCGCCCATGCAGCCATGCTGGGCAAGCAGGGAATTATACCTAAAGAGGCGGCGGAAAAGCTGGATAAGGAACTTGCCCAAATCGCTGACGAGCTTGTGGCCGGGAAGCTTGCCATAGATCCCAATGCCGAGGATATTCATTCCTTTGTCGAAGGCGTCCTTACCCAAAGGCTGGGCGACGAGGGCCGCATGGTTCACGCCGGCAGGAGCCGCAATGATCAGGTGGCGGTGGATTTCAGGCTCTACCTCAAGCGGGCTGTGCCCGAATTGCAGGCTGAACTTCGCGAGACTGTTTCCGCCCTTCTTGATCAGGCTGAAAAGCATATTGATTCTGTCATGCCCGGCTATACCCACCTCCAGCGGGCACAGCCTGTGACCCTGGGGTATCATTTCTGTGCCTGGTGCGCTGGGCTTGAGCGGGATCTTTCCCGCTTTGCGGATGCATTAGAACGCCTGGATGAGTGCCCCCTTGGATCAGGGGCGTTGGCAGGTTCGGGCCTCCCTCTGGATCGCCATGCAACTGCCGCGGCCCTTGGCTTTGCCGGGCCGACCCTCAACGCCATGGATTCTGTGGCGGACAGGGATTTCACCCTGGAGCTTTCGTCGGCCTGTGCAATCACCATGATCCATCTTTCCCGTTTCTGCGAGGATGTGGTGATCTGGGCCAGCGAGGAATTTAAATTCATCAATTTGGCTGAATCCTGGAGCACCGGATCTTCGATAATGCCCCAGAAGAAGAACCCCGATTTTGCGGAACTTATCAGGGGCAAGTCGGGCCGGACAGTCGGTAATCTGGTGACCCTCCTCGCTTTGTTAAAAGGTCTGCCCTATGCATACGACAAGGATCTTCAGGAAGACAAGGAGAGCCTTTTTGACAGTCTCGATACTGTCCGTAATTGCCTCCGCATGTTCAGGGGTATGATGAGCACTGCGGCATTCAGCACCGAACGCATGGAAGCCGCCTGTACCGGAGGTTTCCTTGAAGCCACCGACGCCGCAGAATACCTGGTACGCAAGGGCCTTCCTTTCCGCAAAGCCCACGAGGCTGCCGCCCTGATTGTCAGGGACTGCATTCAGGCGGGGCAGAACCGCATTGCGGATCGCACCCTGGCTGAACTCAAAACCCGCTCTGCGCTTTTTGAACCGGATATCTACGATGCCATTACCCCCGCTGCCTGCGTAAAAGCCCGCAGCCTTAAGGGAGGGCCTGCGCCCGAAGAAGTGAAGCGGCAAATTGCAGAACTGCGAGAAAGAATAGCCCGGGAGTTCCAAATCTGATATTCCGGCATTGTTTCCGTTAATTGCTTAAAAGATACTTCTCAAGCATTTTTACGAGATCGTTGTAGACTATGGGTTTTCCCAGGTGATCGTTCATGCCTGCCTTGTGGCACTTTTCAATATCTTCATTGAAGACATTGGCTGTGAGGGCCACTATGGGTATGGAGAATGCCTCCTCCGCAGCAGAGTGCCGTATTTTGCGGGTGGTTTCGTAGCCGTCCATTTCAGGCATGTGTATGTCCATGAGTATGATACTGTATTTGGAAGGGGCTGCTTCGAACATGCTGAGTGCCTGGATGCCGTTTTTGGCGCATTCAATGGCAATGCCCGTATCTTCCAGAAGGGAAATGATGATTTCGCGGTTTATCTCCACATCCTCGGCCAGCAGCAAGCAGCGGCCCGTGAATATGGCGCCCGCCTTGACTGCCTCGGGCTCTTTGGCTTTAACCATCTCCACAGCGAATTTGACGGTGAAGCAGGTTCCCCTGCCCTGTTCGGATTGTACGGAAATATCGCCGCCCATGAGATCCAGTATGCTTTTGGTAATGGCCAGGCCCAGGCCGATGCCTTCAAATTTACGGTCTATGCTGCCATCTGCCTGCTCAAAAAGGGCGTAGAGTTTTTCTTTGGCCTCAGGGCTTATGCCTATGCCCGAATCCGCCACATCCAGCTTCAGGGTGCAGGACCCGTCCCCTTCGGCGAGCTTTTTGACCTTTAGGCTGATATTGCCTTCTGCGGGGGTGAACTTGATCGCATTGCCAAGGAGGTTGGTTATAACCTGGATGAGGCTCTTCTGGTCCGAGATAACGGTCCTGGGCAGGCTGGGATCAAGGAAAAGTTTGAAATTCTGCTTCTTCTCGTTCATGCTGAACTGCATGGAGGAGATTATGCCCTTTATCATCTCTTCAAAGTCGAATTCGGCACTGTGGAATTCCAGTTTGCCCGATTCAATCCTGGACATGTCCAGGATGTCGTTGATCATCCCCAGCAGGTGAAGGGAAGCCTCGTTGATTTTGCTGAGGCAGTGGATTACTTTTTCAGGATCTTCAATGGAGCTTTGGGCAATGGTTGTCATGCCGAGAATAGCATTGAGGGGGGTACGCATTTCGTGGCTCATACGGGCCAGAAAGCTGAATTTTGCCTGGCTCGACTCTTCTGTTCCCGCTGCTTGGTTTTCCTGCATGATATCCTAATATACTAAAATTCCCCTATTATGTATAATATACCAATGGGCGCTGCAATAAAATCCCTTTTCTATGCTTTGGGTTTTTTTGTCCAAATCCTCAAAGGGGTGGGCCAGTTTGTCCGCCGGGGTCAGGCGGCTCATAGGGTCCTCATTATGCAGATACTCTTTACCTTTGTGGAAGCCCTGAGTATCTCCACCCTTCTTGCCCTGGGCATTGGGGCTGCGGTCAATGTCATAGGCATACCTTTTTTGGCCCAGTTTTCCCAGGAAGCCTACATCTACCCCCTGCTCATCACCATTATTACCAGGGAACTGGGGCCTCTCCTCACTGCCTTCATCATCATAGCCCGATCGGCTACGGCTATTGCCACTGAAATGGCAGGCATGGTGATTTCCCACGAGATAGAGGCCTATATATCTGTAGGGGTAGACCCCATCGAGTACCTGGCGGTCCCCCGTTTTTTGGGGGTAACGATTTCGCTTTTTATGCTGAACATTTTCTTTTCGGTCTTCGGCCTGGCGGGCTCCTTTGCAGTGGCCCAGATATTTAACCCCATGCCTGCCTCGGTTTACTTTGGGAACATCCTTTTGAGCCTGAGCTTGCCGGATATCATTGTTTCAGTTATAAAGAGTATAACCTTTGGCATTATTATTTCTGTGGTGGCCATAGTCAAGGGTTTGGCAGTGGAGCGATCAAGCACCGAGGTCCCCATAGCGGGCCTTAAGGCGGTGGGCGCTTCTTTTGGCTGGTGCATTTTGGTGGATATATTACTTTCCGCCCTTTACTATATAATGGTGTAAGGCTGGGGCAATGGCAGTAATTTTGGAATTGAAGAATGTTTCCTTTGTCGCTCAAAACCGGATAGTGGTGAAAAACTTTTCCCATCAGTTCGAAGAAGGGAAGACCACCGCCCTGGTGGGTCCTTCGGGGAGCGGCAAGAGCACTATCCTCAAGCTCACTGCGGGCCTCCTCGTGCCTAGCGAGGGGGAAGTGTCCTTTAGGGGCCAGAATATCACCCATATGAACCGCCAGGACAACCTCGACTTCAGGCGAGAGGGCTCCATGGTCTTCCAGGATTCTGCCCTCTGGGCAAACCAGAACCTCTATCAGATCCTGGAGCTTCCCTTAAGGATACACTTCCCCAGGATGCCCCAATCAGAGCGGGAAAACCGCATACAATCAGTGCTGAGGGATGTGGGCTATAAGCGGGATCTTTCCATACGGCCTTCCCTGCTTTCCATGGGGGAGCAGAAGCTCATCGCATTTGCCAGGGCTATGCTCTGCAGGCCAAAGCTCCTTTTTCTTGACGAGTGGACAGAGTCCCTGGATGATTCGGCTGCCCAGCGGCTCATTTCCCTGGTGCATGCCCAGCAGAATGAACACCACACGGTTCTCCTGGTAAGCCACGATTTCCGGATCATCAAAAACATGGCAGACTATGTGCTCATGATCCTTGGGGGGCAGTTCTTCCTCAAGCTTTCCCGGGAACAGATGGAAGAGGATGAGGATCTGTCCCGGTATGTGGAAAGGGGAATCGCTTCATGAAATTCAGGATACGCTTTGCCGATCAGATTGTTGGCATTTTCATTATCCTTGCCCTGGCTTCTCTGGTTTTCATTATTGTCATGTTGGGGAGTTCCCAGCGCTGGTTCGCAAAAGATTATTCATACCATTCTTCATTCGTCTCTGCGGCAGGCTTAAGCAAAAACATGCCGGTTCTCTACAGGGGCTTTACCATAGGCAATGTCCAGTCCTTTGGCCTGGCGGAAAACGATCAGGTTGAAGTTGTCTTCCGGATTCAGGATCTCTATGTGGACAGGGTAAGAAAAGGCTCCATGGTAGAACTTATGGTGAGCCCTATAGGGCTGGGGAACCAGTTCCTTTTCCATGCAGGCAAGGGCGAAGAGCGTTTGGCGTACGGCGATTTTGTGCCTGCCGTTGGTTCTGCCGAGGCCAGGGACTTTATACGCCAGGGGCTGGCGGACGAGCCCCGCCATGACGATTCCATTTCGCTTCTCCTAAACCGGGCAAGTTCTGTGATGGATGCTGTTAACCGTACCCTGTTCCAGGTTAACGAAGCCCTTATCACCGGCACTGACTCTACCGCCATAGGCAGGATAGTCGGCGGGGTCGATCGCACTGTCGCGGGGCTCGAAACCATTCCGGGTACTGTGAACAGGGCCGCCGATACAATTTTGTCAGATGTGGATATACTTTTGGCAGACATTGATGATGTCAAGCATTTGCTCGACAATGAGCTTGAACGCATCAACCCCATTCTGGCAGATTTGAACACTCTCTCCTCGGAACTCGCAAATCCTTCCGGGGTAGTTATGACTGCCCTGGATACTTCGGGCCCTCTCTATTTAAGCATTGTGGATTCCCTCAATTCTGTTTCGGGAATTCTCGACAACCTCGACAGGACCACTGCCTTTATACCCGGGCAGATGCCTGCCCTTGCGGGGGTTATTACAGACCTCAGGGTTACGCTTAAAACCGCAGAAGATGTGCTCGTGGCTTTGACAAACAACCCCCTGCTCCGCAAAGGCATACCCGAAAGGGTAGAAGTGCAGTCCAGCGGCACCAGCCCCAGGGATATACAGTTTTGAGGAAGGACATGAAAAAGCCTATAATACCAATTAACACTAATACGATTTATTCTGTTTCGATTTTAACAGTATTGCTGCTAACATTTTTCAGTTGTTCTTCCGCGCCCAAGAAACCCCTTGAGGTGTTGACCGACCGCAATATGGCTGCAAGCCAGCTCGACCTTGCCAACAGGACTGCCAACCAGGGCCGCTATAACGATGCCCTCCTTATACTTGAGGATGCCTGGGTGACAGCGGTAAGCGTGGACGATCCCGGCCTGCTCATTAAATGCTCCCTGTCCCGGGGGAATATACTCTTTTCCATGGGCCGCCATGACGAAGCTTTTTCCAATTGGGATTATGCCCAAAAAGAAGGCGAGAATGCAGGGATCGTGAACCTTGTTTCCCAGGCCCGGATCGCCAGGGCAAGGGGGCAGCTGGTCCTGCTCATGGCCGGAAGTTCCGGCATTGCAGATCCTGCAGCTGTCGAAGCCATCAAGGTTGAAGTGAGGGCGGCCCTTTCTGCCATGAAGTCGGATCCCATGGGTGAAGCCTCCGGGAACCTTGTGCTCGGTATGGCGGAGAAAGAACTGGCCCGCTATCCCGAAGCCGAATACATTGTGCGCCGGGCTTTGGAAATTCACGAGAAGAACCGCTACCTCGAGGAAGCTGCCTACGATTGGTACCTTATCGCGTCCATACGTTCAGTGTCCGGCAGTTATAACAGGGCTGCGGAAGCCTTGCGTACAGCCATAAGTTTCGACCGTCGGGCAGAAAACGGCTTTGGCCTTGCTTCGAGCTGGCAGGCCCTGGGGGATGTGTACCTGAAAATGGGTAATGCCTCTGATGCCGAAGCCGCATATAAAAGGGCTGCAGGTATTTTCGAGGCCCTGGGGCTTCCCGTTTTGGCTGAAAAAATCAGGGCAAAACCAGGGCTTTAGCTTCAGGTCACTTGACTTAACCTTAACGTTAACATTTAAGATCCTCTTACAAGCTTATTAAAAGAGAGGAATAAAGAATGGCATCAAAGGTTTATTTTTCTGACATGGCGTATGCCGCTTACGAGGCAAACCAGACCCTGCCCAGGAAAATGGAAAGGCAGCTTGAGGCATCGGGCCTTGGGGACAAGGTAAAAGGCAAGAACGTTGCAATCAAGATCCATGTGGGTTCCGAAATTGGGTATTCTACCATACCCCCTGTATTCATGAGGCTCCTTGCGGAATTCGTTCGGGCCCATGGGGGGAA
The DNA here is from genome assembly GCF_000214355.1 of Leadbettera azotonutricia ZAS-9. Lineage (GTDB taxonomy): Bacteria > Spirochaetota > Spirochaetia > Treponematales > Breznakiellaceae > Leadbettera > Leadbettera azotonutricia. The sequence continues at coordinate 2,812,394 of NC_015577.1, read as the reverse complement.
TTGCTTTTTTACGGATCATTATATAGCCCAGCGGCATCCTGAACACCGGGGCTATACCCAGGAGAGCATAGGCGCTCCCATAGTGGAGGCTGCGGGCCACCTGGGCAAATACATTTACACCAAAGAAGTCAACTGGAAAACTTTTAAGCATGTGGATATTGCGGGCCTCATCCATGACGCCGATTTTCTCATCGACTTTGCCCATGTCAAAGGCCACGGATGCTGCGCTTATGGCGGAGCCGTCAAGAATATCTCCATGGGCTGTGTTTCTGACCGCACCCGCCGTGAACAGCACGGGCTGGAAGGGGGCCTCAAGTGGGACAAGGACAAGTGCACCCATTGCGAAGCCTGCATTGGCGCATGCAACCACCAGGCTAACTCCTTCAACGACAAGGGCGAGTACGAGGTGAATTTCCACAACTGTACCCTCTGCCAGCACTGCCTCAAGGTATGCCCCACCGGAGCAATCACCCTTACGGATTCCAGCTACCTCGATTTCCAGAAGGGCCTTGCCCTCTGCACCAAAACGGTTTTGGACAGCTTCGAGCCCGGCAATGTGTTCTTTGTCAATCTCCTGATTTCCATAACCGCCATGTGCGACTGCTGGGGCATGACCACCCCCTACCTGGTGCCGGATATCGGCGTGATGTCGTCCTGGGATCTTTCCGCCATCGAAAGCGCGAGCCTCGACCAGATAAAGATCGAAAAGCTCAACCCCGAGGGTGTGCCTACAGGGAGCACCATGGGAAGCAAAGGCCACCTCTTTGAAAGGCTCCACGGCAAAGATCCCTATTCCCAGATCAAGTTCCTTGAGGAATACGGCTTGGGGAGCAAAGAGTATACCCTGGAGATGGTGAAGTAATGGAGCTAATGCTATTGCCGGCCCAGCGGCACCTTTAGCACTGATTCGTTTAACACAATCGCAACCCTGCCTTCCCTGAGAAGACGGCGGTTGTTTTCTGAAGAGATTATTGCAAGGGCGTCTTCACGGTCTATCACAGGATCTGTGGGGCTTGAACCGAAGACCGCCCTTGCCAATATCCTTATGGGGTTCGTGCCCACAAGAGCGGCAAGGCTTTCGTCAATCCCCGAAGGGGTTGGGCGGAAAATATTTTCCGCCCTGGTATAGCGCACCAAAGCCCCTGTGCCCGACGCGGTGATTGCAGGGTCGGTCATGTTTTTTTCATAAACAAGGTTCATATTGGTATCCCAAACCCTGGGAAAAATGCAGGGCCTGACAAGGGCGGAAGTGTTTCTCCCATGAATGGGAAGCTCCGTGTCGGCGATGATGATTATGCCCGTATAGTCTGCGGCAGGGGAGGGGATAAAGGGCCTTGCCTGGTCGACAGCCCGCCTGTGCCTGATCAAGGCTGCGCTGATGCTTTTGAGGGGGATGGTATAGCGGCCGGTCATAAACGCAAGATCCGCCGAAAGGCTCGGGGGGATCTTCGCGGCTTCAAGGCTGATATTGTCCAGCTCCGCCAGGGTGGTTTCCCGGTTGTTTACCAGGTCTTCGACGGTGGAAGAAGAATCGACCTGGATCTTGAGAAGGTAGGGCCGTATGAGGGCCGGCCATTCGTCGCCCAGGATCTCCTCGCCCCGTATGCGGCCTGTGGGGAGTTTTATCCCCGCCGAACCAAGGTTGAGGCTGGCTGCTGCGCTCAATTCGCCTTTATCCCATTCTATAGTGCCTGACAGATCGAGTCTGGTTTGCCCCCGGGCTGACAAGGGGGAAAACAGCAGGGGAATGAACAATAAAAAGCCGAATTTTATGCGCATCTTCTTACTCTCTTATCGGCGTTTTTAGGCTTCTTCCTTCGCGGAGCACATCATTTAAACCCATGCTGTTGGCCTCGGCCAGCAATTCGGGATCGACTTCGTAGGCCAGGGCAATGGACCAAAGGGTTTCGCCCCGCTTTACCAGGTGGTTCCCCGCAAAAACAAGCCCCACGGCGGAAGCCTTGGGAGCAATATAGGGCTCCACGTCCTTAAAGGCAGGGATCATGAGGCGCCCGCCAATTTTGAGGTACCGCGCCTGGGTTCCCGGGTTGGACTGCAAAATCTGCTCCACCGAAATCCCGTAATGAAGCCCCAGGGCGAGAAGGGTGTCCCCGGAACGTATGGTGTGTATATAGTACTTGATGAGGGGGAGATCGGTACGGGCAAGCACCGCGCGTATCTTGTCGGCATCCTCAAGCCTTGCTTTGAGGGAATACCCCGATCCCGGGGGAGTGATATTATAGATGAGTTCGCGGTTGGCCTTTTTAAGCTCTGCCGCATCAAGCCCTGCCTCGGAAGCCAAAATGTTCAGGTCGGCAGGGCGTGTAACCGCTACCCTTGTCCATTGGGGGATCTCTGCCCATTGAGGGCTGAGGCCGTAACGCCTGGGGTTGGACAGAATCTGTGCCACTGCCAAAAGCTTGGGCACGTAGTGTATGGTTTCGGTTTTAAGGATTTTTTTATCCGATAGGAGCCAATAATTTTTGAGGCCCGAATCTTTTACTGCTCTGTTTATTGCCCCAAGGCCCGCATTGTAGGCAGCCAGCGCCAGGGGCCAGTCGCCAAAGTAATTGTAGTTCTCTTCAAGCTTGCGGAGGGCGCCCTGGGTGGATTTCCAGAAATCCCTGCGTTCGTCCACCCAGTCGTTCACTTTCATGTCAAAGGGGGCAATGCTGTTCTTCATAAACTGCCAGAGCCCCATGGCTCCGGATTTGCTCACCGCGCTTGCCAAAAACTGTGATTCTATTACTGGCAGATAGAGGAGTTCGGGCGGCAGCCCCCGCTCTTCAATTTCCTTCCGTATAAACCCCAGGTAGGGTCCTCCCCTCTCCATCACGGCATTGAGCCATGCGAGCCCGCCGGCGGTCGAATATTGGCGTATATAGTATTGGGTAAGGCTGCGCTCCAATGCGCTCGAAGTCAGGAGAGAATTTGGGGACGACCGTATTGGCGCGGAATTTGAATTCGCATAAGGAGGAGGCAGGGCGTTCCTGTATAAAGGGTGATCCGGCCGTGCGGCCCTTTGGGAACGCAGGGGCCTGGGTGGCAGGGCAGGATTTTCAACAAGGGCCTCTGTCGGGCTTATGGCTGCCGCCCCACCGGGAATCGCATCAGCCGATTCTGCCGCGGGCAGCAGCGCGGTGCGCCCAAAACACAAAAGGCATGCCAATAGAGCCGATTTTAGGATGCGGGAATTTTTAAAATTTTTCGCCATAGTAAATGCCGGCCCATTCCCAGCGACCGTGGATTTCGGGGTCGGAAGGGAAGTAGATTTTCCTGAAATAGAGGTACCAGGTGGAGATGTATTGGGACCAGCCCCAGGTGCGGAGGTAGGCCTCGTTGGCGTTGGAACCTGCGTCGAGGTCGGCGTTGTAGCGTATGCGGCTCATGCGCATAAAGTCCGAAAGGTTGAAGTCCGACATGCCCGAATCATCGGTGGCTTCCTGCTCCCAGGTGCGGGCAAAGAAATTTACCTTTGCCCTGTACTGTTCGAGCCTGTTGGGTGAACCTGCATCCAGGGCTGTCTTGATGGTGTTTATCAGCGAATTGAGGCTGTCGAAGCTCCAGTTTTTGGAGGAGTTGTTGAAGTCCACAAGCTGCTTGGCATAGGTGTCCGCATTGGGGAAGCCCGGCACATTGGAACCCATAAAGGGGAGGTACTGGGTATAGGCTTTGATGGCGCTGTTCCACTCGCCTATTTCCTCGTAAGCCTGGGCAAGCATGAAGTAGGCGGCGCCAAGATCTATCCTGTCCGCAAAGCGGGAAATAAGTTCTTCATAGTACCAGACTTTCTGCTCGCTCCTGTCCACCAGGGTGATAAGCTGGTTCAGGCAGGCAAGATGCACCGATTCCCCCAATATGGTCAAATCGGGGTAGTTCTTGATAATGAGGTCGAAGTAGAGGGCCGCGGCAGGGTATGCCTCTTCCTGCATATAGGCAAAGGCGGTCATGAAAAGGTAGTAGGTGTTGTAGTGATCATCGGGGTACTGGCCAATACGGGCAGTCAGAAAATTGATGAGCTTGGCGTATTCCTTTTGCCGCATAAAATTGTTGGCTATCTCCCGGGCGACCGCGAACTGCTCTTCCCCGCCGGGGTTTTCATCGGAGAGGAGCAAAAAGAGATTACGCAGGGTCTCCCGGTTCTCTTTTGAGCCCACAATATAGTAGGAATCGATTTTCTGCTCAGCCCTGGGGCTTGGATTCCCCCCGCCACAGGCCGAAACAAGACCCGCAACGGCCGCAAACGCCAGGATTACAGCGATTTTTTTGATGCCCGCCCCTTTCCCCATAAGATTCAGCCTATCATGCCGCATTGCCATTGGCAAGAGAAGGACTCATGGTTATACTTATACCATGGCTTCAATGTTCTCCCGCCGTATTGCCGCATGGCTTTCTTTCTTTATCGGCCTTTTGCTCATGTTCCTGGGATCTGCCTTTCTCCTGGGCTCCCTGGCGGGGACATCGAAATTCTCGGTCCTTCTGGCTTTTCTTGTCGTGATTGCAGGCATACTCTTGGCGATGTTCGCCATAAAGATGAACAAGAGTTCCATTTACCTCTTTTTTGCCGCTTTTTTCCTCATGGCGGGTTTTTTCCTTTTCCTCTCTGCCCTGAATGTCATCCCCAGGGATATCTTTTATAAAACCTGGCCCCTGATTTCAGTCTTTTCGGGCCTTGCCCTGGTGCCTGCGGGGTGGAGGCGTTACGGTACGTTCCGCAGCCGCTTCATGGCGCCAGCCCTGGTCTTTGTGATTTTGGGCTGTGCCCTTCTGGCATTCTCCTTCGACATAGTCGGCTTCTCTTTTAAGCAGTTCATACTTAACTGGTGGCCTCTCCTCATTGCCTTTGCGGGGCTGCTCCTGGTCCTGATTTCCCTTGGGGCTAGAAACAGCGCTGGGGATCAGGATCGGTGAAGGGCAACCGGACGCGCCTTTGTGCGGCCATTCTTTGCGTCTTTCTTGGGGCTTGCGGTTCAAACCCCGACACCCGGGAAACCCCTCTGCCTGCAGAAATTCCTGTCCCTGTGGAAAGCCCCCAGCCAGCCCCGCCAAGGACAGGGGGCATAGCCGAGGAGATTCGTTCCCTTGTCGAGAAGGGGACCCCCCCGGCCCTGTTTGAAGCCCTGGAGCTTATCAGGAACCGGGATCTTGGAAACTCCGAATTCGGCAGAGTCATGAACTATGTGGATGCAACCCTTTTAAAAGTTTTGTACTCCGCCACCGGGCCCCAACTCCCCCAAATTGATCCTCCCCAGACTCATGTGTATACACGAATCCTGCGGGATGCCGAGAAGGGGGCCTACCTTAACCCGATGGCAAATTCCCAGGACTATCTGGAATTTGTGCTGCCCTTCCTGGCGCTTTATGCTGAGACAAGAAGCGAAAGGCTCCTCCCTGCCCTGCCTGATTTGCAGAAGGCCGCAGAGCTTAATTCCGCCGCACTATTGGCTCCTTTTTTTATGGGCATAGTTTACGAGCGTTCCCAGCGGCTTGATGAAGCCAATGCCCAATACAGCAAAGCCTGGCAGCTTTCTTCTGACTGCTATCCCGCAGCCCTGGGGCTTGCCCGTGTCCTGGATGCCAAAGGCCAAAGGCAGGAAGCAGCCCAGCTGCTCCAGGATCTGGTGATACGCTTTCCCGACAACCTCCAGATAAAGCGGCAGCTTGCCATTGCCTGGTACCGCGCCGGCATCTGGTCAAGGGCCGAACCTGCCATCGCGGAGATACTGCAGCGGGACAACCGGGATGGCGAATTTATTTTGATGCGGGCCCATGTGCTGGTTGAAGAAGGCCAGTTCCTCCAGGCACAAGCGCCCCTGGATCTCTATGCGTCGATTAATCCCAACAACAGGCTCTATTTGTTCCTCCGCGCCCGTGTCCAGTCCGAGGGCTACCGCAACCGCGACGCTGCCCTTAACTATCTCCGATCCCTGCTCCGGGGCTCGGCCGGCGCTATAGATGATGAAGCTTCTGTTTATGCTGCAAGGCTCCTCATGGAGTCTTCAAGGCAGGAAGATCAAAACGAAGGGCGGGATTTGCTCCGCCGCCTTCTTGCCAATCCCAGCCCCTCCCTCACGGTTGTCACCATTGCCCTTCAGGATGCTGTGCGCCGCCAGGCCTGGGCCGAAGCCCGCCCGTATCTTGCCAGGCTTCTGGATGAACGCCGTTCTCCCCAGGATCTTCTCAGCGCCTATACCGTTGAACACGGCCAGGGCAACAATGCCGCTGCCCTATCCTATGCGCGGGAACTCTACGAGGCGGACCGCGCCAACGAGGAAGGTATCATCGCCTATATATCCGCACTGATTGATACAGGCAGGCAGGACGAAGCGGCCCGCATGATAGACACCCGCCTTACCGGCATGTCAGGCGGCGTCCTCAAGGCCCGCTACCACTACCTCCGCAGCCGCACCAGAGCCAGCGAAGACGCCATTATGAACGATCTCCGCTCGAGCCTCTTCGAGGACCCCCGCAACCTCCTGGCCCTCACTGCCATGTTCGAGATTTACCACCGCCGCCGCGACGAACGCCGGGCTGTGTACTATCTCAAACAGGCCCTTGCCCTTGCGCCGGACAATCCGCAGCTCAAGAGGTACGAGGGGGAGTATGCAGGGCTGTTGTGAAATGGCGCCAGGCACCAATCCCTTACGCTTGTCAAATCCCCCATAATCTCCCATAATGTAAGTATCTTTCTATACATAAGGAGCTAAACATGCAAAAGTACGTATGCGATCTTTGCGGTTATGTGTATGACCCCGCGAACGGAGACGACAATGGCGGGATAAAGGCGGGGACGGCTTTTGAGCAGCTGCCTTCGGACTGGGTTTGCCCCCTCTGCGGAGCGTCGAAAGACAATTTTTCGGCTGTGAAATAAGGGTTTTATGCTTTTACGTGAGGATTTTGTTTTCACCATCGGTTATGACGGGCCTGCGGCGGTGATTGACGGGCAGGCGAGGAAGCGCTATGGGAAGCTTTCGACCAGGGAATTGGCGGAAAAGGGGCTTTTCAGGGCTGCCTATTCCTCGGCGGTCTATTCCAAAGATCCGTCTGAGCTTGAGCTGGTGGCTTCTGCCTATGGAAGCCTTATTGGGGCTCAGGTCGGTGTTGCGGGGCTGGATCGCCTTTTTGGGGTGTTCCCTACTGATGCCCGGCGTTCCATCGTCCTTTAGCGATGTATTGACCCTTCCTTTTCTTCTATGCTAATCTATTCTTCAACTCATTTTGATATAAGGAAGTTACTTTATGAATTCATTTGTGTTTTCCCTGCTGTTGGGTGCCCCTCAGGGTGCTGAAGGGGCTGCTCCTGGTGGAGGGCTTATCAATTTCCTGCCTCTGGTCGCCATTATCGGGATTTTCTATTTCCTGATTATCCGGCCCCAGAATAAAAAACAGAAGGAAACCCAGAAGATGCTGTCTGCCCTTAAGAAAGGGGACAGAATCGTTACCATTGGCGGCATACATGGCTCTATCCAGAGCGTAAAGGAAAGCACCGTCATAGTCAGGGTGGACGACAATATAAAGCTTGAATTCTCCCGCAGCGCTATTTCCTCTGTGGAGAGCCAGGCTAAAGAAGAAAAAGAAGACAAGAAGATCGAAGCCCCGGCTGAGGACGAATCTGATGCCGAAGAAAAAAGCGAATAGGATCCTCACCTCCGGAGCGAAAACATGAGTAAACGATACCGGTTTTTTATCATACTAGCTATTATAATAGTATGTTTTGTCTTTCTTTCCCCCTCCATACGCTGGTATTTCTTCGTTCCCAAGCTGGAACAGACCAGGGCATTGGCTTCCCGGGAACAGATAAAGGCCTATGCCTCGCAGACCGCCCAGGTGGATCTTGAGAACCTCATTGTCCAGGCAAGGGCCGGCGGGGATGTGCCCCCGGGGCTGGACTTTCTGACCGTGGAGGCTAAAAAGATCTACAAGAGGGCTAAAGAGCCCAGTCCTGCCAAATGGGATGCCCAGACGGTGCTGGCGGCGTTTACCTCCCGCCAGGAGGCGCTTGAGTCCATCGAAACCAAATACCGCAGCGAGATCCTGGAATTGAAGGATCTTCAGAAGAGCGCAGTGCAGCTCGGCCTTGATCTTTCGGGGGGGCTTTCCATAGTCCTCCAGGCTGACCTCGAGTCTCTCCAGGAACGCCTCGGCAGGGTGCTTACCGATGCTGACCGCGAAGACGCGGTTAACCGCGCCCTTGAAGTGCTTAACAACAGGATAGATAAATTCGGCCTTACCGAGCCTGTGATACGCCGACAGGGGCAGGATCAGATCTATGTTGAAATCCCCGGTTCCGCGGACCCCGAGCGCATCAATGACATCATCATGGGGCGGGGCAGCCTTGCCTTCCACATGGTTGATCAGGAAGCGACCGAAGCTTTCAATACCTATTACAACGCCCATCCTGCAACGACCTTTGACGCGAACGGCAATCTCCTGGACCCCTCTATCATTCCTTCCGACGTGGTAATCCACGGTGTTTATACGAAGGATCGTTACGGCCTTGATGAACAGGCCAGGAACGCTTCCGGAAATTTAAGCTATGCGGCGGTCAAAAAAGAAGTTGGCCTGGACGGCAACTACATACAGAGCGCCCTGGTAGAACGGAATTCCCTTGACGGCCGGCCTGAAGTTACCTTCATGCTGAGCACCGAAGGGGGCGAAATCTTCTATAAGCTTACATCCAACAATATTGGCAAGCCCATGGCCATAGTGCTCGACGACAGGATAAAGTCCCAGGCAACTATTCAAAGCGCCATACGCGACGCGGTGCGGCTCACTGGTTTTGGCCAGGAAGAAGCCAACAATATAGCTCTCACCTTGAGGACGGCTGCCCTGCCTGTGGAGCTTGAGGTTGTCACCCAGCAGTCCATCGGCGCGAGCATGGGCGAGGACACCATACGCCAAGGGCTTTTTGCCCTTTTGGGCGGCCTTGCGGCGGTCATGATCTTCATGCTGCTTTTCTACAAGGGTTCGGGCATCAACGCTGTTGTAGCCCAGGTGCTCAATATCTATTTTATGTTCAGCATACTTTCAGCCTTCAACTTCACTTTGACCCTGCCGAGCATCGCGGGTTTTATACTCACCATCGGCATGGCTGTCGATGCCAACGTCATCATCTTTGAAAGGATGAAAGAAGAATTGCATCTTGGCAAAGGCCGGAAGGCTGCTATTGACGCAGGCTTCGACAAGGCTTTCTGGGCCATTATGGACTCGAACATCACCACCTTTATTGCGGCCCTGTTCCTCTCCCAGCTTGGGTCAGGCCCTATTCAGGGTTTCGCAGTGAGCTTGGCTATCGGGGTATTCTCCTCGGTGTTTACCGCCCTCTTTGTGTCCCGCCTTATTTTTGACTTTGGAACCGATGTGATGGGCTCTAAGCACCTTTCTGTTTCCTGGAGGGTCCGGTAATGAAACGCATTATTCCTTTTTCAAAATTTTTCCTTCCCGCAATAATACTATCGATCCTGTTGGCTGTTGGCGGTATAGTGGGGTATGTAACTGAAGGGTTTAATATGGGTGTCGATTTCCAGGCAGGTCTTTTGCAGGAAATTCAGTTTGCCCCCGGCGCTTTCCAGGTCACCTATAATGGCAGGGGCAATGCGTCCATATCCCTTAGCCGCACTAATTTGACTATTGTCATTTCGGGTGCGGGGGTCGAGGAAGAGCAGCACGATTTCCCCTTTGCTTCTTATCCGGCAGTGAATGATCTTGTCCGGGGCCTTCAGGCCATTGACGGCATTTCCGCCTCCGCTTCTTCCTCGGTGGGCTCAATACGGTCTTCGTGGCTCGTGGTAAGCGCCCAGAGCAGCCCCCAGCTTGGTTCTGTTCCCTACAACGTCCATTACCTTTCGCCTGACGAACAGGTGATACCTATCGAGGATGTGCGTTCAGCCCTCCTGCCTTTGGGGACTGTTTCTGTGCAGAGCCTTGGCGAGCCGGCCGAGCGGCGTTTTATGGTTCGAATGGAAGACAGCGATATTGAAGGCGGGCAGGGTGTCCCTGCGGAAAAGATCATTTCCACTTTGGAGACAGCCTTTGGGCATGGCGGGGTAGCGGTGAACAAGTCTGACTATGTAGGTTCCCGTTTCTCCAAGCAGCTGGCTGATCAGGCCGGTATTCTTCTTGGCCTTACCCTTCTTTTGATTCTGCTTTATTCAACTATACGGTTTAAGCCCCAGTACGCCATAGGCGCGGTTCTTGCCATTGTCCACGACGGTCTTATCATGGTTGCCTTTGTGGTCTGGTCCCGCATGGAGTTTAACACTACTACTATCGCAGCAATACTCACAATCCTGGGTTATTCGATAAACGACACCATCGTTATCTTTGACCGTGTCCGGGAATCGCGGCGTATTTATCCTGACGATACCTTTGTGCGAATTCTTGATCGTTCCCTCACCGAAACCTTGAGCCGTACCATTATTACTACTTTTACTACTATGCTGGCTGTATTGAGCCTCTTTATCTTTACCACAGGCTCAATGAAAGATTTTGCCCTTGCCCTCCTCGTAGGCATGACTTCGGGCGTATATTCAACAATTTTCATCGCCTGTGGGTTTGTAAACCTCTGGGAAGCCCAGAAGAACAAACGGGAAAAAAGAAAGCTTACTGCTCCCGCAGTGGCTGTTCCGGCCAAGGCGTAAGGTCTTTTTTGCCGCAAAGGAGCTGAAGGCGCACGAAGAAAAAAGTAATTTTTTATACTTTGTGCGCTTTTTTGACTTTGCGGTTAGAAATTCTTAAAGAATTCAGATTTATATGGAAGTTCGGCGGGCCAAGGTTTTAGGCTTCTGTATGGGGGTCCGCAGGGCGGTAGATATGGCCGCCGAGGCTGTGGCTCTGCCGGGTGCCAAGGCTCCGTCCGCAGATACTGGTTCCAGGGTCTATACCTTGGGACCATTGATACATAATCCCCAGGCCCTGGAAAGTTTGAAGGGGCTGGGAGTTGAGATCCTAAAAGAAGATAATCTTCCTTCTTGTCTTGATAATTCGACAGTTATAATCAGGGCTCATGGGGTTGCGCCTCAAATCGAGGCCGATCTTGTACGCCGTGGGGCTCATGTTGTCGATGCTACCTGTCCCCGTGTTAAGGCTAGCCAGATGAAGGCAAAAGCCCTGGCAAGCCAGGGGTATCGGATTTTTCTTGCCGGTGAAAAAAACCATGCGGAGATAATCGGCATGCAGGGTTATGTTGCCTCGGAGCTCTGTGCGGTGGTGGGCGATCAGGACGAAGCGGAACGGGCGGCGAAAGAGTTATGCGAAAAAAATAAAAACATTAAAACTGCGTTGATCGGACAGACTACCATTACTCCTGAAGAATACCTGGCGATAGGGGAGGGGATAAAAAAGATTTTTCCTGATCTTGAAATAATCAATTCTATTTGCGGTGCAACCAGGGACAGGCAGGAGGCATTGAGGGATCTCTGCACGAAGGTGGACGGTATGATCATTGCAGGAGGGAAACGGTCAGCCAATACCCGCCGTCTTTTGGATATCGCCCGTGCGGAGTTCGCAAGGCTTGACGGAAGCGGTGTGGCCAGGAAAGCCTGGCTGGTAGAAACCCCTGACGAAATTCCTTCCGAAGCTTTTGCATATTCAGTGATAGGCCTTGCTGCGGGGGCTTCCACCCCCGATTCCATAATCGATGCAATGGAAGCTGCACTTCGGATACAGCCTCCCTTTCTTCCTTGAAAATTAAGATTTAGTGGGGTATATTATATTCAATGATGAAGGCTATTGAACTGGAAAAAGCTTACGACCCCAAAACTTTTGAAGACAGGATCTATGCCCTCTGGAAGGACAATGGCTGCTTTAAGCCTACCGCCGAGGGGAGCGCCCCTTTTACTATTGTGATTCCTCCGCCCAATGTAACGGGCATACTGCATCTGGGCCACGCCCTGAATAACAGCCTTCAGGATATTGTAATACGCTTCCACCGTATGAAGGGTGAAAAGACCCTTTGGGTGCCAGGCACCGATCATGCGGGGATCGCCACCCAGAACGTGGTAGAGAAGCGTCTCCGATCACAGGGGAAAAACCGCCGCGAGCTGGGGCGGGAGAAATTTGTCGAAGAAACCTGGAGTTTTATCAACGAGCACAGGACCATCATATCCAATCAGCTGTCCCGTATCGGGGCCAGTGTGGACTGGTCGCGGGAGCGTTTTACCCTGGACGAAGGGCTTTCAAGGTCGGTGAGGGATGTGTTTGTGACCCTCTACGAGCGGGATCTTATGTACAAGGGCAACTACCTTGTGAACTGGTGTCCTTCCTGCGGTACCGCCCTGGCGGACGACGAGGTGGAGCACGAGGATACGCCGGGAAAAATGTATCACCTTCGCTACCCTGTAGCGGGCAGCGAAGGTGTTTTTGTGGAACTGGCGACCACGCGGCCCGAGACCCTTTTGGGGGATACGGCAGTGGCGGTGCACCCCGAGGACGAACGTTATGCCCACCTCATCGGCAAGATGGTAAAGCTTCCCCTGACGGACCGTGAAATCCCCGTGGTGGCCGATACCTACGTGGACAGGGCCTTTGGCACAGGTGTGGTGAAGATTACCCCGGCCCATGATCCCAATGACTGGGAAGTGGCAAAGCGCCACGATCTTCAGGTGATCAATATTCTTACCCCCGACGGGAAGCTCAATGACGAGGTTCCCCAAAAATACCGGGGGCTTTCTGTTGCCGAGGCCCGCAAGATCGTGCTTGAGGATCTTGTTGCGGGGGATTACTTTATCAAGGATGAAAAAATCACCCACGCCGTGGGGCATTGTTACCGCTGTCATACGGTGATAGAGCCTTTCCTCTCGGAACAGTGGTTTGTGCGCATGAAGCCTTTGGCGGAAAAGGCCCTGACCTCCTGGCGCAATGGGGAGATCGTTTTCTATCCCAAAAAATGGGAGAACACCTATCAGCGCTGGCTTGAAAATATCCGCGACTGGTGCGTGAGCCGCCAGCTTTGGTGGGGCCACCGTATTCCGGCCTGGACCTGTAAAAGCTGCGGCAAACTTACGGTGGCCCGGGAAGATCCTTCCTGCTGTCCCCACTGTGGTTCAAAAGAGATGGACCAGGATTCTGATGTGCTTGATACCTGGTTTTCAAGCTGGCTTTGGCCTTTCAGCACTTTGGGCTGGGAGAACAATTCCTGTACGACCCCGGATTACAAAACTTTTTATCCTACGACTGCGTTAATTTCAGCTTATGACATAATTTTCTTTTGGGTTTCCCGGATGATCATGGCGGGCCTTGAGTTTACAGGCAAGGCGCCCTTCAGGGATATCTGCATGCACGGCCTTATCCGCGACAAGCAGGGCCGGAAGATGAGCAAGAGCCTCGGCAACGGCCTTGACCCCCTGGAGCTCGTGGACGAGTTCGGGGCCGATGCCCTCAAATTCACCCTGGCCTATATGTGCGCCCAGGGCCAGGATCTTTTGGTGGACAAGGAATCTTTCAAGATGGGTTCCAAATTTGCCAACAAGGTCTGGAATGCTTCACGGTATATATTGATGAACCTTGAGGGCCGGAGCCTTGTTGTAAACCCTCCGCTGCTTCCCGCAGACAAGTGGATTATTTCAAGGCTCAACGGCGCCGCAAAGGCCATGGAGGAGGCTTTCCTCTCCTACCGCTTTAACGATGCTTCGTCCACGGCTTACGAATATTTCTGGAATGATTTCTGTGACTGGTATGTGGAGGCCACGAAGCTTTCCATGCGTTCAGGCGACGACTCGGATCAGGCGGCGGCGGAAAAAGACAGGGCAACCACGGTGCTGCTCACAGTGCTTGCCGAGTCCCTCAGGCTGCTTCATCCCCTTCTGCCCTTTGTTACCGAGGAGATATATTCACGCCTGCCCCTTGAGATTAGGGGCGAAAGCCTTCTCATTACGGCCCCCTATCCCGAATATAAAAAGGAAAAGGAAGATCCCGAAGCAGAAGGGGACTTTGGTTTCCTCAAGGATCTCGTACGCATGATCCGCACTCTGCGGAGCGAATGTACCGTGAACCCCGACAAGAAGATCCGGGTTACTGTGCGTATGCCCTCCGGAGGCAGAATAGGCTTTCTTAAAGAAAATGCCGCCCTGGTCAAACTCCTGGCAGGCCTTGGGGAGCTTGAAATTGCCGAGGCTGCCGCAGGGGGCGAAAAACCTGCCGGTTCCATCGGGCTTGCGGGAGCGGGTTTCGAAGCTTTTGTGCATATCGCAGAGGCAGTGGATACGGCTGCATTGAAACAGAAATTTGCCAAAGAACTGGAGAAGGATAAAAAATTCATCGGGGGCCTTGAATCAAAGCTGGCCAATGAAAATTTTTTGAAGAATGCCCCGCCTGAATTGGTTGAAGGGGAAAAGCGGAAACTGGCGGATGCCCTGGACAGGACGGGCAAGCTGGAATCCTGGCTGCGCGATATGGCATAGGGGGAAAAATGACCACCGAAGAGATGCTGCGCCTAAATGGCACCTATTTGGCGCCTTATATGCAGCTCGCAACCGCCCTCATTGGCAAGACCCGTGAGGGAGGGGGCAACATGTTCCGGCATCAGCTTGACACCATGGCTACTCTCATCGATTACGGCTACATCGACTCGGTGCTGCTTAAGGCTTCGATAGTGCATGATCTTATCGAGGATATTCCCGATTTTAACCACAACAATCTGCTCCAGATTGATTTTGAAAGTTCCGATGTGTACAGCCTGGTGCTGGAAGTAACCCGCTTTCCCAACGAGACCAAGCCTGAGTTCCTTACCCGCATCCTCGAAAAGGGATCAAAGAACTCCAAGATCCTGAAAGTAGCTGACAGGATCTCCAATATGATTTCCCTGGGTTTTGTGATCAATTACAATTTCATCAGCCGGTATACCGAGGAGACCGTCCGCTATATCTATCCCATTGCGGAAGAAGTGGACAAGGCCATGCTTTCGGAGCTTCAGTCCCTGGTGGAATCCCGGCGGAAATACCTCTCGGCAATAATTCCGGAAAAAGCTTCCATGGGGAAGTAATCAGATAACCCGCTGTTCTTTCCATTTGCCGCTTCTCCAGCGTACGATAAAGCAGGTTCCTCTTGCGGCCCATTCGCAGACCATGGATATCCACACGCATACCGCGCCCACCCCGAAAGCATATGCTAAAAGATACGCAACCCCGACCCGCACGAGCCACATGGCGAAGGTGGCGGCTATCATGGTGTACCTGCCGTCGCCTGCCGCCCTCAACGAATAAGGAAGGCAATACGCGGGGATCCAGATGAGCATGGCAGCAGTGCAGAAGATGATGCCGAAAAGCCTGCCGTAGGCCAAGGCTTCGGAGGAGAGGGCGAAAAGGTGAAACACCAAAGGCATGGAAACGAGGATGAGGGTGTTGAAGATGCCCATCGCGATATAACTATATATGATGAGTTTACGGGTATAGCGTTTGGCTCCATCATAATCTCCTGCGCCTATGCACTGGCCAACCACGGTGAGCAGTGCATAGGCTACAGCCATGCCGGGGAGATTTCCCAGGGTCATGAAGATAGTGCCTACTGCATTGCCGGCTATGGCAGCGGTCCCGAAGGTGGAGACGAGGCGGGCCAGGGCCAGCTTCCCCACCTGAAAGGTGGCGCCTTCTATGCCGTTGGGGATCGCTACCCTCAGCATGCTCTTGATAATGGAAGGCATGAAGCGGGTTTTGAAGAAGCCCCGTATGTTGACCGGTGCGCCTCGCAAATTCCGCAGCAGGGCAAGTATGACGATGGCCGAGACAAAGCGGCTTATGAGGGTGGAAATGGCGGCTCCGGCAACCCCCATGTGGAAAACATACATAAGAAGGGCATTCCCCAAAAAATTCAGGATATTTATCAAAAGGGAGATCCACATGCCTATACGGCTGTTACCCATGCTGCGGAAAAGGGCCGCCCCTGCGGTGTTGAGGGCTATGAAGGGGTAGCTTAGGGAGGTGTAGAAAAAGTAGGTTTCCGCCTCCCTCATAATGCCCTGATCTATATGGCCATAAATGAGGCGTAATACAAAGGTCCTTCCAAAGAACATAAGAAGGGCAAGAAACAGGGTAAAGAGGGTGGTGATGTGGATGAGCTGTTTTGCAGCACTGGAGGCATTTTGGGGATCTTTCCGGCCCAGGTACTGGCTGCATACTACAGCCCCGCCGGTGGTGAGGGAAGTAAAAAGGCTCACAAAGAGGACGTTGATGGAATCTACCAGGGAAACGCCCCCTACGGCTTCTTCGCCAAGGGAGGCTACCATGACGGTATCAATAATGCCGATGAGGACCATGAGTATCTGATCTATGATGAGGGGCCAGATGAGCTGCAAAAGCCTCGTGTTGCTCCACTCGCCGGAATCTATGCTATCTATAGGCGGCGGGGTCTTTACTTTTCTCTTCATGTTGTATAGTATTTATATCATAAATCTATATCTTAAATGGGGGTCTTAAATGATCAAAGTTGCGATTAATGGGTTCGGCCGCATCGGCCGCCTTGTGTTTCAGGCAATTGTGGACCAGAAGCTTCTGGGCAAAACAATTGATGTCGTAGCGGTAACGGATATTTCTACAGACGCGAAATATTTTGCCTATCAGCTCAAGTATGATTCTACCCAGGGTAGAATGAAGGCGAAGATCGAAACCGCCAAAAGCAGCGCGTCCGTCGCTGACGACGATGTGCTGATTGTGGATGGCCACAAGGTTCAGTGCGTCATGGCCGCAAGGGATCTCAAGGAACTTCCCTGGAAGAAACTCGGGGTCGAATATGTTATCGAGTCCACCGGTCTCTTCACCGACGACAAAGCCTTCGATCACCTCGCCGCAGGTGCCAAGAAGGTCATCATTTCCGCTCCCGCCAAGGGCAAGGAAAAGAAGATCCCCACCTTTGTAATGGGCGTCAATAACGACAAATACGATCCCTCCAAGGATCACGTTGTTTCCAATGCCAGCTGCACCACCAACTGCCTTGCGCCTCTGGTGTATGTGCTCCTCAAGAAAGTCGGGATTGAAAAGGGCCTTATGACCACCATTCACTCCTACACTGCTACCCAGAAAACCGTTGACGGTCCTTCCAAGAAAGACTGGCGGGGCGGCCGCGCTGCGGCTATCAATATCATCCCCTCCACCACCGGCGCCGCAAAGGCCGTGGGCGAAGTGCTTCCCGAAACCAAGGGCAAGCTGACGGGCATGAGCTTCCGGGTACCCACCCCCACAGGCTCCGTGGTAGACCTGACCTTTACCTCCGCCAAAGATACTTCCATCGAGGAAATTGACGAACTCATGCTTAAGGCATCCAAGACCTACCTCAAGGGAATCCTGGCTTATGCGGATGAAGAAATCGTCTCCACCGACATCGTCCACAATTCCAATACCTCCATCTACGACAGCCTCGCTACCAAGCAGAATAACCTCCCCGGCGAAAAGAGATTCTTCAAAGTGGTTTCATGGTATGACAACGAATGGGGCTATTCCAACAAGGTAGTAAATCTCCTTACCTATATGGACGGCGCCGCAAAGAAGAAATAAGCATTTGAAAGGTTGTTAAACACAAAAAGGCTCCGTGTCCCGTTCTGGGGGCCGGGGCTTTTTTTCTATTCAATTTACAGAGGTATAAAATGATTAAGACAGTAAAAACCGTAGACCTTAAAGGCAAGCGGGTTATCATGCGGGTGGACTTCAATGTCCCCATGAAGGACGGGGTCGTACAGGACGATACCCGCATCACGGCGGCTATTCCCACTATCAAGTACATTCTGGGCCAGGGCGTCAAAACCCTTACCCTCATGAGCCATTTGGGGGATCCTTCCAAGGACGCCGAAAAAGCCAAGGGCAAGGCCGAAAAAGACGGCAAGACCTTTGACCTCGACAAGTACATCAAGGGCAAGCACCGCATGGCGCCTGTGGCCGCCTATTTGTCGAAGAAGCTCAAACTGCCCGTGGTCTTCGCAGGCGAGGATAGCTGCTACGGCAAGAAGGCCCTCATCGACTCCCAGAAGCCCGGCACCATCATCATGCTCGAAAACACCCGCTTCCATAAGGAAGAAACTTCCAAAGATGATGCACAGCGGGACAAGCTCGCCAAGGCCCTTGCCGAATACGGCGATATTTTTGTGAACGATGCCTTCGGCACTGCCCACAGGGATCACGCTTCCACCGCTTCCATTGCCAAGTTCGTACCGGTTTCAGTGGCGGGCTTCCTCATGGAAAAAGAAGTGAACTACCTTGAACCCATTGTTACCAACCCTGTGAAACCCCTGGTGGCCATAATCGGCGGCGCAAAGGTGTCGTCCAAAATCGCGGTTCTGGAATCCCTCCTCAAGAATGCCTCGGCACTCGTCATAGGCGGAGGCATGGCCTATACCTTCCTCAAGGCCCAGGGCAAAAAGATCGGCAAGTCCCTTGTCGAAGATGATCAGATAGACACTGCCAAAAAGATCCTCGAAACCGCCAAGAAAGTGGGCGCAGAAATAGTGCTGCCCGTGGATCATGTCGGGGCCGATAAATTCGACGCCGCAGCAGAACCTGTAGCGGTGGATAATGTAAACCTCCCGGCGAAGCTCATGGGCCTTGACGTGGGTCCCAAGACCATTGCCAAGTACAAGGAAGTTCTTTCCAAGGCCAAGACTATAGTGTGGAACGGCCCTGTAGGGGTTTTTGAATTCGACGCCTTTGCTAAGGGAACCGAAGCGGTTGCCAAACTTGTGGCGGAAGCCACAGCCCGCGGTGCTATCACTGTTGTAGGCGGCGGTGACTCGGTGGCGGCGGTCAACAAATTCGGCCTTGCCTCCAAGATGAGCCATGTGTCCACAGGCGGCGGCGCTTCCCTCGAACTCCTGGAAGGCAAAAAACTTCCCGGCATCGAAGTTACCCGTTCCCGGGATTACTTCATCGCCGGAAACTGGAAAATGCACAAGACCCGCGCCGAAGCGGCGGCCCTTGCCAAAGCCCTGGTAAAAGCCCTCAAGCCCGGGAAGCACAAGTACCTGGTGGCCCCGACTTTTACCGCCCTCGAAACAGTGGGCGCAATTGTCAAAGGTACCAACATCTTGCTGGGCGCCCAGAACTGCGCCCCCGAAGAACAAGGCGCCCATACGGGCGAAGTATCCGTACTCCAGCTTAAGGATCTCGGCGTCGACGCCATCATTCTGGGCCACAGCGAGAGGCGGCACATTTACAAGGAAGACGACACCCTTATCAACAAGAAGGTAAAGCTGGCCCTGAAGCACGGTTTTGAAGTCATACTCTGCGTTGGCGAGCTTCTCGAAGAAAGAGAGAAGGGAAAGGCCGAAGCGGTGTGCAAACGCCAGACTGAAAAGGGCCTCGCCGGTGTTACCCCCGAGGAACTTTCAAAGATCACCATTGCCTACGAGCCTGTATGGGCCATCGGTACCGGCAAGACCGCAACTCCTGATGATGCCGAAGCCATTCACGCCTACATACGCAGCGTGATCGCCAAGCTTTACGGGGCCCAGGCTGCAAAACAGATAGTCATTCAGTATGGCGGATCGGTTAAGGCAGAGAACGCGGCCCAGCTTATGGCCAAGGAAGACATAGACGGCGCCCTTGTGGGCGGCGCTGCCCTCAAAGAAGAGACCTTTGCGCCCATAGCGAAGTTCAGCTAATGATACTCATAGGGGCCCTGTTTATACAGGGCTCCATTGTTTTTTTTGTTCGCCTGCTGTGTATGCAGCAGTGGTGTGAGAAATGAATCAATCCAAAAAACTAAAGGCTGTTGTTTTTAATAACCTGGCGGTGTTTCTTTTCTCCGTCGCCGCTGTATTGGTTCTTGTTATTTCTATTTATACCAATGTACTGATCAATTATATTTCAACATATCTTTCCGAAAGCATTGATGAACGCCTTCTCGCGTCAGCCCGTAGTGTTGCTTCCCTTATTACTGCTGATGAGTTAAATGAATTGGTAACCGTCAAGGATATGGAAAAGCCTATCTATGGCCTTGTCAAGCAGCGGCTCATTGCATTCAGTAAAGAATCCCACATACTCTACGCCTATTATTTCCGCCTTAGCCCTGATGGTTCTTCAGCCTTATATATTGTTGATAATGACGTGGATCCCAAAACCAAGGTGGACCTTGCGTCCGAACCCTGGCCCATGGAAGACGCCATAGAATGGGTTATCAAACATCGCACTGCTGTTAGTACAGGCCTTGGCACTTATGCCCAGGGCTGGGAAAGCCTCCTCACCGCCTATGCGCCTATCTTTGGCGAAACAGGCGAGGTTGTTGCTTTTTCAGGGGTGGATGTTTCTGATGAGCAGGTGATCGATGTGCAGAACAGGATAATGATACTTTCAATCCTGCTCGTATTATCAATTGTTTTCGTCATAAGCTCCGGTTTTTTGAGTTTTTTTATTTATAAGAAAAAAGAAGCGGTTTACGCAAAACGCTTTGAACAGCAGGAACTTATGTCTGTCCTTTCCCGCAACTTTATTTCCGCCAGGGACAGTACCGCGCTTATCAACGAGGCTCTGCGCATTGCCGGGGAATTCATGGGCGTTACCCGTATACTCGTAGGGGTTCCCGATGCCGATTCTGATATCAGTCGGCCTGTTTACCTCTGGTGCGGAACCGACGCAGTGTTTACCGATCCTGCAAAGACAGGGCTTAACGATCTTATTCATAGTACTTTCCCCAAAGAACAGCCCGACGTTATTCCTACGGTTTACTGCAATGATACCAATGCTGATAAAGACTGGCAGATAATGAAGATCGTTGATGTCAAAGCCTTTATCTGGGCGCCTTTATATATTGACGGGAAGATGTGGGCCCTCCTTAGTATTGAAGAATGTTTTAAGTCCCGTGTCTGGACTGAAAGCGATCGTCAGCTTTTAAGTACCCTGTCGAGTGTTGTTGCAGGGGCTATCACGCGGGATATTCGCGAAAAAGAGCGGGATGCCGCACGGGAACAAGCCATAAGGGCGAGCCAGGCCAAGACCGACTTCCTCTCCAATATGAGCCATGAAATGCGTACCCCCATGAACGCCATTATAGGCATGACCGCCATTGCCAAAGGTTCAGACGATATAGAAAAGAAGGAATACTGCCTTAAAAAGATAGAAGATGCTTCCACCCACCTTTTGGGTGTTATCAATGATATACTTGATATGTCCAAGATAGAAGCCAATAAGTTTGCTCTTTCCTTTGCCAACTTCAATTTTGAAAAAATGGTCCAAAAAACGGTGAATGTCATCAACTTCAAGGTTGAAGAAAAACACCAGAACCTTTCTGTCCGTATAGACGACTCTATACCGGCAATGCTCAAAGGCGACGATCAGCGTTTGGCACAGGTAATTGCAAATCTGTTGTCCAATGCGGTCAAGTTTACACCCGAGGGTGGATCTATCAGACTGGAAGCGGATTTGGCGCCCGGTTCTGATGGTAAAAGCAATGATATTGCTGACAGTAATACGGTTAGTAATGCTGTTATATCGAGTACTTATACTGTTAAGGTGAGTGTTATCGATTCGGGTATTGGCCTGAGTCCTGAACAGAAGGGCAGGCTTTTCTCGTCTTTTGAACAGGCCGATTCCAGCACTTCCCGCAAGTACGGCGGCACGGGCCTCGGGTTGGCGATTTCCAAACGCATTGTGGAGATGATGGGCGGGAATATCTGGGTAGAGTCAGAGCTGGGCAAAGGAGCTTCTTTTATCTTTACCGCAGTTCTCGAGAAGGGAAAGGACGAAAAGGTAATCCAGCTTGAAGGTCAGGGGGGCGAAGCTGAAGCGGAGAAGGATGAGGGCGCCTTTGGAGGCAGTACTATACTTCTGGCAGAAGATGTAGATATCAACCGCGAAATTGTCCTCTCCCTCCTTGAACCAACCAGGATTGCCATAGATTGCGCCGAGAATGGCGTCCAGGCGGTAAAGCTCTTTACGGAAAACCCCGGGAAATACGACATGATTTTCATGGATGTTCAAATGCCCGAAATGGACGGCTATGAGGCAACAAGGAAAATAAGAGAGTTGGAAAAAAGCTCTGCTGCAAAGCAGGTTCCACAGATTCCAATAATTGCCATGACTGCCAATGTGTTCCGTGAAGATGTGGAGAAGTGCCTCGAAGCGGGCATGAATGGCCATGTGGGTAAGCCTCTGGATCTGGAAGAAGTGATATCTACCCTGAGGCAGTATCTTAAATAGAAAACAACCAGTTGTTTCAGGCCGGATAAAGGGGAAGACCGCTGCTGTTGCTACAGGGTGCTCCTGTACCGGCCGGCAGTACCGTCCCGTAATGCTGGACACTCTCGTCAATTTACGCTAATATTCTCTTTGAATTCAGCTTTTTTCAATAAGGAGGGAAAAGATGAAAAAATTAAGTTTAGTGTTTTTGGCGCTCTGTTGTGCGGCCTCTCTGGCTTTTGCAGGCGGTGGTAGTCAGTCCAGCGATACCGTGACTATCGGCGCGGTATTTCCCCTTTCAGGCAGTGTGGCCTTCTACGGTACCCAGTCCAGAGACGGTGCTCTCCTGGCTATCGAGCAGATCAACGCTGCAGGCGGCCTTTTGGGCAAGAAATTGGCCCTTATCGCCGAAGATGACGAAGGAAATGCCGAAAAATCGGTAAATGCCTTCACCAAGCTTGCTACCAGGGATAAGGTTTCCTTTGTTCTTGGTTCCAGTACTTCCGGGGCCACCATGTCCATGACTTCCCTGGCTCAGCAGGCCAAAGTCATCCTGATTTCGCCTTCTGCTACCAACACCGATGTTACCAAGGCCGGGGATTATATTTTCCGTGCTTGCTTTATCGACCCCTTCCAGGGTGTAGTAGGCGCAGATTTTGCCTATGATACTTTGGGAAGCCGCCGGGCTGCCATTCTTTACGATGCGGGCGCCGATTATAATACCGGTCTTGCCGATGCGTTCCGGAAGCAGTTCCTGGCCGACAAGGGCCAGATCGTGGCCGATGAAGCCTATCAGACTGGTGACGTGGACTTTAACGCCCAGATCACTCGCATCAGGGCAGCAAACCCCGATGTAGTGTACCTCCCCAACTATTACAACGATGTTTCCCTGATCGCCAAGCAGCTCAGGGCCCAGGGCGTTAACTGCGCTCTCCTGGGCGGTGACGGATGGGACGGTCTTATCGATAACGCTGGCGACGAAGTACTCAATGGTTTCTGGTCAGCAGGTTTTGCCTCCGATACTACCGACCCCAAGGGTGTGGCTTTTGTGCAGGCTTTCGAGGCCAAGTTCCATAACCCCGCTTCCCAGTTCGCGGCCCTCGGCTACGATACTCTGATGCTGGTCGCCGATGGAATCAAGGCAGCCGGAAGCTTCGACACCGCTGCGGTAAAAGCCGCTATGGCAAGGATCAACGGCCCCTATGTTACCGGAAATATCCGCTTTGACGCCAACCGCGACCCCATCAAGGGCGCTGCTATTCTCGAAATCGTCAACAAGGGCGGCAAGCTCTCTAACGCATACAAGACCACGGTCAATCCCAAATAAATAGGGAAGGGCAGGGACGGGCAAGCTCTTCCCTGTCCTGAAGGCGTTATATGATTGTTCTTCAACAGTTGATAAATGGCGTATCTCTGGGTTCGATTTATGCCCTAATAGCCCTGGGGTATACCATGGTCTATGGCATAGTCCTGCTCATAAATTTTGCCCATGGCGATATACTCATGGTAGGGGCCTATGCGGCTTTCTTTGTTTTGGGAGCTATAGGCGCCGGGCCTGTGGGCATGCTCGTTGCCTTTATTGTTTCCATGATTATCTGCGCCGGTTTCGGCATTACCATCGAACGTCTTGCCTACCGCCCGCTCCGTTCCGCTCCCCGCCTAAATTCTTTGATCACCGCCATCGCGGTAAGTTTAATACTGGAAAACGGCGCCAGAGTGCTGCCCTTTATTGGGCCCAACCCCCGCCAGTTCCCCCGGCCCGCTGTGGTCAACCTCCAGTTAGGAAGCCTTTCAATTTCCAATATACAGATAATTGTGATTGTGCTGTCGGGGCTGATGATGCTGGGCCTGAATTACATAGTGAATTATACCAAACGCGGAAAGGCCATGAGGGCTGTTTCTTTTGATCTGGGCGCCGCAAGCCTCATGGGTATTTCGGTTAACGGTATTATATCCTTTACTTTTGCGCTTGGTTCCATACTTGCCGCAGCGGGGGGTGTGCTTTACGCTTCCGCTTATCCCCAGGTGAATCCCCTCATGGGCATGATGCCCGGGCTCAAAGCTTTTGTGGCGGCTGTCCTTGGGGGCATAGGTTCCATACCTGGGGCAATGCTTGGGGGTTTTATACTTGGCATTGCCGAAACCTTCACCAAAGGTTTTATTTCCAGCCAGTTCAGCGATGCTATTTCATTCGGCATTCTGATCATTGTCCTCTTGATCAAGCCCACAGGCATTTTGGGCAAAAAGTTAAGGATAAAGGTGTAATTATGAAGGGGAAATTTCCGCTTCGTTCAACACTAATACTGCTAATTGTAGGAATATTAGCAGTAATACTACCACTGCTCCTGATGAAGATAGGGGTACTGGATGCCTATACTGCCCACATTATCACCATGGGCGGCGTCAACGCCATTATGGCCATGTCGGTGAACATGATTGTGGGGATCACAGGGCAGCTTTCTTTAGGCCAGGCGGGCTTTCTTGCAATCGGGGCTTATGCCTGCATTTTTTTCAACCTTGATATGCATTTGCCTCTGCCTCTGGCGGCAGCCTTCGCCACGGTGCTTACCACCTTTGCAGGCTTCCTCATCGGTTTTCCGGTGCTTAAGCTTTCGGGGGATTACCTTGCCATTGTGACCCTCGGCTTTGGCGAAATAATCCGTGTGGTTTTTATCAACATCAAGCCCCTCACAGGCGGTCCCAATGGAAGGCAGTTTACAACTTCCATGGTACTGAACGGTCAGCTTGCCTTTGTGATTGTTACATCGGTGCTGATTGTAGTGCTCGCGCTGCTGCAAAATTTCCTGCGTTCCACTTATGGCCGTGCGATTATGGCCTGCCGTGAGGATGAAATTGCCGCTAATTCCAATGGCATCAATATCTTCCGTTATAAAATGATAGGTTTTGTAATAGCTGCTTTTATTGCGGGCATTGGCGGCTCCCTTTATGCCATGGTGGTAGGGTTTGTGAAACCTGATATAGCCCAATTTTTAAGAAGCATAGACTTCCTGATTTATGTGGTGCTTGGCGGCATGGGCTCCATGACCGGCTCTATATTGGCAGCGTATGTTTTAACGTATCTTCAGGAATTCCTCCGTTTTTTGCAGGATTACAGGCTTCTCATTTATCCGCTTATACTGATACTGGTCATGCTTTTCAGGCCCCAGGGGCTGTTGGGCATGAAGGAGCTTTCCTTTGTTAAGCTGGTGAACCGGCTGTTGGCCCGCAAAAGCAAAGTCAAGGGAGGCGCAAAATGAGCGGCAAAGAGCTGCGCCTCAAGATTCAGGATCTTTCCATTGTTTTTGGCGGCCTTAAGGCGGTGAGCGATTTTTCCTGCGAATTGTACCAGGGGGAGCTGGTGGGGCTTATCGGGCCTAATGGTGCCGGAAAGACCACAGTTTTCAATATGCTCTCGGGGATTTATGCGCCGAGCGCTGGGCAAATGGAATTTTGGGACAGGCAGGGGAATATTTATCTTGGAGGGAGCATGAGCCCCTATAAGCTTAACCGCGTTGGCATTGCCCGGACCTTCCAGAACATCAGGCTTTTTTCGAATCTTACAGTGGAAGACAACATACGCATCGCGCTGCATGGAGGGAGGAAGACAAACCCCTTTCAGGTTCTTTTTAGGCTGCCTGGTTTTCTTGAGGATGAGGAGCGCATGATCGGCAAGGCAAATGAGCTGCTCTCCCTTTTCAAGATAGAAAAAAAGAAGCATGAACTGGCGCGGAATCTTCCCTATGGCGAACAGCGCAAACTTGAAATAGCCCGGGCCCTGGCATCAGACCCTTGTCTTCTTCTTTTGGACGAACCTGCTGCGGGCATGAACCCACAGGAGACTGATGAGCTCATGAAGCTTATCACCCTGATCCGCAGAGAGTTTAGGCTTACCATTCTTCTTATTGAGCACGATATGCGCCTTGTAATGGGTATTTGCGAACGCCTTATGGTATTGGATTACGGACGCACTATTGCCGAAGGCCTCCCCGAAGAAATTAAGCGTAATCCTGCGGTAATTAAAGCATACCTTGGCGCAGACGCCGTGGAGGCCGCCAATGGATAAGCTCCTTGAAGTTAAAAATCTGGCAGTCCACTATGGCGCCATTCAGGCCCTGCGGGGCATCTCCTTCGAAGTAGGGAAGGGTGAGGTTATCACCCTCATTGGCTCCAATGGCGCCGGGAAAAGCACCACTCTCCATGCTATTTCCAATATCATCAAAAAGAGTTCGGGATCTGTTTTTTTGACGGAAAAGACATAAGTTCTTTGTCCCCCGACAAAATTGTATCTTCCGGTCTTGTGCAGGTTCCCGAGGGACGCAGGATTTTTGCCAATCTTACAGTACGGGATAATCTCGAAATGGGCGCATATACCCGGAAGGACAGGAATCTTATTGCCCAGGATCTTGAAATGGTCTATGGCATATTTCCCCGCTTAAAGGAACGCCATAAGCAAGTTGCGGGTACCCTCTCGGGTGGCGAACAGCAGATGCTTGCCATGAGCCGCTCCCTCATGGCAAAGCCCAGGCTCCTTCTGCTTGATGAACCGAGCATGGGGCTCGCGCCTATCCTGGTAGATGAAATTTTCTCAGTTATTAAGCGCATTAATGAGGCGGGAACTACTATACTCCTGGTGGAGCAGAATGCATACAAGGCCCTTGGCCTTGCGAATAAGGGCTATATACTTGAAACCGGCGCCATAATCAAAGGCGGCTCGGCACAGGATCTTATGAAGGATGATGCGGTTAAAGCAGCTTACCTGGGCGGTTGATTTACCAGGATGCTTACCTTATAGGACTTGAAAGATAGCAGCTAAAGACCAGGGTGGCTGCGGCCATTACCCCCTGGCTCTTGTCAGTGTCGGAGCTCAGGATGGCTACTTCCCGTACATCACGGTTGATTCTGCTCTTGTTCACTTCATCCTGTATGTATTTTATCAGCGTAGTATTATGCTGGTTCAGCTCGCCTGAGATAATAATCACCTGGGGTTCAAAGAGGTTGATGAGGCTGGTGCAGCCTGAAGCAATGTAGAAAGCCATGCGTTTTACCATGTTCTTAAAATACGCCTCTCCCGCTTCGGCACGGAGGGCTATCTCGTCCCAGCTTTTTATTTTGTATCCGGCCTTGACAGCTTCGGTAACAAAGGCTTTGGGGTTGGCGTACATTTCAAGGCAGCCGGGGTTGCCGCAGTAGCAGCGTTTCCCCTGGCTATTGATGGTGATATGTCCCAGCTCGCTGCCGCAGCCTCCCACACCCTTGATGAGTTTCATGTTGACTACTATGCCACCGCCTATGCCGTTGTCTACCACAAGGTTTATAAAGTCTTCGTATAATTTTCCTACGCCGTAATACTGCTCTTCGATGGTTCTGGCAATCGAGTTGTTTTCAAGGTATGCCGGGATACCCAATTTCTCCTCAAAAATTTCAGCGATAGGATAAAATTCCCAATGATTAAAATCGGGGGGTTTGAGAATGACGCCTTTAATGGAATCCACCGGGCCGGGGGTAGTAATACCTGCACCGGCAACACTGCGGGGATTTATCTTTAACCCCTTAAGCATTTTTTTTACTTCATTGTGAATCAGATCGATAGTTTCTTCCCGACTATGCTTAACAGGAAAGGATTTAGCGCAGATTATTTTTCCATTAAGGCCGCAAATACCTGCGGAACTGCCCGAACGGGTAATATTGATACCCACCGCATAGAGGGCTGTGTCCCGTATGTAAAGTGCTTTGGGAGATCTGCCCTTGCCCGGTTTTTTTGTAAGCTCTTCTTCCAGGAATCCGTCTTTAATGAGGGAATCCACGATTACCCCTGCGCCTGCCCTTGTAAGGCCGGTGAGGGATGCAATTTCTATTCTTGAAACAGAGGTATTGAGAATATGGCGGAGCAGCAGTTTTCTGTTGTGTTCCTTCGATATAAGTGCATTACTGCGGGTGCCGGGAACCCCAGCCGAGATCGAAGATCGAGGTTCCCCTCTGGAAGCCAAACTATTCCCCCCTGGCCTTGTAAAACTTTTTGGCTCCCGAATAAATCGCTGCAATATTTGCGGCAGGCACGTCCTGCTGTATGCAGTGAGCCGGTGAGAGTATGTACCCTTCATCCCCCATGATAGAGAGTATTTGTTTTACCCTTTCTTCTACCTCTTCCGGCGTACCGCGGGGCAGTAGTTCCTGGGTGTCTATGCCGCCCCAAAATGAAATTTGGGCGCCATAATCTTTTTTAAGCCGTTCCGGTTCCATCATATAGGTCCCGGGTTGAATAGGATTGATAATGTCAACACCGCATTTAATCAGGCTTGGTATGAGGGAATGGACGCTGCCGCAAGTGTGATGCTCGTAGAAGGCAGAAGTGTATTTTTTGGTATGGCAGATGCGCTCCGAAAAATAGGGAGCTATCATTTCGTTGAACATATTCACCGACATGAAAGTTCCGGTCTGCATGCCGAAATCATCCCCCGAAGATGTGCAGTCTATGTAGGGCCCCAGCTCGCTATAGTAAATATCGATAACCGCCTTCTGGTAATCAAGAATACGCCGGGAAAATTCGTGCACTAGTTCGGGCTCAGCTGCGACACGGTAAAGATAATCATCAAAGCCGAAGAGCCAGCAGCCTATTTCGAATACGCCGAGTACCGGATGTTCTGCAATAATGGCATAATTAGTGTTCTCATGCAGATATTTGGCCCTCTCTCCCCAGGAACGAATAAGCTGGCGATCTATTTTGGAAGCATCGGGCAGGGGATATGCTAGCATTTCATCCATACTTGCATCCTTCAGGGGATTATGGCAGATTTCAAAATGGCCATTGATTGGTTTGTGCCCTATGCCGTAGGAATCGTAATGGATTTCTCCTTCGGTACGGTTATGCACTGTATTGGGTGTAGGCATACCGCCAACTATGCGGGTATCGATGTCAAAAAAATCGAGGATGCGCTCATCCAGGGGGAAGCCGCCTTTGTCCGTACCTGAAAGGCCGAAGTACGCCTTGAGACTGTCCCTGGTTTCCTGATAGTCGATAAGGGTCTGGGGGCAGCCGCAAAGGTCGAAAACTGCCCTGTCTGCTGTTTCATGCCTGATGGCACGGTTAAAACGTTCTCTGGATGTCATACGCCTTCCTTGTTTGCATCAATATTTACCGTATATTTTGGCTGTTTCCACAAGTTTGAAAATATTTGCTTCCGGTGTATCCCGCCCGCACTGATCCCCTGTGGAAAGGAGAAAACCGCCGTCCGCGCCGGCGTCATCTATGGCCTTTTTTGCAGCCCGCTCAACATCGGCAGGGCTTCCTTTTAGCATCACCTGGGTAGTTTGGAGGTTTCCCATGAGGCTCAATTTTTTGCCGTAGAGACGCTTTGCTTCCTTATTTTCAATAAGTTACTATTAAACGTAAATTGATACCAGCCCACTATCGAATCTCCTTTATCGTATTAACCAGAGCCGCAAGGTTGGCGAAGGGGAAGCCATTATCGGCCTCAATATAAAACCAACCGCCCCCATCGTGCAGTTTGAACGTCTCGCACTCCCTCAATACCAGTTCCCGTACATCTGAAGGGGAGCCATAGGTCATGGTTCTGGCCCGGTCGGTATGAATTGCGACGGCAAGGCGCAGTTCGCGGCAGCGGGCAGCGAGACAGCCCATATCGTATATGGGAAGTTGAGGCCAAATCGAAGTAATCCCGATTTCAGCAAAATCACTCAGAATGTCCCAAATATAGCCGCAGGAATGGAAGTGTATATCCAGCCCCGCCTCAACTGCAGGTTTGAAGAGGGCAGACAATAGGGGTTTAAAAAATGAGCGCCATAGGGCGGGACTCATCAACATGGCCCGTTCAGTACCGTAATCGTCTCCAAAGGCTATACCATCGGCGCCGGAAGCTATTGCCCGTTCGACAAGAGCGGCGTCATACCCAATGATACTATCCGCGAGTTTGTGTATGTAGGGTTCATCCGAAATGATGTCACAGAGCACATCCGCCTCGGGCCGCAGGGCGATCATGCGTTCATAGAGGGAACCGCAGCCTTCGAGACGGTAGAAGCTGTTGCCAGAAATTTGAGCGGGTGGCGGGACAATGGCGGGAAGCGGCGGCGTTGTAAAGGAAGCTATCCTGTCCGGATCAGCCAAAGGATATTCTTTTGGGATGCCTGTAACACCGTAGATCCTGTATTCCCAAAGGACACCCCATTCGTCCTTCTTGAAGGCGTGGTACTTTCCCTCTGCATCAAAGTCCGAAGCGGGCGGCGCAGGGGGCTTCACCCTGACAATGGGGGCAAAATCGCCTTTCAATCCTGCGTAAAGATCGTTCAGTTTATCCCCATGTTCGTAATACCCCACAGGGCAGTAATAGTACTGAACCGGAATACGATCAGGGTTTTTGAAGTGCATGGATCGGCATACACGTTCTCTGGATGTCATATGAATAAATTATAAGCCCGGATTTTCTATTTGTCAAACGATTTTACAAAATTATTTTCAAAAAATCGAGTGGAGGGACTATATATTGAAATAACCTCTCTTTTTATTATAATGAACACAGAGGGTGGCGATATGGCAATTCCGAAGGGAAAAATTTACTATACATACGCGGATTTCCTTGAACGGGGCTGCAACGGGGCGCCGGATATGGTTGTCGAGGTGATTTCCCCAAGCACTGCTTCGCACGATAAAGTGCGGAAATGCAACTTTTACCAGAAGGCGGGGGTCAGGGAATATTGGATGGTGGAGCCTGATTCAAAGATCGTGCAGGCTTGTTTGCTTGAGGACAGCCGTTATGTCCTTGCACCCTATAATGACGAGGCTACAGCCCCGGTTTCAGTTCTTCCGGGCTGCGAGATAAATTTGCGTGAAGTTTTTGCTGAACCAATAAAGGAGGAAGCATAATGATAGTGAACCTGGTAATGACCAAAAACCCCATCTACATCCATCCCGACATGAGCATCAACGAGGTGCGGAGCCTGATGGACAAGGAAAAGATCGGGCATCTGCCGGTGCTGGACAAGAACAACAATTTGGTGGGCCTTGTAACCCGGAAGGATCTCATCAAAGCCAGCCCTTCGGCGGCCACGAGCCTCGACATGTACGAGATCAGCTATCTTCTTTCGAAGATGACTGTCAAAGAGGTAATGGAGAAAAAGGTGATCACGGTCGGCGATAACGAGGTGGTGGAAGAAGCTGCCCGCATCATGGCCGATCAGGGTCTGGGCTGCCTCCCGGTGCTTAAAGGGGGGCTTCTTGTAGGCATCATCACCGACACAGACCTTTTCCGGGTATTTGTCAATGCCTTTGGCGCCAGGCACCCCGGGGTGCGCTTTACCTGCAATATATTGGAAAAGCCCGGGCAGCTTGCCAAAGTATCCCAGGCCATAGCGGAAAAAGGCGGCAACCTTGTGGCTTTTGTGTCCTCCGAGGGGGATGACCTTTCCCACCGCAGGGCCACCATCAAGGTGAACGGCATGAGCCGGGTTGATATTGAAGCCCTTGTCAAATCCCTCCCGGATGTGGCGATCGAGGATATCCGCGAATAGAGCCAAGGTTTTTTAGTCCTTGAACAAGTTCTTCTCTTTCGGTAAGATAAAGGGATCGTTTTTTATATCGGAAAGCTTGGGCCATGGCTGCCGGGCTTGAAATAATGGAGAAGGCAATGGGTATACTTGGTATTGTTTTGCTGGTTTTCTTTGTCATTGTGGCGGTTTTGCTTATCCTCCTGGTTCTGGCTCAGAACGAGGAAGGGGACAGCCTGGGGGGTATTTTTGCCGGCGGTTCCGGTTCGGCCTTTGGGTCAAGGTCCGGGAATGTCCTGACCAAGGCGACCACGGTTTTGGGCGCCCTGTTCCTGGTAATCAGCCTTGGGCTTGCCTTGATCAACCGCACGCCTGCAGGCTCGGGGGTTGAATCCGCAGGGCGCCAGCTTGCCCCGGAATCCGCCGTCGAGTGGTGGCAGCAGGACACAGCCCCCGCTGAGAATCCTGTGCCCGAGGCAATCACGCCTTCAGACCCGGCGCCTGAGATCGCCGAGTAGATCGGGGGTATTTATGTTCCTGTATGAGATTTTTCCGCCGGGGTTGATTAAAATAGGGCTTGAGTCCGATGATAAGGACGAAGTTTTTGAAGAAATGGTAGATCAGTTCTGCCAGGTTGAAAGATCCGACGCCAGGGACGAGATTTTGGAAGCCCTCAGGGAGCGGGAGTCCAAGATGTCCACGGGCATACACAAGGGTATTGCCATTCCCCATGGCAAAACCAATGCCATAGACAAGGTTTACGGTATTTTGGGGATTTCCAAGAAGGGTATCGACTACGATGCCCTTGACGGCCAGCCTGTATACCTCCTTTTTATGCTCCTGGCGCCCCAAAAAGATTCTGAAAAGCATTTACGGCTCCTTAAACGCCTTGCGGGGCTTCTGGATGATACCCAGTTCTACACCGAACTTGTGGCTCAAACCGATCCCCAGGCGGCCCATGGGGTCATCAAAAAGTACGAGGATATTTTTGTAGCCTCTTATTGACAAGCATAAGGTCGTAAAGTTGGAAGAAGATAAGGATGTGCTTCAGCATTTGCTTCACCTCGAAGCCGAAGCTTCCGCCCTGGTGGATGACGCCCAGGCAGAGGCTGACAGGCGTGTTTCTGAAGGCGAAAAGCAGAACCATGCCAAATACGACGAAGTCTATTCCGCAGAAGTAACCCGGCTCGAAGCCAACTACGCTAAAGAGATAGCTGCCGTGAGAGAAGACTACAAAAGACAGCTGGAAGCCTACGGGAACAGCCTTAAATCCACGGCCGTTGACAATGCCGCTTTCTGTGCATTGGCGGCCGCCTTCCTCGGCAGGGGGGAATAGGATGCCCGGCGCCGGGGAAAGGGCCTTTGCCTATGCCAAAGCTTGCGGCATCATGGGCAAGTCCTTTGTGGGCAAGCGGGTTTCGCACCTCGGCAATATCACCCGGCTTTCGGAACTTGACCGTCTGGTTTTTCCTGATACTTCCCGGGATCTTCCCGAAAAAGAGCTTTTGGTTGACCTTGAAGGCCGCCTTATAAAACGGGCAGCAGACGCTATCATTGCCATAGTGGATTCCTTCAGGAAGCCTCCCGAGCTTCTTTCCCTCCTCATACGCAGTTACGAATATGCGGATTTGAAGACAGCCCTTAACGCCGTCTCGGGCGGTGAAATCCCTGCGGAGCAGGCCAAGCCTGGTTTTACCGATCTGGGACGTTTCAGCACAATTAATTTTGCAGCCTGGCCCAATATCCCGGCGATGATCAAAGGCACTGAATTCGAATTCCTCCTCAATAGACAAGGGGAGATGGACAAGGAAAAACCCGGCATAAGCATTCAAGCAGAACTCGACCGCCATTATTACGAGTCCCTCTGGAAAAGCCTCAAGAAGCTGCCTGCCGGGGATCGGCGGGTTTCTGAACGTATCCTTGCCGAAGAAATTTCCCTGCGGAATGCAGTGTGGGCTTTGCGGCTCAGAACCTATTACCGCATGCAGGCCGATGAAGTCCGCTCCCATCTTATCGATATAAACGCTGCCATCCAGGGCAAGGCCGTTTCCCTCGCTGCGGATGCCTTTGATTCCCTCGATCGGGTGCTTGATAACCGTCAGGCATGGAAGGGCTGGAAGCGATCCGAATTCCTCAATCCGGATATGGGGGAGTGGAAACTCGATCCGCGGTATTTTCAAAATACCGCTTCCCAGTACCTTTACCGCCTGGCGCGCCGCTCTTTCAGGTCCAATCCTGCTTCGCTGGACACGGTTTTTTGTTTTATCAAAATAAAGCAGTTTGAAGAAGATATCCTCACTTCCAGCGCCGAGGGCCTCGGGCTGGGCATGGCAAGCAGGGAAATTTTTGGTATGCTGGGGGTAGAATCATGATACGGCCCCGCAAAATGAAGCAGATTGAACTCACCGTCCTTTCCCGGGATGCCGACATGGTCATAGAATTTTTGGGACGCCGGGGGGTTATGCACTTTGCCGACGAGGATGTTTCAGGCGGCATTCCTGCCGAGACCGGTTCTACCCAGGCTATGGACGAGGCTGTCTACCATCACATCCGGGAAAACCTGGACAAGCTCCAGACTAGCTCGGCATACCTCGGCCTTGAGCTTCCCAAAGAGCCTGAGGAAAACACCCGCTTCCCCGGCGAAACCGAAGAAGCCCTTACAGACAAAATCACCGCTGCTGTTTCTTCCCTGAGCCAGCGGGAAAATGATCAGAATCAGGAAAAACGCAAGATAGACGAGGCCCTTACCGAGGCCAAGGCTTTTGCCAACCTTAACGCGCCCTTTGCGGATCTGGATCAGCTTTCCTACCTCACCTTGAGGGTGGGTCATCTTGATTCCCGCCGTCAGGAGGATCTCAAGGAAATCCTGGCTGACAGGGCTGTGATCATCCCCCTTGATTCGCCCGAGTCCGGCGGCAACCGGGTTTTGGCTGCAGCCTCCCGCAAAGGCCGCTTTGCCCTGGATTCGGAACTCAAGAAGGTCAACTTCCAGCCTATTGCCATTCCCGAAGGCTACAAGGGGGTTCCTACAGAACTTCTTTCGGGCCTTGAAGACAGGCTGAAAAATGTGGATCGGGAGCTTGAGGACATAGGGGGCCGTAAAAGAGCCTTCAAAGAAGAATACGGAACGAATCTTGTTTCGCTTACCTGTTCCTACCTCATGGCAGGGATCATGGAGAAGCTCAAGGCCAAGCTTGTTTCCACGAAGAATGTGTATCTCCTCACAGGCTGGATGCCTGCCGATATAGTCCCTGCGATTGTGAACGAACTTGAAAAACTCACCGAGGGCCGCATCGCTGTCCGTTCTTTTAACCCCGAAGAAATTCCTGCAGTGCGGGATGGGAAGGAGAAGGTGCCGGTCTCTTTGGATCACGGCAAATTTGTCAAAGGCTTTGAGGGTGTGGTTTTTTCCTACGGCGCCCCCCTTTACGGCACTATAGACCCCACGCCCTTTGTGGCTATTTTCTTTACCGTGCTCTTCGGCATCATGTTCGGCGATCTTGGCCAGGGCTTTGTGCTTTTCCTCGCAGGGTTCCTCACGGGGAAACATGGGCCGAAATTCTTGCAGGGTTTTAAAAGCTATTCTGTTCCCCTTATTGCGGTGGGCATTTCTTCAATGGTCATGGGCTGTCTTAACGGTGAGGTCTTTACCAACGAATACCTTTTAATCGGCCCCACAAAGGCCATCACAGGCTTCCTCACCGGCCATCCCATGGAGCGTATCCTTACGCTTATGCCCCTGCCCGAAAAGGGCGGCAGCGTTACCAAGCTTTTTTACTTTTTCGGCTTTACCATCGGTGTAGGAATACTGCTCAATTCCATCGGGCTTGTTGTGAACATCGTTAATCTTTATACGCTTAAAAAATATGATAGGGCATTCTTCGCCAAAACCGGCGTGGCAGGCACTATGCTTTTCTGGTACGCAATTTCCATGGCTGTGCGTTTCATTGTCTGCATGGTGAACCCCAATGATGATTTGGTTTTCAAATTCCAGTGGTTCGATATCGTGGGTTTGCTGACGCCTGTGGCGGGTATCTTCTTCGGCCATGCCTTATGGCGCCTCTTTGCGGGGGAGCGGCCGATTTTTGAAGAAGGGGTCATGGTCTTTGCCATGGAAGGGATTGTGGAAATTCTCGAAACCGTTTCCACCTATATTTCAAATACCGTAAGCTTCCTCCGTGTCGGCGCCTTCGCGCTTTCCCACGCGGTGCTTTCATATATCGTGTTCAGGTTCGCGGAAGCAGTGTCAGGCATTGCCGCAGGGACAGCCATCTCGATCTTCATCATGATTTTCGGCAATGTGGTGATTATCGTGCTTGAGGGGATGATCGTCGCTATTCAGGTAGTGCGGCTCCAGTATTATGAATTTTTCAGCAAATTTTTTACCGAGACCGGAGTGGAATTTCAGCCCTTCAGGTTTCGCAAAAATAAATAAAGAGATTGTAAAACTCATAAGGAGAGAATATGAAGCGTTTAGTAGTAATGGTATTAGTGCTTTTGGCGGTAATTTCCGCTGCTGCGGTTTTTGGGCAGGAAGCTGCTGCTGAAGGCACAGCCGCCGCTGCGGAATCTACGCCGGCATGGAAGTACATTGCCGCAGCCTTGGCGGTGGGGATTTCCTGTATCGCCGGCGGCATTGCGGTAGGGCAGATTGGGTCGGCAGCCATGGGCGCCATGAGCGAAAATCCGGAACTCTCCGGCAAGGCCCTGCCTTACGCCGGTTTGGCCGAAGGTATCTGCCTCTGGGGCTTCCTTGTGGCCCTCCTCATTCTGGTCTTATAGGAAGTGGATTATTTCTTTATCGGGGATCCGGAGCTGGTAACGGCCTTCCGTTTTGTGGGTATTGCGGGCGCTCCTGTACGGGGCGCCGACGATGCCCGGGCGGTTTTCCGCCGCATGACAGAAGGCTTTGACGAGACAGCCGGAGCCGTGATACCGGGCATTGAAAAGTGCCGGGTACTGGTGCTGACCGAAGAGGTTGCCGACTGGCTTGGGGATATCCTCATAGACTGGCAGCTTTCTGATCAGTATCCTCTGATAGTAGAAGTCCCCGGCATGATGGGGCGATTCCCGGGACGCAAGACCCTGGTGGACTCCATCAGGGAAGCCATAGGAATCCATGTGTAGGAAAATATAGTGGAAGAACTTCGTTCAACTGAGGTGCTTGACCGGGAGATCCTT
The DNA here is from genome assembly GCF_000214355.1 of Leadbettera azotonutricia ZAS-9. Classification (GTDB taxonomy): domain Bacteria; phylum Spirochaetota; class Spirochaetia; order Treponematales; family Breznakiellaceae; genus Leadbettera; species Leadbettera azotonutricia. Next base: position 2,775,624 of record NC_015577.1, on the reverse strand, counting down.
GAGGATGCCCGCAAAAAGGCCTTTAAAATTCTTAAAACCGCCGACGACACGGTTCAATCCCAGACCAAACGCTGGGAAAAGAAAACCCTTAAAGCTGTCGATGACATACGCAAGACCTATGCCCAGCGTCTTGACACGCTGCGGGAAGAAATCCTCGCCCGCCTCCCTCTGGATAAACGGCGTCTCCGATCCGAGACAGCGGAGCGTTTTTTGCGGGATGCCATGGAAGCCTTTCTCCAAAGCCTTCCCCGCAGCGAAGTGCTTGCTGTTTTGGAAAAAGAATTCTCCGAACGCGTTGAAGCCTGTGCGGAATTGAATGACAGTAAAACTGCGATTGTGTATGCAGGCATGAGCGAGGCTGAAATTCTCGGCATGCTTAAAAAAAGCAAACTCATAGAATGGGATTTGAAAAAGGATGAAAGCGCAAGTGCTGCAAAGCTTCCTTCACTGACCTTGAATGTTCCTGCGGCAAAAATTTCCGCATCGGTGGATGACGCGGCCCGTGAACTTTTGGAGGAGAAGCGAGCTGAACTCATCAAGGCGCTTTTAGGTGAGGGGGCTTTAAATGATTAATGGCCGTGTCAGGCGTATATCAGGGCCCATCATCAGGGCTGAGGGCTTGGGTGCAGCGGGCCTTTTCGATGTAGTTGAAGTGGGCGAAAAGAAGCTCATCGGCGAAATTGTCAGGCTTGAAAAAGACGAAGCCGTGGTCCAGGTTTACGAAGACGATACGGGCCTCATGATTGGGGCTGAAGCCCATTCCACCGGCCGCCCCCTTTCGGTGCTCCTTGGCCCCGGCCTCATCGGTACCATTTATGACGGCATACAGCGCCCCCTCGAAGCCCTCTTCAAACAGAGCGGCGCCTTCATGGAATCGGGCAGCCGGGGCGATCCCCTTGATTCCGAAAAGAAATGGCCCTTTGTGCCTGATCCTGAATTGGCAAAAAGAATAGCCTCAGGTGAAAAGATCCCCGCAGTCCCCGGCCTTGTGCTGGGCACGGTAAAAGAAACAGAAAGCATCACCTGTAAAATCATGGTTCCCCCCAGCGCAACTACCGGCAGTAAAACTGCGTACGGAAATGTTTCGTGGCTTTCGCCTGCTGCGGAATATACCATTAACGGAATCGCGGCCCGTACCGAAAGCGGACTGGAAATCCCCCTGGCCCAGTGGTGGCCTGTGCGCATACCCCGTCCCAATGCGGAACGGCTCTCGCCCGAAATGCCCCTGGTAACAGGCCAGCGGGTCATCGACGTTTTCTTTCCCCTGTCCAAGGGCGGGACCGCCGCCATACCCGGCGGCTTCGGCACGGGCAAGACCATGACCCAGCACGCCATTGCCAAGTGGTGCGACGCCGACGTGATCATCTATATAGGCTGCGGTGAGCGCGGCAACGAGATGACCGACGTGCTCACCGAGTTTCCCCATCTGATCGACCCCCGCAGCGGACGCTCCCTCATGGAACGCACCGTCCTCATTGCCAACACGAGCAATATGCCCGTGGCGGCCCGTGAAGTTTCAATTTACACCGGCGTTACCCTGGCGGAATTCTACCGCGACATGGGTTACCATGTGGCAATCATGGCGGACTCCACCAGCCGCTGGGCCGAAGCCTTGCGGGAACTTTCAGGCCGCATGGAAGAAATGCCCGCCGAAGAAGGCTTTCCCGCCTATCTCCCCACGCGTCTTGCGGAATTTTACGAAAGGGCAGGGCGGGTCAAAACCTTGTCGGGCCAGGAAGGGTCCGTGTCCATCATTGGCGCAGTTTCCCCTCCGGGGGGCGATTTTTCAGAGCCTGTAACCCAGCACACCAAACGGTTTATCCGCTGCTTCTGGGCCCTGGATCGGGATCTTGCCAATGCCCGCCATTATCCTGCAATTTCCTGGATCGACAGTTATTCTGAATATGCAGAAGAAGTAAAACCCTGGTGGGAAAAAGTAAACCCTCAATGGGCGGTAGTGCGGCAGAGCGCCCTGGATCTTCTCAAGAAGGAACAGCGCCTCGCAGAAATAGTGCGCCTCATCGGGCCCGACGCCCTGCCCGACGATCAGCGTCTGGTGCTGATCACTTCTGAAATTATCAAGAACGGTTTCCTTCAGCAAAACAGTTTTGATGATATTGATATGTACTGCGTTCCCGCAAAACAGGTGCGCCTTCTGGAATTGATGATGGAATTCCACGAGCGCTCTTCAACCTGCATCAAGCTGGGGGCGCCGCTTTTCAAAATAACTTCCCTTCCAATCAGGGAGGAACTTTCGCGCCTCAAGAGCGGAATCAAAAACGATGACGCCGAGGGGCTTGCGGAATTCGAGCGGAACATGCGGACCAGCCTTGAAGAACTGGAACGCAGTTACCGCACCAAAGAGATGTTGTGAGGTTACGATGAAAGGCATTGAGTATCGGGGCTTAACCCGCATAGAAGGACCAGTGGTCATCACCCAGAGGAGCCGCAACGTGGGCTTCAACGAAGTGGTGGCAGTCTACGACAGGGAAGAAGGCCGCCGCCTCGGCCGCGTGGTTGACATGAGCGAAGACTGGACCGCCGTCCAGCTTTTCGGCAACAACACAGGCCTTTCTGCCGACGACAGCCGCGTCGAATTCTTGGGCAAGCCCATGGAGCTCCGGGTCGGCCCCGGTTTATTGGGCCGCATCTTTAACGGCCTTGGCGAACCCATTGACGGCTACGGCAACATTTTTTCTTCCTCCTGCTATGACGTAAACGGCCTTCCCATAAACCCCTACGCCCGCACTTACCCCAGGGACTTTATCCAGACCGGCATCTCCGCCATCGATGGCATGAACACCCTGATTCGGGGTCAGAAGCTTCCGATATTTTCGGGCAACGGCCTTCCCCATAACCGCCTCGCCGCACAAATAGTGCGCCAGGCCACGATCATAAACGCCGACGGATCATCGTCAGGCAAATCCGCGGAACCCTTCGTGGTGGTTTTCTGCGCCATGGGCGTCAAATACGACGTGGCCCGTTTCTTCCTCGACGACTTCGAACGCACCGGCGTTCTTGCCAATGTAGTAGTATTCCTGTCACTGGCCGACGCCCCGAGCCTCGAACGCCTGGTGGCCCCCAAGTGCGCCTTAACCGCCGCGGAATACCTGGCCTACGAAAAGAATATGCACGTCCTCGTAGTAATGACCGACATGACCAATTACTGCGAAGCCCTGCGTGAAGTTTCTTCGATACGCGGCGAAGTCCCCAGCCGCAAAGGCTACCCCGGCTACCTCTATTCGGATTTAGCGAGCCTCTACGAAAGGGCAGGAAAAATTTCAGGCTCCACAGGCTCCATCACCCAGATCCCTATTTTGACCATGCCCAACGACGACATCTCCCACCCCATCCCCGACCTTTCAGGCTACATCACCGAAGGCCAGATAGTCCTTGACCGTGAGCTTTCCCAGCGCGGCGTGTATCCGCCCGTTGCCGGCCTCCCCAGCCTTTCCCGTCTCATGAAAGACGGCATAGGCCCCGGTATGACCCGGGAAGATCACAAAGACGTTTCGAGCCAGCTCTTTGCGGCCTACTCAAAAGTGAAGCAGGTGCGTAACCTCGCCTCCATCATCGGCGAAGAAGAACTTTCGGACAACGATAAGCAGTACCTCAAGTTCGGCGAAAAGTTCGAGCAGATTTTCCTAACCCAGGGCGAATTTGAAAACCGCGACATAGGCCGCACCCTCGACCTGGGCTGGAAAGTCCTCACCCAGATCCCCCGTGACGAACTTTTGCGCATCAAGCCGGAATTTATCGGGAAGTATTTTGAGCCGATTTTAGCAGCGGGCGATAACTTTAGTTGATAGGAAGTCTAGTGGATAAAAGCCCAGTCATTGCATAAGTTCTTGTAGCAAATCTTGTAATTTAGGAATATCACCATCTATGGTTCCCGACATATATCGCTCATAAATCCCCGGATTATCCGGCGGGTTAAGGTCAATGTCAAAGCCTTTTTCCAGAGCGAGAAGCCGTAGAAACTCCCTTTTCAAAGAAGGGGGTTAGAAAAAACTGTTTCCCCATTTTACTGATTTCAACTGTCCGTAGTCTTCCTGCCCATTTATAAACATCTTTAAATAGAAGGGCGTGAATTTCCAGTAAAGAAGCAGTATTCTTAATTTTAATTGGGTGTTTTTTTAATTCATTCCTTCGTTTTGTAACGGCTATACTTTCAAAGTTTACTAAATCGTCATGATTTGTTATTCCGCCGAGATTTTTAAGAACACCGGTTTTAGGATCGGTATATGAATAGTCCGGGTCTATATACTCGTAATTGTTATGCATATTCTTTGGTTTTAACTCATTCAATAACTTGAGTTAGCGTTATTTTATCAGTCACATAATCACGGATTATTTCTACAGTCTTTTTTGATGGTTCAAATCCTTCAAACATACATGAGCCAATAGAACTCGCGATGTTTTCCAAAGTTTCCCTATCCGGAAATTGTACTCCCATTATAGTGAGCTTTTCACGGTCAATTTCTATTGGTTTATACATGGTGTATCTCCTATAGCACTATAAGATGCTCATATAAGTATAATTATACTACAAATCAGATTAGCTCATCCAGTCCCGAACTGGCCTTATCCAATAACGCACGGATGTTTTTAAGCTGGGATTCAATTTCTTCTTCATGTTTATTTTTACCCGCCATCAGGTATTCGACACTAACCCCCAGAACCCTGGCGATATAATAAGCGCCAAGAACGGTAGGAAATACCCCTTTGTATATCCATCCATGGAATGTTTCGAGATGAAATCCGCAGGCTTCCGCTACCCTTGCCTGGGTTGTGTTTCTCTTTTTGATGAGCTGCTTTACGCGGCTCCAAAACATATCCGCTTCATCCATTACCTTATTTCCTCAAAAATTGAACTAGTCTTATCTGACTAGTTTTTATTAAAAAGTAGTCAGATAAGATTATATTGATAATATACTGAATTTTTGGCGTAGAGGCAAATAAAAAAAGCGATCCTTTTGTCAATTTTTGAAAAACGGAATAACAATAAGAAGCACTGTAGATTTAATAATTGCAGAAACTGCCATAGAAAATAATTTGTATATACTTCATGACGACAGCGATTTTACCAATATGGCAAAAATAATTGGGGAAATAGAGATATATTAGCTGCCTGTGTTTAAGATTCGAATGCCTTGGATATTCTGTCAATGAATTTTTGATCTTCCTCTGACAGGTATCCCCGGCAAAAAGGGAAGAATCTCCAAAGAAATCTGGATCGACATCAAAACCCTCCGGGAGTTTATCAATATCACGGGCGAGGTGGTGGTACCCTGGTCTTATTCGATCCCCAGAATCAGCTTGGCTTCTTCGAGGGTTTTGCCGCTTTCGAGCAGGGCAATGATTTCCTTTTGGCCTGCCTTTTTCCCCTCTTCCTTGACCCTTTCTTCCTGGTCTCCCCGCAGGCTGTTCCAGTACATTATATTCCCAAGGCGCGCGGTTTCCCGCATATATTCAAGCTGCTCCTGGGTAAAGCCGCTTATTGCTTCTTCTGCCATGGATATTGCCTCCTCTTTCTTCAAGATTTCCTGCAGCTTGCCGGCCATGCTTTCGTCCGTGAAGTAATGGTTGTTTGTCCACCGAATGGGGTCTGCCGTTCAGGGTCATAGTAGATAAAGGTGTGATCCCAGGCTTCGTCGGGGAACAGGCGGGCAAGGTAGTACTCGATCTTGGCTTTCTAGGCAGTAATGGGGTACATGATCATTTCCACATTGATTTGCTCATTGTCATCGAAAACTGCACTAATATCATAACGGAGCTTGCGCTGCCGCAAATCCTCCATGGGCAGCTCAACAATCTATACAAACAGATATTTCTATATACCTATATGGCGCTGGCATGCGTAGCGCTTTGAAATTTCCTCCAAGAATCCTAAAAAAAACGAAAAAGGGCAAAAAACCATCATGAATTTGCAGAAATCCGCCTTTTGCCGTTCCTACCCCCTTCTTTCCTATATTGTTAAAACCGTCTCAATGCTATAGATTAAGAGCTGATACAATAACGAAACACTTAAAGGAGCTCGGTTTTGCCCCGGGAGCAGATAGCCCCAACCAAAAGCAACCTCATCAGGGTCAAGGAACGGCTCAATACCGCCCTTGAGGGCTATGATCTGCTTGAGCAGAAACGGGAAATCCTTGTTATGGAGCTGATGCAGAAGGTGGAGCAGGTGAAGATCCTGGAGCGGGATTTGGACGCCAAGATCGGGACGGCTTATCCGGCTTTGCGGCGCATGCTGGTCATTGTGGGAAGGGAGAGGGCGGACAAGCTTTCGCGGAACATACGGTACAGCTTCGAGCTGACCGAAAAGCGGGTTGTGGCTGCCGGGATGAGCCTGCCGGGGCTTGAAATCAAGCTGCCCAGTGCGGAATTGAAGTATTCCCCTGCGAATTCATTTGCCGAATGTGATGAAACTGTGCTAGAATTCTTCGGGTTGCTGAAGATTCTGACTGAATTGGCGGCGGTGAGGACCATTGCCTGGCGGCTTGCCCGGGAGGTCCGCAAGACCCAGAGGCGGGTGAACGCCCTGGAGAAAATGGTGATTCCCACTGCCAGGGAAACCAGAACCTATATCGAATCGGCGCTTGAGGAGAGGGATCGGGATTCCTTCTTTACAAGCAAGCTGCTAAAAAGGAAGGCCGGAAAGGAATGATGAAACCTCTTTTTTCCAACATTGTTGTCGCAATTACCGGTTCTGACGCTTCCATTCTTGCTGCCAAATACGCGATTGTCATGGCAAAAGTGTATAAGTGCAGGCTTTCTGCGGTTTATGTGGTGGACACTGCCACTATCAGGCAGCTCACCTTGAGCAAAATCTTCATTCAGGAAGAGAGTCTTGATTACGAGCGGAGCCTTGAAGCCAACGGCGAACGATACCTCTCCTTTGTGGAAGAGCTTGCCCGGGCCAAGGGGGTCAAGGTGGAGCGGGAGATACGCAGAGGGGCGGTTTATACCGAGATTTTGACTGCTGCCGACGAGCAGCGCGCGGACTTGATAGTTCTGGGGGGCTGGGAAAAAGACCGCAGCTCCAGGGATATCGTTTCCCATTCCCACAGGGAAATCATCGTGAACGCCAAATGCACGGTTCTCCTGGCCAAAGAGCCGAACATCGACCAGATCTACAAACAAGCCTAAAATGAAGGATAGAACATGAGAATAGCAGTGATAAGCGCCCCCAAATCGCGGAACGGTGTTCCGGAATACGTGAAATCCCTTGCCAAAGGCATGGAATCCATGGGCCACAGGGTTGATGTCATCGATGCCTGGACCGAGGATGGTTTTAGGCTTCCGGGCTATGAATATATCGCGGTCTGCGCAGAGGCTGTAAAAGCCTGGGGGGGCAAGATGCCCGAAGCGCTGTCCAAGGTTCTTTCGGCGGGAAGCGGGCTTGTGGGCAAGAAAAGCGCGGCATTCCTTAAGAAAACAGGGCCTTTCTTCATCACCAAGGCACTGTGGAATCTTATGAAGGCTATGGAAAAAGAAGGCATGATGGTCAACTGGAGCGAAATTATCCTCAATGCGGCCCATGCGGAAGCCCTGGGCAAGAGGATTGGAGCCTAGCGGCGCTAGTGGATAACTATTACACCCTCCTTGGGGTGTCCCAGAACGCGACAGCCCAGGATATAAAAAAAGCTTTTCGAGAGCGCGCCAAGCGGCTTCACCCGGACATTGCGGGGGACAATGCGGTGGAAGGTATGCGCAGGCTTCTTGCCGCCTATGAGATACTTTCGGATCGGGATCGCCGTTTTGAATACGATAGGGCATACAGCCGCTTCAACCGGACTTACCACTTTGATTACCGCAGTTTTCTTAAAGAGCAGGGAAACGATCCGGCCAGCAAGGCAAAGCTTGTGTTTTTTGAGCTTCTCCACATGGAGGAAGATACAGCCCTTTCAATCTGGGAAGAGCAGGGCGGCCTTGATTTTCCCATGGAAAAATACATAGACCGTGAGGACTGGATGGACTGCGTCTACATTATGGCTGAGGAGCTTGCCCGGCGGGATCGTTACTATGAGGCGTTTTGCCTCCTCCTCCGCCTGATACGGGAAGAAAGGCGGCTGCCCTATTTCAGGCACTTTGCGGAAGATATCGAAAATTTCCTTAAGGAGATAGTCCGCCTCAGGCTCCGGCCGTCTGTAGAGCCTGGAACCTATGTGGAGTGCCTCCAGATGCTGCTCGACCTGGGTTTTGATTCCTCCTACGAGGCAAGAATTTTGCGATCCATGGCGGAAGCTTTGATCCGCATGGGCGAACTTGGCACCGCAAACAAGGTTTTAAAAGAGGCGCTTAAACGCGACCCGGGCCTTCCCAATACCATGCAGCTCAAACGCAAACTCAATATAAAAGGCAGCTATGATACGGCTTAAGAATGAAAAGCAGATAAACGCCATCAGGACTTCGTGCAAAGCCCTTTCATCTATGTACAGGGAACTCCTTCCCATGGTTAAGCCCGGCGTGGAGACTATCGAGATAGACCGCTGGGTGCATAACTGGATCAAAAAGGCAGGCGGCAAGCCCGCGTTCCTGGGTTACGGCCCCAGGAAAAATCCCTTCCCAAACTCTATCTGCATATCCATAAACGAGGAAGTGATTCACGGCATCCCTTCCAGGCGGAAGATCGCCAATGGCGATCTGGTGTCCCTGGACTGCGGCATAGACCTTGATGGCTATATTTCGGATCAGGCTATTACGGTGGAGGCAGGCAAGGTGAGTCCTGAAGCCCATAGGCTCAACGAAGTTACCCGGGAATGCCTCTATGCGGGGATCAAGGCAGCCAAGGCAGGGGACAGGCTCCTCCAGATTGCCAGGGCTGTGCAGGGCCATGCCCTTTCCCACGGTTATGGCGTGGTCCACCAGTTTTGCGGCCACGGGGTGGGCCTGGAGGTTCACGAAGACCCCCAGGTGACGAATGTTCCCCACGGCCCCAACCCCAAGCTGGCGGGGGGCATGGTTATAGCTATTGAACCCATGATCAACCTGGGTACCGGGGATGTGGAGATTTTGGAAGACGACTGGACTGTGGTTACAGCCGACCAGAAGCTTTCGTCGCACTGGGAGCATACCATCGCCATTTTCCCGGACCATACCGAAATTCTCACTGAATAATTCCCTTGTAACCATTATTTAAGATTGTAATTATTATATATAGAAAACATAATTAATCTGATGAATCGTGATATACAGATTTAAGGAGCAAGCATGAATCTCTCACAGAAATTGTCATCGAAGAAATTCTTTATCTTCAACCTGGTGCTCATAGGGGTAATCTTTGGGTTTTCCCTGGCTTTCCTTTCATTTTCCTGTTCCACACCCCGGGCAAAGGCGCAGGCCCAGGAAACGCCGACTGTGGTGATACCTCAGGATGCCCTCGCCATAGCTGAGGGCCTCCAGACGGCGTTCCGTTCGGTTTCCGATAAGGTGCTGCCCTCGGTGGTGGAGATTAAAACAATCACCGTAAGCCGCCGGCAAGCCCAGAACTTCAATGGCATACCCTGGGAATTCTTTTTCGGCCCCCGGGGGAATGGCCAGGAAAATAGCCAGCCTGAAAGGGAACAGCGATCCCAGGGTCTTGGTTCGGGCATCATAGTCAGGCAGAACAAGGATCTGTACTACGTGCTTACCAATAATCACGTGGTGGATGGGGCAAACGAAATCCAGATAGCTACCAAGGATGGCAAAGAATACACGGCAGAGCTGGTCGGGAAAGACAGCCGCCGCGATCTTGCCATGGTTTCCTTCAAGACTTCTGATTTTTTCCCTCTGGCGGTGCTGGGCAATTCAGACGATGTCAAAGTGGGCGATTGGGCCATTGCCATGGGCAACCCCCTGGGGGAGCAGTTTTCTTTTTCTGTGACCATGGGCATAGTGAGCGCCGTTGGCCGGACCAACGGGCCTGCGGGAAACATCAACGATTTTATCCAGACCGATGCCCCCATTAACCAGGGGAACTCGGGCGGTCCCCTGGTTAACATCAGGGGCGAGGTTGTGGGAATCAATACCTGGATTGCCAGCAATAACGGCGGCGGTTCAGTGGGCCTCGGCTTTGCCATTCCCATCAACAATTCAAAACGCACCATCGATGAATTCATTAATTCAGGTTCCACCAATGACGGCTGGCTCGGCGTTTCCCTCATCGACCCCGACAAGGATCTGCTTTCGGCCCTTGGCATCGAGGGCAAACGGGGCGCATTGGCTTCCCAGGTCTTCCTGGGTTCGCCTGCGGACAAGGGCGGCATCAGGGCCGGCGACTTCATCACCCATGTGGACAAGAAAGAAGTGCGCAGCTCTACCCCCCTTACCCAGATGGTTGGGGATCTCAGGCCCGGCGACAAGGCGGTCTTTACGGTGATACGCGACGGCGCTTCCCGCGATTTTGAAGTCAAGATTGAAGCCCGCACCGACGAGGTGGCAGCAGAAAACAAGAAACTCTGGCCCGGCCTCTTTGTAGTGTCCCTCACCGATGCAGTGCGAACAAGCCTGCAGCTCGATAAGGACGCTCAGGGCCTCTATGTCGCCCAGGTGATTCCCGAAACCCCCGCAGCCATCATAGGCCTCCAGAGGGGCGACAGAATTACTGCGATAAATGAAACGCCTGTAAAAGACATTGCCTCGTTCTATAAAGCGCTGAGGGAAAAGACCGACAAGGAATTGTGGTTCACCTTTATCAGGAACGAGACCACATTGGATTCCCTCAAGTTCAAGCGTTAAGGAGCAAGTTTCTTAAGCATTGCAAGATATGCTGAACCCCGGAGTTTTTCTCCGGGGTTAAAATTTTTCCCGTCCGGCAAAGACATGAATTCGGATTCCACGCAGCCCAGGATTGAATCAAAGAAAGGCGAGAGCAAGGGCAGATCCTGTATTGGGCTTCTGGCATTTGGGGTATTGGCATACCTCGACGCGTAACGGGAGAGCAGCCCTCTGTTGCTCCTGTTCTCTGCATAAAGATGCCAGAGGAACCATGCGGCCCCTGAGCGGAGCACCTCATCGCCGATTTTTGGTTTTGTTTGGGGCCATTCGGTCAAGCTAATGTCCTGGGTGGGGGGGATAAAGGAACGATCCAGGAGGCGGCTGAATATTTCTTCGGCTTTCCAATCCCTGCCCGCAGTGAGGAAACGCAGCAAATCCGTTTCAGTTTTGGTGATCTCTATTAAATCCTTCCAGTCTATCCATTCATGCTGCATGAGGGTTATGGATTTGTTCCCCGCTTCTATATCATGCAGTTCCCATGCCCTGTCCCTGGCAGGCTGGTATATCTCGCGGTAGAAGGGCTTGCCTTCCAGGAGGCCGAAGGCAAGGTCAAAGGATGCCACAGCTTCGGCAAAGCGGTTGAGTTCGAGGAGTATCCTGCCCCTTTCGAGGCTTAATTCCCCGGGGCCGTTTGATTCCCCCCCGGCAGGGGCTGCCAGGTCTTCGAGGCTTAATGCGCTGTCTACAATAATAAGCCGCTTTTGCCTGTCCCGCTCAAGACGCGCTTCCAATAGCACGGCCGGCCAGTTTCCGGGAGCTAAAGTTTGGGATTTTTTAAGCTCCCGCTGGGCATCGGGGGTTTTGTTTTCCAAAAGGCTGAGCCTTCCTGACCATGCCGCGAGGAGGGCCTGGAAGTCGGCATCGGGGATGCCCTCTTTTTCGAGTTCCTCGGTTTTTCTGCGGGCAGAGGCAAGGGCATTGGCGGCAGGGGCAGCTTCGAGCCTGACTATTGTTTCCTCAAGCTCTTCGATGCTTGCCCTGGCAGATTCGTCCATGCTGGAGATGAGGAGATCCTTTTGCACTGATTGGCAGGAAATCGCAAACATACTAATTAGCAGTAATACACTTAATTTGGATGAAAATGGCTTCATTCTTAATCCCCTTATCTGAACTGCCAGCGGTATATCTTGTTGTCCATTCCGGCTCCGATAATTTCCATTTTCCCGTTTCCCGACAATTCGGTAAAGGCGGGCCGCCCCCAAATGGGGAGGGGGAACCCTTCGAGGGACTGGAAATTGCGGTTGTAGCCGTGCAGGGTATTGCCTTCCCCGGAGATAAATATTTCAGCCTTGCCATTACCATCCGTATCCACGGCGGTGATATAGCCATTTTCTTTTACTTCCAGGTTGGGTATCTTTTGGGAGAGACGGTCCCCGGAAGGGCTTATCTGGTAGAGGGTGCCGTCCTGGGCTATGACCCAGAGGAAAGTCCCGTCAAAAACAGGCTGAAGGTAGAATACGCCCTCAAGTTCCAGGGGGAAGCCCTGGAGGAGCATGCCTTGATCGTCATACAGGTAAAGTTCCCCGGCCTGGCTTATAAAGGCAGCATGGAGTTTGTTTTGATAGGTAAAGGGGAGGGGAGAGCCGAAGGCGATGCCCGAAACATAGGCAGGCCAGCCGGGGAGGGCTGCGCCGCTGGATGCATCCTGAACCCAGATTTCCCCCAGGAAGCTTTTTGGATATGAGGCAGCATAGATTTTGTTTTGCACCGTGAGGAACGAGGGAGGGGATCGCAGGGCAGTACTGTAAGCAGTGCCCCATTTTGCCGCCGAAGCCTTGTCATCTATGGTGTGAACAGAACCATCCTCGTCGGAGAGGAAAAGTTTGCCGCCCTGGGAAACCGGGGCTGCGGAAATGCGTATGCCGGTGATAAGGGGGAAGCCCTTGAGGGGTTCAAAATCGCGATCGGCAAGTACCACCCTGCCCTGGGAGCTTACTATCCATACCCCACCCTGTATGCCGTCGGCAGGAATTATCCAGAGATTCCCGGGGAGGGGGAATTCTTTTATGCTCCTGTCCAGGGCGTTTATTGAAACAGCGGTGTTGTCTTTAGTGAGGAGTATCCTCCCTTCGTTCCCCCTGCCTATAGCGTATACCCGGTTGCCTGCTCTTCCGCCCAGATCAAGGGGATAACCCTGAACCGGAATGAGGCCCTTCCCTGAACCGGGAACAGCCTGGAGGTTTATTTCCATCCTGTTTTTTTCGAGGGAAAGCTGCAGCAGCCCCTGGCGATAGGCTCGCAGTATTACGCTTACTATTGCGTTACCCCTGAGGAAGAAGGGGAGGGAACGATCCAAAGAATAGAAGATGCCGAAGCTTGATTTGCCGGGACCTGGTTTTGCAAGACCCTGCCAGAGATCCGTCCGGATTAAGGTTTCATTTTTCCGCACCGCATTCACTGCGGCCAGCAGTGATTCCGCGGATTCCGAGAGGAAGAGGTACCCATTATGGACAGTATAATAAGGAGAAGGGATACGCACCCCCATGGAGAGGAGGAGGGAAGAAAGAAAATTCGGCATCTCGATACGGGGCAAGCGGTTGCCGTCCAGATTAAGATTGATGTTCTCGTTCAGCACAATTGATTTGAAAGCCTTGCTGAAAACTTCCTGCCGCTTTTTTTCATCCTTTACTTCCATAAGGATAACCGGGTTCGGCCTTCCTGCCATACCGAAGACGGCAAACTCTTCCCCTGTCCATGAATAGAGAAGTTCCTCTATATTCATGCCCAAAAGCCTGCGCGAAGAAGTGTCCGCTGTTTTCCATGGCTCCTGCACACCGGCGCCCGGTACTGAAGCCGCCGCGTCCATGATCGTGCGGAGAGGGCCGGCTGCCAGTATGGTGGCATATTGGGCATTATTAGGCAGAATGCGGTTGAGGCCAACAGCCGGAGAATTCCTTGCCAGGACATTTTCGATTTCCCTGCTATTCGACGAGAGGGATGCGGCAATATTTATCCCGAGCTGTTTGGGCTCTATGGTTAAAGCCGCTTCGATGGATTCCCGGAACTGGGTATCCTCAAGGACAGAAACGATCATGGGGTCTGAATCTTTCAGGATTTTTTTTAAGTATTCAGGCGAGAGGAGGAAGGCGATATCAAAATTCCTGGCATAAAAAATTTTATTGTCCCGCCCCCGGCGGTCTTCATCCCGGGAAGTTCCATCCAGCACCGATTCAAAAAGCTTTGAGTCATTGGCAATGATGAGCAGGTTATGCCAGGGGCCTGCATAAAAAACCTTCCCGTCTTCCATGCGGTATTCAAAGCGGGAATTCTTCCCTGCCTGCACATAGTAGAGCCCCTTTATCGAAATTCTGCCCGCGATTAAGGGCAATGCTTTGAGCAGCGGGGAGAGGACGCCGGCATCCCAGGCCCCAAGGATTTTCCCGTCCGCCATGAGGGCAGCGTCGAGCCTGCCTCGCAGGGCAAATCTGGTCCACTTGCTTTCATGTATGCCGCTGCTGCGGAACTGTTCAATGCCCGGCAATGCAGGGGTCAGCTCCGGAAGCGCAAGGATCTCCGGAAGGCTTTCGTGGGCCAGGAGCCGTTCTGCAAGCTTTACCGGGTTGGGCACCCTGGCGTAAAGGGCGAAAGAATCGGGTATCACCTCGTCGGGCGCAATGCGTCCAATGAACGAAAGCCCCATGGCAATGACGGGGATAAGTATAATAACCGCAATGAGTATGAGAAAGGCCCTGAGGATTTTCAGAGCCAGGGGTGTTTTTTTGCCATTGTCTTTCACAATGCTTTATTTTCACCTCTAAAGGGAAAAAAATCAACGACCAAAAGATCCTTCTTGTAAGGTCCTGCGCTTTAGGATATTTTAGAACAAAGGAGAATCATGAAAAAGACAATTAACTGGGCCTTGGCAGGTACCGGGGGCATTACCAATCATTTTTTCGTCGGACTTAGAGCGGCTGAAGGCGCTTGCATAAAAGCGGCAGTTTCGCGCACTAAAGAGAATGCTGATAAGTTCGCTGCCCAATATGGCATTGAAAAGGCCTTTGATAGTTTTGATAACATGCTGGAAGACCCTGCGATAGACGCAGTCTACATCGGCACTCCCCATACTACGCACCGGGATATGGTCGTTAAAGCCCTGAAGGCGAAAAAAGCAGTGCTCTGCGAAAAACCTACAGCCATCAACGCAGGCGAATTAAAAGAGATGATAGGGGCAGCCCGGGACAATAAAACTTTTTTTATGGAAGCCATGTGGACGCGGTTCACACCGCCGCTCTGTAAAGTGCGGGAATGGCTGAGCCAGGGGTTCATTGGCGAGGTAAAGATGGTGCAGGCCAATTTCGGCTTTAGCACTGACTTGAATCCCCAGGGCAGGCTTTTTAATCTTGAGCTTGGAGGCGGAAGCCTCCTGGATGCGGGAATCTATCCCCTGTCCCTTGCCTCAATGGTTTTCGGCGGGAAGAAGCCCGAGAAGATAAGTTCCCAGGCTTATTTCGGCGAAACCGGGGTTGATGAGGAAGCTGCAGTTATCCTTTCTTATGGCGGCCCCCGCATAGCTTACGCTGCTTCTGCGATACGCACAGCCATGGTAAATGACGGCTGGATTTACGGAACTCAAGGCAGGATACATTTGCCGGGTTTTGTGTTTTCCCATAAAGCGATCCTCATGCTTGACGGCCGTTATGACTATACCTACGAACCTGATTTTTATTCCAACGGTTATAATTACGAAGCCGAGGCAGTCATGGACTGCATACGGGAAGGCAAGACCGAAAGCGAAGTGATGCCCTGGGCCGAATCGCTGGTGCTCATGGAAACAATGGATGAAATCAGAAGGCAATGGAATTTTAAATATCCCTGCGAAAGATAAGAAAAATCGGGGCACAGGGAGCGGTGTCGCATCCCGAAGCCTTTTTTTTCTTATATTCTTTTAACTGCTTTTAGGAGATTTTCCCTGCTGAGTTCGAAGTAGATGGGGCGGCCATGGGGGCATAGGTGCACCGGGAGCATCAGGGCTTCTTCGGCAAATGCCAGGGCAGAAGCGGGGTCGAGGTAGTCGCCGTCTTTTATGGCGCCGTGGCAGGAGAGGGTTGCGGCCCAGCGTTCGGCTATGTCTTCGCCTGCGTCTTTGAGTTCCAGGATCGCCTGAACGGTTTTTTCATCATTTAAGCGCCAATCGGCGGGCAGGGCTTCGATGAGCCATTCGCCGTCGCCTTCTGTTATCTCAATGCCAAGTTTTTCCAAATCGGTCTGCCTTGTTTTGAGGAAGCTGTCGTCTTCGCTGCTTTCAACGGTGAATGGTATGGATACCAGGAGTTCCTGTTTGGGTATGGGCGAATTCAGAAAACGGTCATAGAGTATGCGTTCGTGGGCCGCGTGCTGATCGATGATGAAGAGGCGGTCTTCTTTTTGCGCCAGGATAAAGAGATCGAAAAGCCTGCCCAGGTAGCGTATAGAGCCGGTTTTGGCAGTGCCGGGATTCCCTTGTTGATCGGCATAAGGGGGGCTGCCTTCCGCTGCCCAGCCTGTGCGAAAGGAGACGAATTCGGGCGGTTTTGAAAGCAGCGCTTCCATCGCCATACGGCTACTTTCGTTATTAGCAGCAAAAGTGTCAAAATGAAATTCTCTGCCTGTGTTTTCGTCTGTCGGAGCTGTGCTTAAATTCCGGTGATGGCAAAAGTCCCGCAGGGCCGATGTTATTGCGTGGTGAATAGAGCCGGGAGCTGCAAAGCGGACCTCCCGCTTGGCGGGATGTATGTTGAAATCTGCCAGGGCAGGATCTATGTCCACAAATACAGCCCCCACAGGGTGGGTCCCGTTGGGGAACCAGCCCTGCACTCCGTATTCCAGGGCTTGGGTGAGGGAGTAATCCTGTATACGCCTACCGTTAGCGAAAATGTATTGCTGCCTTTTGTCGTTTCGGAATATCTCGGGCCCGCCTACTACTATTACTGCCGAAAAACCTGTCCCTGAGGCTGCTATCTCGTGGAGGAAGGAAGCTTCATTTCCCGATATAACAATTTGGCTGAAACGTTCTTTTAAGGAGGATGCAGGGGAAAGAAAGGTTTTAAGAGTGCCGTCCTGCATGAACCTGAAGCCGAGGCTGGGGAATGCCATTGCTTTATCGTTGAATATAGCCTTGCAGGACGCAGCCTCGCTGCCTTCGCGTTTGAGGAAGCGTTTCCGTGCAGGGATAGTGTCGAAAAGCCCCAGAGCCCTGACACTGGTTCCCCGGGAACGGAGGCTTTGTTCCAGGAGAGGAGGGGATTTTTCCCCGGGCCCTACATCGAGCTTCCAGGCCTCCCTGCCGTTTTGACTGGTCAATATTTCCAAGTGCGATACTGCTGATGCTGCGGCCAGCGCCTCGCCCCTAAAACCCAGGGTCTCGGCAATTTTTAGGTCATCGAGAGAACGGATTTTGCTTGTGGCATGGGTAAGCCAGCAGAGTTCCAGATCTTCTTTTGCCATGCCTTCGCCGTCGTCGCTAACCTCTGTGCGTATGATGCCCCCTCCCTCAATGCTTACTTCCACAAGAGAGCAACCGGCATCAATGGCGTTATCCATGAATTCCCGCACTAATGCTGCGGGCCTGTCTATCACTTCACCGGCTGCGATTTTTCGCGCTTCTTCCGGCGGGAGAACCTGAATCTTTGTCATTCTTCGTTGTCGAACAATTCCAATTCAGGGCTTTCGCTCACTTTGGCTTCCGGGCCGTTCATGAGTATCTCGATGCGGCTTTCGATTTTTTCCAGATCTTTTTCCAGTGCTTTCGTCAGGCGTATGCCTTCTTCGAATGACATGAGAGCCTCTTCCAGGGGAATGTCGGGCTTGCGGATTTGTTCCCCCAGGCTTTCCAGCCGCTCAAGCCTCTCTTCAAATGTCCTGATTTTATCTGTCTGTGTTTTTGCCTTTGCCATATTTTCCTCACTCTTTCTCTTGTGCTGCTTCAACAGTAGCAGTAATAATGCCTTCCAGGGGCCTGATGCTGAGCCTGTCGCCTGGCTTTACTTCTGTAAAACGGCGTATCGCTTTTCCTGTGCGTTCGTCTATGACTATCGAAAATCCCCGCTCTAAAATAGAGAGAGGGCTTCCGGCTTCGAGCCCCCTGCGTGCCAGTTCTATTCTGCGGCGGAATCCTTCGACTTTTGTTTCAAGATTATTGAGCAGGGCATCCTTGGCATCGTCAAAACGCACAAGCCTCGGCTGGAGTATAGCCCTGAAGCGGTATTCAAGATCCTCCATGTTGAATGGTTTTGCCAAAAGCCTCACCCTCTCGATACGGGCCCTTATGGTTTCGTATAAAAAATCCCGCAGCATGGCGATAGATTCCAGGGCTTCCTCGCGGTTGGCGCTGACCAATTCGGCAGCAGCTGAAGGGGTAGGGGCTCTGAGGTCTGCCGCAAAATCCGAGAGCGCCCAGTTTATCTCATGCCCTACGGCGCTTACCACAGGAATCGCCGATGCAGCCACAGCCCTCACCACCCGTTCCTCTGAAAAGGGGAGAAGGTCTTCGAGGGAGCCGCCGCCCCGTCCCACGATAAGGACGTCCGCCAGATTCCATTGGTTGGCCTGCTCAATGCGCCGGGCAATGATCTCCGCTGCCTCCGTGCCCTGCACCGGCGCCGGCAAAACAACCACCTTAACCCCGCCCGCCCTTCGCTTCAATATGTTGAGTATATCCTGAAGGGCAGCCCCCTCGGGCGAAGTTACAACCCCAATAGCCTTGGGGAATCTGGGAATAGGTTTTTTCCGGCCCTCGTCAAAAAGCCCCTCTGCGGCAAGCTTCTCCTTCCTCTGTTCCAGCATAGCCAGAATATCGCCTGCCCCGGCCTGCTCCATCTCCTCGCAGACAATGGAATAGGTCCCCCTCTGGGCATAAACCGAAAGACTTCCCTTAACCCTGAGGAGCATACCGTCCCTGGGCTTAAACGAAAGATAGCGCAGGCGGTTTTTGAACATTACCCCCGAAATGGCGGCAGTGCCGTCCTTCAAGGTAAAGTAAAGATGCCCCGTAGTCGAAGGCTTGCAGTTCGAAAGTTCCCCCTCCACCACCACCGAGGGGAAGGCCCCCTCAAGGTTTCGGCGTATAAGGTCGGTGAGTTCAGAAACTGTCAGTTTGCGGGAATCATCCATGGGAATAGTATAAAGAGGGCGCACATTTATTGCAAATACCTTGCAGGGAGTTTTTCTCCCTACAGCCCCAGGGCAAATACTTTGCTGTTCCGTATGCGGTCATAGATTCGCCGTTTCTTCTCCGGGAGGCTGTCCACAGGGGCTTCCTTGAAACCCAGGCCTTCGAACCAGTCGTGGCTGCGGGTAGTGAGGACAAAGACACGCTTCATGCCTTGCTTTTTGGCTTTGTCTATGAAGTAGCGGACTATGCGTCTACCCAAGCCCATGTCGGCATAAGAGGGGTCTGTGGCAATGGCAGCGATTTCGCCCTGATTCTCGCCCCAGTCGTGGAGGGCGCCGCAGGCGTGGATTTGGCTGTCTATTACAAATACTGCGTAATCCTGCTTCTTCTGCTGTATGTCTTCGGGGGTACGCCTTAGGAGTATGCCCTGCTGCATGAGGGGTTCCATGAGGCGGAGTATGTCGGGTACGTCCTGGCTTCTCAGGCTTCTGATGGATTCGTATTCATCGGCGTAGACCATGGTGCCGGCGCCAAGGTTGGAGAAAAGTTCCTTGAGCACTGCGCCTTCTTCGCCGCCGTCAATTATGTGAACCCGCTCTATGCCGGCTATTGAGGCTTTGACCGCCAGGGCTAATTCGCCCAGGGCTTTGTCATCTTTGTTGTTGGGGGAGTTGAGTTCCAGGATGCGGCCTGCTTCCTGGGGGGTAAGCCTGATGATTCTGCCGTTCTCTCCGGTTTCTATGCCGTCGGGGATCTGGTAAGCGCCCTTTTTGACGCCTCCGCTCAGGGAGATGATGAAAAGCTTGACCGCCCGCAGGTTTGCTGCCGCAGACAGGGCGATTTCATCCGAGGGCACATTGTAGGATTTCCCCGAAGGGCTCCAGCCTATGCAGGGCAAAATGGGGACCATGCCAAGTTCCTGGATGCGGTGTATGGAATCGATGTAGAATTTGTCCACCGCCCCTGTGTGTTCCATATCCACGCCGCCTATGACTCCCAATCCCCGGGCCCGGACAAAGTTGCCTATCACCGCATCGACCCGGCTGCCTGAAAAGCCTGTTACAAAACGGGTAGCGGAGTTAAAGGCAGCCATTTCAACAAAGGGCATGGCGTCTTCGGTGGTGATGCGCACAGAGCCATTGTAGCTTGAGACTATATCGTATTCTTTGAGGACCGCGTCTATCCATTCCTTTGCCCCGGGGACTATCACCACCCGGAAGCCTGTCTTTGCCAGGAGGGCTAAATCCTTCACCAAAGAGGTGAAGAGCGGATCCTCGGTCACGGGAAAATCAATCTTAAAAACCATGGTAGAACCATCGAAGCGGCTTTGATAATGAAAGGCTTCCCTGATGAGATCTACCTGGGACGATATGCTATCCATATATCCATGATAGTACAAAAAAGGCTTTTGGTGAAGCTTGGGGGGCCTACGGCCCCACTTATACGGTGAGGCTAAAGACCGCCCCGGCCTGGGCCGTGGGGGAGGGGATATAGGGCATGGCCGCACTGGCTGCCTTGGCTTGCTGTATCTGGGTTTTATAAAAATCGATCATTGCGTCAATATGCTCGTCGGAGACCGGAGCGCCCATGGCAAGGGCATTAGTTCCCTGTTTTTTTGTCTGTGAAAGCTGCTCAATGAGTACGTCGAGAATTTTGAGCTTGGAAATAGACACGCCCCTTGACCCTTCCGGAGCAGGAACCCCTGAAACATGCTGAAAATGGGAATATATAAGGGAGGCAGGGGCAACAGGAAAAGACATTCTTCCATTGCCGGAAGCGTTTATCGCGTATCCTACGCTGGGGATAGCATTATTTGGTATAACCCCATGGATCATTTTCCTTTCTCCTTCTATTCTATAATCGGAATACTGGAGAATATTATTAGCGTTGAGATGAAAAAGCCTTCACTTTTCGGCGACAAAGAATTTTATCGGAGCCTTTTAACCATAGCTGTTCCCATCATGCTGCAGAACCTCATCAATTCATTGGTGAATATGCTGGATACCATAATGATAGGCAGGCTGGGGACTGTGGAGATAGCGGCGGTGGGGCTGGGGAACCAGGTCTTTTTCCTCTATAACCTTTTCCTCTTTGGGATCTGTTCAGGAGGCGCCATCTTTACCGCCCAGTTCTGGGGCAAAGGGGATGTTCAGGGTATACGCAAGAACATGGGTTTCTGCATGACCTTGAATGTGATGGTTGCGGCTGTTTATACCCTGGCGGCTGTCTTTTTTCCCGAGACCCTTATCGGGATTTATTCCCGGGATCCCCTGGTGATTGAGGCAGGGGCAGCCTACCTCAAGGTTTTAGCCCCTTCTTTTGCGCCCTTTGCTTTAAGCCTTGCCCTTGTGCTGACCCTCAGATCGGTGGAAAGAGTGCGCCTTGCCATTGCGGCTACCCTTATAGCCCTTTCCCTCAACGCGGTACTGAATTATCTTTTGATTTTTGGCATAGGCCCATTCCCGGTGATGGGGGTAAGGGGGGCTGCACTTGCAACGGTGATCTCCCGTTATGTTGAGGCTATCGTCCTTTTTGTTGTGAGCTATGCCCGCCATTATGCGCCCGCAGGGAGGCTCAAGGAGCTTCTTGCGTTTAATATGGCATATGCCGGCCGTTTTTTTAGGCTGGCGCTTCCGGTGATTTTCAATGAAGGGCTTTGGTCCATGGGCGTCACCATGCAGAACCTTATCTTTGCCCGTACCCACACCGACGCTATAGCAGCTTTTAATATTACCAATACGGTGTCACAGCTTACCTGGGTTGTTTTTATTGGTCTTGGGAACGGGGTTGCAGTTCTTATAGGGAAGAAGATAGGCGAAGGGAAGGAACAGGAGGCAAGGGAATATGCTTCCCGCATTACCCGTTTTTCCCCTGTTGTTTCCATCGGGGCAATACTGATACTGTTGCCTTTAACACAATTACTGCCATTTGTTTTTAATGTGAACCCCTCGGTACTGGCAATCACTACCCAGATGTTTATAGTGCTCTGCTGCGCCTATCCTTTTCGGGCTTTCAATATGGCAGCTATGATAGGGGTCTGCAGGGCAGGGGGCGACACGGTCTTTTGCATCATCTACGATACAGCCCTTATGTGGATAGTTGCCCTTCCCCTGGGGGCCATTGCAAGCTTTGTTTTTAAAGCCCCTGTGTGGGTCATTTACCTGTGCATCAATGGCGAAGAAATGATCAAGGTGCTCCTTGGCATTTGGCGTTTAAGAACAGGCAAATGGCTGCACAATGTGGTTAATTAATGTCTATGCCTTAGTGTGAAATAATTAATAAGAGGGCTTCGCATACAAGGAAAAGAAAATCTCACACCAAGGCACAAAGAACACAAAAGAAGAGGAAAAGGGCCTACCCGCTTTCTCCCATTTTTAATTGGCAGTTTTTTCCTGCTCTTCTGTAATTATTCATTTCCCCCTTTCCCTCCCCCGCGCAAGCGGGCTCTTCTTCGTGTCCTTTGGGTAAAATTTTTTTTCGCAATATGTTGGGCCAGAAGGTCGTCTTTTGTATGAATTAGATCCTGAAAACGAGTAAGACAAACTAAATCCAACATGGTAAACTACCTTTAACTGCAAGCTAGGAGGTGTGAGTAGTGCAATTTACAGACGATGAAATGTGGAAGGCTACCGTGGATTGCGATACCAGCTACGGTGGGAAATTTTTCTATGCCGTTAAAACGGTCGGCGTATATTGCCGTCCATCCTGTAAATCAAGAACGCCGCTCCGTAAAAATGTATGCTATTTTGAAACGCCCCAAGAAGCAGAAAAGGCCGGGTTCCGTCCCTGCAAGCGCTGTCGGCCTGACCTCTCGGACTATGCGCCGGTATTGGAAATTGTCCGGCATACAAAAGAATTGATAGACGGCTATTACCATAACCGGGAAGGACTTACAGAAAAAATGAAGCAATTAGGGATAAGCTCCGGGCATTTAACTGCTATTTTTAAGCAGCAATATGGTATGACGCCAATTCAATACCTTCGTCAGCTGCAGACAGAATATGCCAAAAAAATGCTTGTGGAAACCGATATGCCCATTATAGACATTGCCTTTGATATTGGGTTTGACAGCCTGAGCGCATTTTATACGTTTTTCAGAAAACACACCGGAACAACGCCTAAGGAATACCGCATAAATAAGATGGTTCAAAAATGAACCGCAAAGTTGCGCGAAGGCACGCAAAGGAAAAACAAAAGGAGCTACCTATGAAAAGTGTATGGTTCTATGATTCCCCTGTCGGCACAATTGGGATTGCCGAAGAAAATGGTGCTTTAACCCATGTGTGTTTGAACGGCAATAAACATTTAGAGAGCTTTGAAAACATCGAAACGCCATTGCTTAAAAAAGCGGCGCTGCAATTAACAGAATACTTTAACGGCAGCCGGAGCGTGTTTGATGTACCCATGTCCCCGCATGGAACTGACTTTCAGTTGGCTGTATGGAGAAGCTTGCAATCTATCCCCATAGGCGCTACACGCAGTTACCAGGATATAGCCATTCAAATTGGAAACCCAAAAGCAAGCCGGGCCATCGGCATGGCCAATAAATACAATCCTATATTGATTATCATTCCCTGCCACCGTATAATCGGATCGAATAATAATTTAACCGGATACATCGGCGGGCTGTCTGCCAAAAAGTATTTGCTGGATCTGGAGAAAAAATACGTCTGAGCATTATTTTAAATACGGAAAAAAGAAATTGCCTGGCTAAAATCGCAAGATCCCATTTTAGGCGCCGCGATAGATGAAATCGGACATATCTATCGGCCAGTTATTCCCGATATATTCATGGCCCTGATATATTCAATTGTTGGACAGCAGAAATGCTGATGGTCTTTTCCATGCAGCGTCCCAACATTATTAGTTGGAACGATCTTGCAATTCTTCGCGGATTACGCATGTTATACCATCATCGTAAAATAACGCCCAAACTTTTTGCAAAATATAGGAGGCGATATTCGCCTTATGCAAGCGTCGCAAGCCTTTATTTGTGGGCAATTGCAGGGGGCGCCTGTGTTAATATTGTATACCATGCGCCTTAAATGAAAAAGGCGGGTGTGTCTGTATTGGCACAACGAGGGGCGTACCGGTGAATGTTAGCCTATGCGGCGTAACAGGCCGGTAATACGCCCCCCTATTGAGATACTTCAAAATCCGGTTAGATTAAATCTCCGGCGCGTTTTTCAGCAGATACTCTTCCGCTTCCCCGCTCCAAAGCCCGTTGTTCTTTGCCGCAATATCCGCCAGGGTTTTCCAGAATGGATCGGTCTTCCCTTTCTCCGCAAAATCCGCGATTGCCGTAAGGGGCAGATTCTTGTGGGTATAGATGAGTTTTTTGCCTCCGGGAA
The DNA here is from genome assembly GCF_000214355.1 of Leadbettera azotonutricia ZAS-9. Lineage (GTDB taxonomy): Bacteria > Spirochaetota > Spirochaetia > Treponematales > Breznakiellaceae > Leadbettera > Leadbettera azotonutricia. Next base: position 2,751,423 of record NC_015577.1, on the reverse strand, counting down.
TTTTATCCAGATTGATGGTAGTTTCTGCAACCGCATTAAGGCCCCCTACATGAGTTATGAGGGATGAGGGGTTGAGCTGCTTTGCGGCCATCATGGCAATGGATTCCTTAAGGTCGTCGGTGTTTCCCCCGGAAGTCCCCACCAGGTGATGGGACTCGTAGTGGACATTGTAAAAGTTGAAGGTCGCAGAGAATGTGGGATCGGTGGGGCCTGCAAAGAAGTTGAGGCAGCCATCGCTTCCCAAAAGTTTGTCCCCCATTTCGACCACCGGCTTTACGGGTGCAAATACTAAGACATCGTTATAGAGTTTTCCGCCGTTGAGTTCCTTGAGGCTTGCCACGGGGTCGGCCATTTCTTTGGTATTGACATATTCAAGCCTAACGCCGAACTTCGCAGCTTCCGCAGGACTAAAGATGGAAGCAGCCCGCTGGAGCCTCGCGTCATCAATATCGGTTACCACGAGAAGTTTGGGCTTCCTGGGGCAGTGTACCGCATAGTCGATGGCTCCAAGGCCCATGGGGCCGGCGGATGCCAGGAGGGCAATGCTGCCGCCTTCTACGATACCCATATCATGCACATAGGAACCGTTGCGGGTATGATACTGCGCATGGTAAGTGCCGACTATACAGGAGATAGGTTCAGCCAGAGAGCCAAGGTAAAAGCTTTGGGCTTTGTATTCCAGAAGGCAGCCCAATTCCATCACTTCCTTTGGAATGATGATATAGGTAGCGTCACCACCAATAAACTGGTAGGAATAGCCGGGTGCCCAGAGAGTAGCCTTGCCGTCAGGGCCAGGGGCGTTGAGGGCGGGCTGTATGGCGAATTTGTCGCCGGCCTTGAATTTGTTTTTCCACTTGGCCCCCACTTCTACAAGTTCTCCGCAGAATTCATGGCCGATGATAATTGGCCGCTTTGCGAGATCTTCCTTTACCCTTTTGTGGTTGTTTCCCTGCATGGCAAGTTTGTGGCTCGACATGCAGATAGAATCGGAAATGATCTTTGCCAGAATTTCGTCGTCCTTGATTTGGGGAAGTTCAAATTCCTCAAGCCTGAGATCGTTCTGCCCGTAAATACGTATCGCTTTAGTTTTCATCTTTATCTTCTCCTATAATAAGTTCTAGCTTAACATAACTTGCCCGCCGGTAACAGGCAAGGCTTGGCCGGTTTCATAAATCTGCTCCACGAGGTAAAGCACAGCCCGGATAACATCCGGCCCGGTGCAGCCCCGTCCCATGGGAATTTTTGCTTCGTAGAAGGCCTTTACGTCCTGTATGGATTTTGCGCCGGGAACCTTGCCGGTATTGAGGTACTGTACAAAAAGCCCTTTCACCGGATCTGACCAAAGGGGGCCGTCGAAGAAGTTCCCGGGGCAGACCGCGTTAACCTTGGTGTTGTATTCTACGAGTTCCTTCGCAAAACTCTGTACCAGGCCGATGCCGCCGAATTTGCTGCCCGCGTAAGATCCGTTTTTGTTGGAGCCGTCCAGTCCGGACTTGGAATTGATCTGAATGATATCGGTGGTCCAGACAGGGGCCGTTGCATTCTGCGCCTTCATGAGAAGGCCGCAGTGTTTGGTAACAATGGCAAAAGCAACGTAGTTAATATCTGTAACAAATTTAAATGACTGAATGTCCTGTTCCAGAATGCTTGCCGCCCTGAGCACCCCTGCGTTGCTGACGCAGAGATCGAGCCCTCCGGCAGTGATAGCTATGTTTTCGATCATGTTCTGGACCGAAAGCTCGTCCCCCACATTCACCTCTGCAGGGAAGGCAACAGTCTTTTTGTATTCACTGTTAAGCGTTGCGGCGAGTTTTTCTGCTCCCTCTTTGTTAAGATCGGCAATGAACACCAATGCCCCGGCGGACACAAGCCCCCTGGTGATTTCTTCGCCAAAACCCTGGGCCCCGCCTGTTACGAGGGCGATGCGGTTTTTTGCCACAGTTGATCGTGAAGTGGCGTAATCGGGGGTTTTTGAATCTCCGGTATTTACCGGGGCAATATTTTTGAGATCCCAGGCTTCTTTTTGCTCCCCTTTGCGGATCTTTTCAATGCCCGAATAGCAGGGAGCGGTATGGTAGATATAATCAGTACCATTACTGCTGATTTTTACCCTGAGGGGGATTTTGTTTTCCTTAAAGAATTTGCTTTCAGAAAAAGCGAGGGCGAATTTTTTGCCGACGGCTTTTTCATCGCCCGCTTCAACGCTGATGGCAAGTTCGGCGGATTCACCACCTTTACCATCGGCGCTGAAAACCACCATCCAGGGACAGCGGGCCTTTTCTAGAAATATTCCTCTTATAAGAGGGACAAAAAATGTTTCAGTTTTCATATAACCTCCAATAACTTCCAAAATACAAATTAAGAATTTTTAACCGCAAAGGTACACGAAGTATAAGAGGAATGGGTTTTTTCTCTTCTTCCCTTCGTGTGCCTTCGGCGACTTCGTGGTCAAATTCTCTTTCTTCCTTCTTTTGCAAAAGCCGCTATCCGTTCACCCAGCGGTTTCCCCGCCAACAGATCGGCGGGATTGAACAAGCCCCGTTTGGTATCTACAGAGGCGATCTTTTCGTGGGCTGCCAGCGCCCAGGTGGTGTCTAAAAGCATGGCAAACTCGGGGCGCCTGATCTCGGGGCATTGGAAAACTTGCCTCGGGCTGTTGATGTCCACGCCGGATATTTCGATCAAGTCCTGCTTTTCGCAGAGATGGTGAAGCCTTGCAAGCTGCTCCCTGGTATTCCGCGGCGGCATGTAAGTTACACCCTGGAAGCCAAAACTTTTCAATTTGGGGATAAGGTCATCAAGATAATCGTCTTCGAATTTTTCAGCTTTTTTATCCCCTGTAACTGAATCCGTTATGTCGCCCAGATAAGCGTAAGACGGGATAGCATTGATGGATTTAGCGAAGGATGTTACCACTTCGGCCTTGGGACATTCGCTTTCATTGGGCTGAATAAAGATCTTCTCGTTAAACGAACCTTTAAGCACACCGAGAAGATCCCAGGGGTAATAGGGGTTTTCAGGGTCTTGAAGCCATGTTTGGTTTTTGCCTGTAACTTTTACGCCGAATTTTCCTTCCAGAAATTTTAAGAGCTTCTCACCCTTGCCGGTTTCGTTTATGAGTTTTAGTGAAAGGGCGTAGAGCAGATGGCGTTCAGTAACGCTGCCGCCTTCATGGGTCATGGAAAGGGGAACTATGTCATTATCGTAGTTGAGCTTTCCGAGGCCCGATGAGGCAAGTATGGTGTTGAGGTTTTCAGTCATTTTGATGTTGCGTTCCCGCCTGGCGTTTGATATGGGTTTAAGAAAATCTTTTACCCTTATACCTGCACTGGAAGGAACGCCCTGAACGGTCATGTAGGCTATGCCTTTGGAATCGGGGCTGTTGATCTTGCGGTCTGCAAACTCCGTATGTTTAAGGCTTACCCTGAGTTCGAAACCGGTAACACAACCCAGACCTATTATTTCGCAAGCCTGACGCATCTCGTCCGCCGCAGAATAGGAGTCGTGATCCACAGAGCCCGCGGCTTCGAGTCCCGCTTCCCTGGCCTTGAGGGCTGCCATGGCCGGGGTATAGGGGCTGAAACTGTAAATCGTGTGGATGTGGTTGTTTATTTCTCCCGTAAAGGCAGGCATGCTTTTGAGGCCGCCACCCTCAACAAATTGTTTGAGGGCGGCAATGCGTTCCGAGGCGCCTGCCTTGGGATCATTAACAAGGGCCGGAAACACTATGCTCATACACCCAGCCTGTTTTTCCTCAGGGTCTCAAGATTGGTCTGTACCGTGGCAGGGCTGTGGCCCTTGAGGGGCAGGATCTTCTCGTGAATGGCGTCGATGATCCATTCGGCCTGGGGGAAGAAGTATTCTTCGCATTCGGGCGCAGGGGTGATCCAGTTCCGGCTGCCCACGATGGCGGGAGGCGCGTCAAGGTAATCGAATGCCAGTTGGGTTACATTAGAAGCAATAGTGTGAAGGAACGACCCCCGCTCTACCGCATCGCTTGCAAGGAGCAGCCTGCCAGTCTTCTTCACCGATTCAATGATCTTCTCGTAATTGAGAGGATTGATAAATCTGATGTCGATGATCTCCGCGTCAAGACCGTATTTTGTTTCAAGTATCTTTGCTGCGTCCAGGGCTTTGTAGAGAGTTGCTCCGATAGTAGCAATAGTAATATCTTTTCCGGTTTTACGTATGGCAGGTTCGCCTTCGGGGATCTCGTAGTAGCCTTCGGGAACGCCTGCCTTTTCAAACTGTTCACCTTTGTCGTAGAGGAGCTGGCTTTCGAAGAATACCACCGGGTCTGTACCGCGCAGGGCCAGGTTGAGCATACCCTTGGCGTCGTAAGGCGTGGTGGGGAACATCACCTTGAGGCCCGGGATATGGGCGGTGATGGCCGACCAGTCCTGGCTGTGCTGGGCGCCGTATTTGTTGCCCACAGAAACCCTGATGGTGAGGGGCATCTTGAGGAGGCCAGCCGACATTGACTGCCACTTGGAAGCCTGGTTGAAAATTTCATCCCCTGCGCGTCCCATGAAGTCGCAGTACATTAATTCTACTACTGCGCGTCCGCCGGCCATGGCATAGCCCACGCCGGAGCCGACAATGGCGCCTTCCGAAATGGGGCTGTTGAAAAGCCGGTGATAGGGAATGGCTTCGGTAAGGCCGCGGTAGACAGCGAAAGCGCCGCCCCAATCGCGGTTCTCCTCGCCCCATGCAGCCATGGTAGGATCAATGGTGTAACGGTGGAACATGGCCTCGAAGAGGGCATCCCGATACTGGAACATTTTGTTCTTGCTTACGGGTTTGCCCTCTGCATCGAAAGCATATCGGATCTTGTCTTTGAGGGCCTTTACGCGGACATTGGTTTCGCCTGTTTCAAGAAGATCCGGTTTACGGTCTTCCATTTTTTCTACCTTTTTATTGGAGAACATTACTGATTCGATGAAGGCCATGGTTGCCCTTGGGCTTTCAGCGTCATTGGTGGCGAGTTTTGCAACATCTGTAAGTTTTTTATTGATGGAGGCGCGCATGGTTTCAATTTCGCTGTCGCTCAGCACCTTGTTCTTCACGAGGTATTGGGAATACTCGGCGATGGCGTCGGCCTTCTGCCACGCTTCGATCTCTTCCTTGGTACGGTAGCTTGAAGCGTCAGAAGGGGAGTGGCCTGAAATACGGTAAGTGATGGTATCCATGAGTACCGGGCCGTTCCCTTCGAGGAGAATTTTCTTTTTCCGGGAAATGGCGTCAGCTACTGCCAGCGGATTGTAACCATCAACACGTTCAGAGTGGAGGTTATCAGGGTTGAGGCCTGCGCCAACCCTGGCGAGGATCTGGTAGCCCATGGTTTCGCCATTGGTCTGTCCGCCCATGCCGTAGAAGTTGTTGAAAAAGTTGAAAAGTATGGGAGGAGCGCCGTGGGGGCCGTCTTTGGGCCAGAGAGTTTTGTACTGATCCATGGACGCAAGGCACATGGCTTCCCACACAGGGCCGCAGCCCAGGGCGGCGTCGCCCACGTTGGAAATTACAATTCCGTTCTTGGAATTGATCCGCTTGAAAAGGGCCGCTCCTGTGGCTATGTCCGCAGAACCGCCTACAATGGCGTTGTTGGGCATGGAACCGAAAGGGAGGAAATAGGCGTGCATGGAACCGCCGAGGCCGCGGTTAAACCCGGCGTTTCTGGCGAAGATTTCGCCCAATGCGCCGTAGAGTACAAAGTTTTCCGCCAAATCTTTTACACTTGAGTGGGTTACTTTTTCCGCCATTCTCAAAGTGTCGCCGCCCAGAAATTCTTTCATGATGGTTTCGAGTTGCTTCTCGTCCAGTTTTTCTACCGCAGAAAGACACTTTGCGAGAATTTCGCCGTGGCTCCTGTGGGAGCCGAAAATAAGATCGTCGATACCAAGATTTACGCACTGGCCGACTGCGGCCGCTTCCTGCCCCATGGAAAGATGGGCAGGCCCTTTATGGTTGTACTCAATGCCGTTCCAGGCGCCCTGGATCTTGAAGGTGTTCATCATGTTTTCGAATTCCCTGATGGTGATCATGTCATAGAGAATTCTGGTGAGGCCTTCTTTGCCGTAGGTTTTGAGCTCTTTGGCAAAGTCGCTTGTGTACTGATTGACCGGAATGTCTTTGATCTTCAGGATCTGCGGCTTCCGGACTTCGCTGGGGTCAACAAAAATTGATTTAGGCATTTCATTTACTCCTTAATAACCTTAATTGTATTTATGCTTATATATTCCAAATTGCTTCACGTATAACTTCGCAGACAGAAGGATGGGGAAAGATCATTTCCTTTACATCGGCGATCCGCATTTCATTTTCGATAAGAGCCGCAGCACCCCAGATCATTTCCGAGGCATATGGCCCAAGAACGTGAATGCCCAGTATTCTATTGGTGCTTGCCTCGGCTATTACTTTTACTGCGCCCGGCGCCTTGACGCCGTTTTCGGCAATAAAGCGGCCTGAAATTACCATGGGGGCTGTCGCTTTTTTTATCGCAATGCCCTTGGCAGCGGCTTCCTGCTCGGTCATGCCCACGCCAGCGGCTTCAGGAATACTGTACACCGCCCAGGGTATAGCATTGTAACGCATAGCATCGTTACTGTTAGTTCCTTCGAGGAATGCACAGATATCGTTCACGGCAACTTCCGCCATGCGGTAAGCAGAATGGGCCAGCATGCTTCTGCCATTCACATCGCCTGCCGCCCATACGCCGGGAACATTGGTGCGCATTTTGTCGTCTACGCTTACACCTTTGGGCGTAACGTCGATGCCCGCTTCCTTGGCACCCCAAGATGCGGTCTCCGCCCTGCGGCCCACGGCCATTAACACTATATCTGCGGCGGAAGATTCTTCTTTTCCTTCCTTGGTGGTATAGAACACCGTGCCCCCTTCGATGCGGGTAACTTTGCAGCCTAAATGGAATTCGGTGTTCTTAAGTGAACGCCTCATTAAGGGGGCATGATCCTTATCCATGGGGGGAATAATTTCCTCCAGCATTTCTATTACCGAAACCTTGCTGCCCAATGTGCTGAAAAGACTGGCAAATTCCATGCCTATGACCCCGCCGCCTATGACGCAGAGTTTTGCAGGGGCTTCCTTTACCGAAAGCAGGCCTGTGGAATCAAGCACCTTGGGATTATCCCTTGAACCGGGAATGGGCGGCACTGCGGGTACGGAACCTGCCGCGATAAGCACAGCCTTTGCTTCATAAAGCTTCCCGTCTACCGTAACACCCCGCGAAGCTCCCTTTACCTGGAGAACGCCTATGCCGTTGACAACTTCAACCTTACAACGTTTCATTTGGGAGGCCACGCCTGAACGTAGTGTTTCTACTACTTTTTCTTTCCAGGCCATCATCTCACTCATATTGAAACTGACCCCTGAAACATGGACGCCGAACTGTTCAGCCTCCTGGGCATGGAGATAATGTTTCGCCGAATTGAGAAGAGTCTTGGTGGGTATGCAGCCCACGTTGAGGCAGGTTCCGCCCAGATGCTGTTTTTCGACCAGCAGCACTGATTTGCCCCTGTGTCCCAGGCGTTCAGCCGCAAGATACCCCCCTGGGCCGCCGCCGATAATAATTACATCGTACATATTTATCCTTCCTTACCTTACTTTGCGACCCAAATGTCGATATCCCGGATAGCCCCGGCAAAAGCCTTGAGGAATTCCGCCGCAGGGGCGCCATCTACTACCGCGTGATCGATGGTGAGGGAAAGCCCCAGATGGGGAAGTATCTCATACACTCCCGGTGAAGTCTCGGCGGCCTTGGGCGATATGCCGCAGACCCCCATGATGGCCACTTCGGGAATATTGATAACCGGTGAAAAACTTTCAATCCCGGTGTTCCCCAAATTGGTTACCGTAAAGGTTGAACCGTGAAGATCGTCCGGAGAAATAGAACCGCTTCTGCATGCTTCCGCAAGCTCCCTTGCCTTCTGGGAGATTTGAACAAGCGACAGTTTGTCAGCGTTCCTCATAACTGGAACCATGAGGCCCCTGGGTGTAGAAACTGCCACGCCGAGCTGCACATCGTTATACGCTCTCACCACTCCGTCGAGCCTGTGGGCATTCATATACGTGTAAAGAGGCAGTACCCTGGATGCCGCAAACAGGACCAAATCGTTAAGGGTAATTTTGCTGAGCCCCAGTTCAGGATCGCTTGCCTTAAACCTCGCCCGAAGTTTTTGCAGGTTTACTACTGATGCAGAAGTATTAAGTGTAAAGGCCGCAGTGTTGGTGTGAGAATTCATCATCTGATCCGCGATGACTTTTCGTATGCCCTTAATGGGTATATCGGTGAATCCGCCCGGAGCAGGCGCAGCGGAAGACGCAGCCGGTGGAGATGTTCCGACAACCGCTCCTGAACCTGCCCCGCCGGAAGCAAGATCGCCGAGTGTGAACCTGCCGCCAATGCCCGTACCCTGGCCGGCAGTACCCGCAGGAAGGCCCACAGCAATGCGCTTCCTCAGTTCGTCCTTTGCAGCTTCCGTGAGGGGTGGCCTTGCCGCAAGCGCTGCAGCCACGTCAACCTCAATGATGCGCCCGCCGGGGCCTGAACCGCCGAGGGTGCGTATATCAACCGCTTCAGCGTCAGCCAGTTTTTTCGCCCTGGGGGACGCGGCCAAATGACCCTCCGTCTGGGGCGCCGGGGCTTGTACTGCCTCAACGGCTGGGACAGAGACGGCAAGTGCCGCTGAGGTTGCGCCAGAGGCCGCCGCCGGTGCTGCTTGAGCCGCGCTCGCAGCCGAGGCACCGCCGGGGACCGCCGCTTCCCAATTCTCGCCGGGGTTCCCCACCACCATAATAGGCTGGAGTACCGGTACATCGTCGCCCTGGCTGTGGAATATCTTGAGCACTGTGCCTGAAGCGCCCGAGGGGACTTCAAAAGTTGCCTTGTCGGTTTCCACTACGCAGACCGGGGTATCGGCCTGGACCGTATCCCCCTCTTTTACCTTCCATTCACCGATGATGCAGGATTCAACGGTATTGCCCTGCCTGGGCATGATCAAAACATGGGCCATATTGTCTCCTATGAAACTATTTGGTAAACCAATACCGCAAAACTGCGGCGTCTTTTTCTTCTTCTATTTGGAGGATACGAGAATCCTCCTTCATCTCCGCTGCTGCCTCGGGGGGCATCTCGGCATCGGTGATGATCCCGTCCACGCCCGAAAGGGGCATGATGGTAACAGGCCCCGCCTGGTCGTATTTGGTTGAGTCCGTGATGAGTATGGTTTTGAGCGCCCGTGTCTTCATCACTTTGATAATTTCCCCACCTTCGAGAAGATGGGTGGTGATACCCTGGCGGGCACTGAAACCGTCGGTGCCCACAAAGGCAAAGCGCACATTGAAGCGGCCTATGGTTTCTTCGGCAATGGGGCCCACAAAGGATTCGGTGCTGCTACGGAATTCCCCCCCGCACAGGGTGATTTTAAGAGATGGGTTGTTTTTGGCAGCCTGGAAGGCCAGAACCGAGTTGGTGATCACGTGGATGTCCCGCTTGCCCCCCAGGTAACGGCAGACGAGGGCAGGGGTGGTTCCGGCTTCTACCATGATGGTATCGCCTGACTGCACCAGACCTGCTGCCGACCGGGCTATGTTGTGCTTTTCTTCGATCCTGAGGTTCTGCCTTTCAAGGATGTGGGGGTGGAGGGCTGTGACAGCGCCGCCGTGGACCCGGTTCAAAAGGCCTTTTTTCTCGAGGCTATTCAGATCCGAGCGTATGGTAACCTCCGAAACTTCGAGATCCCGGCTCAGATCGGCTACGGAAATAGCCCCTTTTTCCAGAAGAGAGTCGATGATTATCCTTTCTCTTACGCCAGATTCCATATCTGCTTATGAATATATCACATTAAAAAAATAAACGCAAGCGAAACAAAAGGAATTTGCAAGAAAAACGCAAATTTTCTGATAAGTTGCATAAATTGATAGTTAAGTATAAGATATTTTCACAAGGGGACAATCATGGGTTTACAAGAATTAGCCGACATTTCCCGTTTCTACGGGGCTGATACTGATTATGTTATAGCAGGCGGGGGCAATACCTCCTTCAAAGATACAGCCAATCTCTACATAAAAGGTTCGGGCACGCGCCTTGCGGTGATTAAGCCTGAAGATTTTGTGAAGATGGACAGGGCCAGGCTCGCAGCTATCTGGGAGAAGGATTACCCCGAGGACACGGATCAGCGGGAGTCCGCTGTCCTGGCGGACATGATGGCAGCCAAATGCCCAGGGGAAGAAAGCAAGCGGCCCAGCGTGGAGACTCTCCTCCACGACATCCTGCCCTTTGCCTATGTGGTGCATACCCACCCCAGCCTGGTGAACGGCCTTGGCTGCGCCCAAAAGGGCGAAGCAGCGGTTAAGGAACTCTTTGGCGGCGAGGCTGTCTGGATACCCATCACCAACCCGGGCTACATACTTTCCCTCAAAGTGAAGGAAGCCATGGACGCCTATAAGGCTGCCAAAGGCAAGGCGCCGGAGATTATTTTCCTCCAGAACCACGGGGTTTTTGTAGGCGCCGATAGCACTGAGGGTATCAAGGCTATCTATGCAAAAATCATGGATACCCTGGAAGGCAAGATAATCCGGAATCCTGACCTTGGCGGAACGCAGCTTGCCTATGGCAGTTCCGCGTCGGTGGGAAAGGAGCTTCTCTCGCTGGCAGAAAAATCGGACCCCCAGGGCGCTGATGCCCTGCCCTGGTTCGTCCGTTTTGAACGCAACAATGAACTTGCAAAACTTTTGGCGAATAAAGATGCCTTCAAGCCCGTTTCCTCGGCCCTGACCCCGGATCATATAGTGTATGCCGGAAGCGATCCCCTTTTTGTGAGCGATGTGTCCGCTTTAGGATCAGCCTGGAAAGCCCATATTGAAAAGACGGGCAGGCTGCCCAAAATCGCAGCCATACAGGGGCTGGGCATTTTCGGCCTGGGCAATTCAGAAAAAACAGCAGCTACCGCAGTGGAGCTTTTCAACGACGCAGTCAAAGTAGCAGTCTATGCAGAGAGCTTCGGCGGCGTGCTCTTTATGACCAAAGACAAGATTGATTTTATCAACAATTGGGAAGTGGAACGCTACCGCTCAAAGGTTTCCGCAAGCCATTAGGCTACATAGTTTGCAAGCACCCGCCGGCGGGAGGGGGTCCGAAGCCTTGTGATGGCGTTGTTTTCAATCTGGCGTATCCGCTCTTTTGTAAGGTTGAAGTGGTCGCCGATTTCCTTAAGGGACATGGGGCCGCCTTCCATCAAGCCGTAGCGGAAACGGAGGACTTCCGCTTCCCTGTGGTTAAGGCTTCCCAGCAGGGTCTCAATATCGCCCTGGAGGGCGCTTGTTACCGCGTGCTCCTCGGGGGCTATGTATTTGTCGTCTTCAACGAAATCCCCAATGGTAGCCGAGTCATTTTCAATGCTCACAGGGTTATCGAGCGACACCATGTCACGGGAAATATTGAGGATCTCGTCCACATGGCTGGCATCCATGTCGAGGATGCCGGCGATTTCCCTGAGCTCGCTTTCGTGGCTCTGGTTGCCCCGGACCTTATCCCTGGCCCTTTCAACCTGGATCACTTCGTTGGCCTTGTTGGAGGGCAGCCTGATCATCCTGGATTTTTCGCGGACAGCCTTAAATATGGACTGGCGTATCCACCAGACCGCATAGGAAATAAAGTGATAGCCCTTGTCAACGTCATAACGCTCGATGGCGTGCATAAGTCCGAGATTGCCTTCACTGATAAGATCCGGGAGGGGCAGGCCCTGGCCCTGGAATTTCTTTGCCACATTGACTACAAAGCGGAGGTTGGCGCTGACCAGCTTGTTCCTGGCAGCCATGCTGCCCTGTGCAGCTTTCCTGGCAACCTCGTCCTCTTCTTCCCTGGTCAAAAGAGGGATATGGCTAATCTCTTTTAAATAAAGAGAAAGAGTATTTTCGTCAGAATTGATCCTCTTAACCCGAGCCGTTTTTTTTGCCATTTGTTTTGTCATTCGTCAAAGCTCCTTGCTATATTTTGTTACACCTATATATTAGCAATTTCCATGCCAAGCCAGTCCATTTTTATGGCTTCATTCGAAAATTTTCCAATTTCAAGTAATTCCTTATATAGTAACGAATTACACACATATTGGTTCATCCTTTGTCAGGCTTTGGGAGGCATCTGTTCCTGCAACAAATCGATAGGTTTCAAAAAGAGTTTCATTATGACCCTTTTCAAAAAATCAGGGGAAAAACTGTATCAAAATGACCCATTTCACGAGCAAAAGCAAAAACAATGTTCCTTCAACCCGGTTTTGCCATTTCAGTGCAGTCTTTTCATAAAATTTTGATTTTTTTCTTGACCTTTAGGGGCAATTTTATGTATATTCTATATAACCAGATACTCAATTAATCATAGTACAACGGAGGTATATATGAAGGTAAAACCCTTAGCAGACCGGGTCATGGTGAAACTCGAAAAGAGCGAAGCGAAAACCGCTGGCGGTATCATTATTCCCGACACCGCCCAGGAAAAGACCCAGCAGGGCACAGTAGTTGAAGTAGGGGATGACAAAGAAGTCATCAAGGTCAAAGCCGGCCAGAAAGTCATGTACGACAAGTACGCCGGCACCCAGGTCAAGATCGACGGGAACGAGTACCTCATCCTCAAGATGGCGGATATTCTGGCAGTCATCGAGTAAACCTGCCCCTGCGCCCCCTAAAGCCCGGTGAAAGCCGGGCTTTTTTTACTGGCATGCTTCTTAGTATATTTCCATCCGCCTGAGTTCATGCCGGGCTGTGATATTATCCGGGTCCAGTTCCAGGGCCTTTTCCAAAGCACGGCGGCCATCCTCTTTTTGGCCCAGGGCTTCGAGGCAGCGGCTTATGCGCACCTGGAGCCTTGAGACATCCTTAAGATCCGGGGCCAGGGCTGCGGCGTTTTCGTAGCTTTCGAGGGCTGCGGCAATGGAACGGCGGCCTTCCTGTATGCGGGCTAAATTGGCGGACACCCGCCAGTCGCGGCTTCCTTTTGCAAGAGCCTCTTTAAAAAGTTTTTCAGCCTCCCCGGTTTTTTCCTGCCTGAGGTATGATAGGCCCTGGTGCAGGTCCATCCAGGGGGCGCTGATGAAGTTGTTGGACGCGATTTTGAGGAGCTGGGCGGTTTCGGTGTAAAGCTTTTGGCGGTCAAACCAGTAGGCGCCCCACTGGTAAAGGTCTCCGTCGCCGGGGTGGCGGCCAAGAAGGAGCCAGACCTCGGCGGCTGAACGATTATTGGGCAAGGTTTCCAGCCTGCGGCGGAGGAGTTCCAGATCCAGCAGGGGGCTTGACGCAAGGGTTTCATCTTCGAGTATGGCTATACTGCGGGCTGTGTCCTGCAGCCTCGTATAGCGGATAATGCCGTAAATGCCTGCACTGTCGTAGGGATCGTAAAAACTCTCCCTAGGCCCTGGGTTTTCAATGTTCCCCATAGACCTGGCGGTGAAGAATTTTTCCAGCCAAGCGGCGGCTTCTCTTTCGGTAGGCGAAGTGGCAGCAAGGTTGTAGAGGCTCCGGGATTGTATAGCCCTGGACTTCGCCGCAGAAGCTTGCCCTGCGCCCGGTGAAGTTCCTGCCGAAGCGCCCAGGGCCGTCCAGATGTTCCTGGCTGCGGGTATGGAGTCGAGTCCTGCCAGGGCCAGGGCGTCGGCCTCGCGGATAAGGCTTTCATCGTCGCCAAGGCGAGCGAATAATTCGGCTGCCCTCAGGGGGTTCCCGTAATCGTAAAAATATTCAGCCCCCATGCGCAAAAGCCTCCGATCCTCCGGGTTTTCCCTGATGAGGTTGGCAAGCCTCGTTCCCGCTGCCTCGCCCCGCAAAATATCCAGGAGGGCCTTGTCCACAAGGAGATCCTGCGTTACCGGGGCAGGAAGCCCTGGGAGATCCAGGCCAAGAAGGGCCCCGATGCCGGGAACCGCGATGGCTTTTGCGGGGCTTTCCAAATCCCCTCCAAGTGCCAGGAGGCTCAAAACCAGGGTGTCAAAACGGGGCTGGGTTACCCTGCCGGACAAGGTCTTTAGGAGGGCAAGGGCTTCCCCCGCAGGGTGATCATTGGCAAGGAGTATAGCTTCTATGGCAATAGCGGCAATAGGCTCGGAGTAGGGGAAGGCGGTTGCGGCATCCCTGGCGGATTTTTCATAGCCAGCAAGCCAGCGGGGGTCGCGCCGTATGTTCCGGCGGGCAAGATCCCGGCGGCGTTTCAATAGTGAAAGCCGCTCTTCCTGGCCTTTGGCCCGTTTTTCAAGCCTGCTTAACATACGGTCAAGGGCTTCGGGGCTTTCCTGGAGGAAAGCTGCATCGCAGCGGGCTAAATCGCGGCTAAACGTGCTGCCTGATTGCTGGGCATTTTCGGGGTAAACACCTTTGTCGCGGATTACGGAATAGAACAGCAGGGCCCAGGCAAAGACAAGGGCAAGGATCAGTCCCGCAAGCCCCACAGGCTTTAGTGGATTGCCGGACAATAACTGCCTTAAGCGGGCCTTAGACTGCCGGGTTTTCTTGGCCATTGGGAGACGCGCCGGGGTTTTTGTGTATGCCGTCCAGTACGCCGTTTATAAAACGGTAGGAATCATCGGTTCCGAATTCCTTGGAAATCCCTATGGCCTCGTTGATTACTATGGAAGGCGCTGTCTCGGTCTGGTACATCAGGGTATAGGCGCTCATCCTGAGAAGGGCTAAATCCACCTTGCTGACACGGGAAAAATCCCAGTTTTTGAGATGCTTTTTTATCATTGAATCTATGGCCGCGATATTCTCGACAGTCCCGCTTACCAAAAGCCGGGAAAAAGCCAGGGTTTCTTCATCAAGAGAGTCTTTTTTCTCGTTTTCCAGCCAGCCAAAGTCCAATAAGCCCTCAGGGATAAGAGCCTTCCCTGTTTGGCCATAGACCAAATCCCAGGAATAGAGGGCCTGAAAGGCCAGAATACGCCCTTTTCTCCGTGAAGCCATGGCTAAAAGTTGATATTGGCTTCGATAATCTGATACGGATTCCCCGTCCTGAGTTCGGTAACCAGCTCTTGGGTTGCTTTGGCGATGATGGATTGTTCCCTTTCTTGGAGCAAGCTGTTGCCTATATAGTCCCTCACGGTCATCCTGGTCCCGAGCTGGAAAATATCCTCCAGTTCCAGGTTTTTCTGTTCATAGGTTTCAGTGATCTTGATTATCTGATAGCCCTTGGCCCCTTCAATTACCCTGGAAACCTCGCCCTGCTTAAGGGTAAAGGCGATATTCATGAAGTCGGGGCCCACAACCTGCTGGGCCTGGGTATTCCTGGGGAGGTATCCGCCGTCGCCGGCCTTAAAATCCGCGCTAGGGGTCTGGCTTTTAATCAGGTTTTCGTCAAATTTGGAGGGGTTGGTCCCGATTTCCCGGGCCAGCCTGTCAGCAATGTCCTTGGCCTTGGCTTTGGAGGCTGCATCGGTAAAAGCTACCTGGATCATGGAGAAACGCACTGTTTCCGGCCTCACCATCTGGGCTTTTGCCAGGTTGTAGGCGTTCTTTATCTCGTCTTCAGAGGGAACCTTGATGTTGGCGAAGGAATCCTTCTTCTTTTCCATAAGGTATTTCTGGATAAGAAGCTGTTTTTTAAGCTGCTCCCTAAAGGCAGGCAGTTCCAAGCCCGTTTCATTGCGTATGGCCTGGCCGAATTCGGTATCCGTGGGCTGGCGGCCTACGGATTGGGCCATGTTGTTCTTGAGCTGGGTGAGCTGCTGGTTCACATCGTTGTCGGTAATGGCGATTTTGTCCCGTTCGGCAGCCTGCATGGCCAGCCTTTCGTTGATCATCATGTCCAGCACCTGCCGCTTTTCTGTGGCCGCAAGGGCCCTGCCGGCCTGCTTTTCATACCGTTCAAGCTCGGTGCGGTACTGCTTTACCGTGATGGGCTCGCTCTTGGTCAGCCTTACTATGGCGGCAGGCTGCAAGTCAGACTGGGCCGCGAGAAGCCCGGCCAAAAAGATGCCCAAAAAGATCGATATACAAATTTTCTTCATATTCATTCCTACTTATAGAAAATATCACATTACGGTAATAATAACAAATTTTCGCCGCTTATGTAACAGTTCAAGCCCCCTCC
Source organism: Leadbettera azotonutricia ZAS-9 (assembly GCF_000214355.1). Classification (GTDB taxonomy): domain Bacteria; phylum Spirochaetota; class Spirochaetia; order Treponematales; family Breznakiellaceae; genus Leadbettera; species Leadbettera azotonutricia. Next base: position 2,735,339 of record NC_015577.1, on the reverse strand, counting down.
GGGCTTACTCCAGGACCGCCCGGATACGGCGCACTCCCGCCGAGGAAGACTGCTCTTTCTGGATGGTGAATTTCCCCAAAAGCCCGGTGCGTTCCATATGGGGCCCCCCGCAGACTTCCTTGGAATAGAAGTCCGTGGCCGACCTGCCCATGGTATAGACCTTCACCTGGCTTTCGTACTTTTCCCCGAAAAGGGCGATAGCCCCCGAAGCCTTGGCTTCGTCCAGGCTCATCACTTCCATGGTGATGGGAAGATCCTGCTTTATGGCATCGTTCACCATGTCTTCGACCTTCCGGATCTCTTCCTGGGTCATGGGAGCGCCATGGGAAAAGTCAAAGCGCATGCGCTCGGCGGTTATATTGGACCCTTTCTGGGCCACCTGATCCCCCAGGACGGTTCGCAGGGCTTTGTGGAGCAGGTGGGTGGCCGTATGGTACTTGGTCGCAATCTCGGAATGATCCTGCAGCCCGCCCTTGAAGATCTGCTCGCTCCCCGCCCGGGAAAGTTCCTGATGTTTTTTAAAAGCTTCGTCAAATTCCTCCCGGTTCACCGTCATGCCGTGTTCAACGGCCAGTTCTTCGGTAAGTTCGATGGGGAAGCCATAGGTGTCGTACAGTTTAAAAGCCAGCCGCCCGCTCATCACCTTTTTGGGATCTTTGAGGAGGTTGGGGAGCAGTTTTTCATACTCCTTCTCGCCCTTGAGCAGGGTTTCGAGGAATTTCTTCTCCTCGTTGTCGAGTTCTTCTATGATGCGGCCCCTGTTTTCTTCAAGTTCAGGATAGGGCCCCTTCATCTGATCGATTAAAACCTGCGCAATGGGGGAAAGGAACACGGTTCCCTCTGTTTCGCCCCCAATTCCAAGCTTGCGCCCGTGCCGCACCGCCCGGCGGATGAGCCGCCGCAGCACATAGCCCGCGCCTACATTGGAAGGGCTCACCGCTTTGGGATCACCCAGGATAAAGGACGAGGCCCTGAGGTGGTCGGAGATGATGCGCACAGACTTGTCTTTTTCGCTGTCGCTCCCATAGGTGTAGGCCGCCGCCTTTTCAATAGCGCCGCGTATGGAGGCAAAAATTTCCGTATCGTATACCGAAGACTTGCCGTTGAGTATGGTGACGGTGCGTTCAATGCCCATGCCTGTATCCACGCATTTGCGGGCCAGGGGGATGTACTTGCCGTCGGCATCCTTGTTGTACTGCATGAACACGTCGTTCCAGATTTCGAGCCATTTGCCGCAGGAACAGCCAGGCTTACAGTCGGGTCCGCAGGGCTTATCCCCCACGTAGTAGAACATTTCGGAGTCAGGGCCGCAGGGCCCGGTGGTACCCGCAGGCCCCCACCAGTTGTCCTCCCGGGGCAGGTAGGCGATGCGGTTCTCAGGGATACCCAGGGACTTCCACACAGCGGCGCTTTCGTCGTCCTGGGGCACATCCCCCTCGCCTTTAAAAACCGTTACCCCCAGCTTTTCAATGGGAATCCCCAGCCATTCTTTGGAGGTAAGGAATTCGAAACTCATCTTGATGGCCCCTTCCTTAAAATAATCCCCTAAAGACCAGTTTCCCAGCATTTCAAAAAAGGTAAGGTGGCTCGGATCGCCCACGGAATCGATGTCGCCGGTGCGTATGACCTTCTGATAATCCACGAGCCGTTTCCCCGCAGGGTGATCCTGGCCCAGGAGGTAGGGCACCAGGGGATGCATTCCGGCAGTGGTAAAAAGCACTGTCGGGTCATTGTCGGGAAGCAGGGATTTCCCCTGAATCTGGGCATGGCCTTTGGATTTGAAGAATTCTATGTACTTGGAACGGAGTTCATTAGCTGTCATGGATAGAATATACTAAGGAAGACATTATTTGCCAAGTGATTTAGGGTGATGTCACGGCACCGGTATATCGTCATAGCGGCCCGAATTGTTCCAGTAGGTGAAGCCCCCTGTGCCCGCGTCCCGGACGCCCTCGGTCTGCCGGCGGACATAGTCGAGGTCGTAGTATTTGCGGTCGTAGGAGACGTTGAGGTAGAAGGCCTGAAGCCAGGGGCGGACGATGATCTTTCCCCGGGCTATGCGGCGGGTGCGGAGAGTGCCCAGGTAGTAAATGCGGTAGGGCCGCATTTCCGGCGGGTCCTGGGCGAGGAAGTCCTGCTCAAAATGGCTTGGGTAGTACATGGGGCAGATCACATCTACCCAGGGCGCCAGGAGTTCCACTTCCTGGCCGGTGCGGGCGCCGGTGCGATACCAGCCGTTTGCCCCGTATATGTCAACTGAAATAGGAGCCTTCACCCTGGATCGGACATGCTGCAAAAATGACAGTATTGCTGCGTCCATGTCCATGCCCGGATCGCGCCAGCGGTACTGGGCGTCGCCGAGATTTAATCCGTCTGTGGGGAAGCGTATATAATCGAACTGGATTTCGTCAAAGCCCCGGTCGTGCAGTTCTTCTGCTACCAGGGCAATGTAATCCCAGATTTCTTCCGAGTAGGGGTCTACCCAGCGTTCGTCATAAAGGCTGCCTTCGATGTCCGCAGCATTGCTGTAACCTTCCCAGGGCTTGTTGTTTTTTGCGTCCCACACCGCGTATTTGCCCCCTGCCTTGCGGGCAGCCTCGGGATCTTTAAAGACTACTACCCGCGCAATGGTATAAATATTCCGGGCCTTCATTTCCTTCAATAAGCTGTCTATATCGATAGGCCAAAAAACACGGCCCCAGCCTTCGAGGGCTTTGCCCCTGGGGGTGAAACGAAGCCTGCCGTAATCATCCTTCATGTCTATAACCACCATGTCCAGGCTGCGATTCTTCAGGGTGTCAAAGTAGGGCTTGAGGGTGCGGTTTTCCATGGCGTGGTTTACCGGGAGGTAGAGCCCCTCGCGGCCTGAAGCCTCCTCGGCGAGAGGGTTCGCCGCAAGGCCCTCGTCAAGGAGCCACAGTTCCGAAAGGGAGATGACAGGGGCATCACGGGTGTTTTCCCAAATAACCGCGCAGAGGGGGCTAAGCTCAAGGTTCTTCGGGATGGTCTTTATGAAATCGGCCAAATCCTTTCTTTCTTTGGGGAGGGGAGGTCGGCTGGTCTGAGTCCTTCTGTCGGGCGCCGGAAAACTTAACTCCGAGATGCCGCCGTCGCGGACAAAGCGCAGGGTGTTTTTTCCGGGGCTCAAAGAATCCACAGTCCCGAATTCGGAGTTGTCTGACCAGATCAGATCAAAACGTTTTGCTTCCCAGTCGAGCTTGTAGATTCTCCTCCTGAAAGTCTGGGATGCATAGAGACCCGCCCCTGCCGTACTCTGAAAATCCGGAAACACCACGGCCAAATCCGCCACTTCGTCGGGGTTGCCCGTAGTCTCAAGCTGTTCGAGGCCCCCGTTGAGTTCTGTCCATTTTGCCCCCCGGGTATCGGGGTTTATATAGTAGATTCCATACACGCTGTGGGAGCAGAAAACCGTGAGATCTCCGGCAAGGGAAAATGCCGCAACAGCTTTAATGCCGTTGGTGTTATAGGGGGGCATGCCAAGGCTCGCCCAGTTCCTTCCCCCGTTCCTGGTGAGGTAGACGCCGTTCTTCAGGGCCGCAACCATGATCTCGGGGTTCTGGGGATTCACTTCAAGATCTTTGATTTCCTGTATCCCGGGGGCAAAGGATTTTTTTCCATCTGTATAAAGTTTTAATGTCTTTACAGGAAAGCCCGTGTTTCTGGGCTCCCAGCTGCGGAGATCGTCTGATACCAGAATGCCCTGATCCGAGAGCATAGCCCAGCCCGCTTTTTCGCTCTCCCCCAGGGGGATGATCTTTCGCACATCTCCCCCCTGCCAAAGCTTTGTAAGCCGTGCTGAAGAGTCGAGACCGTAAAGGCCGTCCTTTGCCCCAATGACAAGGGACCATTTTACCGCAACCTGGGCAGCCCCCGGCGAAGGAGAAGCCGGGGAGGCTGAAGAGAATAGCAACAAGCTGAATAGCACGATGACAGGAAAAATCCGCTTCCATAATGCTAAAGGGCGGGATGTTTTTGAAGCCGGGGACATACTCGAATTTTAACGCAAAAACCGGGATTATAAAAGCGTCCCCATGCTCTTGTTCAGTGTTCTCTGGGGCGCAATTATTGTATACTGCGAAAAAGAGGGAATCCATGGGAAAGCTCAGGGCCAGCGTCACAAAGACCTTCGGGATACTCACCGCGGGCGGGGATTGCCCCGGCCTCAACGCCGCCATCAGGGGGGTTTGCAGGGCAGCCCATGACCGCTACAACATGACAGCCCTCGGCATCGCCTACGGTTTCAGGGGCCTCATCGAAGGGGATTCCCGGGTTTTGAGCCCCGATGACTTTTCGGGCATCCTCACCCGGGGGGGGACTATTTTGGGCGCGGGCAGGGAAAAACCTTTCAAGGCGCCCCCTGCCCATGGGGATACGGAAGTCAGCCTTGACAAGGTGGAAGCCATCAAGGAAAACTACCGCCAGCTCGGCCTCGACTGCCTGGTGATTCTTGGCGGCAACGGCACAAACACCACAGGCTACCTCCTGGCGCGGGAGGGCCTCAACGTGGTGGGGCTTCCCAAAACCATCGACAACGACATTGTGGGCACCGACCGCGCCTTCGGTTTCAATTCGGCCCTGGCCATCGGCACCGAAGCCATAGACCGCCTCCACTCCACTGCCCAGAGCCACAGCCGCGTGATGGTCATAGAACTCATGGGCCACAAGGCTGGCTGGCTTGCCCTCTACGCAGGCGTCGCGGGCGGCGGGGACATCATCCTCATCCCCGAAATCCCCTACGACATCAAGGTCATAGGCAGGCACCTTGAAGATCGCGCCAGGGATGGCAAGACCTTTTCCATCGTGGTAGTCGCCGAAGGCGCCCTTTCAATCGTCGAGGACAAAATGGATAAAAAGGAAAAGAAGAAGTACCGCTCCGAAACTGTTACCCCCTCCATAGCCTACCGTGTCGCCAGGGAGATAGAAGCGGAGACCGGCATGGAAACCCGTGCCACGGTTTTGGGCTATGTCCAGCGCGGCGGCATACCCTCCGCCTCGGACCGGGTGCTTGCAACGAGCCTTGGCACTGCCGCTGCGGACTTGCTGGCCCGCGGCGAGTACGGCCGCATGGTGGCCCTTTCGGGTGACGGGATTTCTTCGGTGGATTTAAGCGTCCCTGCGGGGAAAGTCAAAACCGTGCCGAGGGATCACTATATGGTGGATACTGCGGTTTCCGTGGGGACCTGCATGGGGGTTGAGTAAGGTACACAAAGGAAGAAGAAAAGATCCGGGGACTACCGGGCCTTGTCCTGTTTTTAATTGGCAGGATTATCGGATTCATCAGTTAAGATGAATTTTAATCAACAAATTCATCAGTTAAGATGAATTCAATATTTGGCTAAAAAACGCAATTATTTAGAAAAAATGAATAGAACAAAGGGTCATTAAAAGAATGTTTATTACCTTTAAAATCGGCCCCTGCAGCTTCTATTCTTTCCTGAATGTTTCCTCGTTGCGGTCGGTCCCCACGGTAAGCATATATTCCTTGGAGGCAGTAGGCCAGCGCACATAGGGAACATTTTTTAACGTGCCTTTTTCCCTGATAAATATAGTCCCTCTTTTTACATTGCTGTCCGAGCTTGATTCTTCTGAATACCCTATAAGCTCAGTGTCTTTAGTATATCCGAAGTTGAAGGGGAGCACGTACCCGATGATTTTAATGGAACCAGAGCCAATCACCAGACGACCTTGGTCTTCCGGCGGCCAATAAGAGGATAGGTCTCTTGTGGATACCCAGGACCCCTGCAGATAGTACTCAAAATTTTCAAGTGAAGACGCTTCCATGTCGCAGCCGGAAAGCATAAACCCGGCAATAGCAACAAGCGCCGCTATCATAGCAAAAGAAAAGCGTTTTTGCATTTCATTCTCCTGTCGCCAAAGTATAAACCGTGTCCGCCATGAATTTCTATGGCAGTCGATCGGCGTTATTCCCTGTTCAGCCTGTACCAGTCCGTGATCCTCCGTTCAAGATGCCGCACCTCGTCCCTTTCGGCATGGCGTATCTTGTCATGGAGGTAGGGGAGTATGACCCTTTCTTTGAGGGTCATCCAGTTGCGGGGGAGTATATTGGGCGGCGAGAGGAAAGACTCCGGCGGCATGTGGCCCAGGAGGCTGGGGTAGAAGTGGGGGAAGATTTGCTCGGTTACGGTGCGCATGGCCGAGAAGCCGCCGCCTATGCCGAAGGAATTTTCGAGGAGGCGTTTTGCCTTGGCCGCGTCCAGAAGCCGGCGCTGGGTTTCGGCCTGGAAGAACCATTCGGTAAAGGCTGTGGCCGCTTTTTTTGCCTTTGTCTTTTTGTGTATGCCGTAGTAGACGCTCCATTCGTCCAGGGGGATTACATCTTTTTCCGCGATCCAGCGGAAATGGAGGTTGGTCCGCCGGTCTTCCGCAAGGGTAAAGAATTCGGAACTATCCATGTAGGTAAAAAAGATACGGCCGGAGCTTACGAGTTTGGCAGGGGGATCGTAGAGGTACTTGAAGGCGAAATCATCCTCTGCCTGTATGCTGGTGTTGGCTTCGTTGATCCATTTCTGTATCCAGACGAGGGCGCGTTCAAGGGCCTGGGGGTCCCAGGCAAGGGGCGCGGCTTCCCTGAAGCCTGTGTTGAAGAGGGTGACGGCGATGAACAAAAATTCATCGTTCCACGAGGGGGAAAAACCCATGCGGGTGTAGACGCCGTTGGTGTCGGTGTTGTAAGCCTTGCCCCTGTCCATGATTTCCTCCATATCGATGGTGAAGGGGTTGGAAAGGAGCTGGCTGTGATCCCGTGCGAAAACCATGGCAGGTATATTGAAGGCTACGGGCAGGAGGTATTGCCTGCCTTCGATGCTGCCCAGGGCAAGGAGCCGGGGGTAGAAGGCGCTCTGGGAAATGGTTTCGCGGTTCAGGAGGCTGTCCAGGGGAAGGAAGAGGGCTCTGGTGGAGGCGCTTTTAAGCCAGCTTGCCGCCACTATGTCGGGGTTTTCGTTCCCGTCGGTGAGTTTTTGGGCAGGGGACTCAAAATAACGGGCTTCGACCTTGTATTTATCCTGGCTGTCGTTGAATTGTTCAGCATAAAAAGTGAATTCCGGCCTGTCCGTCCATAAAACCGCTGCCCTGTTATCGCCGTTTCCGCAGGAGGCCAAACCAGGAAGCACAGCCAGAAGTACAAAAAGGCCTGTCAGGGCCCGGGAATCGAATTTCGCCATACCGAATTCTATTGCCCATCTTTCGTGCTTGTCAATCCGGGGTAAAAAGAGTATAATTGAATGCAGAGAGGCAATTTTTGCAGGTTAGAGACGCCCAGATTATCAGATTGATTGAACGCATAGGTGAACATTACAGGTCAAATATCTCCAACCGGTTTATACGCCCGGCCCTGTTGCAGCTTTCCCTGGAAAAACAGTGCTGGGATCTCATCGAAATCCTCACGGAAAAGATGGAGCAGTTCCGCTACCAGGGCTTCCTCCTGGACGAACTCTACCGCCAGATTGCCGCCTCCGCCCGCTTTGTCTCCATTACCCGCCGCGAACTGGTCCCCACCCTGAGGAACCGGCTTTCCGGCGGCTCCACAGGCCCGGACCGGGTGCTCCGCGACATGGCGGTGAACAACTTCGGCTCGAACCTTCAGCTTTTTGCGGATCTGCTCAACGAACTCTACGTGAACCTCGTGGAATTGGACAAACAGGACGCCAAGGGCCACAAGCCCCTCTATATGCAGATACCCGAATTGCAGGACATAGGCAGACTGTTGATAGGCTGAAAGTTTGGCCTATACCTTCCCCTTCCCCATCCCCTCTGCGGTATCGTAAATCACCTTATATGTCGATTCTATAATCTCCTCATCCAGCCCCGCGAAGGCAACGCGGAGACAGCTCTCCCCCAACGACACAACCCCTATGCCGTGCCTGGCAAGCAGCTCCTGGCGGAGTTTTTCGGCGCTCACGCCTTCTGTGCGGAAGCTCATGAAGTAGCCTGAATTGAAGGGCAGGGGAGTCAGGTTCGGGTGGTTCGGATGAGACACGACAAATTGTTTTACTGCCTGGTAGCGCTTGAGCATCATGTCCTGAAAGCGGGCCTTTTCGCTGATGGTCCTGGGATCTTCCATTGCCTGTATTATGAGGTACTGGGCGGGGGTATTGGCGCAGGAAACCGACGAGCGTATGGCGCCCATGAGTTTTTTGACAAGGGCGTCGTAGTGGGCCGAGCCGAGGCCCTTTGATCCAAAAGTGACAAAACCTGTCCTTAAGCCCCAGACATAATCTTCCTTGATGGGGCCGTCGATTTTGACTGCCAGCACCTTTTCGTGCAGCCCTGCCAATGCGCTGAAAATGGATTCCTGGTAAATATCATTCTCATAAAAAAGGCCGAAGTACGCGTCGTCGCAGAGCACCAGCACGTCCGCCCCTGCCTCGGCAGCCTCTTTGAAAATTTTTGTCAGGCCGTCGTATTCGGCCTTGGTGGGGGAATAGCCCGAGGGGTTGTTGGGGAAGTTGAGAATGATGCGCACAGCCCCGGTTTTGGCTTCTTCTTTTACCGCTTTATTAATGGCTTCAAGGTCGAGCCCTGGCCTGGATGCTTTTATAGAATCCTTGGAAAAAAAAGGTATGCCCTTAAGACGGGCGTTCCTGCGCTCCTCAAAAACAAGCTGGTAGTTATCCCAGCAGGGGTCGCTGGCCAGCATGACGCCCCCTTCTTCCAGGAAGAGATCCGCCATGTAGGAGATGCCCGCCGTAAGGCCCGGCACCACCACGGGAAGGGATATGTTTTGAGGGTTCAATGAAGGGTTCTTTTGGGCTATGAGCTTTTTCCAGTCCTGGCGCACCTTTTCTACCCCCGCGGTGGGGGCATAGGCCACAGCCTGTTCGGGCGTGAGGGTGGGCATGCTGTATACGATCGAGGAAAGTATAAGAGGAAGGCCCTTGCTGTAGGCCATGCCTATGGTTGCATTGGCAGCATGGGCGGATTTTTTCGCTTCTGCGGATTGGGCGATGATGCCCTTGGGAAAATAAAGACGGCTCCCCATCTTGGACATAAGCCGCCCTGCAGCAGTGCCGTTCAATTCGGCGTTGAGTTCGATAGCTAGTGGATTCATATTTAGACAATTGTCTTAAGAAAGGAAAGAATTGTCAAGGACAAGTTATTGCTAAGTCCCATACTCATGGCCTATACTGGAGTAATATGGACGAAAATTTTGATACAGCTCCTGCTGCCGCGCTCCTGGATGCCTGTAGGCGGGAGATGGCGAAGCGCATAGTCGGCCAGGGCGAGATGATAGACGGCCTTCTGATGTCGCTTATAGCCGGGGGGCATATACTTTTGGAAGGTGTCCCTGGGCTTGCCAAGACCAGGGCGGTCAAAAGCCTGGCAGAGATCACGGGCCTTGTTTTTAAGCGCATACAGTTTACCCCGGATCTGCTTCCTGCTGACCTTACAGGCACCCTCATCTGGGAACAGGCTTCAGGTTCCTTTTCGGTGCGGAGAGGGCCTGTCTTTGCCAATGTGATCCTGGCGGACGAGATTAACCGGGCCCCTGCCAAGGTGCAGTCGGCCCTCCTGGAGGCAATGGAGGAGAGGCAGGTTACTATCGGGGAGAATTCTTATCCCCTCCCGGACCCCTTTTTTGTGCTGGCTACCCAGAACCCCATCGAGCACGAGGGGACTTATGCCCTGCCCGAGGCCGAACTGGATCGTTTCCTCCTTAAACTGCTGATCCGCTATCCTGATCCTTCCGAGGAATTGAAGATACTGGACTTTGCGGCCCCCTTTTCTTCGAGCCGTGCAGCCGACAGGGCTGATGAAAATAATGAAGCCGACAAGGCGAGATCCGCCCCGCTCAATACGGTGCTGGACACTGCATCCCTCGAAACGCTCAGGGCAGCGGCGGATTCGGTCTTTATCGATGAGCAGATCATGAGCTATATAGTTTCGGTGGTGTCCGCTTCCCGGCCTTTGCGGGAAAAGGCAGCCAGGTCGGGCAGGGAGGGCATTTACCGCTACATAGCCTTCGGGGCAAGCCCCAGGGCTTCCCTGGCCCTCTACCGCTGTTCCAGGATCAGGGCGCTTTTTGAAGGCCGCTCCTTTGTAACCCCCGAGGACGTGAAGGCTGCGGCTTTTCCGGTATTGCGCCACAGGCTGGTGCTTTCATACGAGGCGGAGGCCGACGGCCTTGAACCCGATTCGGTGATATCCCGAATCCTGACCTTGGTTCCCATGCCTTGATGGTCTTTTAATGGATCGCCACGAGTTACTTGCAAAAATTACTACCTTCCCCCTTCTTGCGGGAGGCTTGGCCGAGGATCTCCTTTCCGGGGATTACCGTTCCATCTTCAAAGGCCAGGGCATTGAATTCGACGAGGTGCGCCACTATGAACGGGGCGACGATGTGCGTTCCATCGACTGGAATGTGAGCGCCCGCTTCGGTACCCCCTATGTAAAGATGTACCGGGAAGAGCGGGAGATGATGGTCTGCATCATCCTCGATAATTCCGCTTCCATGCATGCTTCCGGGGGCGGCGATCTTACCCGCTATGAGCAGGGGCTTTTGGCTGGGGCGCTCGTCGCCTTTTCTGCCGATAGGGCCGGCCAGCGGGTGGGGGCTGTTTTTTTCGACCGTACCATTAACCGCATCTTCCCGCCCCGCAAGGGGAAGCCCCATACCATGGCCCTTATCAGCGCGGCTCTGGAAAACCACCCTAAAGAAAAGGGCACGGGCCTGGGCATTGCCCTCACCGGCGCAGGGCGGCTTCTAAAACGACGCAGCCTCCTGGTGGTGATTTCCGACTTTCTCTGCCTTGATTGGGAACACGAAATGGGGGATATGTCCCGCAAGCACGATGTCATAGCCCTGAGGATCTCCAGCCCCCTGGATAAAGAAATAAGCGGAGGCGGCCTTCTTACTCTGGAAGATCCCGAGACAGGCCTAAAGCTCAGGGCGCCCGCTTCCTTCGCGGGTTTCCGCAATGCCTGGGCCGACTGGCACGAGGAGCGCCGCCGTCTCTGGGAATCCATCTGCAGGAGATCCGGGGCTGCGCTTTTGGATATCTCCACTGGCGAGGATGCCTCCGCCGCGCTGATACGCTTCTTCAGCGAAAGGCGGCGGGGATGAAGCGGCAGCCCCTGGTTTTATTATTAAGCGTATTGCTGTGCAGCCTCGCGCCTGTGGATTCTGCCTGGGCCCAGGACAACAGCCAAAAAGCCGAGACGCCTTATCTGATTCCCCAGACTATTTTTGTGGGCGACAGTGGAAGGCTGGTGGTGCAGCTGGGGCAGGCTTTTTTGGCTGCCAGGGCTTTTGCGCATACCGCGCCTGAATTGCTGCCCAAGGCTAATGATGTGCTTATCACGAGGATTGAGCTGGAACAGAGGAACGGGACAAGGCTGCTGATTGATTTCATTCCCTATGCGCCGGGCATTGTCGCTTTTCCCGATATCGAGATACCTTCGTCTGCCGGAGAGCCGCTTCAGGTTTCGGGGCTTGAAGCGTCTGTGGCTTCCATCCTGAGACCCCAGGAAGCTGCCCTGGCTGAACCTGCGGCGCCCCTCACTGTCCCGGGAACGGGGCTTTTGGTCTATGGGGCTGCTTCAGGAATCCTGGCGCTTGTTTTTTTGGGGATCGGGGGGAGCATTTGGGGGCGGAAGCATTTTTCTGCCTTCAGGGAAAGATGGAGGAGAAAGCGGCTTCTCCGGGTGATGGACAGATTTTTGAGGAGGCTCCGGGTCGAAAGCGAAGGAGGAAGCATCCACCGGCAGATGGAGCTTTTCTCCCTTCTTTCAGGGGAATTCCGGGAATTCTTAAGCATCTTTACCGGGGTGAACTGCAGGATTTTGACGCCCCTTGAATTCAGGGATGTCAGCCTTGCCGCGAGGGATTCGGCAAAAGGGGATTCCATCAAAGGCGATTACCTCTGCGACCTTTTTCGCCGGTGGGAAACCCTGCGTTTTTCGGGATCAAAAATCGCCAAGGGGGATCTCCGGAAGGTTCTGGATGAACTCAACGAATTTATTTTATCCCTCGCAAAGACAGAGAAGGCAGCCTCATGAGCGCGGCGTTTGACAGGCCCTACCTTTTGGCCGCGGCCGTCATCTTTATCCCCCTCATGCTTATATTTTCCAGGAGGTTCAAACCTCTCTTCACCCTGGAATTGCCCTTGGGACCTCCGGGGGGCATACCCTTCAAGCCGCCTGTAAACCTCGAGCTTTTATTGAAGATGCTGCATGCCCTGGAACTGGCCGGGGTTGTATTCCTTTTTATTGCCGCCGCAGGGCCCCACTTTATCTACACTGAAACTGTGTGGTTCAGCAGGGGCGCGGACATATTTTTTGTGGTTGATGTGAGCCCCAGCATGGCCGGCATGGACATGAACGGCAGGAGCCGTTTTGATGCTGCCCGGGATCTGGTGAGGGATTTTGCGGGCCGGCGGCCCCAGGACGGCCTGGGCCTTGTGGCTGTGGGGGCGGACGCGGGCCTTTTGGTTCCCCTTACCACCGACAGGGAAAGCCTTTATTCCCGTCTTGACACCCTGGCTATCGGCGAACTGGGGGATGGCACAGCCCTGGGCATGGGGCTGGCTGTCGCGGGCCTTCACCTCAGGCGATCCTCGGCGCCGAGGCGGGCAGTGGTGCTTATCACCGACGGCGAGAACAACGCAGGCTCGGTGCATCCTGAAGCCGCGGCATCCCTTTTGGGCGATTTGGGAATTTCACTCTGGGTCATAGGGGTCGGTTCCAGCGGGGAGATCCCCATCAATTACCTCGACCCGAATACCAGAATGAGGCGGACAGGCACTTTCGAATCCCATTATGATCCTGAAAGCCTTAAGTCTATTGCGGAAAAAGGGAATGGGACCTGGATTGCGGCGCCTTCGGCAGAGGCCCTTGCGACTGCCTTTGCAAAGGTAGATCAGGGCGAAATGACCATACGCCGTTCAGGGGTAGTGAGGCGCAAGGAACCTTTCCACGAAGTTTTTATTGTGTTAGCCCTAATACTGTTATATGGGGTGCGGTTCATCAGGCGTTATATACTGGGGGCTTTAATATGATTTTTGACAGCCCCCGTTTTCTGTTGTTACTAATACTGCTAATTCCAATAGCAATAATGATGATCTTCCGTTATCAGAAATGCAGGAATGCGGCCGACCTTTTTGCGGCTTCTGCTTCTGTCGGGAAAAAGGATGCCCTGGTCAAAGAATACCGCTCCCGCATGGTATATTCCGATTGCTTCTTTGTGCTTTTTTTGGGCTTCCTTATTTTATCCCTTGCGGGCCCCCGGTGGGGTGAAGAACTGGTAGCCGATTACCGCAGGGGCGTGGATGTGGTGCTGGCCCTGGATATTTCCCGAAGCATGAACGTGCGGGATTGCCCGCCCTTGCCGGGGAACCAGGACGCAGGGCAAAATGCTTCCCGCCTCGAAAGGGCCCTTGCCCTTGCCCGGGATTTAGCCCTTGGCTTGAACGATATACGCATCGGGACAGCCATAGGAAAAGGCCGGGGCATACTCGCGGTTCCCCTCACCTACGACTCGGAGGCGGTTTTGAATTTCCTCGACAGCCTTGATAGTTTTGCTGTTACCGGCACAGGCACCGATCTCGATTCCCTCATTACGGCAGCTTCGGGCGCCTTTAAGGATAATATGCCCGGCAGGCGGGGTATACTTCTCCTTACCGATGGCGAGATACACTCAGGCACCCTTGAAGGTGCTTTGAAAAAGGCCCAGGATGCAGGCATTGTTCTTTGTGCCGCTGGCCTGGGCACTGAGGACGGAGGGCCCGTGCCTGTGGAAGCCGGGGCGGATGCGCCCAATGGGGTTCTTCTTTCGGCCAACGGCTTGCCTGTGATAAGTACCCGGCGCGGGGAGTTCCTTAAAAATAGCGTTGAAAAAACCGGCGGTATTTATATCGATGGAAACAGGAATGATGCAGCAGCGATACTGCATGATTATTTTAAATCCCTGTCGGCGGATTCAGGCCTTTCAGGGCACAGGCGGGAGTCCAAGGCCAGGTGGCAGCTTTTTGTGCTTGCAGCCCTGGTGAGTTTCGGTGTTTCGAGGTTCCTTGGCGTAGGCCGCAGGAAGAAGAAGATCTTTCCTGTTCTCCTCTGCCTTTTCGCTTTGTCCGGAATTTCCTGTTCACGCACCGAGGGGAAGCTTCTCATCATGGAAGGCAATTTTTTTAACAGCCGGGGATTATACACCGAGGCAATTTCTTCGTATCTGAAAGCCATGGATTACGACGACGCTGCCCCTTACGCCGAGTATGGGCTGGGTTCTGCTTACTGGGCGCTCGAAGAAAGCCAGGCTGCTCTGGAGCGCTATGCTGCTGCGGAAAAGGTCCTGGCCCTGGGCGGAGATCACCCCGAGCTCCGTTACAGGATACAATACAATTCAGGGATCATATATTTTGAAAAAAGGGAGTATGAGCAAGCTGCCAAAGCGTTCAGGGGCGCTTTGGAAATAGACGGAAGCCGCATTGAGGCCAAGAGGAATCTGGAGCTGAGCCTACTTACCCTTGACCGCGCTTCGAGCTCCCAGGCTTCAACAGCCGAGGGGGTTCCGGAAACCGGAAATACGGGGGAGGGTTCAGATTCTCCCATACTTTATAATTACCTACGCCAGAGGGAGCAGGATCAATGGAAAAGCAGGGAATGGGCAAAAGAAGACGATACTTCCGGCCCCGACTATTAATAGCCCTGGCCATGCTCTTCATTAATCCGGGCTTTCTGGTTTCATCCCAGGAAGCGGGGGAGGGTGGGGAGAGTGCAACTTCGGTTTCTGCTTCAGGCAGCAGTGCTGATACTGATGCCGGAGCGCCAGCGGAAGCATACCTCCCTATGGACGTGCTGGTCGTGACTTCCCCATCTTCCCCTGTGGTGAGGGGCAGCCTTTCGGTTACCATACTGGCTGACCACCCCCTTGCCTCCCAGGTTACGGTCAGGCCGCCCCGTTTCCCCCCGACCTTGATCCTGGAGCGCGTACGCACCGAGGCCAGGTACATTACCCATCCGGGAAGGCTCGACGAATCAGGGCCTGCCCCTGAACCTGCACGCTGGACGGCGGTGGAATTTTTGTTCACACCCCTGGCATCCGGCGCCCTTACCATTGAACCCTTCGAAGTTACCGCTGCAGGAAAACGGGCCGCCACCGGAACCATCAGCCTCCGCATAGCTGCAGAGCCTGGGGCTTCCCGGCGCAATGCCCCGGTTTTCCGCTGGGAAACGCCTCCCTCTTCCCTTGTCATTGGCGCTCCGGGGGATATCGCCTTGGCCCTTAATAACTGGGATCTCCAGAAGCCCATTCCCCGTTTTTTCCTTCAGGGAAAGACCTCCGCAAATACAATCATGGAAGAGCTGCCCTTTGAAGGCGCTGGCGCCGATGGCATAATCCGTTATCGTTTCAGGCTCATCCCCCTTGAAGGGGATGCCCTGGTCCTTGGCCCTCTGCCTGTCCAGGCCGAAGGCCTTTCCCTAGAAGTGCCCCGCCTCAGCATAGCCCTCGCCCCGGCTGCTGCTGCCCAGGCCCCTGCGGCAAGCACAACCCAAGCTGCCCCATCGCCGGCTGCCCCATCGCCGGCTGCCCCATCGCCGGCTGCCGAAGAAAACGACGAAACCATGAAGCCCCTCTTCCCGGAATTGTCCGGCAATGTGTTCCCCTTGTTCAGGAAGGAATATGAAAAGATTGCCGGAAATGTTAAAATCCTTTGGGAAGAGGGCCGCTATGCAAGCGCCCTGGCCCTGATACGCAAGAACGAAAGGGACAGCCTTCCGGGGGCTGCCCTGGCTGTCCTCCGCAGGAACCTGGAACAAAGCCTGGGCTTTAGCTTTACCGAGGATGAAAGGTGGAGGCCCTGGAAAGTGCCGGCCTTTTCCTGGCTTGTGGTGATACTCCTTGCGGCAGGGGTTCTTGTTTGGAAAATCAGCGTAACCTCCCATACCCAGAGAGGTTATAAAAAAGTAACACTCCTGGTAGTTGCAGGGGGGTTGGCAATACTCCTCCTGTTGGGAGGGTTGGGAGATCGTATGCAGCATGCAGGGGGCGGAAGGTCGGCGGTGCTGGAAAAGACCGCAGCTTACCGGGTCCCTGAAAGCGGGGGAGCCGTGAATGCCAGGTTCAGCGAAGGCCAGCCTGTGGATATCAGGTCTTCCCGGGGGGAATGGGTCTACGCCGAGTCAATGGACGGCAGGTCAGGCTGGATCCCATCTGCGGCAGTGATTCCCTATTGAGGGGGAGTGAAATGGATTTTGGAAATATCATGGATGCCTGGCTCGAAAAGAACGGCATCCCGGACAAAGATGCTGAAATAGGCGAAAAACAGCCCAGTTCCCAGGACAGGCGGCGAAGGCTGCTCCGCAAGGAGCCTGACGCTTCCCTGGATCTGCATAACATGACCCAGGAAGAAGCATGGCTCGCCCTGGACGCTTTTTTTCGCGCCGGCCAGCAGCAGGGTTTTGAGAAGCTCCTGGTGATCCACGGAAAGGGGAACCATCCGGGCAGCGATGCTGTATTAAGGGATCTTACACGGAAATTTATTGAGAATTGCCCTTTTGCGGGCGAAAGCGGCCACAGCCCTGCGGCTGCAGGGGGCAGCGGGGCTACCTGGGTTTTGCTCAAGCCCCTGGCGAACCCTTAGCGTTCGCGATAGATGATGCGGCCCCGGCTCAGATCGTATGGGGATAAGGCAATCCTGACCCGGTCGCCGGGGACTATACGGATGTAATGTTTGCGCATCTTCCCCGAAAGGTGGGCTAAAATGAGATGCCCATTCTGGTTATCAAGTTCTACCCTAAACATGGTATTGGGCAGGGCTTCCTTGACAACCCCTTCTACTTCTATCGCTTCTTCTTTGGCCACAGGTACTCCTCAAAAGGCTTTTATCTATAATAGTAACATTGACATATTCTTGCAAGGAGGCTAAGCTTTAGCTTGTGAAAGCCGCAAAGACCATACTCATCGTTTCTGATGAGACTGAATCGGCCTCTAAAATGGCTGAAGCTATAGCCGCCGTTCTCAAGGGTAACAAGGTAACGGTAAAAAAAGCGGAAGCCTTTACCGGCACAGACCTTTTGCCTGCGGATTCGTTTTTCATCGGCTGCGAAAAACCCAATCCACCTTCCTTCGGCTACCTGGCGGAATTGCTCCAGCACATCAACCTGGCGGGCCGGACCTGCGGTATTTTTGCCCCGGCTGCTTCGGGTTCCGAAAAAGCCGTGAAATACCTCGCCGGGCTTCTCAAAGATTGCGAGGCAGCCCTTAACCCGAAACCCCTCTTAGCCGAAAACGCCAAGGACTTGAAAGCCTGGGCAGAAAGCATCATTGCGAATAATTTTTAATCCACCGGGAGCAAAGCATGGAAAAGTTGAATCTCGACGATTATATCAGGAAAGTTCCTGATTTCCCCAAAAAAGGGGTGCTCTTCTACGATATTACCAGTATCCTTGCCCAGCCCAGGGCCTTCAGGTACTGCATCGATTCCATGGTTGAGCTTTACCAGGACAGGAAAATAGACGCCATAGCTGCCATCGAGGCCCGGGGGTTCCTCTTCGCCGCCCCTTTTGCAGCCCATGTAGGTATACCCCTCCTCCTCATCCGCAAGAAAGGCAAGCTTCCCGGCAAAGTCATGACAAAAAAGTATTCCCTTGAATACGCCGAAGCTGAAATCGAGATCCACTGCGATGATGTGGTGCAGGGCAGCAGGGTGCTCCTTCTCGACGATCTCATAGCCACCGGGGGTACCCTTAATGCCGCGAGGGAACTGCTTACCGCCTGCGGGGCCCAGGTGCCCGAAATCTTCGGCGTGGTGGGCCTGCCCTTCCTTAATTATGAAAAGGTGCTAAACCCGACGCCGGTACGGACGTTGATTAATTATCATGGGGAGTGAACGTGAACCAAGGGAGTTGTTATGAGTTTTTTGGATGAATTATTCGGACTTAAAGGCAAGACAGCGCTTGTAACCGGCGGTGGCCGCGGAATAGGGCAGGTAGTTGCCATCGGCCTTGCAAAAGCAGGGGCAGAGATAGCCATTGTCTCCCGGACAGGCGCCGATGAGACAGTAGGGCTCATCGAAAAAGCGGGAGGAAAAGCCTACAGCCTTCTGGCAGATGTTACCGACGAGGCAGCAGTGGATAGCGCGTTGAAACAGATCCTTGCCCGCTCAGGGTCCCTGGATATTGTTTTCAATAATGCGGGTATCTGTATCCATGAGGATACCCTGAAGGCGAGCATTGCCGACTGGCGGCAGGTTATTGATATCAACCTGACCGGCGAATACATTGTGGCCCGCGCTGCCGGGCGGATTATGATAGAGAAGGGCATTAAAGGCAGTATTATTAACATGGCTTCCATGTCCGGTTCCATCGTGAATGTTCCCCAGTGGCAGGCTTCGTATAATGCCTCCAAAGCTGGGGTTATCCACCTGACCCGGTCGCTGGCTGCGGAGTGGGCCTTATACGGCGTCAGGGTGAACAGTCTGAGTCCAGGCTATATTGCAACTCCCATGAGCGTGGATACCCCCCAGGAACTCAAGGATGCCTGGATGCCCCTTATCCCCGTCCACCGTATGGGAAACCCCGAAGAGCTGATAGGCGCGGTTATATACCTCGCCGCTGACAGTTCAGGCTATACAAACGGCAGCGATCTGATTGTAGATGGGGCGTATACCTGTTTGTAATATGCTTTATCCCTTCGTTAGCTCTCCTACCAGTTCCGCCAAATTCACGGTGATAAAGGCAATGGCCCGGTCAGCGCTGCCGTAAGGAATTATTAATCGGCCTTTGTTGGCGATAAAGCCGCAGGTGTATACCACGTTGGGGACATAGCCGGTTCGTTCCCGATCCCCTGGGGAAATCAGGGGTTCCGAAAGCCGCCCGATTACCTTGGTGGGATCTTCCTTGTCCAGCAGCAGGGCCCCGATGGAATACCTTCTGAGGGAACCTACCCCGTGGGTCAAGACCAGCCAGCCCTCATCCAGTTCCAGGGGGGAACCGCAGTTGCCTATCTGCATGAATTCCCAGGGGAAAAGGGGAGAAGCAATTTTTGTCCCTTCGTTCCAGACTTGAAGATCCGCCGAATGCATGGTAAAGAGGCTTTCCCCGTCTATCCGGCCCAGCATGACATAGCGGCCGTTGATTTTCCGGGGGAAAAGGGCCATCCCCTTATTCCGGACCATGGCCCCCCCCAGGGGCAGCATTTTAAAATGAAGGAAATCATCGGTTTCGATCAGTTTGGGCATAATGTTTCTTCCGTCGTAGGCCGTATAGGTGGCGTAATAACGGACGCTCCCGTCCTCGTCCCGAAACCGGACAAAGCGGGCGTCCTCAATGCCATTCTGTTCGTCCAGGGAGGCGGGAAACAGAAGCCGCTCGGAGATATGGCTGGTTTCGTCAAAAGCTATTTCATAAGCCATGTTCGCCGGCAGCAGGGCGGCGTCGTGCTTTTCCGGTACGCCGTTTTGGGCGGGTTGTCTTCCCTGAATCGCGGTGCGTACCACTGAATCAATGCTGACCCCTCCGTCCTTATCAATAATACCCGACCTGAATGAAACCGACGAAATATGGCCTTCCCCGACGGAACGGGTGCTCATGATAAAACGGAGCGCCCCCGGTGGGACATGCTCCTGATTCGGCGCCTCGACTATGGACGGGTTAAAGAGGGCCGTGGCCTCAAAGGCGTATTCGGAGGTAAAATAGGCCCCTGCCAGAAGCCGGCCTTCCGGGGACGAAAGGGGCTCGTTCCCTGTTCCCATGAGGGCTGCGGCCTGGGCATAGTGTTCCTTAAAGCGGGTCTCGAGGTCGCCGTGATCCTCGCTGAATTCATTGATAAGCTCCCCAAGTTCTTTCCTGATTTCTTCTTCCGACAGGGCGGAAACCCTGGCGGTAATGGCCAGGATGCGTTTTTCCAGGGGGACAAAGGATCGTATCACCAGCCGGGTGTAATCCGGTTCAAGCACCGGCGCGGCAAGCCGCTTAAGGGCAATCATACTTCGCCTCCTATTCGTGTTGAGAGCTTGTTGATTTGGCTGGGGGCGGGATCTTCCAGGAGTATGCTTTTATCCGCCTCCTTCATTTCCGAAAGGGCAATGTGAAAGGCCAGGGTCGATTCGGCCCCCTCGTTCTGATTGAGCCTGTCCACATGGAGGCCGTCGTGGCAGCCTCCGCTCAAGGCATCGAACACAAAGAGGGAAAGGTCGTTCCCCCCAAGATACCAGCGGAAAGCCCGCTGGGCTTCCTTGTGCCAATAGAAGTCCCCGGTAATACGGTAGGCTTCGAGACACGCGGATACTGCGGAATTGGCTTCCAGGGGCTGCTGATCGAAGAGGGGCATTTCTTCCCCCTTCTTGTATACCCGGTCGCTCCCGACGGGACGGAAATGCCCCCGGGGACTTGTCTGGGTTTCCATGAGCCATTTAAGGGAACCGAGGCCCGCATCGAGCATTTCCCTGTTTTCCGTATCATGACCGCTCAGGATAAGGGCATGGGAAAGTTTTGCGTTATCGTAGGTAAGGTACGATTCAAACCAGGGCCACTGGGGATCGGCGTTTCGTTTATAAAGGGCAAAGAGACGACTGGAAAGTTCCTCCCGGATGCCGTCCACCAGACGGTCCCCAGAAAATCGCTGAAGGTATTCATGGATTGCGATGATGGTAAAAGCCCAGGCCCGGGGGGAGCTGAACTGGCTGACCACCGGGAGGGCTTTTTCAAAAAGCTGGGCCGCCGCCCCCTGGAAGCCGGGGTTGGCGTATTTGCCCAAACAGGTTCCCAAGGCCCAGACCACCCGGCCGTGGCTGTCTTCGGAGGCAATTTCCGCCCTCCAGGATCGATCAAAATTAAGGAAATTCCTGAACCGTCCCGATGCTTCCTCCCAGGCATACTGGAGCAGCCCCAGGTATATCCCGGCGAGGCGGTCAATCTCGGGGTCCACTTTTTCCGCCTGGGACGAGAGGAGTACCATCAGGATCAGGGCACGGGCATTATCGTCGGAGCAGTAGCCCTCGTTGTGATTGGGGACTGTATAAACCGCATGCTGAATCATGCCGGTATCGTCGGTAAGCCGTTTGATGTGATCCAGCTTCAGTTTGGGCAGCTCGTTCTGTTCCTCCTCCGAAAAGAGGCCCCCCAGCGGGAGGGCAGCCTGATTCTGCCCTGTCACGGAGTGGCGGGTCATTCGGGCTTCCTGGAATAATTCTACATATTTCCGGGCAGTCACGGGCCATGTCATTTCCCTGCCCGCAAGGAAGGCGTTTTTCCGCATGGTGTTCCGTTCCGCATCGTTGGAAGCAAGGCGGATCACCGCTTCCGCAATAGCTTCGGGCGACCTGAAGGGAACCAGTATGCCCCGGCCATCGGCGAGCAGTTCCGCCGCATGCCAATAAGGGGTAGAAATGATGGCGTTTCCGATGCCGAAGGAATAAGCCAGAGTGCCTGAGGTGATCTGCTCTTCATACAGATAGGGCGTGATATAGATATCCGCCATGACGAGGAATTCTTTGAGCTCCTCGGGGCTTACAAAGCGGTTACGGAAGAGGACGTGCTTTTCCACGTGCAGCTCCGCAGCAAGCTGCTGCAAGGAGAGGCGGTAGGCTTCCCCTTCGTGGCGGATAAGTCCCGGATGGGTCGCCCCCAGGACAATATAGACCGTTTCGGGCTTCACCTTGATGATCTCCGGAAGGGCCCGGATTACCTGTTCAATCCCCTTGTTGGGGGAAAGGAGGCCGAAGGTGAGGAGCACCGTTTTTTCTGTCAGCTCATACTGGCCCTTGTAAAAGCTGGGATCGATAAAGGGCATTTCGGGGATGCCGTGGGGAATAAGCCGAATCCGGGACAAGGGGACATTATAGACTGTGGAAATCAGATCCACCGCCTTCTCGGTCATAACCACTACAAAACTTGAGCGTTCCGCGATTTCCGTGAGGATTCTTCGCTGCCGGGCGCTGGGTCTCTGCAATATGGTATGGAGGGTGGTAACAATGGGCATTCTGAGTTTACGGATCAGGGAAAGGATGAAGATGCCGTCATCGCCGCCGAAAATACCGTATTCATGCTGAAGGCAGACGATGTCCGGGTTATTGCTGTTGAGGAAATCCGCCGCCCGTCTGTAGGATTCCAGGTTTTTCTCCTCGATTTCGAACCGCACCCTGTCGGGGTAGACATATCCCTCAGGTATATCCGTGATAGGCACGGCAAAACAGGAAAGCCCCGGGTGGGCGGCGGCAACGGATTCGCAAAGACTTGTGGTAAAGGTTGCGATACCGCACTGGCGGGGCAGATAATTGCCGATAAAGGCAATATTCAGGATGGAGTTGTTCATTCAGTCCTTTTCGAAAATCGGCCCTCGGCATTTCAAGCGTTACCGGGAACACAAATGATGGAACTGAATGCTAATCAGCATGAGGGAAAATCACGAAGGATTTTCCCTGTTTACATACATTATAGCAGATTTTTTGATTTCGGGATACGTACGATCCGGCGGCACTAAAAAGCACGGATGGCGCGGATATAGTGTATCCTGCAGGCATGAATACCTCTATAGATTATTATTCTTTTCCTATGGAACCGAGCAGAGAGCAGTTAACCTATGTAATTGAACAGATAAGGGGTGTCAGAACCCGAAAGGGGGTATCCCAGCTGGAATTGTCGCTGAAGGCACATCTTTCCCAAAGTTTCCTTGCCAGCATCGAAACCGGAAAAAAGCAGCCCTCGGTCTTAACCCTTATAAAGATCGCCCAGGCCCTGAATGTAAGCCCCAGGATTTTTTTCCCCGAACCCAAAGGAGTAAGCCGGGAACAGCTAAAGGACGAAATTATCAGTTTGCTGGGTTCCTTATAAAAATTTTTAATAGCCGCCATCTTTTCCGATCTTAATCCATAAAAATGCTTCTGCCTGGAAGGGCATTTCGCTACCTTACACGTATGAAGCATTTTCATTTTTCTAAAAGGTCGGCGGTTTGGTTATTGGGAACTGTAACCGTCCTGTTGGCGGAGGCGGTTTTTATACTGGCCGCCTGTGAATATTCGGTGAGTGCGGAGGATTCCCTTCAAAATCCTGTCCCTGGTGATGGTGCAATGCCTGTCGCATGGTTCGTGGCCGATACCCCCTGGGGTGAACCCTCGGGGGCGCCTGCAAGGAAAGCGAAAACCATTAAAGAGGGGTTAAGCCAGATACGGGCGGCTTATAAAAGCGGCGCCTTTGCGGATGGCAAGAGGGCTGTTGTCGTTATCGAAGGGATCATTAACCTTGCCGGGGAAGGGGTTCTTTCCAACAAGAGCCTTGTGAGTATTACCGGAGAAGATGAATATCCGCCGATAGTCCTCAGGGGCGGTGGTTCCGGAGGGGTTCTGGACGGGGAAAACCAGGTCCGGGTCCTCTATGTGGAAAGCAACAATGTGACCATTGCCGACGGGCTTACCCTGACCAGGGGCAATTCCAAGACCCATAACGAGATGTATGGCGGCGGCGTTTACCTCGAAAAATCGCACCTTACCATGACCGGGGGGACTATCAGCGATAGCACTGCCGAACTCGGGTCCGGTGTTTTTATTTTTGAGGACAAGGAGAGCAAACACAGCAGCTTCGATATGAGGGGCGGGACTATCAAAGGCGGATCCGGCCCGGCGGTATACATTGACAACGGCTGCTTTTTCACTTTGTCTGATTCGGGACTCATCACCGAAAACGGGCCCGACGGCAGCACCGGCGAAGGCGGCGGCGTGCAGATCAATGGGCATGGAACTTTTTTCATGCTCGGCGGGACCATTAAGGGCAACCGTACAACCAGCTACGGCGGGGGCGTGCGTGTAAGCGGCAACTCCACATTCTTTATGCGCGATGGGCTCATCACCGAAAACACTGCGCCCGACAACTGCGGGAGCGGTGTGTATGTATCCAAATACGGCGGGGTCCTTATACAGACCGGTGGGATTATCAACGGCAATTACGGGACTCCCGAAATTGTCCAATAAGGGCCTGGCTGCTTTTTGCTCCCTGGCCGGCTTCCCTGCCAGGTTCACAGCAATAAATAGCGGAACTGAATGCCAATCAGTCAGAATAGCCCCTAGGAGAATCGAACTCCTGTTTAAAGATTGAGAATCTTTTGTCCTAACCGTTAGACGAAGGGGCCTCACTTATGACGGCAGAGAAATTTTATACATCATAATTATAGAAGAAACCGGATCTTTGTCAATCTCCCCGTTCCATCGGGAGTACTGCCTTAGAGGGCTGATGAAGCAAAAAAACTTTCCCCAGGGAGGATTCGAACCTCCACGAGCAGTTCCAGAGACTGCGGTGCTACCATTACACTACCGGGGAGTAACATACTCTTGCTTCTCACTCAAAGTGGCTTATAACAAGCTACTACAGTCAAAATCTTATAAAACGGGCGAAAAATTGTCAAGTACGGTATGCCCTGAACACTGATGTTTATAGACGCCCGCCGTTGGTCTATGTTTCGGTTTTATGTGTCGCTTTCGGGGGATGGGCTCTTTAGGGGTAAAGCCGTTTTTTGCCTTTTCCCGGCCTTTTTGTCTTGAAGCCCTACAATCTCTGGGTTATAATCAACCAGATGGCAAAAATATGACGCTCTATCATGGCAGTAATTTAATTGTTAAAAAACCAAGGCTCATAAGTTCCCTTAGATCACTGGATTTCGGCCCAGGTTTTTATACTACAAGTAACAGATTCCAAGCTATGGATTTTGCCGGAAAGGTGATGATACGGACAAAATCAGATTCTCAATATGTCAGTATATACAATCTAGATTATGAAAGGAATATACTCAATAAAAGTCAAACCCTGGATGCCCTGAAAATAAAAAAACTCTATATGCAATTCACGTTTACCACAGACAAAGCCTTGGGGTTTTTGGATTTTATGAGCGCATTTGACCCCGGAAAGGAAGAGCAAAAATGAGCCAGGAAAAATTGAGCGCGTTATTAGCCATCATAGTTCCGGCTGTTTTGCAGCAATTAATGGAAAAGCGGAGTATAGGTAGTAAAGAGGCTGCGGATGTACTTTATAATTCAAGTCTTTATGAAATGTTGGAAAACGAGGAAAGCAAATTATGGCATTTAAGCGCCGAAACACTTTATTCGTTACTGGAACAGGAGCTTAACTGCGGTGTTATACAGTACCCGGAGGAATTATAATATGCATACACCTTATGACTTTCAATTGGAAGAAAAACCGAAGGTTTTGCAGGATACTACCAATTTTTTAGCCTATTGCATTGAATCCTATAAATTTGCGAAACAATACACGGGCAAACAGGTTATTTCCCTTTTTGATAAATACGGTGTTCTTGATTATATCATTGACTGCGCAGGAGCTTTACACACCACAGGAGAGCAATACATCATACAGGATATTGACGACTATATTGCCTCTTCCGGCAGCAAAGTCACGTGCAAGGACTGAATAAGGGCCCCCGGAATTCTGGGTATTGTTATCGGCATGGTCCTCGGATAAAAATGATGCAAAATGACTATAGTATTTTTTGCTGTTTTTGTCAATAATAGTTAAATGGCAGAAAGCGGGAATTTTACCCAGCTGGTGTCGAGTCTTTCGGTGGATGAAAGGCAGAACCTTCTGGAAAAACTCAAGAGCCAGTCTAATATTTCTCCGGAACCTCTTTATATTGAAGATATCGATCAAGGGCCTACTCTGGCGAGCGAAGAGCGCTACGTCAAGCTGCCCTGGTATTTCCGTCTTTGGTACTTTATCCTGAGCCTGATCAAGGCTGTGCCCGCTGTCAAGCTTTATGAAGACAAGCAGGTAGCTGATATCGGGAGGCAGATCGAGGAAATGTCCCCGGGGCTTTACGATTTCCAGAGGGCCAGGCTGTTGCCTGCTTTTTACAGCCAGATGGAAAGCCTTAAAGAAGCGGCGCGGTTTTTTTACACCGCTTTGGATGCGGGCTTTAACCGGGACAAAGGGGCTTTTTACGGGTTCCTGGGTTCCCTGGAAATGGTATCTGTGCACAAGAAGCTTCAGAATGAAACTGATCCCAATAAGCTGGGGGAACAGTACCCCGACGCCAAGGAGCTTGAAATCAGGCAGATGGCATTTAAGGCTATGGATGCTGCCTTTGAAGGGGTTACCGATGACATGAAGGGTGCCATGTACTTTGATGCCCGATCCCTTTTCTGCCTTAAGGAGCTTGCATCCTTTCTTTTTGATCGGGTTATCATGGCCTTCGGCTTTGACGCTGCAGTGGACGGGCATAGCTGTTCTGCCAGCGTGGTGAGGGAGCTCCTCATCAATCTTAATAACATACTCCTCTCCCTTAAACACATTCCGCCCATGCCCCTTTTGGAATCACTTTTCATCTTCCTCCTCCAGGAAAAGACAGGGGAGCCGGGCTTCGACATCAATAAGGAGATACGGGCGCTTCTTGCAAGGGCAGAGGAAGCCCTGGCGGTGATACGGGAATTCAACAAGCAGGTTCCCCTAACCAAAATACTCCGCTGTTCCAGCCGGAACATAGCCGTTAGCCCCAGGGAGATTTCCGGCGGCGAGGACTGGTTTGTTGTATACCGCGAATACTGGAAGCGCCACATCGAGGCCATTTTTGCGGATTACATGAGAGACCGCAGGCACCGGGAGCTGCTCAATTCCTTCCGCTATTTTTTGAAAGGCACTAACCTCAAGATCCTGGGGAACACCGTGTCGGACGCCAACCCCGATGGATTGCCCATCAAGGGCGCTTTTTCGCTCTCCTTCCTTCTCACCTTTTATTCTGTGGTGTTCATGGCCGAGATCAACAAATTCCTGCGGCCCATACTTATTGATGCGGAATTCCGCCGCAAGGAAAACCGCACCGAGTTCACCGAAAGCTATAACGAGATCATCAAGCTCGAAGATGACATACGCAAATTCGAAATGGAAATTTCCCCTTCTGGTGATTTTGGCAAACGGTATTCCCAGATGAAGCAGGACATGTCTTCCCTGCCTGTCAGGCGGCGCAAGATTCAGATTGTCATCGAGGAGGCTTCTTCGGAAGCCGTTACTATTGTTGACTCCGCGAGGCGGGCATCCCGATCCATGATCAACATACTCAATGGCATTGTTAATAAGGACAGCCAGGGGAAATATGACGCCATTTCCAACATGGATAAGCTTTCGGGCAAGGGCCCTGAATTTGCAAAAGGGCTCAGCGAATCATTGCAGAAATTTCAGATGGTTATTCAGATCCTTGATGACATAGACGCCATGGAGGCAGGCCGCTGATGCCTGCCAATATCTATCATTTCGACCTTGAATTTTCTGAAGCTGGTGCAGGGAAGCTCCCTGTCGCCCGTTTTCCTTTCATGGCTGATGGGCAAAAGATAGAAGGGATAAGCTGCGCGCTTTCTTCACGAAAAGCAGGAAATATGGTATATTCTCCCGGCGATAGTGAAAACCCTGCAAGGCTGGCCCTGTTCCGCAGCCTTGGGCTAAACCCCGCCCGGGTCCTGGCCCTGAAGCAGGTACACTCCCGGGATGTGGTTTTGGCTGAAAAGGGGAGCAT
Source organism: Leadbettera azotonutricia ZAS-9 (assembly GCF_000214355.1). Lineage (GTDB taxonomy): Bacteria > Spirochaetota > Spirochaetia > Treponematales > Breznakiellaceae > Leadbettera > Leadbettera azotonutricia. The sequence goes on along the minus strand of NC_015577.1, from coordinate 2,707,855 downwards.
GCCTTTTGGCATTGAAGCCGATGGGATGATCTGCAAGGACAGGGATATTACCCTTTCTGTAACTGTTGCGGACTGCCTGCCTGTGTTCCTTTATGATGCCGGAAGCGGCGCCATGAGCCTCCTCCATTCAGGGTGGAAAGGCACGGGCATTGCAATCAAGGCACTGGAACTTATGAAGGAACACTGGGGGTCCAAACCCGAGGCTGTTGCTGCTGTGCTTGGTCCCTGTATAAAGCCCTGCTGCTATAAGGTAGATGAGGAAAGGGCTAAAACCTTTTCTGCTGAATTCGGCGGCGAGAGTTTATTGGGCCCTGTAGCAATTGAGAAAAATGGAGAAACAGGGAAAGAGTTTTTCATTGATTTGCAGGCGGCAAATGCCGCGCTTCTCTCCAGGGCAGGCCTGAGGGATATTTCAGTTTGCGGTAATTGCACTTTTACTGATGATAGGCTGGGATCGTTCAGGAAAGAGGGCACCGTGTTTACCCGCATGGCAGCCTTGTTGGGGTATTTTTAATACGAGAACCGGCTCACGAATAAATTTTTTGCTTAAGGAATTGATATGCACGATTATAAAGAACCCTGGAAGATCCGCATTGCCGGGGCAGTAAACGCCCTCCTGCACGATGCAGGGCAGGATGAAGATGTAAAACCCGCCGACATTGTGACGGAAATCCCCCCCAGGCCCGAAATGGGCGATTTAGGCTTCCCCATGTTCGGCTATGCCAAACGCCTCCGCAAAGGACCGCCCCAGATCGCAGCAATGGTGTGCGAAAAACTTACCGCACAAGCGGGCAGTAGTTTTACTGCTGAGGGGCCTTATGTGAATGTCAGGCTGGACAGGGCAGGGACAGCCGCCGCCATACTGCCCGAAGTTCTGGCAGAAAAGAGTCCCTATGGCAGGCCCGGAAATCTTTCCGGGCAGCGCATCATGGTGGAATTTTCAAGTCCCAATACCAATAAGCCCCTTCATCTGGGGCACCTCAGGAATGATGTGCTGGGCGAAAGCGTTTCCCGCATTCTGGCGGCCTGCGGGGCCGAGGTACGGAAGGTCTGCATCATCAACGACAGGGGCGTCCATATCTGCAAATCCATGTTGGCTTACAAGGAATTCGGTGAAGGCAAGACCCCCGAGTCGGAACATCTGAAGAGTGACCACTTTGTGGGCGACTGGTATGTTAAATTTCACAAGATGAGCCAGGAAGATAAAGGCGCCGAAGAGCGGGCTCAGGATATGCTCCGCAAATGGGAAGCCGGGGACCCTGAAACCGTAGAGCTCTGGAAGAAGATGAACGCCTGGACCGTGAACGGCATGAAGCAGACCTACGAACGCACGGGCGTTTCCTTTGATCAGTATTACTACGAAAGCCAAACCTATCTTTTGGGTAAGGACGAAATTCTCAAAGGCCTCGAAAAGGGCATCTTCTACCGCGAAGAGGACGGCTCGGTGCAGGTGGATCTTACCGCAGAAAAACTCGACAAGAAGGTGCTGCTCCGCAAAGACGGCACTTCCATTTATATAACCCAGGATATCGGGACTGCCATTTACAGGCACAAGGACTGGCCTTTTGACCGCCTCGTCTTTGTGGTGGGTTCCGAACAGCAGTACCATTTCAAGGTACTCTTTACCATTCTGGACAAGCTTGGCTTTGTCTGGGCAAAAAACCTCTACCACCTTTCCTACGGCATGGTGAATCTCCCCGAAGGGAAGATGAAGAGCCGCGAGGGCACTGTGGTGGACGCCGACGACCTCATCGACAGCCTCAAAGAAATGGCCCTCACGGAGATACGCAGCAAGGACAGGGAGGATGCCGTAGGGGAGGCCTCTGAAGTGGCGGAAAAAATCGCCCTTGGGGCGCTTCATTATTTTCTGCTCCAGGTGTCCCCTGCAAAGGATATGCTCTTTGATCCCAAAGAATCCCTTTCCTTCAACGGCAACACCGGCCCCTATCTCCAGTACATGGGCGCCCGGATTTCTTCATTATTGAGAAAGGCTGAGGATTCTGCCGCGAAAAATTCTTCAGGCAAGGCAGGGGAAGCTGACTTTTCACTCCTTACAAGCGACGCCGAGTGGGAACTGATCAAAGTACTTGGGGGCTATAACGATGCGGTGGCTGCCGCCGCAGTCGGTATGGATCCCTCTTTCCTTGCGGCCTATCTCTACGAAGTGTCCCGGACATTCAGCCGTTTTTACCACGACTGCCCCATATTGAACACGGAAAATCCGGCTCTCGCCGAGGCCCGCCTGGCCCTGAGCCGGGGAGTGCTCCGGGTGCTGAGGGACGCGCTGAATCTGGTGTGTATACCATTTTTGGAGATTATGTAGCCCTAGCGTTCCCAATAGGAACGGTTTCGGTATACACCGGGACTAATTCCAAAACGTTTTTTGAAAAGCCTGCAGAAGTAGTTCACGTCCCGGATGCCCACCTGGGCGGCTGTTTCTTTTATATTGAAATTTTCGCTGCAAAGCATATCCAGGGCGGTTTTTAGCCGCAGTTCCTCCAGATACTGCCGGGGGCTCTTTCCGGTTGCCCGGGCAAAGAGCCGGGTAAAATGGGAACGGGAAAGATTCGCGGCGGCGGCCATTTCTTCCACCGGGATGTCCCGGTAGAGATTATCCTGCATGAGTACCAGGAGATCCTCAAAGGACTGTTTTTCCCGGATGCTGCGGATATCCTGTATATCCTTGGTGTTACCGGTTTCTTCCATCAGGGCCATGCAGAGTTCGTAGCTCCGGGAAGAATTGTCGAAGGGGTTTGCAATTTTCCCGGCAAAAAGGTCCTGGATTAGCCTGTAACAGAGCTCCATGGTCCTGGGGATTCCGGCAGAGTCCAGGATATTCCCCCGGCTGCTTTCCACCGCCTTGATGGTTCGGCTTGCGTCCCGGCCTACCAGCACCAGGAAAACGAATTCCCAGTATTCAGAATCTTCCGGAAGATAATAAACCTGCTCTCCGGGAACCGAGAGGACCATCAGGGAGCCCGGGAGAAGATCCCTGCTGCGATCCTTCAGGTCAATACGCCCCCGGCCTGATAAGGTGTATTGCAAAACCATATAATAGGAAATACCCCGGCGTCTGCAGTCATTGTAATAGCTGGTATCGGTTTCTCTACTGTGCCCCGAAAGGCTGGTCAGAGTATGGAGGGGAAATTTCCGGTTTGAATACCGGGAATTTTTCCGGATAAGGGGCAGGCTAGAAAAGTCCAATTCCATAATTAGGATAAATGTACAAAAAAAAACGAAAAAGTACAATAGTGCTATAAAAAGCACAAATAGCATATTTTGCATTTGCAAGATCCATAGTACGCTATCATATATATGAAATTACCGGAGTTGGGGGCATGAATGATTCCGCTATTCTTGAAGTAAAAGATCTGCATGTCCACTTTGAATTAGAGCAGGTAACCGTACGGGCCGTTGAGGGTGTTTCTTTTTCCCTGAACCGGAAAAGGACCCTGGGTATAGTCGGCGAGTCGGGTTGCGGAAAGAGCATCACCGCCATGGCCATTATGCGGCTGATCCAGTCCCCTCCGGGGAAGATCACTGGAGGCAGCATCAATCTGCGGCGCCGCGATGGCGATGTGGTGGATATTGCTCAGTTAAGCGCCAAAGGGCCGGCCATGCGGAGCATCCGGGGTGCCGAGATCGCCATGATCTTCCAGGAACCCATGACTTCCCTTAACCCCATCTATAATATCGGGGACCAGATAGCGGAAAGTGTTATGCTCCACCAGCGGCTCTCCAAGAAGGACGCCCTTGGGGTTGCTCTGGATATGCTTCACAAAGTTCATCTGAGCGCCCCCGAAACCCGGATCAAGCAGTACCCTCACCAGCTTTCCGGGGGTATGCGCCAGAGGGTCATGATTGCCCTGGCCATGTCCTGCAATCCTTCTATTTTAATTGCCGATGAGCCCACCACCGCCCTGGACGTAACGGTGCAGGCCCAGATCCTGGATCTTATGGCCCAGCTCCAGGAAAGTTTCGATTCTTCTATTATTATGATCACCCACAACCTGGGGGTCATTTCGGACATCGCCGACGATACGGCGGTAATGTATCTGGGAAAGATCGTGGAACAGGCGCCTACCCATGAACTTTTCGAGAATCCCCTGCACCCCTATACCCGGGGGCTTCTTAATTCTGTGCCGGTTCTGGGCCAGAAAAAGCAGAAAAAGCTCATCCCCATACCCGGCATGGTTCCGAGTCCCACAGAAGAATTGACCGAATGCGCTTTTAAACCCCGCTGCGATCGCAAAGGGCCGGACTGCGACAAGGGCTTACCTCCCTTGCGGGAAGTGAGCCCCGGTCATTTTGCAGCCTGTTACTATGAGCATTAAACCATGCCGTATGGCGTGGTAAATATATTTTGGAGGAAAAAATGATGAAGAAGGTCTTAATTCCGCTAATGGTGGCAGCCGCATTGATTATGACGGTTACCGCGTGTGGCGGCAAGTCTAAAAGTACCGGAGGGAGCGAAAGCGGCGGCAGCGTCGTGGTAACTCCTATTCCCTATCCGGTAAACCCCAGTCCTCTGGACAGTTCCGCGAAAATCAAACGGTACGCTCTGGATCAGGTAATTGAATACAGGAGTCTGCCCAAGTATTCGGAACCCGATTATGTAACCGCCCAGGTGAATCAGGGAAAGCTCCCGCCGGTCAATCAGCGGCTTCCCGAAACGCCTCAGGTTATTAAAACCAGTTTTATGGCTGACGGCCCCGGCCCCTACGGCGGCGTGTTTGCCAATGTATTTGCAGTACCCATCGAAGGATGGAACTTCGGCGCCGGTGCGGTAAACGGTTGGTTCGGTATCGAAGCGATTGTATCCCAGTGTCTGCTTTCATCCGGTCCTGCATATTTGCGGAGCGATGCCAACGAGCCCTTCCCGGCACTGGCCACCGGTTGGACCTGGTCCAGTGACGGCCTTACCCTGACCATGGACCTGATCAAAGGCGCCAAATGGTCCGATGGACAGCCTTTTACTGCCGATGACGTAATGTATACTTGGGAAGATAATATCAATGATCCCAACGTAGCCGGCCGGTCAAGCCCCGGAACCTGGGCAGTAGGCGGAAAGCCCACCAAGCTGGAAAAGGTAAACGACTATCAGATCAAATGGACCTTCGCCGAACCCTTCCCGGTATATCTGCTCTGGGCAATGGCGGACGACAGGTTCTATGTTGCGCCTGCCCATTACTATAAACCCCATCATCCCAAGTACAACAGCAACGCTACCTACAGCTCATTCCGCAGCGCAGGAAAGCCCACAGCGCTTCCCGTTCCCGTACTTGGCCCCTGGGTTCCTACGGAATACCGGACTGACGAACTCCTGGTGTTCAAGCGGAATCCCTATTATTGGAAGGTCGACTCCGATGGACGCCAGCTTCCCTATATAGATGAAGTACACTTTACCTATGCTACTAATTCCCTGGCGCGGACCATGAATACCATGGCCGGCACCTGCGACCTTTCAAATGTCGGTGAAAGCTATGACGACGTGGCCCGCAGCGCTGCCGATCCCAACGCTCCTTTCCGCGTAGACTGGCAGGGCGACAGTCACGCCTATGGTATGGAATTCAACTACGACACCAAATTCGGCGTATCTACCGATCAGGACAAGGCTAACCGGGCATTGTTCCGGGATATCCGCTTCCGCCAGGCTCTGACCATGGCCCTTGACCGTGACGGTATTGCGGCGTCCCTGGCCGCCGGTCCCTTCTACCGCGCATGGGGCGGCGGCCTTTTGCCGGCCAGCCCCCTTTACACCCGGGAATCTGTAGTGTATCTGCCCTACAATGTGGAAACCGCCAAGGCCATTCTTGCGAGCCTTGGCTTAAAGACCAACAGCGAAGGCTATCTCGGGTATCCCGAAGGCCCCCTGGCCGGAAAGACTATCGAAATCCAGCTTCTTGCCCAGCAGGATCTGGGGAACGAGATTGATATTGCCCAGGCGGCAATTCCCATGTTCCAGGCTATCGGTATCAAGCTGACCATGAAAGTCCTTACCGGGACTGCCATCAGCGAAACGGAATTGAACGGCAAGTGGGATATGAAATCCTACCGCTACGATTCTCCCCAGCTTGTACCCAATGCTTTCCCCGCCCAGCTTAGTCCTACTGATGACAACATGATGTACAATCACTATAAGATTAAGACCTCAGGCGATGCCATGCCTTTCGAAACAGAGCTCAACAGGATTACCACAGCATTTGCTACGGAAACCGATGCAGCCAAACAGCGCCAGTTAATGGCGGAGTACAACAAGGTGTGGACTGAAAACGCCACAAACATCGGTGTTGTAACCGTGTCCTATGGCCAGCTCCTCAATAAATATATGAAGAACGTGCAGCCCGGGCTGCCGGTTAACCTGTATTCCTGGGGACACCAGAGCATGTTCATGGAACAGTTGTATTTTGAACCGGATCATCAGCGCAGGCTGATTCTGGGAACTAATTTGCCCCTGAATTATCCGGCGGCGAACTAGCAGTAAAGGAACAGGCGGCGTGTTTCTTAAGCGCCGCCTGTTTTATGTTTTGTTTTTGGGGGCTGGAAAGTGGTAAAATTTGTTCTAAAACGGATACTCTATGCAATTCCGGTTTTGTTTTTCATAACCATTGTTTCATTTGCTATCATTAAGCTGGCCCCCGGGGATTATGCCAGTAATTACAAGAGCTTTCTTGTAAATTATGCCCATATGCCCGAGCAGGAAGCTGAAACGGCGGCGGCTATTATCCGCCGTGAGTACGGGCTGGATAAGCCCATGCTGGGGCAGTATTTTGCCTGGATCAAGGGCATCGTAACTGAGGGAAAATTCGGATATTCTTTTGCGTATAAACGGGATGTGAGCGAGCTATTCTTGGAACGTCTGCCCCGTACTTTGGTTCTGGCCCTGGTAGCCCATCTTCTGGCTACTCTGGGAGGGATATTTATCGGGATATACTCGGCTACTCACCAGTACAGTATAACTGATAATGCAGCGACGGTTATAGCCTTTTTAGGTACCTGCCTTCCAAGGTTTTTTTTGGGGCTCTTTGCCCTATACGCCCTGCTGTTCTGGGCAGGGGTAAAGGAAATGGGCGGCTGGAGTTCCACCTATTTTGTGCTGGAGTCCATGTCATGGGCAAAAGCGTTGAACATAGCCGCCCATGTGTGGCCGGTGGTAGCCATCGCCGGGTTAGGCGGCATCTCCCGGAATTTCCGGGTTATGCGGGGGAACCTGCTGGACGTGCTTAGCGCCCAATACGTTACCACTGCCCGTTCCAAAGGCCTTTCAGAAGGCAAGGTAATTATGAAACACGCAGTACCCAATGCCCTGCATCCAATTATCATGTACCAGGGCATGGTACTTCCCTATATGATTCAGGGGGAACTTGAAACATCCATTGTATTAAGTATTCCCACTCTGGCGCCCCTCTTTTACACATCTTTGCAAAGCCAGGATATTTATGTTTCTGCGGGCTGCCTCCTTATATATGCGATAGTCCTGGTGATCGGGAATATTCTTTCGGATGTGCTCCTGGCGGTCATGGACCCCCGGGTATCGCAGGCATAAAGGAACACAATTATGGCAGAGGCAACACGGTTTAATTCTGAAAGTTATTGGCACCTGGTCTGGCGAAAATTCCGCAAGAATAAGCCGGGGCTGGTGGGCAGCTTCATGGTTATCATCTTGATAGCCCTGGCGGTTTTTTCTGATTTTTTTGCTCCGACTGATCCCATGGGGCTGAATATGCGTTTCGCTTACAGGCCGCCTCAAAAAATACATTTTTTTGACAACGGAAAATTCACCCTCCAGCCCTTTACCTATGGGCTGACCTCGGAATACCACATGGATACCGGTACAGCGGTGTGGAGCGAAGATACAAACCAGCGGTTTAATATCAGTTTTTTTGTAAAGGGCTTTGAATATTCGCTTCTGGGAATCCCCATGAATATCCACCTCTACGGCGTGGAACAGGGCGGCCATTATTATGCTCTGGGGGCGGACAAGATGGGCCGGGATATGTGGGCCCGTATGTGCCGGGGCGCCCGGATCAGTTTGACCATGGCCCTTTTGGGCACCGGGATTTCCATTATCGTCGGGGCATGGCTTGGGATTATGTCAGGGTATTTTGGCGGGGTGATTGACCTTTTGATGCAGCGCTTTACCGAATTCATGCAGTCCTTCCCTCAGCTTCCCCTCTGGATGGCCCTGGCGGCGATTATCCCGCGCAGCTGGAGCCAGATGATGATCTTTGTGGTAATGTCCCTTATCTTCGCCCTCCTCAGCTGGCCCATGCTTTGCCGGGAACTACGGGGAAAAGTCATTGCCATGAGCAGTTCCGATATGATCCTGGCGGCCAGGGAGATGGGGGCTTCCCATCAGCGGATAATCTTCCACCATCTTTTTCCAAATAACTTTAGCCACATCATCGTTGTCATGTCATTGACGGTACCAAATATCCTCCTGGCGGAAAGCTTCCTCAGTTATTTGGGAATTGGCGTGCAGGAGCCCCTGGTAAGCTGGGGCCTCCTGATGCGGGATGCCCAAACCATAGAAACCCTGGGGTCCCATCCCTGGATTATGCTTCCTGTGCTGTTTATCATGATATCAGTGCTGGGATTTAACTTCTTCGGCGATGGTCTGCGCGATGGCGCCGATCCTTATACACAGCATTAGGCGGCAAAAATGGCACAGAACTGTCTTGAAGTAAAGAACTTAAGAATGTATTTCCCTGTGGGCAGCAACCTTTTTACGCGCAATAAAAAATTTGTTAAGGCCGTAGAGGATGTAAGTTTTTCCATAGAGGAAAACAAGGTTCTGGGTTTGGTGGGAGAGTCAGGCTGCGGCAAGACCACTGTGGGCCGGACTATCGTGCGGATCTATAAACCTTCCCATGGTTCCATTGACTATACCAGGCCGGATGGATCAAAAGTAGATGTTGCAAAACTGAATAATAAGGAAATGCGGCCTTACCACCGGGAAATCCGTATGGTCTTTCAGGACCCCTTTGGATCTTTGAATCCCCGGATTCCCGTAAAGGATATAATTGCCGAACCTATCATAATCCACAATATGCTGCCTAAATCGGAAACTGAAGACCGGGTCGCATCATTGATGAAGGATGTCGGCCTTAACCCCGATTATATGAACCGCTACCCCCACGAGTTTTCCGGGGGCCAGCGCCAGCGTATCGGCATTGCCCGGGCCCTGGCATCCAACCCCCGACTCATCGTGGCTGACGAGCCGGTCTCGGCTCTGGATGTGTCGGTTCAGGCCCAGGTCTTAAATCTTCTGGAAACCCTTAGGGATGAGAAGGGCCTTACCTTCCTGTTTGTGGCGCATGATATTTCCGTAGTGGAACATATCTCCGACAATATCGCCGTCATGTACGTAGGCAGGATTGTGGAAAAGGCGGAAACCGAGGAACTCCTTTACAATCCCCTTCATCCTTATACGGAAGCTTTGGTGTCGGCTATTCCGGTGATTAATTCAGATAAATCCAAACACCGTATCCATCTGGAAGGGGATGTGCCGAACCCGGTGAACGCCCCTCCGGGCTGCGTATTCCATCCCCGCTGCCGTTATGCCACACCCGCATGTTCCCAGAGTGTGCCGGAGCTCAGGGAAGCAGGGCCGGGCCACATGGTGGCTTGTCATAACTACGATAAAATATCCCTGAGAGGAATTTAGCATGAGGGAAAAAATTCTCTGCCTTGTCGCTTACCTTTTTAGCATTCCGGGAATCGTCATTGCCCGCATTTGGGGGAGCAAAAGCAAACTGTGCCTTCACCATGCCCGGCATTCCCTGGAATTGTTCTTTTTCATCGCCTTTTTGTTTGTCGCCTGGTATATCGTTTCGTATGCCCTTATGTTTATCCCCTACGGGGGGTTCCCCATCGCTGTAGCGCTTTTCGGCATCGTGATAGCCGGGATACTGTTCAGTCTGGCACTCTGCGTTATAGGGATAGTCGGCGCCTTCACCAGGAAGCCGGTAGTGTTTCCCTTTGTCTCTTCTTTTGTCGGGCCCCTTGAGCCGTTGTTTAAGCTAATAGGGTTGTCGGAAGGTTAATCAATTCATTCTGGAGGAAGAATATGAAAATCGCATTTATCGGAGCGGGAAGCGTGGGCTTTACCCGCAAACTGGCGGCAGACATACTGACGGTACCTGAACTGCGGGATACTGAAATTTGTCTTCAGGATATCAGCGCGGCAAACCTTGAGATGATCTACCATGTGCTGGACAGGGACATCAAGGCCAACAAACTTGGCAAGGTCAAGCTGACAAAAACCACGGAGCAGAAAAAGGCCATAGAGGGCGCTAAATATGTAGTGTCTGTGGCGCGGGTCGGCGGTCTTGACGCATTTGCCCTTGACGTCGAAATCCCCCTGAAATACGGGGTGAACCAGTGCGTGGGCGATACCATCTGCGCCGGGGGCATCATGTACGGCCAGAGGACCATTCCTGTGATCATGGGCATTTGCAAAGACATGAAGGCTCTTGCAGAACCCGGCGCCGTGTTCCTCAATTATTCAAACCCTAACGCTATGAACACCTGGGCTGCCAATACCTACGGTGGCATCCAGACCCTGGGGCTCTGTCACGGTGTCCAGCATGGGCACGAACAGATAGCGGAAGTTCTCGGCCTGCCCATGAATGAAGTTGATATTATCTGCGCCGGAATTAATCACCAGACCTGGTATATCCAGATTAAGCATAAAGGTGTGGACATGCGGGACAAGCTCCTTGCGGGGTTTAAGAAGCATCCCCGGTTTAAAAAAGAGGAAAAAATCCGTATCGATATTCTGGAGCGTTTCGGCTATTACAGCACCGAAAGCAACGGCCACCTTTCGGAATACCTCCCCTGGTACCGGAAACGGCCCCAGGAAATCGATCAGTGGATAGATTATTCTTCATGGATCAATGGCGAGCCTGGTGGCTATCTCAGAGTGTGCCGCGAAGGCAGAGCCAAATTTGAGAAAGAGGCCAAAGAATACCAGACTATGAAGCCCCTCAAATACACGCCCAGGAACCGTTCCAGCGAGCATGGTTCCCATATTATCGAAGGTCTTGAGACCGGGCGCATATACCGGGGCCACTTTAATGTGATCAACAAAGGTTCAATCACAAACCTTCCTGCGGATTGCGTAGTGGAAGTACCGGGCTATGCGGATGGCAACGGCATTTCCATTCCCATCGTCGGGGATCTTCCGGCCCCTCTGGCCGCCATCTGCAACGCCAGCATCGCGGTCCAGCGTCTCTCGGTGGAAGCAGCCCTTGAGGGCGACCCTGGCAAGCTCAAGCAAGCCATGCTCCTCGATCCCTTAACCGGAGCGGTGTGCAACCCTCCCGAAGTCTGGAAGCTTGCTGACGATATGCTTAAAGCTGAAAGCAAGTGGCTGCCCCAATACCAGAAGTACATCAAGGGATTAAAATAAACGATGGCTGCCATACCAGCCCCGGAAAAAGCCATCCTAAGGGAGCTTGCCAAAAAGCAGCTTGAATATGCAAAGCTCCCGGTGATGGAAGAACGGAAAAAACTCTGGATGCTTCATAACCGCCTTGAGGGCAAGCGCCCCATGGTGGTCATGGAAGAAGATACCTTTTTCAAAGATATACTGCCTCCTTCCCGTTGTGAACATCCTTTGGCAGCGAGGATGGAACAGCAAATATGCAAGATCATCGCAGCCCATGAAACCTTTGATGATGACAAGATTGTACCCGATTTTTTCCAGGTGAATTTTGAAATAAGCGTGGACTTTTTGGGGGTTAAGCAAAAACGAACCAGGGCTGCGGAAGGCTTAGGTTTCCACATTGAACCTGCCTTCGCGGATTTGGAAGAGGGCCTCCCCCTCCTGAAACCTTCAGAATACATTTACTGCAAAGAAGAAACCGAAAATTATGCTGCTGCTGCCAAAGATGTGTTGGGAGACATTTTGCCGGTAGTGCTTAAAAACTCCTTCAATCACTGGTTTGTCACCCCCACCCAGCATGTGGTAAACCTTATGGGCATGGAGAACATGTACTGCGCCATGATGGTAGAGCCGGATGATTTCCACCGCCTCATGGGTGCAATCACTGATGACCTCCTGCGTTGTCTCCGCTGGCAGGAAGAGAAGGGTCTCTTGCTGTTAAACAATCGCAACGATTACATGGGGAGTGGCAGCTTCTGTTTTTCCGACGAGCTGCCCGCTCCCGGCAGCAATGCTGCGAAGGGAGGAAAAGCGGTTTCCCGTGACACATGGGGCCATCTTAACAGCCAGGAGAGCATAGGCATTTCGCCTGGGCAATTCCATGAATTTGTCTATCCTTATTATGAAAAACTAGCAAAGGAATTCGGCTTGGTGTATTACGGCTGCTGCGAGCCTGTTCATGCCTATTGGGATAATTCCTTAAGCCGCCTTCCCAATTTACGGAAAATTTCCATTTCTCCCTGGTGCGATGAAGAAATTATGGGCGAAAAGCTTGCAGGCAGCAAAGTGATTTATTCCCGAAAGCCCTCCCCCAATTTCATCGGGATTAAGGCAGAGTTTGACGAAGAAGCCTTCATAGCTTATGTTAAAAAGACCGCCGCCGCAGTAAAAGGCAGGTGCAAGGCTGAATTCATTTTCAGGGATATCTATACGCTCCACGGTAATTTAGGAAAAACCCGAAAGGCAGTGGAAATCACGAGGCATATTGCCGAAACACTGTATTAGGCAAAGTCAAAGCTGTCCTGTTTAAAATTGACAATTAGACAGGTATAGCAGTTTTTGTAAGTATTTTGGCAGGGAGTGGTATGCAATACAAACCGGATTGGGAAAAAGTTCAAAAACGGTACATTGAATATTGGGCGTGCGAAAACCATGAAGGGCCTATATTGTCCGTTAAGGCCCCCAGGGATAAACAGATTCCCCCGCCCGGGAAACAGCATCGAACATTACGGGAACGCTGGCTTGATACAGAGTATATGCTGGAATCGGCCAATAGTTCTTTCCGGAACACCTATTTCGGCGCAGACTCATTTCCCTGCCTTAATCCGAATCTTGGGCCGGATCTGTTTGCCTCGCTTTACGGAATGCCTATCGAATTTGGCGAGGATACAAGCTGGTCTGTCCATACTCTTAAGGACTGGACTGAATATAAGCCGTTTAAAATAGATAGGGATAGTTTCTATTACAAAAAAATAGTGGAGATGACCGAGGCGGCAGTAGAAGATGGGAAGGATAAATACCTGGTAGGGATTACGGATATTCATCCGGGGCTTGACGGCCTCGTTGCCCTGCGGGGGCCTGCGGAATTGTGCATGGATGCCCTCGAAAAGCCCGATTTTTTAAAACGGGGAGCCATGGATCTCTTTGAAGGATTTAAAACTTTATACGGGGATCTTTTCGGTATAACCGGCCGGTATCAGCAGGGCAGCAGTAACTGGATGGGGATTTGGTATCCCGGCAGCTGGTATGTAACCAGCTGTGATTTTATCTGCATGATCTCCGGGGATATGTTCGAAGACCTTGTTGTGGAGGAACTGCAAGCTGAATTGGCGTACCTTGATGCGAGTGTTTTTCATCTTGACGGACCCGGCGCCTTGCGCCATCTGGATCGGCTCCTTGAGATCAAAGAGCTTAAGGGTATCCAATGGGTGTATGGGGCAGGGCAGCCAAGCGCTTCCCACTGGATACCGGTGTTAAAGAAGATTCAGGAAGCGGGCAAAACGTTCCAGGTAAACGCCGAGCCGGAGGAATTGCCGGTTTTGCTGGAAAGCCTTGCGCCCGAAGGGGCAATGTATATAGTCGGCGCAAAAGATGAAGCCCAGGCCCGAAGCCTGGAAGACTTGATAAAGAAATGACAGGCAAAACAGCGCTGCAGATTGCTGAAATCATATAAACGGAGAATCCTATGCCGAAAGAATCAATTATCAACCTCCCTCCTTATGAAGAAATGAGTCCCGGCGCAAAAAAGATGCGCAGCTTCTATGATTTGAAGCCTGATGCCCCCATTTATCAGAAGGAATTCGGTTTTTATTCCATGGATCGCTGGAAGGCCGAAGGGCATTTAAGCGCAGATGTAAGCGAAAAGGAGCTGGCCGGACTTTTCGGGTTCGATCCTCCCGGTAAATATCAAACAGGAAATCTTGGCTGGTGCGAGGCAGGTTTTTGTCCTGTTTTTGAAGAAAAGGTTTTGGAAGATCTGGGGGAGTACGAACTGGTTCAGGATTTTGCGGGCCGGGGGGTTAAATGCTTTAAGAACCGTCGGAGCGGCTTCATGCCCGAGTATGTGGATCATCCGGTAACGGACATAAAGACCTGGGAAGAAAAATGCCTTTGGCGTATGGACCCGCAAAGCCCGGAGCGTATTCCTGATATTGAAAAAGCCATTGCAGGCGCCAAGTCCGCTGCGGCCGAAGGGCAGATAATCTGCGCAAACCTTGTGGGCGGTTATATGTATCTCCGCAGCCTCATGGGGCCTGTGGATCTTATGTATCTTTTTTATGACAATCCCCAGCTTATACACCGCTGCATGGAAGGGTGGCTTGCGCTTGCGGATTCTGTGTATGCCCGCATCCAAAAGGAAGTGGTCTTTGACGAAGTTTTCATCGGCGAGGATATTTGTTACAACCACGGCTTTCTTATTTCAGTGGATATGATTCGTGAATTCATTTTCCCCTATTATCAGCAGCTTCTTGCAAATGTAAAATCCCGGCAGCTGGACAAGACGCGGAAGCTCCATTTCCAGGTGGATACCGACGGCTTTTCTGATCCTGCCATTCCCCTCTACAGGGAACTGGGCATGGATTATTTAAGCCCTTTCGAGGTTGCGTCGGGCAGCGATGTGGTGCGTACCGCCAGGGAATACCCCTGGCTTCTTATGAGCGGCGGCTTTGACAAGCGAATCATGGCCAAAGGCAAGGACGCCATAGACCGTGAAGTTGACCGCATCATGCCTGTGATGAAAAAGCGGGGAGGGTACATACCTACCTGCGATCACGGGGTGCCCGAAGAGGTGAGCTTCGAAAACTACCTCTATTACCGTAAGCGTATGCTGGAATTTGCCTGATTTTTGCTGTATAAGTAAAAGCATGAAATACATACAACTCGGCTCCGGCATTCCCGAAGTTTCCAGGCTTAGCCTGGGGACAGTTTTTTTTGGGACTACTGTAAGCAAACAGGACTCTTTCAAGCAGATGGATGCCTTCTTCGAAAAAGGCGGAAATTTCATAGACTCCGCCAGGGTGTACGCGGACTGGCTCCCCGAGGGCCACGGGGCCAGCGAAAAAACCATCGGCGCATGGATCAAAGAGCGGAAAAACCGCAGCCGCATTGTGCTTTCCACAAAAGGCGCCCACCCTAACCTTAAAACCATGAACATAGCCCGCATGAGCCTTGCCGAGGTTCAAAGCGACCTTGAAGACAGCCTTGCCGACCTTGGAACGGATTATATCGACCTCTATTTTCTGCACAGGGATGACGAGTCCCGGCCAGTGGAAGAAATTCTTTCCATGCTGGAAAGTTTCAGGAAAACCGGGAAGATACGCCATTACGGCTGTTCCAACTGGGCTTTGGCGCGCATGGAAGAGGCCGATAAAGTTGCCGCCGCCAAGGGCTATGAAGGCTTCCTCTGCGACCAGATACGCTACAGCCTGGGGGATTTAAACCTGGATGCCATAGAGGATAAAACCTGCATAGCCATGGACAAGCCTATTTTCGCCTACCACGAAAAGTCAAAAAAAGCTGTCATGGCCTATAGCTCAACCTGCCATGGCTATTTCCCCAAAAGGCTCAAAGGCAGGGCAGTCTCGCCTTCCCATGAAGCGGTATACAGCAACGACTCCAACAAGAAGCTTTTGGAAAGGCTTCCTGCCTGGGAAAAGCAGTGCCGGATAAGCGCGGCAGCCCTGGTACCGGCCTATGTGGCTGCCCAGGATTTCCCTTCCATCCCCATAGTGGCCTTTTCGTCCCTGGAACAGCTTGAGGAAGTGATCCCCGCAGGGGACGCGAGCCTCCCCAGGGAACTTCTGGATGAAATCAGAGGCATCAAGAAGTTTACCTTCTAAATAGAGCCAAGGACTAAGGTCTTGACATTTGTCCGCGGTTTGTGATATAAATATCCTCTAATTGTGTTGAGAAGGAAGAAATATGTACGCGATTGTTGAATTTATGGGAAAACAGTACAAAGCCGAGAAAGGGGCTGTGATCAATGTGGATAAAATTGATGCCGAGCCCGGTTCTACGGTGGATATAGAGTCTGTGCTGTTGGTTTCCGGCGGTGATTCTCCGGATTCGGTGAAGGTCGGCGCCCCTTATGTAGCAGGGGTCAAGGTTTCCGCGACCGTGGAAGCCCACAAAAAGGCCGATAAAATCATCGTCTTTAAGTACATGCCCAAGAAGGACTACCGGCGCAAGCAGGGCCACAGGCAGCAGTACTCGGTCATCAAGATCCAGGATATCATCGGGGCCTGATGATACAGGCTGAAGTGGTTTTGGACGGAGGACTGTTAAAATCCTGCCGGGTTCAAGGCCATGCAGGCTCGGGGCCAAAGGGCAGCGATATAGTCTGCGCGGCGGTTTCGGTATTGTCGAGGACCGTTTTGAGGACCCTTTCCAGGCGGGAGGGCATAACAGTCCGGAGTGAGGCTCCGGAACGGGGTATTTTGTTGCTTGAAGCCGAAGGGATAGGCGGAAGCAGGGAGTTTCTTGCGGCTGCCGGGGCTTTTCTTTGCGA
The DNA here is from genome assembly GCF_000214355.1 of Leadbettera azotonutricia ZAS-9. Lineage (GTDB taxonomy): Bacteria > Spirochaetota > Spirochaetia > Treponematales > Breznakiellaceae > Leadbettera > Leadbettera azotonutricia. Next base: position 2,691,179 of record NC_015577.1, on the reverse strand, counting down.
GGGCCTCCTTTCGGTGGCGGAGGAATATCCCGAATTTTGCCAGGTAACTATAGAGCGGAGGAATTGATATGGCTCGTAAACGGGGCGGCAGTGGCGCCAAAAATGGACGGGATTCTCAACCCCAGTATCTGGGTATCAAAGTTTCAGGGGGCGGCATTGTAACTGCCGGCTCAATCATAGTCCGGCAGCGGGGAACCAAGATCCACCCCGGAGCCAATGTGGGCTGCGGCGGCGATTACACCCTCTTTGCGAAGGTAGACGGGACTGTGTCCTTTATCCAGCGCAGAGGCCGGAAGCTTGCCGCGGTAATACCCGCAAGCACGTGATCTTTTAAGGGTGCGTGGAAAAATTTGCAGACGAAGCGCTTATTGAAGTCTCCTCGGGGTCGGGCGGGAACGGCTGTGTAGCCTTCCGCAGGGAAAAGTATGTCCCCAACGGCGGCCCTTCAGGCGGCGACGGCGGCAGGGGTGGCGATGTTGTCTTCCAGATTCGCCGCAATCTCCGCACTTTGGCCCATCTCCGGTATAAACAATCATTTAAGGCAGAAAACGGCAGAGACGGTGAAGGCCGGGGCCGCTACGGCAGAAACGGCGAGGATATTTTTATCCCCCTTCCTCCCGGAACCCTCATCAAAGACGCTGATTCAGACGAACTCATCAAAGATTTTGGTAAAGACACGAACGATTTTACTTTTCTCAAAGGCGGCAACGGCGGCTGGGGCAACATACACTTCAAGTCGTCGGTGAACCAGGCGCCCCGCAAAGCCCTGCCCGGCAAGGCCGGCGAAAAGCGCCGCCTCAAGGTGGAACTCCAGGTGATGGCGGACATAGGCCTTGTGGGCTTCCCCAATGCGGGGAAGTCCTCCCTCCTTGACCGTTTTACCAATGCCAGGCCCCGCATCGCTTCCTATCCTTTTACCACGAAAATTCCAAACCTCGGCGTGCTTTCCCTGGGCGACCAGGATATCATCATTGCGGATATTCCGGGCCTCATCGAAGGGGCTTCGGAAGGGCTTGGCCTGGGCATACGTTTCTTAAAGCACATTTCCCGGACTGTGGCTCTGGCCTTTTTGGTGGACCTTGGCGAAGACAATTACCTTGAAGCCTTTGATGTGCTCCTCAGCGAGCTTGACGCTTTTTCCCCAGAGCTTACAGCCAAGAAACGCATTCTGATTGGCAGCAAGCTGGATAGGGAAGAGGCTGCAGGCAGACTGGAAGAATTCAAAAAGAAATATCCCAACGAGGATGTACTGGGCATTTCGGTTTTCTCAGGCGAAGGCATACCCGAGTTAGCCGCCCTTTTCGGCCGCCTTGTGGGCGGAGATCCGGCGAAGTGAAAGCCGCTATCCTTGGGGGCAGCTTTAACCCCGTCCACATGGGCCACCTCTTTTTGGCCGAGGCAGTGATTTCGGGCCTGGGCTATGACCGGATCATCCTTATACCTGCATTTCAGTCCCCTTTTAAGCAGGGCGCCACAGGGGCATCTCCCAGGGACCGCCTGGACATGCTGGCGGCTTCCATTGCCGGGGATCCCCGCCTTGCCATTGACGACTGCGAGATAAAACGTGAAGGCATTTCATATACCATAGATACCATCGCGGATATAAAGAGGCGCTATTGCCCCAAATCCAAGCCCGGCCTCATCCTTGGGGATGACTTGGCCCCGGCTTTTTCCCGGTGGCACAGCGCTGACGACATCGCGGAGCAGGCGGACATCATCATTGCGAAACGGCTTTTCACTCTTTCCAATGACGGGGATTCCTCCCCTGGGGAAAACAGGCAGGGCTTTGCCTTTCCTTACCCCTACACAGCCCTGGATAACGAGATCATGAATGTTTCTTCCGGGCTGGTGAGGGAAAAAATTTCTGCCAATGAAAACTGGCGATACCTGGTGCCTGCCGGAGCCCGGTACATCATTGAGGATCGGGGGCTTTATGGGTTTCCTAAACCGGCAGAAGACGGGATTGCCCTGGAACAGCTGGTACTCATAGAAAATGCCGCCAGGAACACCCTAAAGCCATCACGCTTCCTCCATTCCAGAAGCACAGCCCTTTTTGCCAGGGATCTCTGCCTGCGCTATGGCTTAAACCCCAGGGCAGGCTATCTTGCAGGCATTGGCCACGATATATGCAAATCCATGACCTCGGGCGAGTTAATGGAGCTTGCGCGCCATGATGGAGAAGGGTTTTCGGAATTTGAAAAGGAGATCCCTTCCCTTGTCCATGGCCGGGCTGCGGCGGTTCTGCTTAAGGATCGATACGGCATACAGAACAGGGACATACTTGAAGCGGTAAAATGCCATGTTACAGGCTGTGCAGGCATGGGGCCCTTGGCCAAGGTTCTCTATGTGGCGGACAAAATCGAAGTTTCCCGGGGCTATGCTGATCCGTCTTTACGGGAAATGGACATAGGCTTGGACGAGCTTTTTGCAGTAGTCCTTAAGACGATAACAGACTGGCTTTCAAGCCAGCAGCTTGCGCTCGCCCCGGAAACCAAAAAGCTTCTGGAATCCATCAACAAAGAGCGCACAGGATGAGGAAAAAAAACAAGGCCGACGCTTCCGTGCTTCTCCTCATTTTTATAGGCCTCATCCTTTTTGGGGGCGGGATCTATGCATTCTTTACCCTGAAATCGGATCCCCTGGAAGAATTGCTGACCGGCGACAGGGTCATCAATACGCTTTTTGTGATAGAGCGGCAGGGGAAGCCCCTCAGCACCTATGTGCTCATGTACTACCCCAATACCAACAGGGCTTCGGTCTTTGACATACCCGGGGCCATGGGGCTTATACTTCAAAAAGTGAACCGCGTGGATCGCATTGATTCTGTGTATGACCCAAGGAGGATTTCGGATTACGAGCAGGAGATAGAAAAGCTTCTTGGGGTGGATATTTCTTTCTTTTATGCAGTAAGCATAGAAAACCTTGGGAAGATAGTGGATTTGATCGAGGGGGTGGAGATATTTATCCCCTCCCGGGTGGATATTTTCCAGGACGAGCCCATACTCTTCCCCTCGGGGCTTACGCGGCTTGACGGGGACAAGGCAAGGGTCTATGCCACCTACGAGCTTCCGGAAGAGAATGGGGAGCTTGCGAATTTCAGGCGCCAGCGCTTTTTTCTGGGCCTTTTAAAACGCCTTGGGGAGCAGAATGAAACCCTGAAAAACCCCCAGGTAGCTCAAATTTATCAGTCCTTCATAAAAACCAATATGAGGGAGAGGAGCAGGGTGCGGCTCTTTGATGAATTCGCCAGGATTGATACAGACAGGGTAAGCATACAGTCGGTAGGCGGGAATCCCCGGGAAGTTTCGGGCCAGACCCTTATCTTCCCCTTTTGGAACGGCAGCCTGGTTAAGGATATAGTGCGCCAGTCCCTGGCGGGCCTGGTGCGCCCTGTGGAAGGCTCCCTGTCGGAGCGGGTTTTTACCGTCGAAATTCTGAACGGTACCACCGTCATAGGGCTTGCGGGGCGTACATCTGAACTGCTCCAGGGCTTTGGCTATGATATCATCTCCATAGGCAATGCAGATTCCAGCGACTACGAACGCACCCTCATTATAGACCGCTCGGGTTTTCAGGACATGGCAAGGGATTTTGGCGGGATCATCCACTGCACCAATATACGTTCTGATGCCCTGGCTCCGGAAAACCCGGAGCTGGGCCTGGATTTGCAGAATCTTGAATATAAAGCTGATTTTACGCTCATTATCGGAAGGGATTTTAATGAAAGATACGTTACCGGAAACTGAAAGCATGGCCCTGGAACTGGGCAAGCTCCTTGAAGATCACAAGGGGAGCGATATTGTTGTCCTTGACATGAGAAGCCTCAATTTTTGGACTGATTTTTTTGTGATTGCCTCGGTTACCAGCAGCGCCCATCTTTCGGGGCTGGAACGGCATATCAAGGATTATTCCCGGAATAAAGGCATCGAACCCCGCAGATCAAGGAAGCCCGACATTGAGGATGAATGGTGCCTTATCGACCTTGGGAACTTGGTTGTGCACCTGATGACAAGCCGGAGCCGTTCCTTTTATGAGCTGGAACGGCTTTGGAGTTCGGCCCCAGTCATCTATTCTTCAAAATCGTCGTCGAAGTCTACGCCGTCTTCGTAGTCGAAATCTTCGTCCTCTTCGTCATCGAAGTCGTCGTCCTCGTCATCGAAGTCGTCGTCCTCGTCATCGAAGTCGTCGTCCTCAAATTCGTCGTCCATGTCTTCGAAGCTTTCCTCTTCGTCCATATCCTCTTCTTCCTCGTCATCATCGTCGAAAAGGAGGAAAGGGCAGGGTAAATCCTCGCCCTGCCCGCTGTATACGGGCATTAAGGCAAATTCCGGCAGCAAAGTTTCTTCGCTCATATCGGCCTCATGCTGAACCATAATATACTCCGTTACATTATAATTTATTATCAAGCTTCCCTTGAAACATAAGGGAGAGTTTCAGTATCTGTCAAGCCTTTGTCTTGGATCTTGCATCATTTTTTTTTATAATCATTCCATTCGATGAAAAACCTTGTTTCCTGCAGCATCCAGGCCCCATGCAAGATCAACCTGCACCTTATGGTGGGGGAGAAAAGGCCCGATGGTTACCACGACCTCCAAAGCATTTTTGCTGCCCTCGATTACAGCGATACTTTGACTTTTGAAATTGTCTCCTGTAATGGAAGCTTTGTCCAGCACTGGGAAGTCCCGTTTGAAGAAGATTGTGCCATCCCCCCCGGACAGAATCTGGTCAATAAGGCTTTGGGGCTTTTCAGGGAGAAAACCGGCTTTGCCGCACATCTTTCCATTCATGTCGTCAAGAGGATCCCCGCAGGAGCGGGCCTTGGGGGCGGCTCCTCTGACGCCGCATCGACTCTTCTGGCCCTCAATGCCCTGTCCGGCGCCAATCTTGCCAAGGCAGAACTATTGGAAATGGCAGCGTCCCTGGGGAGCGATGTGCCTTTCTTCCTTAACGGGGGGGCTGCCTGGGCCTCGGGCAGGGGGGAACACCTTGAGCCCTTGCCTTGCCCAAAGGATCTTTGGGTGCTCCTCGCGAAGCCCCCTTTTGCCAGCCCCACCGCAGAAGCCTATGGGCTTCTTGACGAAAGCCGCGAAACCGGCAGGCTTGAAGCGGGGGAATATCCGCCCCATAAGCCTGGCAGGCTGCTTTCCCCCAGGGATTTGGGGGATGTTTTGGCAGGCCCTCCCGAAAAATGGCCATTTTACAATGATTTCTTACCGATTTTGTCAGAAAACAGGGAATACCTTCGGCTCCTGGAAAAATTGGCCATATCGGGATCGGCTTTTTCGGGGCTTTCGGGATCAGGTTCCTGCTGTTTTGGCATATTCAGGGAGAAGGAAACCGCCCAAAAAGCCCAAAAAGCCCTATTAAACCGCAAGATTTTCACGGAATTGACGTTTTTTCTTGCTAAATTTGCAGAACCAGTATTAAAATGAAGGTACATAATTCTGGCCAGTAAAGGAGAGCGTCATGGAGATTACAGACATTCGTGTTCGTAGAGTGGCCGGCGAGGGAAAGTTGAGAGCCTATGTTACGGTTACATTTGATGACTGCTTTGTGGTTCACAATGTAAAAATAATCGAGGGGAAGACTGGTGTGTTTATCGCCATGCCAAGCAGAAAGACCCGTGCGGGGGAGTACAAGGATGTGGCCCATCCTATCCATCCTGAATTCCGTTCGGAATTGCAAAAGAAAATTCTCGATCAATACGACATGGGCGCCGGCCCCGACGACCAGACTCTGGAAATATAAATCAAGGGGCTCTTGCAATTTCTTCTCAATTTTTGCTATACTTTCTCTCTAATTGGGACGTAGGCAAGTGGTAAGCCACCGGGTTTTGGCTCCGGCATGCACAGGTTCGAACCCTGTCGTCCCAGAACCTTGTCGTCCGAGAGCAACAAACGCCAATGAGGCTGATAATAGGAGCATAGAATGAGTCAGGTAGTATTAGAGGCCCATGCAAGGGCCAAGAACGGATCAGGGGAGGCACGCAGGATTCGCCGTGCCGGCCGCATTCCCGGGGTGCTCTATGGCCGCAGCGGGGAAGCCCATTCCATAGATCTGGACGCTTTGGAATTTACCAACGGGGTTAAGAATATTTCCGAAAGTACTATTGTAAAAGTGGACGTAGACGGGAAATCCTACGACGCTTTTGTAAAGGATACCCAGCGGAACATCATGGATGGCAAAATCCTCCATGTGGACTTCTACGAAGTGGAAAGCGGCGTTGCCTTGAGGGCCCGCGTATCCATCCACCTCCAGGGCAGCCCTATAGGCGTAAGGGACGGCGGTATTCTCGAATTCCCCCTCCACGAAATCGAAGTGGAATGCTTCCCCAAGGATCTGCCCGAGCGCATTGATCTGGACGTTTCTGCCTTGAGCGTCAACCAGAGCATCCACGTCAGGGATATCCCCCTGGCTTCAGGCATACGCCTTATTTCAGGAAGCGATCAGGTAGTGGCCCTGGTGAAGTACGCCAAGGAAGAAGCCGTTGTTGCCCCAACTGCAGAAGAAGCAGCAGCAGCCGGCCCCGCAGCCACCGAACCTGCGGCAGCAGGCGCCGCAGCCCCGGCAGCCTCTGGCGCCAAAGCCGCATCTCCGGCAGCGAAGGCCGCGGACACAAAATAGTTTGTTAGCGCCATTAAAACGGCGCCAACAAGCCCGATAAACGCTATGCTTCGCACAGCGTTTATCGAGCTGTTTACGCTGCGGGCGGCTTCGCGCCCTTGGGCTTCGCCACATTGCGGCTTTGCCGCAACGTCGTAAACAGCCATTGGGGGCGACGGCGGTGGTAGAACGGCGCCAACAGCCATTGGCAGGTTAGCGACAACAAGCACGAGTTCTGTATATGGTGTTGTCTTTCCTTTGTGCGATTTAGGCGACTTTGTGGTTAAATTCTCTTCATCTTTTTATGGTAAAATTACGTTATGAATTCTTTTGAAGCCGCGGTAAGTGCTGGTCTTGGGGATTGGCCCAGGGGAACAGTGTTTATTGCGGCTGTGTCGGGGGGAGCTGACTCTGTCTCCATGCTCTCTGCGCTGGCTTCTTTGCGGCAGGAGAAAGGTTTCATACTCCATTGCGTTCATGTGGAGCATGGTATGAGAGCCCCTGATGAAAGCTTGGCTGACGCTGGGGCTGTGGAAGAACTTTGCGGAAAGCTTGATGTGGCATGCAAGGTGGTTTCCGTAGGGAAGGGGAAGGTCGCCAGGGCTGCATGGGAGAAGGGCATTGGGGTTGAAGCTGCGGCGCGGTTGTACCGGCACCGTATCTTGCGCAGGGAGGCCCGTCTGTTAAAAGCTGAAAGGGTTTTGATAGCCCATACCAGGGATGACCTCCTTGAAACTGCATTGATGCGCATGCTTAAAGGTTCAGGGCCGGGGGGGCTGGCTGCGATGCCCAGGGAAAGGGGGCTTATACTGCGGCCACTTTTGGAATTGGGCAGGAAGGAAGTTCTTGCCTATCTCGATGAAAAAAATATTTCTTATTGTACGGATTCCACCAATTCAGACACAAAATACCTCCGCAACAGGATACGGTTAAAGCTCATGCCTTGCATGGATGATCTTTTCCCCTCGTGGCGCAGAGGGGTGGAGGCGCTGGGGGAGACCCAGGCCCTGGCGGCGGGTTTTTTGTCTAGCGAGGCTTCCAGACGATTGGAATGGAAAAAAGACGGGGGAGGGCTTTCTATGCTGGCGGAGAAATTTTTGGCCGAGCCCTTGATTATTCAGGAAGAGGCTGTTTTCGGGGCGGCGGATCTTTTGGCTGTCCGGGCCGCTGTTCCCCGGCGGGCAAGCCTCCGCCGTTTCCTTGCAGGGCTTCCCGGGGGGGCTTTGGCCTCTGATCTTGGGCCCATCAGGGTTGAGATACGGGGAAACAAGCTTTATGCAATGCCTTCTGACCGGGAAAAAGGAGAGAAGGGCTTTTCGCTGTTGATCAAAGGCCCCGGCTCTTATAATCTTAAAGGATGGTTTACTGTTGAGGCAGGGGCTGACGGCGATACCTCAATGGAAACCGGCGAGGGGAGTGTTTTTTTTGCTTCCTATCCCCTGGTTTTGCGGCCCGGCCGCAAGGACGAGGCCATCCTTAAGACAAGACAAAAAGGCCGTTTTCAGGGTACAATGGAATGTGTCGCTGCCGAAGATTGCGAAGGGCTTGCTGCCCTTATCGGCGCCGGGAAGCTGCTTTATGGCAGAGAGGAAGCCCCGGGATATTCAAAGTTCATTATTTCCGGGGGTATAGATGTTCGACGATCAGAAAGATAAGATTCCGCCCCGCCTGAGCCCAGGCAAGCCAAACAGGTTTGCCCTGGTTTTTTTCCTGGCTATGGTGGTTCTTTTTATTGCGTATTTTTTCAGGAACAACGATGGGCCTGCCAGGCAGGAAATACCCTATTCTGAATTTACCCGATCTCTGGAGCTGGGCGAGCTTACAGCAGTTACCATTCATGAAAACAACACCATCGAAGGCATACGCCAGGTCAGCGGGACAAGGCAGAATTTCAAGACCCTCATCCCCTATCAGGACCCGGCCCTGCTCCCCATGCTGAGGGAAAAGGGCATCAGTGTTTCCGGGGCTGTCTCCCAGATCAGCCCTTTGCGGATCTTTTTGGAGATACTTCCCTGGATCATAGGCTTCGGCTTTATCTGGTTCATGTTCAGGAATATGCAGGGCTCGGGGAACAAGGCATTCCAGTTTGGGAAGAGTCGGGCCAAGCGCTACCATGACGAGGGCAGGAAGATCACCTTTGCCGATGTGGCAGGCCAAAAGGACGCCAAGTACGAATTGCAGGAAGTGGTGGCTTTCCTCAAGGAGCCCCAGAAATTCACCAAGATGGGCGCAAGGATACCCAAGGGCGTGCTTCTTGTGGGCATGCCGGGCACAGGCAAAACCCTCATGGCCAGGGCAGTGGCAGGGGAAGCCGGCGTTGCCTACTTCCACATGTCAGGTTCCGACTTTGTCGAGATGTTCGTGGGCGTTGGCGCAAGCAGGGTGAGGGATCTTTTTGATCAGGGCCGCAAGAGCGCGCCCTGCATCATCTTTATTGACGAGCTTGACGCGGTAGGCCGCACCAGAGGCGCAGGTTACGGCGGAGGCCACGACGAGCGTGAGCAGACCCTGAACCAGCTTTTGGTGGAAATGGATGGCTTTGACTCCAAGGACGGGGTGATAATCCTGGCCGCCACCAACAGACCCGATGTGCTGGACCCAGCCCTTTTAAGACCCGGTCGGTTTGACCGTCAGGTAGTGGTTGCTATGCCGGATATTAAAGAACGGGAAGACATACTCAAAATACACTCCGCCAAGATCCCCCTTTCAGCAGGTGTGGATCTGGTGCGCATTGCCAGGGCAACCCCGGGCATGAGCGGCGCGGACATTGCGAACCTCGTGAACGAGGCCGCATTGTTCGCTGCCCGACAGGACAAGAAAGAAGTGGAGATGCCCGACTTTGAAGAGGCCAGGGACAAGATACTCATGGGGGTCGCCAGGACTACTTTGGTGATTTCCGACAAAGAGCGGCGCATGACTGCCGTGCACGAAGCAGGCCATGCCCTGCTTCACTACTTCCTCAAGGACGCAGATCCTCTCCACAAGGTGACCATAGTCCCCCATGGAAGGGCCCTGGGCATGGCTATGTCCCTGCCCGTGGAGGACAGCTACAGCCGAACCAAGGGCTGGATACAGGACCGTATAGTTATCTGTTACGGCGGTTGGGTGTCGGAGAAAATCTTCTACGACGAGACCACCACAGGTACCAAGCAAGATCTGGAGCAGGCTACTGACATGGCCCGCCGCATGGTCTGCGAATGGGGCATGGCCGACGAAATGGGGCCTGTGACCTATGGCCAGGAAGACGAACCTATTTTCCTGGGCAAGGAAATCGCCAGGCATAAGGATTATTCTGAAGATACTGCCCACCGCATCGATAAGGCCGTCAAGGAGATTCTTGATGCAGGCAGGATCAAGGCGGATGATATACTCCGTTCCAACAGGGACAAGCTTGAAAAGCTCTCCGAGGCGCTCCTGGTACAGGAAACCCTGATTGATGATCAGATTCGTTCGCTGCTGGGTTTCCCGCCCCGGGAGACCCCGGCATCCCTTGCCACGCCAAGTCCTGCGTCCGGAGCGTAAGATGTATCCCCGGCATTTGCTGGCAGTGTTGATCTTTTCTCTTTTTGCCTTTGGTCTTTTCCCTCAGAGTTTTGACGAGATTCCTTCTGTTGATTTGTTGGGAGATCCTGCCCAGGCTGAAAAATATGCCGGCTGGGCTGAAAAGGCCATAGCAGAAGGCCGCTGGGCAGAAGCCCTGGCGGTTCTTGAGCGGGCAGCCGATTACAGCGATGTTTCTTTGGATCTCTGCTATCTGCTTGCAAAAGCCCGATCCCATTTCAACCAGAGCCGGGGGGCAGTGCTGGAAGCCCTTGGCAAGGCTTTAAAAGCCAAGGGCCGGCAAAGGTATTCCCCCGATGACGTGCGGCTCATGGCGGCCGAAAATTTCATCGCTTTGAGGCGTTATGGCGAAGCCCTGAACATACTCGATGCACTGCCCGATAGCTATGAGAAAGCCCGGTTAAGGCTTCTTTCCCTCCGTTTTTTGCCCAGCATAGAAGAATTCCACCGTTCCGTGGCATCCGCGCTGGACAGGTATCCAAGGGAATCAGGGCCTGCGCGTATTTTCTTCTCTTACCTTCAGGCGAAAAACGCTGCGGGGCAGCAGAGCGGAGGTAGGGATAGCTTCGCGGGGGACCAGGAACTTTTGGAATTAATAGTGAGGCGGCTTCCAGTGCTCATCCCCCTTGATCCCGAGCTGGCCTGGATGGCCGCCCCTTTCTTGCGGGATATTGAAGATGCCAGGCGCAAGGTGCAGGCGTATAGGGCGGTGAATGTCCCGGTTCCCGCCTCCCTCCCTGTGAGCCTCAACATGGGGGTCATCGACGAGGAAACAGCCCTGGAAGAACTCTTTCAATACCGGGATTCGGGCCATAAAACCATCGACAAGGCCCTGCTTGAAGATATTTACCGCCTTTTGCGGGACGAAATCAGGCGGAGGCTTTTTAGGAGAAACCTTTTAGAGTGGTCAGGTGTTATAACAGAAGACGCTGATGGCGACAGCATTGCCGAAGCTTCGGCCCTTTACCGCAGAGGCCAGCTTGTTGCGTATTCCTATGACGCGGACCAGGACGGCCTTCCCGAGCTGAGCCTTGAATTTGAGGCCGGTGATCCCAGAAGCGCCCAATTGCCGGTGAGCGATGACGACAGGCGCATGATAACCGTGCAATGGGAAGAATATCCTTCTGTGCTGGAAGCCCGGTTGGGGGACGAGCGTTACATACCCAGGCCCTTGGACTTTTATTTTTCGCCTGTGAAATTCACGGAGATAACGGGGAGCGATCTGCTCTTCCCGGTCTCTGATCCGACAGCCCGCCTTACAAGGCGTACCCTGGTTTCTTTTGCCCTCAAGGTGGAAAGACCGAGCCAGGAATTCTCCGGCGGAATGGAAGTTGTGGAGCTTAGCCGGAGCATACCCATCAGGGCGAGGGAGTATCTGGACGGGCTCATGGTCTCGGAGACCGATTTTCTCCGGGGCAGGCCCCTGGCCCAAAGGGTAGATCTTGATTTGGATGGCAGGCTCGAAACGGTTCGGCATTTTCGCCGAAGCCCTGTGCCGGCCACGACCCTTCCGGGTTCGCCGGATCCTTCGGATTTGAACGATCCTCTCATCCTCCTGGACTATAGCCGCGAGATTGATTATGCCGACAGCGATTGGGATGGCGATGGGGTCTATGAGACCCATGAACCAATCGGTTGATAAGGAAACGAAATGGCTTTTAAGAATTTAAAATGGGCTCCCGCTTTTATATTGGCCCTGTGCGCTATCCTGCTTTCCTGTACTACCCAGGCCCAGGCTGAACGCCGCCTTGTCCAGCCTAAATCGGTAAGCGCCTTCAGGCTGGACGATATGGCTAAATTCGCTTCCAGCGATCCTGCCAGGGCAATACATCTTCTCGAAGTATATAAATCAATCTACGGCCCGGGAAGCGTAAACCCCGAGGGGGAAGATCCGGAAATTCAGGAGAGGCTGGCCAGCCTTAGGGAAGAAGCTTCCGGGAACCTTAAAGCTTCCCAGATCAAGGCAATCCAGGAAAAACGATGGGCCGATGCTGCCTCCCTGGCGCGATCTCTTTCGAGCCTGGGCATCTCCGTGGAAAACACGGGAGACGAGCCCGACCTGGTCCTGGAATATGCCAAACAGCAGCTTGAAGAGGGGAACATGCTTCCCGCCTTTTTGGCTGCCGTGAGGTCCCATGAACTTAAGCCCCTGGAATACGAGGATATCCTCCTCTTCCTCGAAAAAGCAGTGGCTGCCAGGCAGCGCCGCACAGCGGCTTTCTTTTTAAGCATCATTAATGCCAATGATACTGTCCCCTCCGAACTCCGTGCCTATGCAGAAGGCCGCGATCTTCCCCAGGATATGATCAAGGGAGTGGCAACAGTCTGGGTTGATCGAGGCTACCGTATAACCCGGGGCAGGGGCGTGCCTGACCGGGTGCTGGGATCGGCCTTTTTTGTGGATGCCTCGGGCTTCCTTATCACCAATTACCATGTAATAGCCAGCGAAGTGGATCCCAAATACGAGGGCTATTCCCGTATGTTCATACGTATGGGGGATTCAGCCAGCGCCCGCATTCCGGCCAAAGTGGTAGGCTGGGACAAGGCCATGGATCTTGCCCTGATAAAGGCCGAATTTACACCCGAGTACATCTATTCGGTGGTGGACAGGGTCATCCCCAACGTGGGGGATACAATCTATGCTATAGGTTCCCCTGGGGGCCTTGAAAAAACTGTAACCCAGGGCATAGTTTCGGCTCTTGGCCGCCGTTACCTGCAAATTGGGGATGTGATCCAGATTGACGCCGCAGTGAACCACGGGAATTCGGGAGGGCCTGTAATCGACATGACTGGTCGCCTTGTGGGCATAGTTTTTGCCGGCATAGAACAGTACCCAGGCCTTAATTTCGCGGTCCCTGCGGAAAGGCTGGCAGCAGCCCTGCCGGCCATGATTGCAGGGGGCAAGGCCGAGCGCCCCTGGCTGGGGCTTTCGGTGAGCGAAAACACCGCCGGCGCCGAAATTATCTATGTAGCCCCTTCAACCCCTGCTTCGGATCAGCAGATCAAAGAAGGTTCCGTCATTAAATCCATCAACGGCATTGCCGCAAGCGCCCCCCAGGGTACCTTGATACCAACCCTGCAGGATCTGCTTTTCCCCCTGAGGCCCGGGGAATTGGTGACCATGGAGATTGCCGATTCGGAAGGGAACGTGAAGCCGATGCTCATCCAGGTGACGGCCAGGCCCGAAATCCCCCTGGCAGAGGCCGCCAAAAAGGACAGCAAAGAGCGCATAGCCGCCCCCCTTTTCGGCCTTATCCTGACTACCGCTGCAAACGGTTCAACCTTTGCGTCTTACCAGATTAAGAGGGTAGTCCGGGGCTCGGTGGCTGACGAAGCGGGGCTTTCGGAGAACGATCCTGTTTCCATCAGGGGGTTCAGGATACTGGAAAATGAAGGGTATGCCCTTATGGAAATCAATGTAAAAAAACGCCGGCTGGGCTACATGGAAACCAGCATGCAGCTCCCCGCCTTGCTGGATTCACCTGATACATTGTAGACTGGAGGTTCTATGGGTGACGAACTGGACAGCACACAAGAAACTCTGAAGGCCCTTGAACCTTATATAAGCGCGTGCGACGCCTTTGTGGCAAGCTCCGAAGGCTATATCACCGGGCTGCGCTATGATGACGATTTTATGTTCGCCCCCCTTATCATTGTCATGGAGCAGGGCCCCATGGCGGAAGCAATCTCGGGCTTTGCAAAAAAGACGGGCTTGCCCATCATCGATAATGTCATGCTTGCCCGCAACCTCTTTAGCTACGGCAAACTTGGCCAGCCTGTCCCGGAGCTTTGCTATCGTGAAATCATGGCCGCCTTTTCAAGGTTGAAGTTGAAGAAGGTTCCCCTGTCGGTCAGGAACAGAAGGATTAAGCCAATAAAGAGGCCCCGGCTTCTGACTATAGAAATGGGCCAAACCCTCTGGGATTTTCTGGGGATTGAAGGCTTTCCCCAGGGGGACGCTGATGCTATGGCAGATTCCCTGGCAGCGCCTTTAAATAAAATCAGGAAACGGCTTTGCCGCCTTATGGGTTTTGTGGTTCCCCGCATCCGGGTCTCCAGGAACCCCCGCCTAAATCGGGGCGAATACCGCATACTGCTCAAGGGACTTGAAGCAGGGAGAAGGCAGCTCGACCTGGACTGGTATGGTTCCGATGGCCTGGGCTTTAATGCCGAGCTAATCCACGGAGCCGCAAGAATCGTCGCAGCCGCAATTGTCCGCCATGTGGACGAAATCGCCCTGAAGCGGGCGCCCGACTTTTTGGGCCGCGACGAAGTCCAGCAAATCCTGGACACAGCCGAAGCCAAGTACCCTGTGGTTACGGGGGAAGTGAAAAACCTTCTAAGCCTTGGGAGCATCCGGGACATATTGAGGGGTCTCTTAAGCGAGCAGGTTTCCATACGCCACATGCCGGCCATACTCGAAACCCTGGCCGACTGGGGCAGTTTTGGCCCTGCCCCCAACGATGTGATCATCGAGCAGATACGCCAGTCGTTAAAACGGCAGATTTGCCTTGACTATGCAGGGGATGGGCAGGTGCTCAGGGTCCTTACCCTGGAAACGAACCTGGAACAGAGTTTTGCCGACAGGCTTCTGCCCAAAGAAAACGAAACCCCCGCAAGCGATGACTGGCTCGATATTTTTTCCCCTGCGATTAAAGGCATGGAAGACAAGGGCCTTCCGCCCATTATACTCTGCTCCCCCATGGCCCGGAGCTGGCTCAAGGAAATTACCCGGAAAAAATTCCCCAACCTGGCGGTTCTGTCCTATATCGAAATTCCCCCGGACATCAATGTCGAGCCTGTAGGAGAAATCAGGCTTGAAGAGGGCGCCTTTTAAGCATGGCCGAGATACAATACATACGCAATTTCTGCATCATTGCCCACATCGATCACGGAAAGTCCACCCTTGCCGACCGGCTCATCCAAAAAGGCCATCTTGTAGAAGACCGCGATTTTCAGGATCAGATCCTGGACAACATGGACATAGAGCGGGAACGGGGCATCACCATCAAGAGCCAGGCAGTCACTATCCCCTATACAGCGGCAGACGGCCATGAATACGAACTCAACCTGGTAGATACTCCGGGGCATGTGGACTTTACCTACGAGGTGTCCAGGGCAATCAATTCCTGCGAAGGGGCACTGCTCCTGGTGGACGCAACCCAAGGCGTGCAGGCCCAGACCCTCTCCAACATGTACCTTGCCCTGGAGCACAATCTCGAAATCGTCCCAGTGATCAACAAGATAGACATGCAGGCCGCGGACATCAACATGGCCAGGAAGCAGATCGACAAAGACTTAGGGCTTGATTCTTCGGAGGCCCTCCTGGTCTCCGCCCGCACCGGGCAGGGGGTGGACGAGCTTTTCGAGGCCATCGTGAAACGCTTCCCCCCGCCTGCGGGAAAAGTGGATGCCCCCCTGCGGGCACTTATCTTCGACTGCCATTACGACCCCTACAGGGGCGTGGTTGTGCATGTGCGCCTTTTTGACGGAACCCTTAAAAAGGGGATGAAGATACGCTTTATGTACAACGGCACCGAGTACGATGTTGAGACTGTCGGCGTCTTCAAGCTTGCGCTCGTCGAGACTGAAGAGCTGAAAGCCGGCGATGTAGGCTACTTTATCGCCGGGGTCAGGACTGTGAGCGATGTCAGGGTAGGCGACACGGTAACAGGCGCGGAAAATCCCTGCGAAAAAGCCCTTCCGGGTTTCCGCGAAATCAAGCCCGTGGTGTTCTCGTCCATATACCCTGTGGATTCAAACGATTATGAAGAACTCAAAACCAGCATCGAAAAGCTCAAGCTCAACGATGCCTCCCTGGTGTACGAAAAAGATTCTTCCGCCGCCCTGGGCTTCGGCTTCCGCTGCGGCTTTTTGGGCCTTCTCCACCTGGAAGTGATACAGGAACGGCTCGAAAGGGAATTCGATCAGAGCGTGATCTTCACCGCCCCTTCGGTTAAATACAAGGTGTACGTGAGGAACGGGCCAACAGCCGAAGAAATCATGGTGGACAATCCTGCCGATTACCCCGGCGATGGCCGTGTCGAAAGCGCCGATGAACCCTACATTCGCGCATCCATCATTACCCCCACAACCTTTGTCGGGAACATCATGACCTTGTGCAATGAGAAGCGGGGAGTGCAGACAAACATGACCTACCTGGACGAGAAGCGCGTGGAACTCGTCTATAATATGCCCCTTGCGGAAGTGCTCTTCGATTTTTACGATCGCCTAAAAAGCATAAGCCGGGGCTATGCCTCTTTCGATTATGACATCACTGAATACAAGAAAACGGATCTGGTAAAGCTCGACATACTCCTCAACGGCAAGGCTGTGGACGCCCTGTCCCAGCTCGTGTTCAGGGACAATGCCCAGGCAAGGGCCCGCATGGTCTGCGAACGGCTCCAGGAAGAAATCCCCCGCCAGCAGTTCAAGATCCCCATACAGGGCGCCATAGGCAGCCAGGTCATAGCCCGCGAAACCGTGAATGCCCTGCGCAAGGACGTCTTGGCCAAATGCTACGGCGGCGACATCAGCCGCAAGCGCAAGCTCCTGGAAAAACAAAAAGAAGGCAAGAAGCGCATGAAGATGGTAGGGGATGTCGAGCTGCCGCAAAGCGCGTTCCTGGCAGTGCTGAAATCCAAGGACGAATAACTATCCCCTGTATTTCTCGTAGTCCCCCACCAGCAGGTGCAGCGGCTTTTCGTCCTCGATGATCTCGGGGAAACGCCCCTGATCCTTCAAGAAGTAGTTATCCGTATGATCATCGTTGACCATGGAGACCTCGCCTAAAAGCAGGGTGGATTTGTCCGCCCAGAATTCGTGGAACACCCCCCTGGAGAGGCTGATGCTTTCGCCCTGGGAAAGCCGTATTACCGTGCCTGCGGGTACGGTGAAATTCCTGCCGTCCACTGCCACAGGGACAGGGGATTTTTCGTCCAGTTCCCGGGGGCCGATAGAGCCGTAAACCCTGATGCAGAGCTGGCCCTCGCCCCCCCGGTTGATGATGTCTTCCATCTTGGCCTTGTGATAATGGTAGGGCGTCACCTGGCTCGGGAGACCTATCATGAGCTTTTCCGCATAGGTCTTTTTGTTTGCCGGGTCGTGATAGTTGCCGTTCCGTATGGTAAAAAGGAAGAGGCCGATCTTTTCATAATCCCCGCTGCCAAAGTCGGTCAGATCCCAGCCCAGCTGGTTGTTCTGAATCTCGTCGTACTCAGAGCCCTTGCCCTTCCATTCATCGGGGCTCCAGAATGCAAAGGGCGGAAGATGGAATCCGTTCTTCCTGATGAACTCCTTTGCATCTTTGATATAATGATTGATTTCTGATCTCTTCATGATTGCTCCTGCCTTATTATCAGATGTTTTCAATTTCTCGTAAAGTCATATCCCATAGTTTGATGAAAGGATCGATCTCGGCCCGCACCCGTTTCAGGAATGACAAATCCGACGAAGGCGGCCGCCTGCCCCCTGTGCCCGCGCATTCGGGGAAATGGGCCCACAGGTAATCGCATTCATCCAGAAGCCCGTCAAAACTGTCCTCCCCGGATTCCGTCCCTGTAAGATAATCCCGCAGCCTCAGAAGCAGGTTTTTTTCCTGTTCAATGAAGGCGTTAAGATTCGCTTTTGGCATAGGCGCTGGCGAATCATTGCAAGGGACATATGTTCCCTGTGCCAATACCCTGACGGCCTTGTCAAGGGTCAATGTCCTTACCCCCAGCGCAAGCCCCGGCCCTTCAATGTCGAAAATGCCTGAATCCTTTGAAAACTCCTGTTCGAACAGTTCCCGGTAGTTCCGCATGGCAGGATCGCTCCGCACAGGGATTCCGCTTTTGGATTGAACCGGAAAGCAGCCCTGCCTGAACGCCGCCGCTGCATTGAGGGGTGAAGCGAAACGGTTTAGCGAAGCAAGCTTGTATAGGTGTCCGGGGGAGGAGCGGGCATGGTAGCTGTCCATGGTAAAGGAAAAGTCGATGCCCCCGGTTATGATGGGACCCCCGGAGAGCAGCCTTGCCAATTCAACGGCGGTGAGGCCCACCGAACCCATGGGGCTCATGCTTGTGGGGAGCAGGGATTTTTCCGCAAGGCGGTTAAAGAGGCGCAGGCCAGTCCAGGGGGTCATGAAGATATAGGCTTTGCCCGCCAGTACCCTTGCGGAAGCGGGGAGGCTTGAAAGATCCAAAGCCGCAGAGGCGCCCCACCCCGAGACGCCGGAAAAATCCCTCAAATTCCAGTGCTGGCTTTCAAGGATCGCCACAAGGTCGGGCATGATGGAACGGTCTTTGAGGCAAGGTATGCAGGTGTCGGCGCAGATTATCCTGAAGGGCCTTGATTCAGGCTGAAGGGCTTTATCCCCAAAAAAAGAAATCACCCCGTCCAAAACTTTGTCCAGGGAAGGTCCTGCGCCTAAAACCAGCACAGGGGAACCGCCATAGTCGAGGCTGGAAATATCATGCAGCCTGGGGAGCAGGCGCAGGTTCCTTACCGCATTCCGCGCGTAGAGGCGGCCAAGTTTTATGAGGGTCATGGCATTACCCCAGCCGGTTGCCATGTCGCTGCGCAGATCCTCGGCAATGCCGCTGTAAGCCTCCGGGAAAAGCTGCCAGCCCATAGAGAGGCGCAGCATTTCTACGCGGCGGAAACGCCGTTCGCCCCATTTGCTGCGTACATACCTGCAAAGCTCGGGGCCTGCCCCGCTGCCGGCCTTAACCAGGGCAATGCTGCTCTTGGCCCTGCCCAAAAGGGCCCCCATATTCCTGACTGACAAATCATAGAGCTGTTCGTCAGCCTCGATGCAGAGCACGACAGAATTGTTTCCAAGCTTGCCGAGGAGCAGATCAAGGCCGTACCCGTAAAGAGGGGAGGGGCAGAGGTAAAGGGTGCGGTCTTTTACGGGAAGCGCCGAAACAAGGCGTTCAGCCTGGGCTATAGGATCGATGCGGGATAGGAGCGCCTTCCCAAGGTAAGTGACTGAAAAGCCCCGGCGGGCAGGAAGCTCCCGGGGCAATTCAGGGGAAGCGCTAATTGGTGTTCCAGATGTGCTGGAAGACATCCCAGAACCTGTCGTCCAGTTTGCCGTTGCTGAGGAAGTAAGAGCTGACACCCTGCTGCACTGAATCGTTGAGCCAGTAGGAATAGTAAAGGCCAATGTAATTGTTGAATTCAGGATCGGAGACAGTCTCTTCGGTTGGATAGAGGACGATTACATTGTCCCCCAGGACAAAGGGTGAAGAAGGGCTATTTATGGAAGTCCCAAATGCAGCCTGCCAGAAATTCTCGTTGGTGCTTGCGTTCCCCAATTCCGTAACCCCGGAACTCGACACAGAGGGGAAAAGCGAGGTATCGCCGTAGTTGACCGGGATTGGGCCAAAGCTTTTCTTCTCTATGGCGCGGTTGCCAATGGCGGAATCAAAACCGGCCTCCCTTGCGTCGGCAGTGAATTTCTCAGCCTCCGCCAGGGTGTAGTCTTCCGCCTTGCCCCGTTCAAAGGACATCACATAACTGCGGATTTTGTCCACCACCGAAGTGTCGCTGGTGTCGGCGTTATGGGGCTCTTCCTCGGCCCTGAAGAAAGCCCAGCTTTTTTCGCCTATGGCAAGCACATCGCTGAAGCTTCCCCTGGAAAGGTTTACGATCCCCTGGCGTATAGTCTCGTCGCTGATGGTCGAAGCCAGCTCGTATGCCATGATGATGCCCATGTCCCCGCCGTTCTCGGTGAAGCTATCCTGGGAATTAGCTTTGGCAGCGTCTTCAAAAGTGGTAGTCCCGTCCTGAATGGAGCCGAGGATCTGCCGCGCGTCCCTCTCGCTGGAATTAATGGTGATCCGGGAAAGGTGGGTAACCTTGAAGAGCTGGGGGTTGGCCTGGGCATAAGAAACCACTTCCGAATCCGGGTAAGCGCTGACAGGGAAGGCTACCAGGTCGAATTTCCTTTGGGGGGAAGCCAGGTCGCTCACAAAAGAAGATTCCTGGGAAGAAACCTTGAGCTCCGTGAGGTCCTGAACATAGTGCCCGACAGATACGCTGTCCTGCACCTGCCTCCAAAGGGCAAGCCGCCTGTTATTGTCAAGCTGGCGGTATTTTGCAGCCGAGAAACGACCGTTTTCCTGGAACTCCGGAAGCAGCGCCACCTCCCGGTCCACCACATCCTCAGGGGCCACATATCCGGCCTGCTTCATTTCGTCCAGAATCCCTGCATGGACTACTGCGGACTCAAAGGCCTGGCGCCAGATCTGGTAGAGGACGAACTGGTAATTGCTTTCGGTCAGGGACGACTGGTACTGCTGCGCCATGTTCTGCTGAACCTGGTAGAAGTAATTCCCTTCCACATAGCTTATAGGCGCCTTGTTGTACGAGCCAAAAGTCAGGTTGAGGCCAGCCCCCCCCTGGGCGCTTGGCACGATAGCGGGCACAAGCACAAACGCCACAATGACGATTATCAGGATCACAATGGTCCCGATAAAAATGAACGGATTAGCCTTAAACCGCCGCACAAAATCGTTTTTGATAGATTCTTCCTGCTTTTCGGGCAGTTTCTTCTCTTTTAATGCCATAATCACTCCTGGCTCTTAGTCGATATCTTTGTCGATAGAAGGGAATGATAGCATCTTGGGGGGGAATCGTCAATTATGGCAGGGCATATCCTTGATTGCTTGCTCTTATGCCTATGGAATAGCCCATAAAGATTCAGACCTGGATTTGATGGTGGTTTTGAAGGATGATGCGGCAATCCGGGACATGGATGCGATTATCAAGATACGTTATGCCATTGACGAAAAGAAATCCATGCCGGTAGATATTGTGGTGAGCAGACATAGCGCCTTCGGGCGGTGAAAAGAGGCCCCGGCCATTGAACGGAAAATAGCACGGAAGGTCTTTGTATCTATGGATAATGCGGAGATTATTGAGGATTGGATACGGCTGGCTTTACAGTTTGGACATGGCGTCACGTTGGGCAGCGAAGGCAAGGGCAGAGAGGATATGCCTTCCTGCAATTCAGGGTAGTCCTCTATTATTTCCGCACTTGAACATCAGCATGGATTTTTCATGAAAATAAGCATTTAACGGTATCAGTTGATACCGTTAAATTGAGGGATGATACCCCTATTCGGGTTTAACAGAGATCTTGTCTGCGTAATCGCTCCAATTTAACGCCGCTTTGTATGCGGTCTCCGCCTCTGACGAGGGTACGTCGATATGCGCCAGGACTGGGCAGGAGTCGAAAATGCCATAACTAATTATTGTCAATGCCGGAGATTCAGCAGGCGCATACCGCTTTATTGTTACCGATGTCAGCCCGGAGCAGTAATCGAACGCATAAATTCCGATGGAAGCAACGCTATTGGGGATTGTTACCGATGTCAGCCCGGAACAGACCTGGAACGCAAAAGCACCGATGGAAGTAACACTATTGGGGATCGTTACCGATGTCAGCCAGCGACAGGAGGCGAATGCAGCATAACCGATGGAAGTAACGCTATTCGGTATCGTGTAAACAGCGGCATTCTTTCCTATGGGGTAGCCAACAAGCGTCGTTTTCATCTTATTAAAAAGAACGCCCTCTTCACTGCTGTAACTGGCATTGTTTGCATCCACCTGTATCTCGGTCAGCCCATAGCAGTGAGAGAACGCAACATCACCGATGGAAGTAACGCTATTGGGGATTGTTACTGATGTCAGCCCGGAGCAGTAATTGAACGCAGCATTACCGATGGAAGTAATGCTATTGGGGATTGTTACCGATGTCAGCCCGGAACAGACCTGGAACGCAAAAGCACCGATGGAAGTAGCGCTATTCGGGATCGTTACCGATGTCAGCCCGGAACAGCCACTGAACGTATAATCACCGATGGAAGTAACGCTATCCGGGATCGTTACCGATGTTAGCTCAATGCAGTCACTGAATGCACTATCATTAATGGAAGTAACGCTATTCGGGATAGTGTAAGCAGTGTCACTCTTTCCTGCGGGGTAGCTAACGAGCGTCGTTTTCATCTTATTAAAAAGAACGCCCCCCTCACTACTGTAATTGGTATTATTTGCATTCACCTGTATCGCGGTCAGCCCGGGGCAGTCTTGGAACGCCCGATCACCGATGGAAGTAACGCTATTGGGGATGGTTACCGATGTCAGCCCGGAACAGCCACTGAACGTACCATCACCGATGGAAGTAACGCTATTGGGGATCGTTACCGATGCTAGCCCAATGCAGTCACTGAATGCCCAATCACCGATAGAAGTAACACTATTCGGGATCGTTACCGATATCAGCCCAACGCATTCAAAGAATGCATTATCTCCAATACTTATTAAACTGGAAGGTAACACTATTCCTGCCAGCTTGTCCGTATTGGTTCTTAAATCAATACCATCCCAACCTGCATCCCCCAGCACGGTAATGTTTGATCTGCTCAAGTCTATTTTAACATAGCTATCCGGGGGCAAGGTCGCAAACAATGCGCCCAGGGGATCGTAGCTGTCGCCGCTGCCTGATGCCAAATCCGCAGCCCTCACGTTCAGGGCGATCACATAGGGATCTGCCTGTGTACCTGCCGCAGTAGACGCGGTAATACCGGCCTGTATTGCGTCCGCAAGAATAACAGGGCTTTCGGGTGGCGAGGTGGGATCACCCTTGTCACCGCAGGCGGCCAGAATAAACACCACGACGCAAATCGCCAGCAGGGTACTCACTATTTTTATGGCTTTCATATATTCCTCCAATGTATATACGCGCCGTCTTCGTGCAACACACGGTCCCGGCACTGTAGTGTCTTTGCGAGGCCCTTACGGCCCATGGGGAATTTCCGCAAGCCCGGACGGAGAATGTCCGCGCGAATCTGCCTGTACGTAAGTTGTTATATTATAAGGAATTAACGGGGGGGGGGGGGTAATCAATACTTTAAGGACGCTTGATCTATTAAGAACAGGTTTCATGGCAAGAAGTATAGCATGAAGGCGGGGGAAATACCACTATAAATATTCTCCAGGCAAACCGAAAGACAGCAGACGCTGATTCTTAAATAAAGAGGTGGCTATCCTATAAAAAAAACGGGGCTGCCCATATTGCATAGGGGCTGTCCTGTCAAATTAAGCGGTCTTCTCTTAGAATATCTCGGCTGTCCTCTAAAACATGGGGGCGTCGGTATAAAATAAAAGAGCCATCCCCAAAAAAGCGGTGGCATTCCCATAAAATGCAGCAAGACTCCGTTAAAATAGAGCGGTTCTGCTCTAAAATATGTCCGATATCCTGTAAAACAGAGCAGCTTCCTTTAAAAACAGGGCGGGGGTTTCATAAAAAAGGGGGATGCCCTTGCAAAATGCAGGAGCATCCCCCAAAAAAGCGGGTCTTTAGACAGTTGTCTCTGCAGGTACGCCTTTTTGCTTGTGGCCGGGGAAGCGGGCTTTCAGCTCTTCGTAGATGACCTTGGCGCCGGGGATATCCTGCTTTACCGCATCCTGTACTGCGTGGTAAAGCATTAACGACGACTTGAAGGCCCTGCTTCCGGCAAATAGCTCGGTGTCGTTCAGGTTTTCTGCCAGCTGCTTGACGGTGTTATAGAACTTCCATAACTCGTGGGCATTGGAGAAATCCGCTGTAAAGGCGTCCATGTTCAGGAAGCCCGGACGTATTTCGGGGTTTCCCTTGGCATACTGGTACGCCTTTTCTACAAAACTGAGGCTCTTGCTCCCCATCTTGGGAAGGAGCCGCCGTTCCGGCATCGTCAGGACCTTGATGTAAGGCTCTAACATGGCTGTAGTTTCGTCCAGGCAAGCCTGGACTTTGTTCAATACCTCGGAAGGTATTTCGGCAGTGTGGCTAATAGTGTCCATAACCACTCCTTCAGAATAGATTTACAAAGGCATTTATCCTTTGCATGCATCTATAATAAGCCCATTATCTCTAATAAGTCAAATAAAATCGTAAAAATTTCTTGTATTGTAGTATTTCCTCTCCGATTTCTATCCGAATTTGACCAAGATTTGAAGGTATGGTACATTATAAAGGTATTGTATTTGGAGGAATAAGTGGAATTATCCTATACCTATTGGGAAGCAGAAGAAGGGGGGTACATTGGTTTTATTAATCAATATCCCAATTACTGGACAGAGGGAGAGACCATAGAGGAGCTTGAAATAATGCTTAAATCGCTCTACAAGGATTTGCTTGAATTTGGGGATATACAAAGTGCAGTTCCGCAAAAAACAGGGAATTTAGTAGTTGCTTGATGAAACAGATTGATTTAGTGAAAACCATCATAAAAAATGGGGCGGTTTTTATTCGGCATGGTAGCAATCATGATTGGTATAGAAATCCAAAAACAGGAATATCCGAAGCCGTACCCAGACATCGGGAAATAAAGGAATATTTGGCTCAAAAGATAATAAAAAATTTATCGTGAAGAAAACCTAAAGGCTGTGTTCACTTGGCAGCAGCCAGATAGCTCCGCAAAATGTGCATCACTTCGTCGAATTCCAGGGGCTTTCCGATATGGCCGTTCATGCCGGCGGCGAGGCATTTTTCCACGTCTTCCTTGAACACATTGGCGGTCATGGCAATTATTGGTACCGGCTTTGCCTGTGTCCGGTCGGCTTCGAAGGCGCGGATAAGCCTGGTGGATTCATAGCCGTCTACCCCCGGCATGTGGATATCCATAAAGATCAGATCGTAGGCTTCGGGGTTGGCTATGAACTTGTCGTATGCTTCCTGGCCGTTCTCGGCTTCGTCGATGGAGAGCCCCGTGGGCTCCAGGATGGTTATGACAATTTCCCGGTTGATTTCCACATCCTCGGCGAGGAGGATGCGTTTGCCTGCAAAACTAATCTCCCCAGAGGGCTCCGCCGGAAGCTCTACGGGAATTTCCGGGCCCTCGGCAAGGGCCGGGGAGGATGGCTGTTCCGAAGCCTCCGGGATTGCCGCCTGGATCGTAAAAATAAAGGAAGAGCCTTTGCCGGGCTCGGATTCAATGCGGATGCCGCCGTTCATCATCTCTATGATTTTTCTGGAGATTACAAGGCCCAGCCCGGTTCCGCCGAATTTGCGGGAGATGCTGCTGTCTACCTGGACAAAGGGCTGGAAGAGTTTTGCCTGCTGTTCCTTCGATATGCCAATCCCTGTGTCGGTAATCGTAATTTCCAGAATGCAGCAGCCCGGGTCTTCGCTGGTTTTTCTGGTGCTGATGGCGATGTTTCCCTGGTCCGGGGTAAACTTGATTGCATTGGTCACCAGGTTGGTAATCACCTGGGCAAGCCGCTGTTCATCCGAAATGATGCGCCGGGGGATTGCGGGGTCCATGTTCAGGGCGAGCTTCTGGCGTTTTTCGCCAAGCCGGAATTCAAGCATAGTGACAACCCTGTCCAGCATTTGCTTAAAATCAAACTCCGTATAGGACAGCTCGAATTTATCAACCTCTATCTTGGACATGTCCAGAATATCGTTGATGACGCCGAGCAGATGGGTGGAGGCTTCGTCAATCTTTTCGAGGCAGTAGTCTTTGCGCCCTGTTTCATTCGCCTTTCTGGCGATGGCGGTCATGCCGATGATGGCGTTCATGGGGGTACGGATTTCATGGGACATGGTGGCAAGGAAATTCGACTTGGCATTGTTTGCCTGCTCGGCCTGTTCCTTTGCCTGGCGGAGGGCAGCATCCTGGCGGAACAGCCACTGGTCCTTCATGGAACGGACATATTCATACACGATGGTCAGGCCCATGACAAAAAAGTATACCCCTGAAATAATAATTGCCTGGGGAACCGAATAATCGAATTTTGCCAGCCCAGGCACAAAGGTCCCGATGATGGTAATGATGAAAAGGATGACGGCGGGGATAAGGCCCACCGGCAGCCCCAGGGTAAAAATCGACATGAGGGGGTACGAATATATCCACAGGCTGGAAAACCCGTCCATTTCATCTTTGGCAAAAATCGACACCCCACAAAAGCCGCCGAAGATGCTTATAACGATGAGGCCTCCCACTATAAAGGGAAGCTCGGTCCGCAGCAGCATCAGATTCACGAGAATCATAAAGCCAATGATCAGATGGATCAGGCCCTGGCTGACAAGGCCCCCCTGCATATCCGAAACGCCCATGCCCAGAATCAGAAAAGAAGCGAAGGTGTAGGTGATATTAAGGACGATCAAACGGATCACGGCGTCCATATCCGTTTCGTCCCGCAGATGCGAATATTTACCGCCGGTTAACAACCAAAACACCTTATCCCTAAATGTGGTCATGACTGCCCTGCCGTTCCCATAGCTGCCGGAGGTTTCTTCAGCAATTTTATCGTACAGGAAAATGCCACCATGATTCCCAGGATCAAAAGCAGGGCGGCAATACTCAGCTGCAGGCCGTCCACAGCGACGTTGAAATTCCCGCTGAATAAAAAGCCCAGTTTGTTCTTTATGATCAGGACAAGGGAAGAGTAGGTAACAGCCAGCATGATGGCGGTGGGCACTATCAGCATCAGATACCGGCGTCCGCTTTTTTTAAAGAAGAGGGTGCAGGCGATAAGGGTCAGAGCAGCCAGGAGCTGATTGGCCGCCCCGAAAAGGGCCCAAATATTCTGATAACCCATGATGGCCAAAAGATAGGCAGGCAAAAGGGTAAAAAGCGATGATGCCGCTTTGCTTGTGGCAATCCTGGCCAAGAGGCCTCTTTTTTTTGAGGGCTCGGCATCCCCGTCCGGGGAAAACAGTTCCTGAAAGGCAAGCCGTCCCAGCCGGGCAACCGTATCCAGGGTAGTCAGCACAAAGGACGAAACCGCGAGGGATACTACGGTATATGAAATTTGAATCGGCAGACCCAGCTGGTGCAAAAAAGCGGAAACCGCAGTGGCAAAAATAACCGGCGGCGTTCCCTGGGGAAACACGCCCCCGATGGCAAGGGAACCCACGGCGATTAAGGCCAGCACCGCCACCAGGGTTTCCAGCAGCATGGCCCCGTAAGAAATGGGAAGCATATACCTCTCATTATTAATCTGCTTGGAAGCGGCCCCGGTGGCGACCAGGCTATGGAATCCTGAAATCGCCCCGCAGGCTATGGTTATAAAGAGGGCAGGAAAGAGATAATTGCCGTTGACCTCGAAACCGGTAAAGGCGGGAATGGAAATTTCAGGGTTGGTAAAAACCACCCCGATAAAAGCGGCCAGGATCATGGCGACAAGCAGGAAGGAGTTGAGGTAATTCCGGGGCTGCCCCATAGCCCACACGGGAACCACGGAGGCGGTAAAAATATACCCAAAAACCAGATAAAGCCAAATTGACTTCGGCAGGAAAAGGGGAAAGAAAATTCCCAGGACGATGCAGCCTATGAGCAGATCCACCGCGATTATTCCGCTGGCCAGATCCGACGCCTTCCGTTTCCGGATGAAGAAACCCAATCCCAGGGCCGCCACGATAAACAGGCAGGAAGTACTGGCCACCGAAGCGTTGGTCCTGGCCTGTCCCCCCTGGGTATCAAGACCCGCAAAAGTCCCTGCCACAATATCGGCAAAGGACGCGGCTATGAGGATTGAAAAAAGCCAGACAAAGATAAGGAAAAGCCGCTTGCCGGTCTTGCCGACATAGAGCTCGATCACATAGCCTATGGACTTTCCCTTGTTTTTAACCGATGTGTAGAGAGCGGCGAAATCGTGGACCGCTCCAAAAAAAACCGATCCAAAAAGCAGCCATAGCAATACCGGAACCCAGCCGAACATGGCGGCAATTATGGGCCCGTTGATAGGCCCCGCGCCGGCAATGGAGGCAAATTCATGGCCAAACACCACCGCCGGAGAAGTGGATACGTATTCCATTCCATCGTCAAATTCCTGGGCAGGGGTCTTTCTGGAAGGGTCGATTCCCCAGGAGCGCGCCAAAAACCGCCCATAAAGGAGATACGCCAAAACCAGCACCACTACGGAAATGATCAGCAGCATTAATCCATTCATTATGGAAAGATAGTACCTGATTTCGTAATATTATTCAAATACAGGGCAGGGGCTGGCGCTCCTTGCATAAATTTGCTTTTTCGGGAACTGTGTTTATACTTGAAACATGGCAAACCAGACATTGGAAGAAAAACTGATAGAGACCTACACAAATTACGCCTCCGAGTGCAGTGTGATTAACAACGAGCTCTACGCCAAATACGAGGTGAAACGGGGCCTCCGGGACATATCCGGGCGGGGGGTGGTGGCTGGCCTGACGGAGATATCCGAAGTGCTGGCCTATGTAATCGAGGACGATGACCTTGTGCCCTGCGAGGGCAAGCTCTATTACCGGGGCATCAATATTGAAAAAATCGTGAATGGGTTCCTGGCGGACAAGCGTTTTGGCTTTGAGGAAACAGCGTTCCTGATCCTTTTCGGGCACCTCCCCTCGAAGGGGGAGCACAGTGCCTTCTGTGAACTTCTGGCGAATTATGCCGCCCTTCCCGAAGCCTTTGTCCGGGACACTATCATGAATGCCCCCAGCCGGGACATGATGAATTCCCTCGAAAAAAGTGTCCTTACCCTGTACTCCTATGATGACGACGCGGACAATACTTCCATCCCCAATGTGATAAGGCAGTCCCTGCAGCTCATAGCGCAGTTCCCCCTGCTCTCGGTGTACGGCTACCAGTCTTATGCCCATTTCCATCAGAAGAAGAGCCTCTTTATCCACGCCCCCCAGAAGGGGCTTTCCACTGCCGAAAACATACTTGGCATGCTCAGGCCCGAAAGCAGCTATACCCCCCTGGAGGCGCAGATCCTCGATTTGGCCCTGACCCTTCACGCGGAACACGGGGGCGGCAATAATTCGACCTTTGCCATGCATGTAGTGACTTCCTCCGGGACCGATACTTATTCGGCTGTCGCTGCCGCCTTGAGTTCCCTCAAGGGCCCCCGGCACGGAGGGGCAAATGTAAAAGTGGTACGGATGTTCCAGGACATGCAGAAAACCGTCCGGGACTGGAACGACGATGACGAGATTGCCTCTTATATCGAAAAGCTGCTCAACAAGGAAGCCTTTGACAAAGAGGGGCTGGTGTATGGCATAGGCCACGCCGTGTATTCCCTTTCCGATCCAAGGGCGCTTATCTTCCAGCGTTTTGTGGAACGCCTGGCAAATGAAAAAAACCGTGCCAAAGAATACAATCTCTATGCCAAGACCGCGATCATTGCCCCTGAGGTAATAGGGAAAATGCGCAAGATGTACAAGGGCGTGAGCGCCAACGTCGATTTTTATTCCGGCTTTGTGTACAGCATGCTCGACCTGCCGGAAGAGCTTTTCACGCCCCTCTTCGCCGTCGCCCGCATCGCGGGCTGGAGCGCACACCGCATCGAAGAAATCGCCAACAACGGCAAGATCATCCGCCCTGCCTATAAATCGGTGGCAAAGCATATTGAGTATGTGCCTATGGATAAAAGATAAGTATCATGTTATGAAATTATAGTGTCCTTTTTTATCCGCTATGCGGCGAAACGCATCCTTCTGCTCATTCCCCTGCTGCTGGCAGTCTCCGCGGCGGTGTTTTTCCTTGTGCGCCTGACCCCCTCCGATCCTATCGCGTCGATAACCGCAGGAAAGCGTATCAGCGACGAGACCCGGGCGTCATTGAAGGCTCAGTATTACCTGGATAAGCCCCTTCCCCAGCAGTACATTATTTGGCTGGGCGGCATTTTCCGGGGGAATCTGGGGGATAGCTATAAGCACCGCCAGGGTGTTTCGTCCCTCCTTGCAAGCCGCCTGCCGACCACTATCCAGCTTGTGCTTATGAGCGCCATTTTTGCGGCCCTGCTTTCCATACCTGCGGGGGTTTTTGCGGCGGTCAAAAAGGACACGCCTTTTGACAGGGTCATCTCCGCCCTGATGATCTTCTGCGTTTCCTCGCCGGTGTTCCTGAATGGCATTGTGCTTATGCTGATTTTTTCGCTGCGCCTCAAATGGTTCCCTGCCTTTGGGACGGGCAGGAGCATGGTCGAAAATTTCTATTACCTTGCGCTCCCGGCTTTTGCCCTGAGCCTCAACATGGTCGCCCTTATGGGGAGGATCACCAGGGACAGGATGATTGGGGAACTCAAGGCGAATTATTCCCTTGCCCTCGCCGCCAAGGGAACCCCCTTCGGCAGGATAGTGGTTTCCCACTGCCTTAAAAATACCCTTATCCCGGTGATAACTGTCGCGGGGATCCAGATTGGATCCATGGTAGTAGGCGCAGTGCTTGTGGAAAACGTCTTTGCCTTGGGCGGTATAGGGGCGCTCTTAATCGAAGGGATACAAGCCTCCGACTACCCGGTAGTGCAGAGCATCATGATGTTTCTTGTTGCCATGTTCCTTCTCCTCAACTTGATTGTGGACGTAGTGTATGTGCTCATTGATCCGCGCATTCGTGCGGCGGCGGGGGGGTCCTGAAAGATGGCCGGCCATAAGCTGCTTTTCAGCCTTAAAGGGAATAAACAAAAGCGCCGCCGGGCTAACAGCCTTTCGGTGTTTTCCTTCCCCATGATGCTTTCGGGGTTGATATTGATTGTAATAATCGCTGGCTGTGCCCTTGCCCCCCTTCTCGCGCCTTATGGCGAAACAGAGCAGAACCTTTCCGCCTCCCTCAGCCCCCCTTCGGCGGAGCATATACTCGGGGCGGATAAAATGGGGCGGGATCTTTTTTCGCGGCTCCTTTTCGGGGGCAGGGTTACCCTGATAAGCGCTGTGTCGGTAGTTTTGGTTTCTGTAATCATCGGCGTCCCCCTGGGCCTTTTTTCGGGCTACCTTGGGGGGACGTTCGACGCGGTTATCGGCCGCTTCTGCGATGTGCTGCTTTCTTTCCCTTCCCTGCTGCTGGCATTCCTTTTCGCGGCTGCCCTGGGCAGGGGCATGACAAACGCGGTCATCGCTCTGGGCATTATCTACGTGCCCATGCTCACCCGCCTTGTCCGTTCCCTTACGCTGGTCGAAAAGAACAAGACCTACGTGGAGGCGGCGGTTTCAATAGGCTTTTCCAAACCCTATATAATTTTCCGCCATATATTGCCCAATTGTATGGATACTGTGCTTGTCCAGCTCACCCTTGATCTTGCCTATGCCATACTCGACCTTGCGGCCCTCAGTTTTATCGGCCTCGGGGTCAGGCCCCCTATTGCCGACTGGGGCGCCATGCTCGAGGAAGGGCGCGCTTTCCTGCTCATGAATTCCCTCCTTGCCCTTGCGCCCGGGGCGGCCATCGTGATCACCGTGGTAAGCCTCAACATTTTTTGCGACAGCCTTACCCAGTATCTCGATCCCTCGGGCAGGGTGCTTCCTTCTTTTGAAAAGGCTGAAAAGCACGCGCAGCGCATAAAAGTCGGGGCCGGGGCATGAGCGATACTGTGCTGAGAGTCGAAAAGCTTTACTGCGATTTTCTCACTATAGAAGGGATAGTGTACGCGGTAAGTGGGGCGGACCTTGCGGTAAAGCGTGGAGAAATCCACGGGCTTGTGGGAGAATCGGGCTGCGGGAAAAGCGTAAGCTCCCGGGCTGTCATGGGCCTCCTCGACAAAAGGCACAGCCGCCTTAAGGGGCGCGTCATGTTTGGGGGCCGCAATCTGCTGGAGCTTTCGGAAGCCGAAATGAGATCCATACGGGGCAGGCAAATCGCAATGATATTCCAGGATCCCCTCAATTCCCTTTCGCCCCTTGTGCCTGTGGGCAGGCAGATAGAAGAAGCCATGGCGAACCATTCTTTTTTGTCTCCTGAAGAGCGGAAGAACCGCATGCGCTATCTTCTTGAACGGGTCGGTCTGCACCGGGGCGTTGAAACCCAGTATCCCTTTGAGCTTTCCGGGGGCATGCAGCAGCGCATCATGATTGCCCAGGCGGTCAGCTGCGAGCCGCAATTGATCATCGCCGATGAGCCCACGACCGCCCTGGATGTAACGATACAGGCCCAGGCCCTGGATCTTTTGCGGGAGCTGCAGAAGGAGCTGTCCCTTTCCGTATTGCTCATAACCCACAATTTTTCGGTGGTCGCGGAAATCTGCGACACAGTGTCGGTGATGTATTCAGGCAGGGTTGTCGAAACCGCCCCTGCCCGCGCCCTCATAGAAGGGGCTGCCCACCCGTACAGCCGCGCCCTTATCGATTGCATACCCCGCAGGAAGCGCGGCCATGTTCTGCCTGTTATCCCCGGCTTCCCCCCGAGGCTTTATGATCCTGTTTCCGGCTGCCCCTTTGCCCCCCGCTGTTCCCTTGCGGACAAAGCCTGTGTTGAGCCCCCGCCCTGCGTTGAAGGCGAAGGCGGGCGCAAGGTCTTCTGCCATCACCCGGGGGTCATGCGATGAACCTGCTTGAAGCGCGGGATCTTAAAAAATACTTCTCCCTGGGGCATGGCCTTAAAAACGGCAAGCGTGTCCTTAAAGCCGTGGACGGCGTTTCCCTTTCGGTCAAAGCCAGGGAAATACTTGGCATAGTCGGCGAATCGGGCTGCGGCAAATCGACCCTGGGCCGCCTTGCCATGGGACTCATTGAGCCCAGCGGGGGGGAGGCGCTTTTTAACAGCCAGCCTGTTTCGCTTTCCCGTGGCAAGGGGGAGATGCAGATGGTGTTTCAGAACCCCTTTGCCTCGTTTAACCCCAAGATACGTATAGCCGGGGCTTTGACAGAAGTATGCCGGTATTACGGCATGGACAGGGCACAGGCACAGGAACGTGTTGCGTCGCTTTTTGACGACACGGGCCTTTCGCAGGATCTCCTTGCCCGCTGGCCCCACGAGCTTTCGGGCGGGCAGCTTCAGCGGCTAGCCATTGCCCGGGCTCTGCTTTCGAACCCTGCGCTCCTCATAGCGGACGAACCCCTTTCCGCCCTGGATGTTTCGGTCCAGGCCCAGCTCTTGAACCTCCTTGGGGAATTGCGGACCCGCCGGGGTCTTGCAATGCTTTTTATTTCCCATGATATGTCGGTGGTGGAATTCCTGAGCGACAGGGTCGCGGTAATGTACCTTGGGCATATTGTGGAGACAGCCCCGGCAGAAGAGCTTTTCGGCAACACCCTTCATCCCTATACCCGCTCCCTTATCGCCGCCGCGCCAAGGCTTGAGGGCAGGGATGCAAGCCTCGCCGGAAGCATAAAGGGCGAAGCATCAGATCCTTCCGTTGTAATCGAAGGCTGCCCCTTTGCCCCCCGCTGCCCGCAGGCTGAGGCGCGTTGTTCCCGTGAAATTCCCGTGGAGAAAGAAACAGTCCCCGGGCATATAGTCAGCTGTCTTTTAGTTTAATATAGTATAAGCAATATATTGAGAGAAAGGAGAATTTCATGAAGAGAGTGTTTTTCGTTGTTTCGGTTCTGGCACTGGCCGCGTCCCTCGCGTTTGCAGGGGGCGGGCAGGCCAAGGGGAATAAAGGCGTTACCTTTACGATAGCCTTGAGCGAAGATATCAGGGCTATTGATCCGGGTGTCGCCTGGAATTATGTAACGAACCAGGTTACAAACCAGATTACCGAGGGCCTCCTGACCCTCGACGGGTCCAACAACATAGTCCCGGAGCTTGCCAAAAGCTGGAGGCAGGCGGACGACCTTACCTATGTGTACGAAGTGAGGGACGACATTGTTTTTTCCGATGGCACAAAAATGACCATGGACGATGTGGTCTTTTCCCTTGAGCGCAACAGGGACCCCGATGGGGGAACCTATTTTTCCGATTTCTATGCCGATGTGGCAAGCATTTCGGCCACAGGCCCATGGCAGCTTACCATTAAGCTGAACAATCCCTCGGCTGTGTTCAAGTATATCCCCGCCATCGGAGCAGGGAGGATCATCAGCAAGGCGTATTATCAAAAGCACGCTGATAATTTCGGGACCGCCGAAGGCGGCATAATCGCGACCGGCCCCTTTGTGTATAAAAGCTGGACCAGCGGACAGGAAATCGTCCTTGCAAAGAACACCAATTACTGGAACAAGGCGAAGCTTCAGGCGAATATAATCGACACGGTTGTGTATAAGATCATTCCGGACGACACCACCCGCGTTGTTGCCCTGCAAACCGGCAGTGTTGATTTCTGTGCCAACATTCCCCCGGAAATGCTTGATCAGCTCCAGGCGGATAAAAGCCTCAACATGACCATAGCCCCGAGCTATCAGCTTACCTACCTTGCGATGAATACCCAGCGCGCACCGATGAACGATGTCAATGTGCGCAAGGCAATTTCCCATGTCCTTAACCTGGACGAATTCCAGCGGAACATAATAAAGACCGCAGGAAGCGCAGGGACTGTGCTGCCCTTCGGCGCGGCCCTTTACGGGAACGATGCAGCAAAATGGCAGCAGTACCTCAATACCGCTCCCAAATACGATTATGACTTGGCCAAGGCGCGGCAGGCCCTTGCCCAATCCGCTTACCCCAACGGGTTTAACTGTGATGTGATCATAAGCGAATCTTCCCTTGCGTCATCCAGGGCCCTCTTTCTCCAGGAAGCCTTAAAGCCCCTCAATATCAATGTTGAAATCAGGAAGATGTCCGGTGACGAGCAGGATACCTACCAGATGGGCGGTGTCATGGATTCTAACGGCTATCGTGATTACGATATGCTCATCGGCGGCTGGGAAGCGGATTATCCGGATCTTAACGGCAATATCGAAATCATGTTTGTATCGAGCCAGGCTGGCGAAGACGGCTATA
This sequence comes from Leadbettera azotonutricia ZAS-9, assembly GCF_000214355.1. Classification (GTDB taxonomy): domain Bacteria; phylum Spirochaetota; class Spirochaetia; order Treponematales; family Breznakiellaceae; genus Leadbettera; species Leadbettera azotonutricia. The sequence goes on along the minus strand of NC_015577.1, from coordinate 2,656,410 downwards.
ACGCGGCGGCCTATGTCAATCCCCGTGTTGACAATCTCATCGAAACCCAGCGCTCCCAGACCGATCCGGTAAAGCGCTTTGATATCCAGAAACAGCTGATGGACATTATCGTAAATGATACGCCCTACATCGTGTATGACTATTCACTGCGCCAGAGCGTCCTGAACAAGAAGTACACAGGCCTTGCGGTTTCTTCCGCATGGCTCTGGGTGCTTCCTGTGCAGAACATCCGGGCGGCAAATTAAGCGTATTGCTGCTTTATTGCCTTCGGTTAAAGAACGCCGCAAAAGCCCGGTGAGCCTGGAGCACATCGGTCTTGGCGGCGGCTTCGAAGGGCGAGTGCATTGAGAGCAGGGGGACGCCGAGATCCACAGTAGGAATGTTGAAGCCCGCAAAAAACTTCGACAGTGTTCCGGATTCTTCGGCGTCAACCCTGCCGCCCTCCCCGGTCTGCCAGCGTATCCCCCCTTCGTCAAGGATCTTCCGCAGCGCGGATACTGCTTCGGCGTTCGCGTCGTTGGTGTTTTCCTTGCCGCCCCTTCCCCAATACCTGAAAAGCACCACCCCGCCCCCAATGTCCGCTTCCCCGTGAGGGTCGAACACTTCGCTGTAGAGCGGGTTGAACGCAGTATTGACATCCGCGGAAAGGCAGAAGGAATTCGCCAGGGCCATGTTAATTGCATTGCTGCTGCCTTTTCCTTCAGCCTCTGCAAGCCCCGCAATAAAGCCTTTAAAGAATTCCGACCTCATGCCGCCTATCCCCCAGGAACCGGTTTCTTCCTTGTCGGCCAGCACAACGCAGGCTGAAAATTCAGGCTCATTAAGGGAAAAGAGGCTTGTGAGGGCAGGATAGGAGCAGACCTTGTCGTCATGGCCATAAGCCCCAACCATGCTCCTGTCGAGGCCGAGATCCCGGGCCTTAAACGCCGGAACTGCCTGAAGCTCCGCCGATATTAAATCTTCCTCGGTTATGCCGTATTTTTCGTGAAGGAGGCGCAGTATATTGAGCTTGACCGCCCCTTCTTCCTTCCCGCCTTGATACGGGTACAGCCCCGCCAGGATGTCGAGACTTTCGGCTTCCACAAGCTCCTTCCCGGGTTTTTCCATCTGCCGCTTTGCAAGGTGGGGGAGGAGATCGGCAATAAAAAAAACCGGGTCCCCCGGATCTTCGCCGATAGCAACGCGTATACCTTTCCCGTCCTTGCGTACAATATGCCCATGCAGGGCAAGGGGCATGCCTGTCCACTGGTAGTTCTTGATCCCCCCGTAATAGTGGGTATCGAAAAACGCCAGCCCCTTGTCCTCGTAGAGGGGCTTCATTTTGAGGTCCAGCCTGGGCGAATCAATATGGGCCGCAATTATGGAAAATCCCTCTGCCAGGGGCCTCCTGCCCCTGACAGCCAGCAAAAGAGCCTTCCCAAAGCGGCCGGCATAGACCTTGTTGCCCCTTCCGAACTCTGACCCCTCCTTCCAGGGGGCAAACCCGTTTTTCTCCGCCATCGATATAGCTGCGCTTACCGCCTCGCGCTCGTTTTTGGCAGAATCAAGGAAATCCATATATCCCCTGCAGTACTCCCCGGCCTCGGCGATTTCTTTTGCCCCAGGCCCGTCTTTTTTCTGCAGCAGCAGCCTATTCACGTCGTTTTCGTTGGAATTGTTCATGGGGGCAGTATAGTGCATAGTGAAGCCAAGGTGAAGAATGTAAATGCCTTGACATTTTTATCAGAGTTGGCTAATATAATTGAACCTTTGGGGGCGTAGTGAAGTTGGTTTATCACGCTGGCCTGTCAAGCCGGAAATCGCGGGTTCAAGCCCCGTCGCTCCCGTAAAGCTCGTCCATTCGGATGGGCTTTTTTCTTTTCGGATAGTAGCGCAGTTGGTAGCGCGCTTGGTTCGGGACCAAGAGGTCGCCGGTTCGACTCCGGCCTGTCCGACAAATTAAAACCCCCCAACAAAAGCCGGGGTCGAATCGGCGACTTGCACCCTTGATAGCGCGATTCGATGAGCGCTGGGAAGGGTGGGCGCAGCCCGTAAGCGATCTGCGAAGCAGCGACTCCGGCCTGTCCGATACAGGGTTAAATAGAATATTCCATAGGCGACAGCATTGCCGCGATGAATTCACCTGCCCGTTTGGTGCGATACACTTGAATCCGAACGAATTTTCCCCGAAATTTGAAAAAACGTCGCAATTTTCAATGCAATTCCCATCCTGACGCCATATAAGGGACGGAGGCCTTTATGAAGAGAATTCATTTTTCAGACGACGAAGCCCTTTTTGACATCTGCACAGACGGTGTCTTTAAAAGCATCTTTACTCAGGAAACCCCCAATTCCCGGGGCGCCCTTAACAAGCTGCTTTCAGCCATACTCGAAAAGGATCTCAAGGTCATCACGGTAACCGCCAACGAACCATCCATCAACGACCGCCGTGAACGGCAGATCCGCTTCGACATCAATGTCGAATTTGAAACCGGCCAACATGCCAATGTGGAAATAACCGTCCGCCCCAACGAGTTTGAGACCCTCAGAATGGAATATTATGTCTGCAAGCTGCTCTTAACCCAGGGCATAAAGGGGAAAAGCCGCTCTTACCGGAACCTCGAACCAACCTATCATATTTCCATTATTGAAAAAGAAAAGCTTTTTAGTGATAATAAACTGGTTCACCGGTTCGAATACTATGACCGTGAGAACAAGGTCCCCTTGGGCGGCCGTACCGCTATTATTACCCTGGAATTACAGAAGGCAGGGCGTCTGGCGGAAAAACCCATACCGAACATGACGAGCCTGGAACGCTGGTCATTATTTTTCCGGTACTTTAGCCTTAAGAAGCAGCGGGCCTTGATAAACGAACTTTTAAAGTACGAGGAGGGAATAACCATGGCAGGAGCAGTAGTAAAAGGATGGACACAGGAAGAAATCGAAGCCGTCAATGCGATAAGCCAGGAAAAGCGGGAAATGGATCTTATAATGTACGCCAAAGAACTGAAACAAATGGAGAGAATAGCCAGGGAAAAGCAGGCGAACGAGAAAAAACTGCAGAAGGCTACGGAAAAAAGTCTGAAAGAGGGCTTGAAAAAAGGCTTGAAAGAGGGTCAACAAAAAGGTCATGAGGACATACTTGCCCTGTTGGATCAAGGATATACCGCCAAGCAAATCCGTGCCCGAATGAAGCAGAAAAAATAGCAGCTTCCTTCCCTTTCGTCATTTGGCGGTTTTACATATTCTGCGGCTCAAGTTTAGAGCTTGCCGCGCGCTCATTCCTCTACAACGACGATGGATCTTTTACTGAGTGGTAGAGGATTTTTCCTTTTTTACAGAAAGCTGATCTTTTGTGGAGTTCATATAGGTAATACGAGCGGTATACCCGGAAGCCATGGACACCCCTATTGGAAGTTCCACATAATCAGACACTATTTGGCCATCGACGTTTTTAAATTTGATGACCGTTACCCTCACTTCATAGTTCCCTTCGGAAACAGTCCAGGATTTCTTGCCATCACGGCCAATTTGGTTATACGAAGAATAAAGCAATTGTCCGGTATTAATATTCTTTATCTCTATTGAATCAATATCGTATGTCTGATTCTTGTTTTCCACAATGATCGTAGAATCCCCAGCCAGGGCCATGACAATATCGCAGCTCCCCATAAGGGCAAGGCAGATGGGGAGCAGGGCAAAAAGAAACCGCTTGGGACTCCTGATATTGATTTTCATAGGTTTATTATAGCATATTCCGTTATTTGGTAAAGAACTTGTACCCCGCGCTAAGCCTGACAGAAGGCCCGCTGGTCAAGCCGGTTTTATCAGGAGATGGGTCATAGGTCTGCTTTTTGGCAATTTCAAGACCGTCGATTTCGTAGGGGGTCATGAACCTGAAGCCATAGAAAACTTCGGTCCGTGCAAAGATTGCCCTGGTTATGGCAAAATCAACGCCGCAGCCAAGCTTTATCCAGAAGGAATTCCAGTCCCTGAGCCTAAGGGCTTTACCGTCCTTGTTTTTCTCCCTCAGCCCGTCATCCCGGCTGTATACAAAGCCGTCGGCTTGGGTGCGTGTCTGCAATAGGGAAACCTGGTATTCAATGCCCACCATGGGGAAGATGGAGAACGTTTCTGACAGGGCAAATGGGTATTTCCCCATAAGGCTGAAGCCCATTATGGTTTCCCAGCCTCTTCCTGATATATTGGAAGATTCGTCTAATACCGAGATGTCCATAATATCAGAATATTTATAATTGCCTTTCTGTATGCTGACACTGAGTTCTGCGTAAGTTACGTCAAGGAAGACAAAACCGCCATAATTTAGCTGGTCCAATTTTTGGGTGACCTCCGCATTTACTGCAGTGCCTTCTCTTTCCCCATTTGCGTCAAGGGTATAACGGGTAAACATATACCCCAGGAGCCCTCCACCCCCAGCGCTAATAAAAAATTCTGCTCCGAAGGCGCTTGTCGCTGTGAAAATACATAAGATGTATAGCCATTTTTTCATATTGACCCCTTTTAATCTCCAATTTGTCTAATAAAGTGCCTCAATTTTTAAGACTTTATAGAAAATCTTAAAATAATTCAGACAATATCTTGATATTTGTCTAAGTAAAAGATATATTGTTTATGTATCCTCATTGGAGGATATTAGTCAACATGGTTGGAGGAGTACATATGAAAAAGAGAGGAGTTCTTTTATTGCCTGGTGCGTTTGTTTTGGTTCTTTCGGTGTTCATGATGGGGTGTTCCGATGGTTCAGATTCTGCCTCGCATAACGATGCTTCGTATTTAGTAGGAAGCTGGAGCAGCTCAGGAGCGAGTTTTGTTATTGCAGCAGATTATACTTTTTCTTGCACTTTGAAAACTATGGGCGACGCTGTGGTTACCGGTGAGCTTTCTTTCAATGATGACGGACTTGGTCCTAACGATTATATCTTAACAAATCTGGCTAATCCTGATAACAAAGTCGGTGGTACCGCCGCCTTATTAAGTATGTTCCCCACAGGAATTCTTGCGACACTGGAGCCGAATGCTGATAAGACGACTTTTACCTTTTCATCTACTGATCAATCTGCAAATGGGTTCTTTGGCGGCACCTACATAAAGTAATAATGCGCAAGCTTTTCCTCTTTCTTCTTCCGGCTCTCCTCTGTTTGAGTGCGTGCTCCGATGGGACGCCGGAAGAAGAAGCTTATGTCACTGTCTCGCTGGATTTAAATAATGCGGTTCTAGGCAGTGACACTGTTTCCATTCCTGAGGATTTCGTCGGCATCATCCATTCCGGTTATTCCAATGATCCGGATAGTGAATATGCCCTCCTTAATGAGCTGGGTGTTGAATGGGTGCACCAGGACTTTAGCTGGAGCAGTATAGAAAAAGCTGATAATCAGTGGACTTTTGGTAGCTTTGATGCCTATGTAACGAGGGCGAATGCCGAAGGGAAAAAGGTCCTGGGTATGCTCCTTTATGATGTGGGTTGGATACATACAGGCAAAGGTGAACCTGATAAGTATGTATCCGAGGATGAAATACCGCTTTTCTGCGATTATGCCAGGGAAACAGTCAAACGTTATAACGGCAAAAACGGCCATGGTAAGGTAGACGCCTGGGCAATCTGGAATGAGCCGAATCTGGAAGACCGCTTCTGGAAAGGTACTAAAGCAGAATTCTATGCTCTGACAAAAGCAACAGCAGAAACCATTCGTGCTTTGGATGCAATTGAAGATACGCATACCTTCCTTGTTGGCGGATTATTTAATACCCTTGCTACCCCCGAGTGGATAGATGGGATATTTACAAGCGGCGCTATGGAAAAAATAGACGCTATTGCATATCATCCTTATACTCCTAATGCTTTTGGCGCTGCTGGTGTGTATCATGGCTTTAAAAATCAAGTCGCAGCGCATGGTTTTGCTGATAAAATATGGGTAAATGAAATAGGCTATCCTACCCAGGGGAGTTATGGCACCGAGGTAAAAGAATCCGATATGCCTGAAATGGTAACCAAGACCATGGCTCTTTTAGCTGCAGATGGGGCAAAAACCATTTTCTGGTATCATCTTTTTGACTCCCAGAACCGTAATCCCATTGATTCCGAAGACTGGTTTGGCTTGGTTTGGAAGAACGGATCAGACTGGCAGAAAAAAGGCGGATATGACGCTTTTGCACTTTGTGCGCATCAGTTTCGCGGAAAAGAATCCAGAACCATAAGCTTCCCCGGATCAAATCTTCCTGGTTTTATCAAGACCTGTTATTTTGAAGGCAATGACAATAGCCGCATACTCCTTGTTTGGAATGAAAGCGTGATTTCTACAAGGAATGTGAAAATCACCCTTCCGGGAATCGACCATAAGGTTTGGAATTTAGCCAATGGCTCATCCCAGGATGTTGGGGCCACTAATACCGTTACACTTTACCCTACTGATAGATCCAAACAGACCGTGGTGTTCCTGACTTGGCAGCAGCCATAGCATAACCTGCTATAGCTTCGCCGCCTGACTCTTCCCATAATAGGCTGCCAGCTTTGGCAGGGCATTTGCGATGGAGTCGGGCTGTTCGTAGACGGAGATCCCTGCGAGTTCCAGCTTTTTTTGGGCAGGGGGGCCTATGCGGGCGGTGAGGACCGCAGTGCAGTCGGAAATGGCTGCCGCTATGCCTAAGCTTGCCCCGGGGCTATCCCGTTCATGGTTTTCCTCGCTGCACCAGGGGGCGGTATCCCGTTTTTCAAGAAGGGCGAAGCTGCCGTCCGGTTCAAGGTTATAGATGAAAAACCATTTGGCATGGCCAAAATGCTGGTTGATCAACACGCCGTCGGCACTGGTAACCGCTACCTTCCAACTCATATAATACCTCCATAATGATGCGGGGATGCAAAGTGATTAAAAAACAGTTTTTTTCTGATGCTTATATGCATAATGGGGCAAAGGCTCAATGCTCAAGCTGAAGAAAGTCCTAAGGTTGCCCTGGTTCTCGGCGGCGGCGGGGCAAAGGGCTTTGTCCATATTGCGATCCTGGAGCTTCTGGAAGAGCTGGGTATCCACGTCGATATGGTGGCGGGAGTAAGCTCCGGAGCCATTGTGGGCGGGCTCTACTGCGCCGGTTATAGCCCGGAAATGCTCAGAGAAGCCCTTTCGCAGTTGGACTGGGTTTCGTTCTTCCTTGACAGGCCGGTTTCCCCCTTTGAGGATGAACTTGCCGCACAGAACCTTCCCCTCAGGTTTCGCCTTAATGGCGGCTTTACCCCTGACTGGGGAAAGGGCTATTCTACCGGAGAAACGGCGTATACCCTCTTCAAGTCCCTCACAGTCAAGATACCTTCTTATATTGAATTCGACAAGCTGCCAATCCCTTTTGCGGCGGGTGCTGTAGCTGTCCCGGAAGGCAGGATAGAGATGATCCGCCGGGGGGATCTTGCCGAGGCAATCCGGGCAAGTATGGGAATTCAGGGGATTTTTGAGCCTTTGCCAATTGATGGTCAAAGATATGTTGATGGCGGCCTCCTGTACAATCTTCCGGTTCGGGAAGTCCGGGATATGGGTTATGACGTAGTCATTGCGGTAGAGCTTTTTCCACTGCCCGAACGTATCAATACTGCGCCCATGGATGTCCTGCCGATGATGAACGATCTCTATTCTAACCGTCTAAGCCGTGAGCAGCGCGACCTGGCGGATCTGGTGCTGATGCCGGATGTACAGCGCTTTACCACCATGGATTTTTCGAAGGCCCGGGAGATCTACTCCTTAGCCCCCGGGGAGCGGGAACGGCTAAAGGAAGCCCTTATAGGGCTAAAGGAAAAAATAGCCAGCATCTCTGAATCCGGGGTGTCCGGGGCTGCGGGGACAAAAACTTCCATCCCAGCTTATGGGGAGCTGCCCCCGATTATTCCCCAGGGTATTGCTATTTCGGGCGCTCTTCCTTCTGACCGGAGCGGTATCGAAAAATCCTTTGCCCGCCTTATCAGGGGGAAACCCCTGGAACAGGGTAAGCTCTCCGCCTTTATCAGGGAGATATACAGAACCGGCAATTACCGCCTTGTCATAACCCGGACAGATACCCGTAATGGTTCGGCCTTGCTTGATTTGCAGCTTTACCCTGATGACAAGGCAAAAATCCTTCTTCTTGCCGGGGGAGCATACCACGGCGTCCTCTCGTCCTCATCAATCAGCAAGCTGTCTTTGTCGAGCGGCGTCCAGTTTCTGGGGTTGACCGGACCGGGATCGGCGTTGTCCCTGGGATCATCTGTGCTGGATATCCTTTCCTTCCGCTTTATGTACTTGCAGCCTCTTTCCTCCCGGGTCTTTATATCAGTTTCCGGGGATATAGTGCGGGATCAGGATATTGTCATTCAGGGTCCTTTGTCCAACAGCGGGGTAGTGAGCCAGGTCCTGGCTGCCTCGGGAAGTCTTAAAGGAGGCATCCGTATCGGCGATCATAGCGCCCTCAGTATTGCCCCGGAAATTTTCTGGGCAAATACTGTGGATGATCAGGGCGCATCTCTGGCTTTTGTCGCAGCTTTAAGCTTTTGCACCCTGGACTATCACCTCTTCCCATCCAGGGGGATATATGCCCAGATTGGGAATACCCTGTATTTTCCCCTCCCCCCGGATACAGGGACGCACTATGACAGCCTTTCCCTGGATTTGACTGGGGCGCTTCCTCTGAGCCGCAAATTCAGCCTTATTGCCATGGGCGGGGCAGAAACTGCCTTTGGGCTTGGCGAGCCTTCGCGCCTGATACCTTTTGGACATTTTGATGAATTTGACCGGGTTTACTTTCCCCACCTGGCAGGCAGACAGCCTTACGCTGCCCATAAAGCTGCCGCTTCCCTTGCTCTCCAGTTTCAGCCCTGGAAAAACCTGACTATTCTTGGAGGGCGGATGATTCTCTCCCTCTCCGTTGCTGCAGGGGAAACAACAGCTTCCTGGGATGAATACAAAATGGACAGGATTGTCTGGAACGGGTCTTTTAATATGGGCATACAGCTGAATAAAAGCTTCGGCCTGCAATTCAGGGCAGGGGCGGGGGGTGTTGGTTCACAACACGCCGCCCCGTTTATTTCCCTTGATATAGGTTCTTTTTAAGCTCTTATTCTTCCCAGAGCCAGGTTGAAAGGTAACGCTCGCCGGTGTCGGGGAGGACCGCGACTATGGTCTTGCCCTTGTTTTCGGGGCGTTTGGAAATAGTCAGGGCCGCTTCCAGGGCGGAACCGGAAGAAATCCCCACCAGGATGCCTTCTTCTTTGGCAAGACGGCGGGCTGCAGTACCGGCCTTTACATCGTCGGTCTGGTAGATTTCGTCAATGATGTCCTTGTCGTAAACCTGGGGTACGAATCCTGCGCCAATGCCCTGGATCTTGTGAGGGCCGGGGTTGCCGCCCGAAAGCACCGGGGAAGCCGAAGGTTCAACTGCGACTACTTTTACAGAGGCTTTTTTGGATTTGAGGTACCTCCCTGCGCCAGTGACCGTGCCGCCTGTGCCGACGCCGCCAATGAGTATGTCGATCTTGCCTTCGGTGTCATTCCAGATTTCCGGGCCTGTGGTTGCTTCGTGGATTGCGGGGTTTGCGGGATTGTTGAACTGCTGGGGTATGAAGGAATTGGGGATGGATGCAGCCAGCTCTTCGGCCTTGGCAATTGCGCCCTTCATGCCCTTTGCGCCTTCGGTAAGCTCCAGCTCTGCGCCCAGGGCCTTGAGGAGCTTGCGCCGCTCAATGCTCATGGTTTCGGGCATGGTGAGGATGATGCGGTAGCCTTTGACCGCCGCTACATAGGCCAGCCCGATACCGGTGTTGCCCGAGGTGGGTTCTATGAGGACTGTGCCTTTTTTGATGCGGCCGTCTTTTTCGCCTGCTTCGATGAGGGCCAGGGCTATCCTGTCCTTGACGCTATGGAGGGGGTTAAAGCTCTCCAGTTTTACATAAACCGTGGCGCCTCCCTCGTTCAGCTTGTTGATTTTGACAATTGGGGTATTCCCAATGAGATCCGTGATTTTTTCAGCTCTTGCCATTTCATGCTCCTTGTAGTATTTTTAGGATAATTCCTAGTAGTTATATAGGTATTATATTTTAATAAAGCAAAACTGTCAAGAGAAAAATGAAAAAATTATACAAAACACATAAATTTAGTAGGAGAATATCTCCGGAAAATCCCCCGTTTTGCCGGGCGGTTTCCGCTCCTAAAGCTTGACTTCTTTTTTCCCGCCCTTCATGTCGCCAAAAACCGCAGTTCCCTGGATAAAATAGAAAACTTCGAATATACCATCATCAGGAGAATACATGGTTTTAAGGTGGGGATTGACCTCCAGAGCCTTAACTTTGGCCTCCCTTGAGGTGTTAAATGCCACGCTTCCGGCGATTCTGAGGGTTTTCCCCTCATTCCCGCAGGCGCTGATTTCGATTTTGGGATTAGCCTTCATTTGCTTGTACATTTCCTTCTTGTTGTTGGTACAGAAGCAGAGCTTTCCTTCGTATTCCATTACAAAACCCATGGGCCTTACCCTGGGCTGGTCTCCCTCTGCTGTGGCAAGGTAGAAGACCTTGGCCTCGTTTAAGAACTGAATGATTTCCTGCATGGTTTGCTCCTTTACATTAATGAGGATTATACTGGTTTCTTCTTAAGAGATCAGCAAGTCCCTATACAAATTCCCTATAATTGTCCCTGTTTATCACCAGATACCGTGCGTCAGGATATACTGCCGCAAAAGCTGGGGGAACTTTGGGTTGCTTTTTCCCATGCTTGAATTCATAAGCAGTAAGGACAGGAATGCCCTTGCTGTCTGTTGTGGGCAATTCTTCAATAAGATCGATCTCCTGGCCGTCGTAGGTACGCCAAAAATAAAATTCCCCGGATTGGCCGGTGTTGAAGCGGTTTTTCAGCCGTTCATTGATGAGATAATTTTCCCAGAGGGCCCCCATATCCTGCCTGATGGCCGGCGGGTTGAAGTTACCGATAACCGCATTCCTGATGCCTGTATCATAAAAATACCACTTGCTCGCCTTGGTGATTTCTTTGCGGAGGTTGCGGGAATAGGCTCCCAACTTGTAGATCACAAATACCTTTGAGAGGAGATCCAAATATTTCTCAACTGTGTTTTTGCTCATGCCCAGCTGTTTGCCCAATTCATCATAAGAAACTTCGTTCCCCATCTGAAAACTGATAAGCCTGCAGAGGTCCCTGATTTTTGATGAGTTTCTTAGCCCGTCCAGGGCAAAGATATCCTTAAAGAGATAGGCATTGGCTATCTCTTTAAGATAGCCTTCCTTTTGTTTGGGCGATTCCATGAGGGCCGCCTCGGGATAGGAACCGTAAATGAGACGATCGTCAAGCCGCTGTCTGGTTTCAAGAGGATTTTCATACGGATCAAGTTCCTTTTGGGAAAAGGAAGTTAGATAGAAGGAAGCGCTTCTCCCTACCAGAGGGGCGCCGGTTTGATTGAGCAAGTCAAAAGATGAAGAACCCGAGGCAACGATGCGGATTTCAGGAATTTCATCGACTATAAGTTTGAGCTTTTGCCCTATGTTGGGAATATTCTGGGCCTCGTCCAAAACAAAAAGCCTGACGCCGTCAAGGAGGCGTCTGTAATTGGCAATAGAACAAGGTTCCAGCAGCGCTTGAGCGTCATAGTCCTCGCCATTGAGCAATAGGGTCTCTTTCGAAGTACTGGCTATCTGCCGGGAACTGTCTTTCTTTCGGAATTCCTCCAGAATTTGGTTGATAAGAAAGGTTTTTCCCACCCGCCTGGCGCCTAGAAGCAGTGCCGCCCTGCCATGAGATGATCCCGCTGTATGCTCCGGTTTGAGGTAATCAAATATCCGCTGCTTCAAAATCCTTGGAATTCTATCCATAAAAAGGCTCCATTTGAAAGTTAAAAATTATCAATATATTGACCAATTTACTGTAAGAATTGTCAATATACTGACTAATTTAACATAGCCTGGAATGATAAGCAAGGTTTTTTTGTCCTCATACAAAAAATTTACCTTAAAAAAATTTCACTTTTTCCTTTATTTTTTTGTTATATTTTTCTTGTATATTATATTAATAAGGCGGACATATGGCAGAACAGAGCGTAGTACCTATAGATCAATTGCTCCCCAATAAATTGCCCCTGGTGGCCCTCATGGGGAGGCCCATTTTTCCCGGTATTTTTACCCCTATCATGATAGGGAACCCTGCGGACGTGAAGGTCGTGGACGCGGCGGTGTCCGGGGATGGGCTCATCGGCCTGGTGATGCTCCTGAATGAGAGCGACAACCCTTCCATCACTGACCTTTACAAGGTGGGTACGGCGGCCAAAATCGTCAAGAAAATCAACCTTCCTGACGGGGGGGTGAACATCTTCATTTCTACCCTCAAGCGCTTCCAGGTCAAGAAGGCCCTGCACCCCACAAGCCCTATTGTTGCAGCGGTGGAATACATGGAGGATGTGGAGGACGAAACTGCCGAGGTAAAAGCCCTTACCAGGGCTCTCATCAGCGAGATGAAGCAAATCTCGGAGAACAACCCTCTCTTTTCCGAGGAGATGCGTCTCAACATGATCAACATCGATCATCCCGGAAAAATCGCGGACTTCATCGCCAGCATACTCAACATCGACAAGGCCGAGCAGCAGAAGATCCTGGAGATTCTCAATGTGCGGAAGCGCATGGAACAGGTGCTGATCTTTATCAAGAAGGAGCAGGAACTCCTGCGGATCCAGAAAAAGATCCAGAAAGAGATCAACGAGAAGATCGAAAAGTCCCAGCGGGAGTACTTCCTCAAAGAGGAACTCAAGGCCATCAAGTCCGAGCTGGGCATGGCCACCGACGCCAAGAGCAGCGAGTATCAGCGTTTTAAGGAGAAGATCGACGCCTTCAAATTCGAAGGGGAAATAAAAGAGGCGGTGGAACAGGAGCTGGAAAAATTCAGCCTCATGGATCCCAACTCCGGTGAATTCATTGTTACCCGCAATTACCTTGATATGATTTCAAGCCTCCCCTGGAACGATCCTGCGCCGGAAAGTTTCGATCTCAAAAAAGCAGAGAAGATACTCGAAGAGGATCACTACGGTCTCAAGGACGTGAAGAGCCGCATCGTGGAATACCTGGCGGTACGCAAGCTCCGCAATGCCGCGGCGGGTTCCAAAGGCCCTGCGGGTTCCATCATCTGCCTCGTGGGCCCTCCGGGGGTTGGCAAAACTTCCGTGGGCAAGTCCATTGCGCGGAGCCTGGGCAAACAGTTTTTCCGTTTTTCCGTGGGTGGCATGAGGGACGAGGCGGAGATCAAGGGCCACAGGCGCACCTACATCGGCGCCATGCCCGGCAAGATCATTCAGGGCCTTAAAATCGTCAAAACAAAAGATCCGGTCTTTATGATCGACGAGATAGACAAGATGGGCCAGAGCTACCAGGGCGATCCTGCGTCGGCCCTCCTTGAGGTGCTTGATCCCGAGCAGAACAACAGCTTCAGGGATCATTACCTGGATCTGCCTTTTGACATTTCCCATATCTTTTTCATTATAACCGCCAACACTCTGGATACTATCCCCGTTCCCCTTATCGACCGTATGGAGATAATACAGCTCCCGGGCTATATCGACAGGGAGAAGCTTGAAATCGCAAAACGCTACCTTGTTCCCAAGAGCCTCGAAAAAAGCGGCCTCAAGAAGAACCAGGTGAAGTATACCCAGGACAGCCTTCTCCACATTGCCAACGGCTATGCCCGTGAAGCGGGGGTGCGCAATTTCGAAAAGAACCTGGACAAGATCCACCGCAAGCTTGCCAAGCAGATTGTGGAAGCCGAAGAGTCGGGCATGGAAGGGGACAAAAAATTCGCCATCGAAAAGAAGCTTATCGAAAAGCACCTGGGCAAGCCCATCTTCCCCGAAGGCGATGTGAAGAAAGCGGACCGCCCCGGCATGTCCGTCGGCCTCGCATGGACCAGCATGGGTGGCGATACCCTGGTAATCGAAGCCACTTCAGTGCCCGGCAAAGAGGGCTTTACCCTTACGGGCATGATGGGCGACACCATGAAGGAAAGCGCCGCCATCGCCATGACCCTGGCCCGCAAGCTTGCCATTGAACGCTACAGCCTTGACGCCTCATGGTTTGAAAAGAACCATGTCCATCTCCACATCCCCGAAGGCGCCACCCCCAAAGACGGCCCCTCCGCAGGCATCACCATGGCAACAGCCCTCCTCTCCTTGATGAGGGGCAAGACCATCGTGGACAGGCTCGTCATGACCGGCGAGCTGAGCCTCACAGGCCAGGTACTGCCCATAGGCGGCCTCAAGGAGAAAACCATAGCGGCCCAGCGCAACAAGGCCAGGCACATCATCATCCCCAAGCAGAATATGCGGGACCTTGACGATATCCCCGACCATGTGAAGAAGGGCATCGAGTTCCACCCTGTTGAGCGCTTCGACGAAGTGCTGGCCCTGGCTTTGCCGGATTGAGGTTTGATGCTGCATCCGAAGCTTGCGGCCTTTAACAGAACCCTTGAAGCCCTCTTTAACGAAGTGGACGAAATTCTCGAGGACGAATGGGGGGATAGTTTCAGCCTCAACCCCAACCGTCCCGAGTGGGGCGCTACAGACAACCCTGAGATGGACGGACTCTTCGAAATAGCGCCGGACTTCACTGCTGGTTTTGGTTCGGAGAAGGGCAGGGGCTATCTCATTTCCTTAAGGGCAGCCACTTTGGATAATGTGACGCCAGAGCAGCTTGAATTCCTTATGGGCAGCGCTGCTGTTTTGATCAAGCAGAAGCTGCCTGAGTATTTTCCCGGCAGGGAATTAGAGGTAGTCCGGGACGGTAAGATGTTTAAAATTATCGGGGATTTTTCGTTGGGTGAAGTATAACGGTTACTAATGAGAACATGCTGTTTTATTTCCGATTGTCCATATAGCCATTCGCTACCGGATCATTCGGGTCAAGTTCGAGCACGGTTCTGAAGAATGCAGCGGCCTCGTCATCATTGCCGTTCTTGAGGGCAACCACGCCCAGGTTCGAGATGATCTTCACGTTCTCGGGTTCTTCTTTCAAGGCAGCTTCCAGCTCTTTCCGCGCGTTTTCCAGGTCCCCAAGTTCGATGAGGCAGATGGCCATTTCGTTCCGGACATCCCCCGAGTCCCCGCCGAACTCTACTGCCTTCCTGAAGGATTCAAGGCTGTCTTCCCAGCGTTCAAGTTTGCGGAGGGCCCAGCCAAGGACGAACCAGCCGTTCCAGACTGTGGGGTGGTTTTCGATAAAATCTTTTATAGTCAGGAGTCCTTCCTGATCCTCGCCTGACCTTATGAGTTCCACTGCTTCCCTGAAACTTTCGTCGTCAAGGCCGCGGTTTTCTATGTCCTTTGCAAGGGCTTCGGCCTGCTCTTTTTTTTCTTCGTTGTCGGCTATGGGAAGATAGTCGTTGAAGCAGGATCGCGCCCTGCCATAATCCTTGTGGCGTATGAAAAAGAAGCCCGCATTGAACAGGGCATCGGGAAGGGGGGGCTCCTGCATCAGGACTTTTTCATAAGCTGCCAGGGCTTTTTCGCCAACTTCTGCAGCCGCTTCATTGCCGGTTTTTTCCAGGGCTTCCGCTTGCTCTTCGAGCATGAGGGCTTTGTTGAGGAGTATGCCGGGGGCGCCGGGGAAGAGGCCCTCAAGAAGGCCGAGGATTTCCAGTGCCATGTCGAAATCAGAGTTCTCGGCCTTAACGATGGCGGCGCTGGTTAGCTCGTTGTAGATTTCCGGTTTCACCGCAAGGACAAAACGGCGATAGTAGCCTATCCATTGGGGTTCAACGCCGGGGTAGGGTTCTTCGGCGGCAACTATCTTCATCATCCCCGAGAGTATCATCTCCCAGCTAAGGGTTTCAGGGTCCAGGGTCTCTGCGCCATTTTCGAGCTCGACGGGGAGGGGGATGGAAGTATCCACATCAAAACTGTTATGGATATGACCTGCATGATCTTCTTCCTCGTCCTCATCGTGATGATGGGGAAGGTGCTGCATTTCTTCTTTAAGGGACTCTGGGACTGATAAAAAAATAATTTTGTTGCTGGTGAGCATGGGGGCCTTTCCTAACTGCTTGGCAGATCGAGATCGAAATCGCCGGGGGTATCCGCGGCAGGTTTATCAGCAGGTGCTGCGGGTTTTTCAGCTGGGGCTGCTGCCTCGGGTTTTTCATCAGCTTTCTCAGGGGCCGCATCCGGCAATGGCGCCTTTGCGGCTTCGCTCTTGGCGCTTGCCTTTGCAGGAGTTTTCTTTTCCTGCTGGGCCGAACCGTCGTCCAGACCCCTTGTGTCTGCGCGTACCTGGGAGAGGAAGTCGTTGACGCGGATCTTGTAGCCCATGGGGACTATGGTCTCGTCAAAAAGCACCACCAGGGCTACCAGGTCCTTGCGGCCTTCGACAACTTCAGCGCGCAGGAATTTTCCTTTAATCAGAAAACTTTCCCGTGGATCGTCAAAGTCCATCCTCAGGGCTGCGTCTTTTTCCACCAGGAATTTTGCCACCCCCATCATGATAAGCTTGGCCCCGGAAAAGGAAATATCCCGCAATATGCAACGGCGGGGCACGCCCTGGATAAAGACCGCGCTTTCCTTGGAAAAGATATTGAGCCGCCGGGCAGAATCAGGCGTGATGGTGATACGCTCTTCCCGCCTTTTTGCGGAATTGACATTGGCATCCAATATGCGGCCCATGATCTCGATGAGGTCGTCGGGGGGGCGCTGGGTGAACTGGAGGTTAAAGAGGGCAACATCCGCAGAGCCGCCGTAGGCCGAATAGCCCAGCGATTTGGTGTTGATGAAAAAGGTGACAGGGCTGCCGGTATCGGGGTTTTTAAAGCTGAACCTCAAGCTCGCCATTTGGTTTGCCTGTTCCAGCTTATGGAGTATGCCCGACTTGATGTTGGCTACGATTTTGGCTCCCTGGAAGGAGGACGAATATATGACGCAGGGCCAAAAATCGCTCCCGCATTTAAGGAACACCTGGTTGGTTATGAGACTTGTTACCTGGATGATTTCTTTTGTGAAGGTGACATCTATGGTTTTAAAACGGTCATAATAGACCGTTATTTTTTGGCTGGTAACAACACCCATTATCTCTACTATACGTTTCTTTTGGGTGCAATATCAAGTATAATAAAAACATGATGAAAAATTGCAAAATCTCTGCGGTGCTGCTCCTTCTTATGATTGCCGGAGCTTTTTTTGCCTTTTCCTGCAAGGGGAACCCTCCCCCGGCAGGGATGGCAGATCCCGATGGCGATGGCTTGGGGCAGGCCGATTGGGAGAGCGCCCAGGCCGATTCCCTGGACCATCCCAGACCCAATGATTTGTATTTTACTCCCGCACCCATGCCTGGCTTAAGCGCTGCCCCTGGGGTGGGGAATGTTACCAAAGAACGCCGCGATCGGGGTTCTGCCCTAAACGCCGATGAAAGGGAGGCCCTTTCAGATTCATTCAAAGCCGCCTATGTGGACGGGATATTAAGGGGCCAGCCCATTACCGGTGTGCTGGGCGGGGATCAGGTTCATGGATGGCCCGAGAATTCCCCCTCGGGCTGGGTGCAGAACTGGCAGACTTCAGAGCCGAGGCCCAATTCCTGGGGCATCCCTTCTATCATACTTGCGGTTCAGAGCATCGAGATTTTGACGGAAATGGCCCAGAACAGGGTCTTTATGGTCCAGGGCGGGGTGCTGGATTATTACGGGAAAAGCTCCGGCTCAGGCGGCGCCAATGGCGACAGGGGCTACGGTTCCCCCAGGGGGGAGGAATTTTATTACAACGGCAGCATTGCCCAGCGTTTCGAAAAGGGCCTTATTGTGGCGGACTGGCAGGGCAAGGGCGCCTTCCTCCCCGGTCTGCCGCCCTCTGATGGCCTTGAAGCCCCCCGCGAAGTGGGGTCTTTTTCGCCATCCCCTCCAGGTTACACGAATGCTGTGGGGGATGCTTTCTTGACAGCCTGGAAAATGGCCCTGGACAGAAACATCGAAACCATGGCCCCCGACGGGGAAGGGATCTATATCCCTTTTGCAAATGATCCCTGGGGCATCCCGGGCGGCTTGGTAAAAGGGCTCTACATTCAGACCTTCAACAAGAGGACTTGCCTCCTCGTGCTTCCCGATACATCGGCTCTTCCCCGGTATGCCCGTTTTATCGCATCCCCCTTTTTGGATGTCCTGCTCTTCCCCGATGACTACCCCCTGCCGGGAAGCGAAGGCCTGGAAGGGCTGAACATAAATTTTACCGGGGGTGATGCTTTTATTAAACGGCTCATGCGGGGCATAGCCCTTTACGGCCTTCCTTTAAGCGACCCCCTCCCCAGGCGGCAGGACAATCCGTCCAAGCCCTGGCAGGAGGCCCAGCGTTTCAGTAGGGGCTGGCTTGCAGGCTCGCCGGGAGGATCAAATTAAGAATTTTCCCCAAAGGAGTATTCGTAGAGCCGTTCCAGTATGGCTTCTATTTTTGGCGCGTATTGTCTGTCGCTTGCCCAGGTTCCGGTAAGGCCCTCGATTTTTGGGGAACGCCCCCGGCGCACCCAGCGGAACCTTGGGTCTACCAGGTCCTGGTTCAGGGGTTCTTCGCTGGCGTAGGCTTTTAAGTGCTGGATGTGGGCCCTGACCCCGGTTTGGGTATCGGGGAAAATTTCTCCCCTCTGTTCCGGGCCAATGGCGCCGAGGCCGCAGAAGTTGTTCATGTCCGGAGTTACGAGGCCCCCGAATTTGAGGAAGCCTGTTTCCAGGCACATCTGGGAAAAAGCAATGTCATGGTTAATGCCTTCGGCCTGGGCTTCCACAATGTAAAAACGGGCAAATTCCAGGGCGAAATTTTTATCAACTTCAGGGTTTGCTTCAAGCAGAAAGTCTGCCATTTTTTGTTCGTTGACCATGCCAAGCCCCATGATCTCCTGGGGCTTGGGGGGAATTTCCGGCTTCTCTGGCCTTTTCGGCGCAGTTTCGGGAACCGAGGCAATTTGCATGGAGGCCTTTGCTGCGGCCATGGAATCGCCCGGGACTAAAGTCCTGGGGCTTCCGGCGCAGGAAAAGAGCAGAATGGATACAAACGAAATCGAGGCAACAAGGGGGTAGGATTTTTTCATCTTACCCCCTTATCGGCTATTTTCCGGGCCAGGGATAAGAAAAGCTGTAAGCCCCTGATCCGATTTCAGCCTCTGTGCCCAGGGCTGTTTTGGTAAATGCAACGCCGCCGATGCTTCCCGGTTTCGCATTGGGCAATACCACTTTGGCAGTGGTATTGGGGGGGACTTCCACATCAATCTTTATCTTGTCTTTAATGATTTCCCAGCGTACCGAAACTAGGCCGTAACCTGAAACGTATTTAGTCTCCGCCCATTTTATTTCCTTGCCGGGGTTGGGTTTTATAATGCTTCCTTTAAAACCGGGCTTGGCAGGGTCGGTGTCAAGGCCGCCGACAGAGCTAAAGACCCAGTCGGCAATTGCGCCATAGGCATAATGGTTAAAGGAGTTCATGTCGGGGCTCCACATGGTTCCATCGGGCTTAAGGCCGTCCCAGTGTTCCCAAATGGTGGTGGCCCCTTTTACTACCTGGTAGAGCCAGGAGGGGAAATCTTCTTTGAGCAGAAGTTCGTAAGCCAGGTCCGAGCGGCCGTTTTCTTCCAGCGCTTTAAGGACATAGGGGGTGCCCAGGAAACCTGTGGTGAGGTGGTTTTTGTTCTCTTTCAACAGATCCACCAGGGTCTGCAAGGTGCGGGCCTTGTATGCCTTGGGCACCAGCCCGAAATTGAGGGCCAGTATGCAGGCAGTCTGGGTGCGGGCTGCGATTCTCCCCGATGGGGTAAAGAATTCTTTTGCAAAAGCCTCGCCTATTTCCTCCCGGAGTTTGGCGTATTTTTTTGCATCTTCAGCCTTGCCCAGCACAGCTGCTGCCTTTGAAAGCAGTTCCGCCGAATAGGCATAATAAACTGTGGCGGCAAGATCATTCGGGGTAGCGCCATAGTAGCTTCCTTCCTTGGCATCCAGGGCTACCCAGTCGCCGAAATGGAAGCCTGTGTTAAAGAGCCCGCCCTGGGCAACGCCCTTGATATAATCCACCCATTTTTTCATGGAGGGATACTGCTCTTCGAGCTGATCTTTATCCGCAAAATACGTGTACACATTCCAGGGTATGCCTACGGCTGCGTCAGCCCAGGCAGTAGCCCCGGCGGCGTCAATATCATGGCCGTCAAAATTGCTCGTTATCAGCACATCGGGCACCACATGGGGCACCTTGCCGTCGGGCCTTTGGGATGCTGCAAGATCCCTGAGCCATTTTTTGTAGAACGGCGCTGTTTCCATAAGGAGGCATGCAGCCCTGGAGAAGATGTTGGCGTCCCCTGTCCAGCCCAGCCTTTCGTCCCGCTGGGGGCAGTCCGTGGGGACATCGACAAAGTTGTCCTTCATGCTCCAGCTTACATTACTTACAAACTGGTTGAGTTTTTTATAGGAGCATTTGAAAGTCCCGGCACGGCGCATATCGGAATAGATGGCTACAGCTTCAAAATTTTCCTTGCTTACCGTCCCCGGCCATGAGTCTATGGCGATATACCTGAAGCCCTGGAAGGTGAAGTGGGGGGAATAGGTTTCAATGCCTTCGCCTTTGCAGATGTATTCGATGGTTTGCTTTGCCGCCCTGAGGTTGGCAGTATAGAAATTCCCCTGGGCATCCAGGGTTTCGGCATGGCGTATCTTTATCTTGTCTCCTGCCTTGCCTTTGGCGGTAAAGCGCACCCAGCCGGAAATATTCTGGCCAAAGTCTATTACTGTATCCCCGCCAGGGGTTTTGAAAATTGCCTTGGCTTTGAAGAATTCTTCTTCATGTACCGGAAGCCCGTCATGGGGCTTAAGGGTAGAGGTATCTTTGCTCTCAATTAAAACAGGCTGCCAGGCCTTGTCGTCAAATCCCGCCTCGGCCCATCCCTTCATTTCTTTTGTGGCATCGTAAATTTCGCCATGGTAAATTTCAGAATAGAGCACCGGCGAAGGGGCGGTCTTCCAGGTTTTATCACTGGAGACAATTTCCACAGAGCCGTCATCGTATTCCAGGCGGAGCTGGGCAATGATGGCTGTCTGTTTCCCGAAAACATTCCTCTTGCCAAGCCAGCCTGCCATATCGCCTTTGTACCAGCCGGGCCCTACCTGGAGCCCCAGGGCATTGGCGCCCTTCTTTATCAATTTGGTAAGATCGTAGGTCTGAAAAAGAAGCCTGTATTTGTATTCTGTAAAGCCCGGAGCAAGGAACTGATCGCCCACCCTCTTGCCATTGCAAAAGGCTTCGTAAATCCCCTTGGCGCTGGCGTAGAGCCTTGCGGATTTTATTGTTTTGGCTGCGGAGAATTCCTTCCTGAAGGCTATGCCCGCGGAACTCTTGCCTGCGGTTTTAGGCTCGCCCGCAATAAAGGCCGCCTTCCATTCTTTAGGCGTCAGCAGGGAGGTTTCAAATGAAGCTGTGCACCAGGGGCTTTCTTCCCCCTGGTTGGACCAGACCTTGACCCTCCAATAAAACAATGTCGAAGACCCAAGGATCTTGCCTTCAAAACTGACAAGCTGTGAATTTGAAGAAGCGGTCTTTTTGCTAGCCCAGACAAGATCTTTAAAATTTTTGTCCTGGCTAAGCTCAAGGCTGTAAGCAGTTTGCTTGACATTTTTTTTGTCTGTCTCGATTTTCCAGCTAAATCGTGGTTTCCCGGTTGGGATGCCCACCGGATTGGTTCTGTATTCGCAGCGCGGATCTGTTGCTTTTAGCATGATATGCTCCTTGATTCGTTATTATACAACATTTTCAGAAAAAAAGAAGGTTTTTTTCAATGCAATTTCCATCCCAATGCCATATAGGTATATATGAATGAAGAATACTCAACTCTCGCAAGTCCCAGCGTTCTCCCTGCGGAAGACAGGCCCAGGGAGAGGCTGGCTAAATCCGGACCGGCTTCTTTATCGGATCAGGATCTTCTGGCGGTGATCCTGGTTTCGGGGATAAAGGGCCGGAATGTTCTGGTGATAGCAAGGGATCTTCTCGATAGCCTTGACAGGGAAAAGGATATACCCTCGGTAAAGGAGCTATGCAGCCTTACCGGCATGGGCGAATCCAAAGCCTGCACCATAGCAGCCATGCTGGAATTCGGCAGACGCAAATGGGCTTTGGGCCAGAGGATAAAAACCCCACAGGATATCTACAGCCTCATACGCCACTATGCAGACAGGCGGCAGGAACGCTTCATCTGCATATCCCTGAACGGCGCCCATGAGGTGCTGGCTGTGCGCATAGTCACCATAGGCCTTGTGAACCGAACCATAGTCCACCCGCGTGAAGTTTTCGCCGATCCCCTCCTCGACAGGGCCAGCGCGGTGGCTGTGGCCCACAACCACCCCTCAGGCGAGCTAGACCCTTCGGTGGAGGACAATGAGATCACCATGAAGCTCAAGGCAGCCGCCGATATCCTGGGCATCCATTTTTTGGATCATCTCATTTTTTCGGAAAACTCCTGGTTCAGTTACCGTCAAAGCGGGCTTATCCCGGAAGTGAAATCATAAAAACCCCCTCACCTTGCTTTGTGAGGGGGCTGCTTTCAGTCAAATTTCCTTAAAATGCAGGGATAACCGCGCCTTTGTATTTACTGTCGATGAATTTACGGACATCCTCGGAGGTGAGGGCGACAAACAGGGCTTTGATCGCAGGATCATTCACCCGGCTTGCTTTTACCGCCAGAATGTTTGCATAGGGAGAATCCTTGCCTTCCCGGAAAAGTACCTGGGTGGTATCGATCCCCGCTTCCAGGATCTTGTTGGTGTTGGTAATGTATACGTCAAAATCTTCTTTTACCCGGATGATCAGGGCGGAATCCAGTTCCTGCAGGGTAATGGGTTTCACGTATTTATCAACTGTGTTGGCAACCGTGGTCTGATATACGTCGACGCCCTTTTTCAGGGTGATAAAGCCCGCCTGTTCAAGGATGCGCAGGGCACGGTATTCGTTTGTCGCATCGTTGGGAATGGCAATCTTTGCATTGTTCGGTACTTCATTGACGGTTTTGTATTTAACCGAATAGGCGCCGATGGGTTCAACATGGATATTGCCGCCGTTTACGAGGTCAAAACCCCTTTCCGCAACGATGGACTTTAAGTAGGGTTCATGCTGAAAAAAGTTTACATCCAATTCCCCGTTGGCAACCTGCTCATTGGCCAATGAACTGTCGGTGGTGGTGATAATCTCAATATCAATACCCTGGGCCGCCAGTGTGGGTTTTACAAATTCCAATAGCTCCGCATGGGGGACTATATCCGCCTGTACCTTTAAGCGGGTGCTGTTTCCGCCTGCTTTGGTTGTTTGGGCGCCTGAAGCCTCGCTCTTTCCTCCTGCAAAGGCAAGAGAAGAAATCAGAACCAACCCCGCTACTAACACTGCTGTTCGTTTCATACATAGCTCCTTTCTATACTCTTATCAGCCTCAAGGCCGATATTTCCTAAATCAAATGGCGTTTTTTCAGAATATGCCGTGCGAATCCCCCACCGGCAAGCTGCACCACATTCACCAAGAGGATGAGCACTATTACCGAGGCGATGAGCATGTCCACCCTGAAACGGGCATACCCGTACCGTACCGCCACATCCCCCAAGCCCCCTGCGCCAAAGGAACCGGCAATGGCGGTGGTAGAAATAACAACGATGATAGTCACCGTAAAGTTGCGGACCAAATTGGGCAGCGCTTCCGGAAGCATCACCTTAAAAACAATCTCCCCTTTGCTCGCGCCCATGGCCTGGGCAGCTTCAAACTTGCCCTTGGGAACTTCCAGGATGCTGCTTTCCACCAACCGGGCAAACATGGGGATACAGGTTGCCGCCAGGGCCACAATACAGGCCTTTGGCCCATAGGATATGCCGATGATAAGCCGCGAAAGGGGCAGGGTCAAAATGATGATGATCACCGAAGGCATGGAACGAAAGGCGTTGATGATTCCCCCGGCAATTAAATTAAAAACCGGCAGGGGATGAAGCCCGTCCTTATCGGTCAAAACAAGAACTATTCCCAAAACAAGGCCGAATATACCGGTCAGAAT
This sequence comes from Leadbettera azotonutricia ZAS-9, assembly GCF_000214355.1. Lineage (GTDB taxonomy): Bacteria > Spirochaetota > Spirochaetia > Treponematales > Breznakiellaceae > Leadbettera > Leadbettera azotonutricia. The sequence goes on along the minus strand of NC_015577.1, from coordinate 2,632,388 downwards.
GGTCGTAAGAATCGTCATATACAGGGTTTGGTTGATGGCAGGACCAACAATACTCCAGGTCTCTGCGCTAAAGGCGCTTTGCAGTGTTTTTATCATATACCATCCCCTTCCTGCCAATCGTGGTTGGAAAAATCATGATTTATCTTCATGAAAAGCCGCGCTGTTTCACTTGTCGGATTCAGAAATACACTCTTGACGCCTCCGGATTCGGCAATCAGGCCGTCTTCCAGGACCGCTACATGGTTACAGGCGTAACGAATCACATCCAGTTCGTGGGTAATCAATACAATGGTAAGGCCCAGCTTTTTATTAATGTCCCTGAGCAAATCCAGAATGGAAAGGGATGTGAGGGGATCCAAGGCCGAGGTCGCCTCGTCGCTCAGGAGTATGTCCGGGTTATTCGCCAGGGCCCGGGCAATGCCGACCCGCTGTTTTTGGCCGCCGCTGAGCTGGCCGGGGTAAAAATCGCTTTTGCCGGACAGGCCCACCAGTTCCAGGATTTCCGTAACCCGCTTGGCAATTGCCGACTTTTTTTCTCCCGCCACTTCCAGGGGGAAGGCTACATTGCCAAACACCGTACGGGAATCCAGCAGGTTGAACTGCTGGAAAATGATGCCGATTTTATGGCGGTAATTATCCAATGCCCGGAAGGCAAGGCCGGTTACTTCAAGGCCCCCCACGCTGATAGTACCGGAATCAGGAGTCTCCAGGCGGTTGATGCAGCGCAGCAGGGTGGTCTTTCCGGCGCCGCTGAACCCTACGATGCCGTAAATATCTCCTTTTTGTATTCCCAGATTGATCCCCTTGAGCACCTCAAAGTCCTTGCCACGGCTGTGGAAGGTCTTGCGGAGTCCCCGGATATCAATAAAAAAATCACCCATTCTTGCCATTCCTCATTTGGTATATCCTATAATTCCTAGTGGTATTATATGTTTATATGAATGATAATTTTTTGTCAAGGCTTATTCTGATAATTTCTATAGAAATTATATGTTTTTTTGCCAAGCCAGGTTTATTCGTACTATAAGGCCAAGGATGGTTCATTTTTTGGCTGAAAAGCCTTATATTTAGAATATGGGCCGTAATCGCATCTGCTTAACCCTGGCTGTATTTTTGGCCATGCTTTTTCCCGTCATGATCCCTGCCCAGGCTCTTCCAAGCTGGGCTTCCGTGGGGGACAAGATTGAAGAGAGCAGCGGGAGAGGTCTTCACGTCAGCACCAAGCCTTCGGGGGCAAGCGTCTTCATCGATGGCCTTGAGCGGGGCAAGACCCCCCTTGCCCTCGAAAGCCTCAGGCCCGGCCGCTACTTCGTAAGGATTGCCAAAGAAGGCTATGTGGAGCGGGCCTTCCGCGTCTCCATACGTTCCGGCAGCCTTCTTGATATAGGGATAGAGCTTGAAGAATCCCGGGGCAAAGTCCTGGTTAAAATCGGCCCCGAACCCGGCGCCCCTGAAACCCTGCCTTTAAGGCCGCAAATTTTTGCCGATGGCACAGCTGTGGAAGGGCCTGTCCTTGATTTGCCTGCCGGCTACAGAACCATCAATGTGCAGGCTTTCGGCTGGGAAGAAGCCTCGACCACAGTTTATGTGGGGGAGGATACAGCCCAAAACCTGGAGATTGCCCTCAAGCCCGCAAGCTTCCACATACTTGACGCTTCCCTTGCGAGGCCCGTTTTTAACCCCGGCAATGCCGGTTCTTTGGGGATGACGGACATCAACTTTGGAGTAAGCAGCCAAGGCAGAGGTACCCTTTCGGTTTTTGATTCCGGCGGTGAACTCCTCTTCGTGCGGGATCTGGGGCCCTTTTTAACCTGGTCCCAGTCGTCATCCTGGAATGGCAGGGACAGATGGGGCATGGCGCTCCCCGACGGCGTCTATTCAATGGTGCTCAAGCTTGAATCCATACCCTGGGGCAATTCGCCCCCTTTGGAAGAAACCATCACCCTTATGGTGGAACTGGATTCCTCCCGGGAAATAAGGCCCCTCACCATCTTCTCGGGGAAAAGCGGCCTCCTCTATGCCCCCAGCCCCGGCCTCCTCCCTCCCGGCTCTTTTCAGGTTGAAGGGGGCCTGCTTTTCGGAAGCCCCCCTTATGCCGGTCTTCCCTGGAGGAGCCTCCCCTTTGCCGCAGCCTTTAGGTTTTCGCCCCTGGCAGGCCTCGAAATTTCCGCTGCCCTTGATGTGCTTGCCACTAACAAAGAGGATACCCGGATAGGCTTTGGGGGCGCTGCCAAATGGGTCTTTTTTAACCCCGTAAAAACAAACAGCTTCGGCCTTGCCGCAGGGGCCTCCTTTGCCTGGGAAGATGAAACTTCAGCCACACCCTTCGGCATGGGTTCGGGCATAGAGTTCTTCATCCCCCTGGAGCTTGACGCCGGGGCCTTCTCTTTTATATTGACACCCGCTTGTATCTGGACCAGCGACAAAGGTTTTCCCTGGGACCCTGCTCCAAGGCTCCTCGCCTCGGGCGGCGTGCTTTACAATATGGCCTATGCCGCAGCCGGTGTCTCAGCCAGATCGGAGTTCAATTTTACCGGCGGGGATACATCCTTGATGATAGGGGGAGAGATGAAGTTTTTCCCGCCCCCTTCGAGTTTTGTGTTCTCTGTGATGGGTGGTGTGTGGATTAGGGGAGACTCAGCCGGAGGATATGGGGGGATTGGGATCGGGATGATCCATTAACGATTAGGGGTATTTTTTGGAAAGAGTCTTTTCCACCGCATCAGCGACAACCTGTTCGATGTTGGCGGCGACAGTCGCCTGCAGCTGCTCAAGGGCGTTTTCCGCAGCAGACGGCATATAAAACAGTTCATGGGGTTCCACTTCCAATGCTTCGGCAAGGCGTTCCAGCATATCAGCGGAAGGAAACTTTTTTGCCAGTTCCACCATGGCAAAGTAATGGGTTGAAATACCCGCCTTTTCTGCCAATTTGTCCTGAGTCAAACCCAATTTCATGCGGTTTATCTTTAAATTTCGGGCCAATACATCCTTAATGCCCTTCACCGACTCCTTCAACTTTACCTCACAGGCAATGTTAAATGATTCAGGGTTATTGACATATTCTTCATTAGGCAATTATACTTTGCCTATTGTGTCATATTCTGGTGGAATTTTACGGTTCCTTAGCCGGATTTCAGACTCAATAATACTGGTGCGGAAATTTATCCGTACAAAAAGAGGTTTGTATGAAGAATAACCACAAGGTGTTTTTCGCGGGAATATTGGCGCTTGCGCTGATATTCGGATTGATGTTGACAGGGTGCGGCGGGGATGGAACTGATACGGGCGGACCCGGTCAGGTTGCCATTCCACCTCCCGCGATAGATAGTTTGCCCGCCCTGCCGGTTGTGGGTGGAATAAGCGCTGTTACTTCTGAGAGCGAGGCACTGACTCTTTTAGCAGCCATTAAAGCCAGCTCTGTTTGGACAATTAACGATACCGTTGAGGACCTTGTTGAAGAAAAGAGTACCTCATTTCCCGATGGGTACAGATGGGATTTTACTGACAACACTGACATGGGATACGCAATAAGTTCCAAGGGGAATTATTCCAAAACGGGGAGTGCTATGGTAGGGAGAGAGGTTACAACCAGTGATACAACCATTGAATTTACCTCAAACAAAACCTTCGGCAGTTCTCCCGTGGTTACTTTTTATTTGGGAAGTACCATTCGAGAAATACAAAACACGGACTACTCCTGGAATAGCCGCGGAGATTGGGGATATGAAGGAGGTGGCTCTGCATACGGGTTGACGGTGTCAGCCAGCGGGAAATCCGCAAGAATCATCTTCAGCAACCAATGGTATGCTTGGGAAAATGAGAGTGGAGATGAAGGATTAACTATTTCCGGATTTCTAAAAGTATACGGAACCAGTAATACCCCGGTATTAACCCGGACGTTTGATAATGGGGAAGATGCTATTGCAGTGCAAGCATTGTTTAATTGATTGATGCGCAGCAAGACGAAGTAAAAAATTGCACCGAAGCGCCCGCCATGGACGGCGGGCGTTTTCATTTTAGTCCGGCAACGTGTCCGCCAGCCATCATTCATGGCTGGCGTAGAGTCTCGTTATTTGTTCAAGATGAATTCCACCCTCCGGTTCTTCCACCTGTTGTCCAGGTCTGCGGGGCTTACCACGGTGCGGGTGCCGCCGCGGCCTACGGAGCTGAGGCGGCCTCGGGAGACGCCGTAGTTCACGAGCTGTTCGATGATGGCGTTGGCGCGCCTAAGGCTGAGGGGTTGGAGCTCCTCGGTTTCTTCCTTGGCTGTTCCCAGCACCGGGTTGGCATGGCCTTCGACGGTGATGCGGTAGTCGCGGAATTTGTTGAGGATCTCGGCGATGCGGCGCAGGACACGGGTGTTGGTTTCGATGCGTTCTGCAGGGAGGCCGTCAAAGTCAGCCTCGTTGGCGCGGAAGGTGATCGAAGGCACCTGGATCTTGAGCATGTTGCCGTCCCGGATGACCATGACATCGGTGCTGAACATGCCCTCGATGGTGCTGGAGTTGCCCAGGGTGTCGGCGGCTGTGTAGGTGTAGGAATAATCCGTGGCAGCCTGGACCAGTTCGCCCCTGTTGGAACGGCCGTCCCAGACTATGCGATCAGAGGGGCTGCCCCTGCCTTCGATGCGGTAGAAGAGCTGCTTGGTGCCTTCGGTCTCCCGTATATCCACCCTCCAGTTGGCGATGGGGGATGCGTCCTGGGCAGTGAGCGAGATGTAGAGTTCGTCTTCCACGCCGTCATTGTCGGGGCTGAAGTACTGGGGCCTCGATGTCCAGGTCAATACAGGGCCTGTAATGTCCACAGTGACCTGGGGTGCCGAAACGATCACCACATCGCCCTTGATGTAGCTTACCGTGATGGTGGGGATGTACTTGCCTTCCCTGAGTATGCCGCGATCGTCGGTGCCGCTCCAGCCTATGGATGCGGGCGGGGCACTTGCGGTACCCGAGAAGGTGCGGACAATCTGGTTCTGTTCATTTTTGAGTTCCAGTTTCCAGGATTCAATACCTTCCTGGGGCTGGAGCATGAGGTTGAAGCGCATAGCGTCTGTCGAGGTATTCGCCTTGGGCGCAATGGCCTGGGTGGAAGCGGTGAGGAAGACCCTGGGAATCCTGGCGTCAACGCTGATGCCTGTCAGGGTCTTGCGGGTGCTGTTTCCGGCTTCGTCGGTGGAGCTTAAGGTGAAGGTGTACGTGCCGTCCGGCACGTTGTTGCCCATCTGGTCTGTGCCGTCCCAAGGCAGGGGTATCGCGGGGGCCCGGCCTGTCCAGTTCCAGCTGCGGACTATGGCGTTGCGGGAATCGGTGATCACCGCGTTCCATTCGTCGTTCCCCTGGGTGTTGACCTGTATAGGGAGGAAGTCCCTCTTGCCGTCCCCATTGGGGGAGAAGAGGGTGAAGGGCAGGGAAAGGTCAGCCTGGGGCGCCTGGGTGTCCAGGGTAAAGGCACGGGAGAGGGCGGATGGCTTGTTGCCCGAGCGGTATTCAAGATCGAGGCGCGCCACATAGGTTCCATCGGAAGCCATAGCACCCGAGTCGGTCCTGCCGTTCCAGGGTATGTTTGCCGGCACGGAGCTATTGCCCGTGATGGTACGCACCGTGGATGCTGACGAGCTAATGCTGCGGCCCGAGCTGTTGTCTATGTTCTGGACTTCAATCTTCCAGTTCAAGATGCCTGTGGCTTCCTGGATCTGGGGCTGGAAGTTGATGGTATCCCGCACGCCATCACCGTTGGGCGAGAAAGCCCTGAGATCTGTGGCCAGGAATACCGGTGTATCCTTAGTGAATATTTCAAAGTTGACCCTGTTGGATCTGCCCGAGTTACCTGCGGGGTCTGTGGAGAAAAGTTCATACACATAGGTTCCATCCGGGGACAGGGCGCCGGCATTGTCCATGCCGTCCCATACAAGGCGCGTCAAAGGCGTTCCGTTGAAGCGGAACGAACGCACTGCGGGCCCTGTGGTCTGGCCGGCCTTCCTGATTTCCCCTATCCACGAAAGCTCGTTGGAGCCTTCCTGTATAAGTATGAGTTCGTCTTTGCTGCCGTCGTTGTTGGGGGAGAACACTGCGGTGCCTCCGGGGGCCAAGTCGGGATCTTCGATGCGTACCGATGCCCTTGGGGCTGTAATATCCAGGGTGAACGAGGGGGACGAGGCAGTTGACACATAGCCGTTCCGGTAGCGCACCGAGAGGTTGGCCCCATAGACCCCTTCGCCCAGGACTATGTTCGTGTCGTTCCTTCCATCATATTCAATCCGCGCCGGGAGGTCGTTGGTTCCCGAAATAGTCCTGCGGGTGCTGCCCGCGCTGTCCTTGATGAGGACTTCCCAGCCTACGATTCCTTCTTTAACGGGAACAACCAGGGTGAGGCCAATGGTGTCTTTGATGTTGTCGCCGTTGGGGGAGAACCAGGCATCGCCAATGGTGATGGCTGATTGGGGTTGTATGGTGCTGACAATGATGTTCCCCAGTTCGGCGCTTTCGGAATTCTGGGCCTTGTCGGTGGCCGCAATCCTGAAGCTGTAAACACCGTCGGGCACTATGTCGCCGTTTTCATCAGTGCCGTTCCAGGTGATGGCCGCAGGCGCTTTGTTTTCAAAGTTGAAGCCGCGAATCTTGACGCCGGTGGCGTCATATATTGCCCCTTCCCAGAGGTCCTCGGCGGAACCGGACATGGCGATGGAGAGCGTATCCTTGTTGCCGTCGCCGTCAGGGGAGAAGATGTTCCCGCCATCGGCAAAGGGCTCTATGGTGATGGAAGGCGCTGTGTTGTCAATCATCGCTTCATAAAAAGCGGATACCGCAGTGTTGCCATTGTCGTCAGAGGCAGTGATGGCAAAGGTGTACTTGCCGTCAGGGGCAGTTTCGCCAGATTCAAGTATGCCGTCCCAGCGCAGGGTGGGGGGTATTTCAACCCCGGACTTGACATCTGTAAGGCGGCTGAAGAAATTCCTTACCCCCTGGGTTTCGGGCCTTCTCTCCTTGTTCCTGTAGGTCCTGACCACTTCGCCCGATTCATCGGAAATTTCCATGACCCATTCTTCTATATAGCGCTGATCGGTAATGGCAATGGGGAATTCGAGATCGTCGGCTTTCCCGTCGTTGTTCGGGGATATCCAGATGGTCTCAGGGTAATCAATGGATATGGCAGGAGGAGTCTTGTCCGCCACGCCTACAGTCCAGGTGACCCCGCCGCCCATGGCCCAAATGCCGTTGTAAAGAGGCTTTGCCGCAATGTCCACAGCCAGTTCGCCATCAGACGGCAGAGTTCCGCCCACAAGGCGCCGCCCACCTGACTTAAGCTTGATGTTGGCCGCGATTCCAATGGAAGGGATTGGCGAGGGAGGGTTCCCCTCGATTCCTTCCTTAAGATTGAATTGGGTAGATGTTGAAATAGTAACAATTTCCGCGATGGTAAGGTTAAGCCCCAGTTTGCCCCCAAAATTCTGGAAAGTTGGGAGGTATACATCGGCGGCAAAACCTATCCTAAGGGGATCAGCCTTGTCCCCGTCACCTTCTATGTGGACAAAATCGAAAGAAAGACCTGCGGCAGGGGTCAACATGGAGGGGATCCAGCTTTTGCCCAAACCGCGCAGGACCAAGGCCCAGGTGAAATTCTCAAGAGCCCCCAGGTTCCCTATATTATAGCGGAAGCCGAGATCCGCAGCGGCCATCCAGGTTTCCACAGTGTTGAAGCCGAAATTGAGGCCCAGGCCCAGGCTCAAGCCGGGGTAGAGTTCTTTGGCGGCATTCAGGTTTGCCTGGAAAGAAGTTGCCACGGAGAAAGAGTCGAAGGGACTTTGAAGAAAGCGGATAGAGCCGCCGAAAACGCCCACCCTGGTGGGGATTATAGCGCCCAGGTTCAGGGCATTCCCGAATCCTGATTCATCCCCCAAACCGGGGAGGCCCATATACCCAATATCGAAGATAAGACGCTGGGCGTCGCCTTCAGCAGCTGGGTTCAGGGCGCTTGCCGGGGCGCCGCCTTTGGATGTGGTATAACCGCCCCTGCCTGCCATCGAGGGAGCATAAAGATCCTGGGCAGTATTCGCGCCAAAGGGGGTCCATCCGTCGCTTTGACCGAAAACCGGCAATGCCAACGAAAAGACGGCCAGGATAGTCAATATCTTTTTTTGTATCATATAATCCTTCTCTCTCTAAAAAACAAACATGCCAGGTTATAGTAACCCTGATTCTACTATACTATAAAATTCTTCAAAAAACAATGATGCCTGAATCCAGGGTTTCTTGACCTGTAAGCCGCAATGAAGTATCATTAAAACATGATTCATATTGTTTAAATAGGAGGAATATTATGAAAAGGATACTTAATGGAATTGTTGTTGCGGCGCTGGTTGCCGTCGCCCTGGTAACGGCGGCGTGCAATAAAAAGGCCGCCCCTGCCTCGACTTCGGCTGCCCCGGCTACTACAGCCGTTCCGGCTGCCCCGGAAGTAACTGTCAGCTTGCTCACAGACGCCACGGGCATTGACGACAAATCCTTCAATGCAGCCGCCTGGCGGGGCATCCTGGAATTCTACGGCGATACCTGGCAGAACACCACCAAGAGGGGAAAATCCTACGATGTGGTAACCGCCCAGACCCAGGATATGTATATCCCCAATATCAGGCAGGCCACTGACGAAGGCTACAGCCTCATCGTTACCACGGGCTTTACCTTTGCCGACGCCCTGGCGGAAGTTGCCGCCCAGAACCCCAATCAGAAGTACATGATCGTTGACGTTGACTGGGTAAATCTCCCCAACGTTCTTCAGGCGATGTTTGCCGAGCATGAAGGCTCCTACCTCGTAGGCGTCGCCGCAGCCCTCAAGGCCAAAGCCGACAATATTGCCAATCCCCGCTTCGGTTTTATAGGCGGCGTGCCCGGCACAACCATTACCAAATTTGAGGTAGGCTATGTGCAGGGTATACTTTCCGTATTCCCCAATGCCCAGATCGTGGACTACTACGTGAATAGCTGGGGCGAACCTGCCCTTGCCAAAACACAGGCCAAGAACTGGTATGATTCCGGTGTTTACGCCATCTATTCCGCAGCCGGCGGTTCAGGCAATGGCACCATTGCCCAGGCCAAAGAATACCGCCAGGCAGGCCGCAATGTATGGGCCATAGGCGTCGATTCCGATCAGCACGAAGAAGGGCTCCTCCCCAATTCTACGGAATCGGCGGTTCTCACCTCCATGCTTAAGCAAGTAGAGACGAGCCTTGTCTACGGCCTCAATGCCGTAAAGAACAATGCCTTTAAAGGCGAAGTCATCACCCTGGATCTTAAGGCTGAAGGCGTGGGCTATTCCACCACCAACCCTGCCATCACTGCCGATATTAAGTCGCAGCTTCAGCAGGTGAAACAGCAGATCGTTTCGGGGCAGATCAAAATCGCTGCCACCAATGCGGATGCCAAAAAGATCGCGGGCTTCCCCCAGGATCTTAAAGCCCAGGATAACTAAAGGTCATACAACAAGGAGATATTGTTATGAGAAAATTAATTTTAATTGCGTTGATTTTAGGGATGGCTTCATCGGTTTTTGCATGGGACAGGTATACTGATCTTGGCAACCGCATGGATCATAATTCCACCAAGTACCATTCTATTTTGGATCAGGCAAATATAGATAATGATCGTGTCCAGAATGACGCCAAGCGCACGGAATATGAAAGGCAATATAATGACCTTTTGGTACAGATGCAGCGTAAAAGCACATCGTTGCAAGCCGCTGTCCGCAATTCAGAGCCATCTGCTGAAATTGTCAGCAAGCTCCGAGGTGAATTGGAAGATTTGCTTAAACAGTATGACGCTTTGGTTAATGAATACACCAATTGGCTGGAGAGTCTTAAAAAGTAAATTGTCACTCCTGTAAGAAGCACGCCACCTGGTGGCCTTCTGTAACAGTTTTTAAAACCGGCTGCTCCTGTTTGCATTTATCCATGCGGCGGGGGCAGCGGTCGTAGAAATAACAGCCCGGCCTCTGCACGTTAGGTGAGGGCACATCCCCTGTCAAAATAATACGTTTGCGCTCAGCCTCAATCTTCGGGTCCGGTATGGGCGCTGAAGACAAAAGTGCCTGAGTGTAGGGATGCAGCGGATTTTTATAGAGATCCTGGTATCCGCTCATTTCCACAATTTTTCCCAGATACATTACCGCGATGCGGTCGGAAATATATTCGATGACCGCAAGATCGTGGGCAATAAAAAGATACGAGAGGCCGAATTCTTTCTGTATATCCTTAAAGAGATTCAAAATTTGGGCCTGTATGGAAACATCCAGGGCCGAGACAGGCTCGTCCGCCAAAATAAGCTGGGGGTTCAAAGCCAGGGAGCGGGCAATGCCTATGCGCTGCCGTTGACCTCCCGAAAATTCGTGGGGGTAGCGGTTTTTGTAGAATTTCAAAAGCCCTACCAGATCCATGAGTTTTTCTACCCTGTTTTCGATCTCCCCGTCCGCCATCTCAAGGAGCCCCAGCCTGCGGTATATGCGCATGGGTTCCGCGATGATATCCGCAGTGGTCATGCGGGGGTTGAGTGAAGCGTAGGGGTTCTGGAAAACGATCTGCATATTCCTGCGGGCTTCCAGGAGCTCCCGCTTGTTCATGGTAGAAAAATTCTTGCCATGGAGGTACACATCCCCCGATGTGGGGGTATAGAGCCTTGCCAATGCCCTGACCACTGTGGATTTGCCGCAGCCTGATTCGCCTACAAGGCCCAGGGTTTCGCCTTTCCCGATGGAAAAAGAAATGCCATCCACTGCGTAAATAAATTGCTTTTCTCTTTTTATAAAACCTTTAGTACCTGCGGGGAAATGCATACGGAGGTTTTCGACCCTCAGTAAATCTGTGTCGTGATTGTCATTCATGCCGCACCCCCATTGTTCCAGCAGGCTGCCCTGTGGCCCGAGCCGTAATCGGTTTCATCGGGGTATTGGGTTTTGCAGATACCCTTTGCATCAGGGCAGCGGGGGAAGAAGGGGCAGCAGGGCGGCAGGTCTATCACATTGGGCGGCTGGCCCGGAATGGAAAAGAGCCGATCCTGGTTCTGCCTGTCAAGCCTGGGTACTGATTTGATAAGCCCCCGTGTATAGGGGTGGCGGGGATTTTCGAAAATATCCGCTGTAAGGCCCCGCTCCACAACACGGCCCGCATACATGACATAAATAGTATCGCACATACCCGCCACCACGCCCAGGGAATGGGTTATGAGTATTACTGCGGTTCCGAATTTATTGGTAAGGCCCTTCATCAAATCCAGAATCTGGGCCTGTATGGTAACATCAAGCGCGCTTGTAGGCTCATCAGCAATGAGTATTTCAGGGTTGCAGGAAAGCCCCATGGCAATCATCACCCGCTGGCACATGCCGCCTGAAAACTGGTGGGGGTAGGCGTCTATGCGCTGTTCCGCAGCGGGAATGCCGGCCAGGGTAAGCATCTCTATGGCTCGTTTCTTGGCTTCCTTTTTTGATTGCTTTTCGTGGAGCCGCAGGGTTTCGATCATCTGGGTAGAAATCCGCAGGAAAGGGTTGAGGCTTGTCATGGGGTCCTGGAAGATCATGGAGATTTTCGCACCCCGTATGGAACGGATTTGCTTCTCGTTCATCCTGAGTATATCATCCCCATGGAAAAGCACTTCCCCGCCCACGATTTTGCCCGGAGGCGTCTGCACCAGGTTCATTATGGAAAGGTTCGTAACCGATTTGCCTGAACCCGATTCTCCCACTATGCCCATGACCTCCCCCTTGCGAAGGGAGAAGCTCACATCGTCTACCGCCTTTACCACGCCATCGCCGGTGAAGAAATGGGTCCTGAGATTTTTTACCTCCAGTACGGTCTCGCTGTTCTCAAGGTCAATGCTGTTTGCCATATCCCCCCCTAAACCCTGTTCTTGCTTTGGGGATCAAAAGAATCCCTTAAGCCGTCGCCCAAAAAGTTCATGGCGAAGAGGAACACGGTCATTGCTACTGCGGGGGCAATGAGCAGCCATGGGTAGAGTTCCATTCCCTTGACCCCTTCCGAAACCAGGGAGCCCCAGGACGCCAAAGGCGCAGAAACGCCCAGCCCCAAAAAGGAAAGGAAACTCTCGTTCATGATGAAGCTCGGGAGGGATAAGGTGGAATATACTATGATAATCCCCAAAGTATTGGGGAGCAAATGTTTTCTGATTATTCTTGCAGTACCGGCGCCCACGGATTGGGCAGCCTGCACAAATTCGGCATTTTTAAGGGAAATGATCTGCCCCCGCACAACCCGGGCGATGGTAAGCCAGGATACTAAAGCAATTGCCATAAAAAGGATAAATATATTCCTCCCCATAATGGCCATAAGTATTATTACAATTAACATATAGGGAAGCCCGTACATAACATCCACAAAACGCATGATGAGTTCATCGAGCCTTCCGCCCACGTAGCCCGCTACAGCACCGAAGAAAATACCGATAAGAAGCGCCGTAATGGTTCCCAATACGCCAATGCCTATGGAAATTCTTCCGCCATAGATCACCCGCGAAAGCATATCCCTTCCCAAAATATCAGTCCCCAATATATAGATCCGCTGGTGCACAGGATTACTCTCAATATCCAGACGCATAGCCGCAAGTTCTTTTTTTTCGGCGTTATTGTGTTCAGTACGACCTTCCATAGCCATTACTTTGACAAGGTAAGCTTCCCGCATTTTGATCATCACATTCCCTGCCCTGTCAAAAGAAGGGGGCAGATAGGTATGCAGAATCTCCTGCCTTTCATAAGGATAAAAAGGCAGCAAAGGCGCGAAAACGGACAAGGCAAAATAAAACAGCACAATTGCCAAGCCAAAAACAGCCATTTTATTTTTTTTAAGCCGCTTCCAGGCATCCTGGGTAAGTGAAACAGCCTTGACTTCCTGGTTGAATTCATTAAGGGCAGCATCAGCCTTTGGAGTAGTAGAAAAATTAAACTTTTTCATCGTGCGCTGCCTCTACCGGTATGAGATCCGGGGATCCAGGAACCCGTAAATAATATCCACTACAAAATTCATCAATACCAAAATCAGGGAATAAACAATTACTGTCCCCATAATCAGGGTATAATCCCTGTTCAATGCGGAACGCACAAAAAATGTGCCCAGGCCGGGAACAACAAAAATGCTCTCCACTACTACCGAACCTGTAACAATACCGGCGCAGGCAGGCCCCAAATAACTTACTACCGGGAGAAGAGCGCCTTTAAGGACATGCTTTACCATGATAACCGGCATGGAAAGGCCCTTGGCTCTGGCAGTTCGTACATAATCCGAACGCAGGGCTTCGAGTATGCTTGCCCTGGATAAGCGGGCAATGTAGGCAAAGTAGGGCATGGAAAGGGTAACGGCGGGCAGTATGAGCGTTTTTATGCCCTGACGTCCGGTGATCCAGCCCTGGGTTGGGAGCCATTTTAGCCATACTGCGAATATCAGCATCAGCACTGGCCCTGCTACGAACATGGGAACAGATATTCCTGTGACCGCAATGGACATGGTGGTATAGTCCAAAACTGAATTTTGCTTAATCGCAGAAATAATGCCAAAAAGCACACCCAATACTAATGCGATAGTCAATGAGGTTAAGCCCAATATAAGGGAATTGGGAAGACTCTGGCCGATTAGTTGATTTACTGTGAAATCTTTATTTTTAAATGAAGGTCCCAGGTCGCCCCTCACTACATCCCCTAAAAAGCGGAGATACTGACGAGGCAGGCTTTCGTCCATGTGGTACTTTCGAAGCAGGTTCTCAAGGACTGCAGGGGGGACTTCTTTTTCTCTGGAGAAAGGACCGCCCGGGGCGGCTCGCATCATGAAGAAGCTGACAGTAACGATGATGAACATCGTAGGAATTATACTAATCAGCCTCCGCAGTACGAAACGCCCCATGGCTTTTATCCTTTAGCAGAATTACTTTCTCTTGATACCTACCCAGGGGTGTGAATCCTGGGGATTGGTGTACCAGCCGTCCCATTTATCCAGATTGATAATGTTCTGGGATACATAATAGTAAATGGGGATAACCACCTGATCCTGGGTGATGGCAATTTCTTCAGCCTGGTGCAGTATCTGATCGCGGGCAGTGCCGCCAGGCATGGCAGAAGCCCGGCGAATCAGGGCGTCGTACTGGGGATTACTGTAGTGGCCGTCGTTATTGCCGCCGCCTGTGACAATAAGGTCAAGGAAATTCTGGGCATCCGCATAGTCGGCAATCCATCCGGCCCGGCCCAGTTCCATCCGGGAAGTTTTCCTTTCATCAAGGAAGGTGGCCCATTCAAGATTCTGAAGGGTTACATTGACGCCCAGGTTGTTCTTCCATACCTGCTGGAGGTACTCGGCAATAACCTTGTGGGCGTCCAAAGTATTGTAGATAATCTGGAATGTGGGGAGGCCGCGACCATCAGGATACCCTGCTTCCGCAAGGAGTCTTTTGGCAGCTGCAAGATCATAACCGGTGCCGGTAGCGGGTTTGTAATCCCCGATGGGAGGGGCAAGGGCAAAAGCAGGAACCTGTCCACCCTTAATTACCCTGTCGATGAGTTCCTGGCGGTCAAAGGACATGGAGAGGGCCTTGCGTATTCTCACATCCTTGAGTATGGGATGGCTCATATTAATATAATAGAAATAGGAACCCAGCTGGGTTTGGACATGGTAATCCTTTTCCAGTTTGAGCTGGTCGATGATTGCCAGGGGGATGTTGGTACTCCAGTCAATTTCTCCATTCTTATAAGCCTGATAAGCAGTGTTGGTGTCTTCGATGGGGAGGAAGGTGATCTTGGATAGGTGCACATTGGCTTTGTTCCAGTATTTGTCATTGGGAATTACGGTGAGGTGATCGTTGGGGATCCATTCCTGGAGTACAAATGGGCCGTTACTTACGAAGTTTTCTTTCTTGATCCAGTCGGCGCCGTATTTCTGAATGACATGTACGGGCAGGGGATTGAACGCATAGTGGGCCATCATGTCGATGGCATAGGGTACGTTTCCGACCAGGGTCACTTCAAAGGTGGTAGGATTTACTGCACGGATAGCGACATCCGAAGGCTTCCCGCCCTGGGTGTTATACAGGTCGGCGCCTTTTATCACCATGCCGGGCATGTACGCATATTCGGAACCTGTAGTGGGGTTGAGATGATACAGCCATGAATCTACAAAGGTCTGGGCATTGATGGGTGTGCCATCGCTCCAAACCAGGTTGGGCCGGATCTTAAAGGTAAGCACCGATCCATCGGCGCTGATAGTCCAGCTTTCAGCTACCCCGGGTTCGGCTTTGTTGGTTTTGGGGTTATAAGTCGCAAGGCCTTCGAAGAGGGCCATATTAACCCGGGCTTCCGGCACGCCTTCAATCTGGGAGGGATCGATGGACTGGATTTCAGTCCCGTTCCCGACTACGAATTCAGCAGATGCTTTCGCGCCACTGGATGCAGCACTGCTGCTCTGACCGCCGCCGGCAAAAAGCGCGCCGGAAATGACGGCCAAGCTTAGTGCCAGAATCAAACTTCTTTTCATCATAGAAAACCTCCATTATTATAGAAAATATCCACTAATTATACTAAGAATTATAGGAAGGTACAAGTAATTTTCCTGTTTTTTCCTGTTTCTTTTTCCGGGATAATAGGGCATAATGCTAATATGAGGAGTGAGGAATGGGCAGCCCAGCTATAGAAATGCTCGATATCACCAAGATCTTCCCCGGCATAGTTGCCAACGACCGTATACGTTTCGAGGTTGAGGAGGGTGAAATCCACGCCCTGCTTGGGGAAAACGGGGCAGGCAAGTCCACCCTTATGTCCATACTTTTCGGTCTCTACGAACCCGATGGGGGCATCATCAAAATCCGGGGCAAGGAAGTCCAAATCCGCAGTCCCAACGATGCCACCAGCCTCAAAATCGGCATGGTTCACCAGCACTTCAAACTGGTTCACAATTTCACGGTTACCGAAAACATAGTCCTGGGCCTGGAGCCTTCAAACCCCTGGGGCAATCTCGATCTCAGAACCGCTGAAAAACGGGTAGCCCAGCTTTCCGAAACTTACGGCCTTGCTGTGGACCCCAAAGCCCGCATCGAGAATATCACAGTGGGAATGCAGCAGCGGGTGGAGATCCTCAAAATTCTCTATAGGGATGCCAGCATACTCATTTTCGACGAGCCCACCGCAGTCCTTACCCCCCAGGAAATCGACGAGCTTTTAACCATTTTTCGCCGCCTCAAGGCCGAAGGCAAGACTATCGTGTTCATCACCCATAAGCTCCGGGAGATAAAAGCCGCTGCCGACCGCTGCACTGTGCTGCGCAGGGGCAAGCGTATCGACACAGTCCTCGTATCAGAGGCCGACGAAGGGGAGCTGGCCGAGAAAATGGTGGGCCGCGCGGTCAGTTTTAAAATCGACAAGAAGCCGGCCCAACCGGGCGATGTTATATTGAAGATAGAGAATCTCACGGTTATAGGATCCCGGGGGATTCCTGCGGTGCATGACCTTTCCCTCGAAGTGAGAGCAGGGGAGGTAGTGGGCATTGCGGGCGTGGACGGCAACGGCCAGTCCGAGCTTGTGTCGGCCATTTCAGGCCTCCTCCCGGTAAAGTCAGGCCGTATTGTGCTCAAAGGGAAGGATATTGCCCGCGAAAGCATACGGGGCCGCATTTCGGGCGGCATGGGCCTGGTTCCTGAAGACCGGCATAAGCATGGCCTTATTCTGGATTTCAGGCTGGATGAAAACCTGATCCTCAAAAGTTACCGCCATAGACCATACTCTAACAGCATTGGCTTTCTCCAGTTCCCGGTGATTGTGAAGCACGCCGAAGACCTCATCGCCGATTTTGACATCAGGGCAGGGAATGGTCCGGCGACGCCTGCCAAGTCCATGTCGGGTGGGAACCAGCAGAAGGTGGTCATTGCCCGGGAAATTGACCTTTCGCCGGAACTTCTTATTGTGTCCCAGCCCACCCGTGGCCTTGATGTCGGCGCCATCGAATATATCCACCAAAGGATAATACAGGAACGGGACAAGGGCAGGGCAGTGCTGCTCGTTTCTTTTGAACTCGACGAGATCCTGGGCCTCTGCGACAGGATAGCCGCTATTTCCAAAGGTTCCATTGCGGGAGTTGTCGCAGCTTCCGAAGCTGACGAGCGGCGCATTGGAAGCATGATGGGGGGGCTTCATGCCTAAATTAAAAGATAGAATCCTCGAAGTATTTACTGGTTCAGATGGCCTCGTATCCGTGGCAGTGGTGATCCTGGGTTTTCTCGTGGGAACCATTTTGATACTCCTGGTAGGAAGGAACCCCGCAGGAATGTATTCGGCTATTTTGCAGGTGGTCTCGGGCTGGGATCTTCGCCGGGGCACCCAGAATATGCGGTACATAGGGGAATGGATTGTAGCCTCCATGCCCCTCATACTCTGCGGGCTTTCCATGGGTTTTGCGGCCCGGACAGGGCTTTTCAATATAGGGGCTGAAGGCCAGTACGTGGCGGGCCTTACTGCAGCCCAGTTTGTGGCCCTCTATTTCCCCCAAGTGCCGGGGCTTCACTGGCTCATGGCAATTTTGGCTGCCATAATAGCGGGTGCAGTTTGGGGTGGCATTGTAGGGTTCCTCAAAGCCAGGTTCAGCGTGTCCGAAGTAGTTGCCACTATCATGATGAACTATATAGCCCAGTACGGCTCCCGCATATTGACCATGCGCATACCTGGGACCAATACCTTCCAGACCCCGCCCCTGCCGGTGACTTCCCGCCTGTCAAGCCCTTTTTTGGAAGCTGTCACCAATAATTCGCGGCTTAATTACGGCCTTTTTCTTACCATTGCGGCGGTTTTATTCTATTGGATAATCATGGGAAGGACCCGCCTGGGCTATTCCCTCCGGGCCACCGGCCTCAACAAGGAAGCGGCCCGCTATGGGGGCATCAGCGTAAACACCAGCATTACTACCGCGATGGCTATAGCCGGCGCCTTTGCGGGCCTTGCCGGGGCCATCGTTTCCCTGGGCAGCTTTTCTGCCGGCAGGGTGCTTTCGGTACAGGACGGCTACGGCTTTGACGGTATCGCGGTTGCCCTGGTAGGAAACAGCAGCGCCTGGGGAACAGCCCTCTCGGGCCTCCTCTTCGGCATGCTCAAATCTGCCCAGCCCCTCATGCAGTCCAGGCAGATACCTAAGGAAATCACCTCGATTATTATGGGCCTTGTGGTAGTATTCATCTCCCTTAGGGCAGGGGTGAGGATCATCATTGAATGGCAGATGAAGGAGAAGGCCAGAAAGGCCCAGAACGCGGCAACAGCCGGTGCATCAGAGGGAGGCCATCATGCTTGATATTTTGAAAATACTCTGGAACATGCTTCCCTCAACCTTGATGATAGTGGCCCCCATTCTCATCGCCGCCACCGGCGGGATGATCTGCGAAAGGGCAGGGGTGGTGAACATAGCACTCGAGGGCCTCATGAGCATAGGCGCCATGGCCGCAGCCACTACCCATGTGCTCCTCGAAACCAGCATAGGTTTTTCCATACCTCTGGCTTTCTTTATTGCCGCGGTCATGGGCGGCCTCTTTGCGCTCATTCATGCCTTCGCTTCCATTACCCTGCGGGCCGACCAGGTAATTTCCGGTACGGGCATCAACCTCCTCGCCAACGGAATCACCGTGTTCTTCTGCCAGCTCCTTTTCCGCATGGACAGGACTCAGAACTACCACATGGGCACGAAGTCGGGTTTTGGAGGCGCATACCCCACAGCCTGGCTTGCCCTGATCATCCTGGTTGCGGCTTGGTTCACCCTCTACAGGCGGCCCTGGGGTCTGCGCCTCCGCGCAGCCGGGGAACACCCCCAGGCCCTGGCTTCGGCAGGCGTCAATGTCATCAAAATCCGCTACATCGCAGTAGTGATATCAGGAGTGCTTGCAGGCATAGCAGGGGCCTGCATAGTCCTTACCCAGGATATTCAGTTCACTGTGTCCACCATCAACGGCAAAGGCTTCATCGCCCTGGCTGCGGTCTCCTTTGGCCGCTGGCTTCCCCTGGGGATTCTTGGCTCAAGCTTCCTCTTCGGCGCTTCCTCGGCGCTGGCGGTAAATATCATCAATATTGATGCGCTTAAATCTTTGCCTTCTGAAATTTTCAGCATGCTGCCCTATGTTATCACCCTGGTTACCTTGGTGATATTCAGCGGCAAGGACTACGCCCCCCGGGCTTCAGGCCAGCCCTACGATAAGGGGAAGAGCTAGCCCTGTTCTGGCAGGGAAAAGGAGAATTCCATGATTGCCGATTTTTATAAACCCACTGAAAGCACGCCCCATAACAACGCCAAACCCGGGGATATTGCCAAAACGGTCCTCATGCCCGGCGACCCTCTGAGGGCCAGGCATGTGGCGGAGTCCTATCTGGAAAACGTGAAGGAATTTACCAGTGTCCGGAATATGCTGGGTTTTACCGGGACCTATAAAGGCAAGCCTGTTTCGGTGATGGGTTCCGGCATGGGGGCCCCCAGCATCGGCATTTACTCCTTCGAGCTTTACAACCATTACGGCGTGGAGAACATCATACGCATTGGTACCAGCGGGGCCATGGTTCCCGAAGTGAGGGTAGGGGATCTGGTTTTGGCCATGGCCTCTTCCACCAATACCAACTATGCCCAGCAATACCACCTTGGGGGAGTGTTCTCGGCATGCGCCGACTTCGGCCTCCTGGAACATGGCGTCGCCGCCGCCCGTTCCCTTGGCATACGCTTCACCGTGGGCAATGTCTTTTCTTCGGACCTCTTCTCAGTCTACAGCGCCGAGGGCGACGAAGGCTGGCAGAAATGGGCCCGCATGGGCTGCGTATGCTGCGACATGGAATCCTATGCCCTCTACTGCAACGCTGCTTATCTGCACCGGAAAGCCCTCACCATACTCTTTTGCACAGATTCCAACATCACAGGAGAGGGCCTCTCAGCCGGGGAGCGGCAAACTGCCCTGGCCCCCATGTTCCAGCTGGGCTTAAGCTTTGCGGGGATAGCCTGAATACTGGACAAGTTTTGGTTTTTTTGGTAAGTTATGGGAGTTAAACGGCGCCGTACCCAAGCGGTAAGGGAGAGGTCTGCAAAACCTTTATGCGTTGGTTCGATTCCAATCGGCGCCTTAGAGAAGACAGTTATTTCAAGGCTTGTTAATTCTTTGTAATATAATGAATTACAACTTTGTGTAGCATCTAAGCTATATGGATTAAGTTAAGCCTGAAGGAAAAGGGCGTTCATTAGCCGACTCATTGTCAGCAAACTACTGTCAGCAAAACGCTGTATCAGTTTGTTGTGGGGTCTGGAGACAAAGCGGTGGATGTCAGGGCTATCAACCGGAAAAAAGACCCATGATGAAGCCCTGTTGGTGCAGTAGTGAATACCGGCCAGGTTATTTCTGAACTAAAGAAAGCGGTATCATTCACCTTTAGCAGCGAGTAATTCGTTCTGTCCCCTTCGGGTTGCCTTGGCATGGACTTTTTATAATTCTCTATACCGCAACCGCCGTTAAGGTCTTTATCTGCTTTAGTACATGTTCAATCTTACGCTTTGCCAAGGTTGTCTCTATATGCTCCTAAAAGCGAAGGAAATAACCTTCTGAAAGACCAAAAAGTTTGGTAAGATGTAAATCCGTGTCGGCACTTATACCTCGTTTGCCGTTGACAATATCAGTTATGCGATTAGGGGAAACATCCTTGAATGTCCCAGGGTAATTTCTTTGACGCCATACCATTAAAGATTTTTTCGGTTTCCTTATCGCTGAATGATGTAATCATTATTTAGGTATTATATCATACATATTAACGGAAAGAAAACTAGCAAAAAAATTGACAAAAACTACTTGACAATTATTGGACGATAACTATAATAAAATAATCTTATCTTTACAGGAGGCACTAAAATGACGGTACAGACAACCAATATCGAACTCAATCAAAAGGTTAGAGCCCCTGGTTCCCGGTAAATCCACAAGAGCAATTTCAAAAATCGCCCTGTTTTCCTGCCTTTACCCAATCCACGAGACACTTTAATTAGTTGATTGCTTGTCATATAGCAATCTATTCTCTGTCCTTGTACGCACATAATGCGGCAGGGACAGTCTATGCCAGGAGATTATCGTTGAATACGATTTGGCAAAGGACCTGTCGGGTCCTCAGTATTTCATCAGGGAACGGCCCTGAAGAATGCGCACATGCGGCTGCACTTACCGTAAAGGTAATGTTGCAGGAAATACAGCATTTACAGGGTATCACGGCACAAATAATAGAAACGGAACCATCCTGTGAAAAAGAGAATATGCGATCTGCCCTGCTTGCCTTTGATGGGCAGGGGGCAGAAGATTTTACAGATTCATGGACGGGAGTTATTCAGTGGGTTTTTAAAAGTACCTATCGGCCTCATCACAAACGAAAGAACTGGTTTGTATCGGTTAAGCCCTATTCCGAACCGGCCATAGGGGAGGTGTTTTCTTTAGCCGATGTACGGTTTGAAACCGCACGGGCAAGCGGTCCAGGCGGTCAGTATGTCAATAAGACAGAAACATCAGTACGGGCTATCCATATCCCCACAGGCAAAAGCGTCGTAGCCCGAGAGGAACGATCCCAATTAATGAACAAGCGCCTGGCGCTTGCCCGGCTCGCATCATTATTTGATGAGGAAAAAACGAATAAACAAAAACAATCCAGATCCCAATTACGGCATACCCACTATGAGCTTGAACGGGGAAACCCCATCCGTATGTATGATGGTGAAACTTTAAAAATGCTCAAGGTTTTTCCGGCAAAAGAAGAAGGTAAACAGAATGATCAATGAGTTAGCAAAATTAACCACAGTTAAGCCGATTTTGGTTAAGGGGAAGTACAACGAGGCGCATGTATACGCAAAAGCTTTGGAAACAACGTGCGAAAACAAAATCTTGCAGTACCTTAACCATCCGGCCTTTGCTGATACAAAAGTGAGGGTCATGCCCGATGTTCACCTTGGAAAAACTACCGTAATAGGATGGACAGCAACTTTTGGAATCCTGATCATTCCTTCTGTCATAGGGTTGGATATTGGCTGCGGAGTATGCGCCTGTAACCTTGGCAAGGGAAATTTGCGTTTTGACAAACTTGATACGTTTATCCGTAAAAATATCCCATCCGGCCAAAATGTAAGGTCATCCTTGCATGAAGACCTGGATAAGTTGAACAGCTTTGCTTCGCAAAATACCGGTAGATCTGAATTAGCCGATACCGGATGTTTCAAAAACGAAATCAGAAAGCTTTGCGAAAAGCAGGGGCATAATCCCGAACGGGTATTCGCGTCTCTTGGCACCCTTGGCGGTGGCAATCATTTTATTGAAATAGATGTTGACGAAAATCATAACCGCTGGCTTTTGATTCATTCGGGCTCCCGGATATTAGGAGCGTATACCGCTGAATACCATGAGACTCTTGCCCTGCGGGAGACCGATGCAGAAAGCCCGAGCAAGTACCTTTCAGGAACATTCGCTGGAGATTACCTTACTGATATTCGCGTGGTTCAGTATTATGCCTGTGTAAATAGGGCGCTTATGGCGCAAACCATCGCCGGATTTTTCAAGGTTGATATTCGGGAAACCGAGTACCGTGATTGTGTGCATAATTACATCGATACCGATAATTCCATTATCCGAAAAGGTGCCATATCAGCAAAAAAGGATGAGCCTGTGATCATTCCCTTTTCCATGGCAGAAGGAGCTATTCTTGGACATGGCAAGGGAAATCCTGATTGGAACTTTTCCGCCCCACATGGTTCCGGCAGAAAAAAAGCCCGCACCGATGCCCGAAGCCTTTCCCTTGACGAATACAGGAAAGAAATGAAGGGTATATGGTCCAGCGTCATTTGCAAGGATACTCTTGAAGAAAGTCCTATGGCCTATAAAAAACCAAAGGATGTTCTTGAATACATTGGGGATACGGTCGAGGTAGAACAGCGCTTAAAACCGCTTTATAACTTCAAGGCAGTTGATTCGTAGCGAGGGAAAAATGGTATTTCCTTATACGCGCCTTATGATGTAGCCCGGCTGAACGGGGACGCCTGGTTTGATGCGGATAATATGCTCATGGTCGGCCTTTTTTACGGAATTGCCGTTTTCCTCTATAAGCTCAAAGTTTGAATCTTCTATATGCGGCAGATCCGGGCCAATATATTCAATTGTTTGCCCTGTGGCAATTTGATTGCGAATGTCCAGTTCGTATAAATAATCGGAAACCTGCCGGCCAATAATCCCCAAAAAGACATGCCCCATAAGATAGTCTGTTTCTGTGGGACGCTCCACCTCGCTCTTGCCGAAATAGAAGCCCGTACAATATTCCCTGTGGCTTACGTGGAAAAGGTCTGCGCGATAAGCTGCCGGATCATCGTTTGTGCACGGTGTACTATTTGTACACACTGCGTCCAACTGCTTTCTGTAGGCGCGGGTAACAACGGCTGTATAATACAGCGACTTCATGCGGCCTTCAATTTTTATCGAATCAACGCCTGCCGATTTAAGTTCGCCAAGGTGGTCAATCATGCACAGGTCGCGGGAGGATAGTATAGTGGTAAAGTTTTCACCTGCGGCGATGGGGAAGTATTCACCGGGCCGTTCGGATTCTTCCAGAACACGGTAGTTCCAACGGCAGGAATGAGCGCATTCGCCCTGGTTGCCGGAGCGGCCTGCCATCCATGCGCTTAAGAAACAGCGGCCCGAATAAGCCAGGCACATGGCGCCGTGAACAAATGCTTCAAGCTCAAGCCCCGGATTTTTCGCCTTGATAACCGCGATTTCATCAATACTTACTTCACGGCCCAGAACAATGCGCGAAAAACCCATGTCCTGATACACACGGGCCGCCTCGGCGTTTGTGCAGTTTGCCTGGGTTGACAGGTGCAGCTTCGCATTTGGAAAACAGCGCTTCAAAAGCGGGACTGCGCCGACATCACTGACAATAAAGGCGTCAAAAGGATAGTCGGCTATATAATCAAGCTCGCTCTCAAGGCGGGCAAGATCAGCGTTATGAAAATAAATATTGAGAGCGCAATAGAGTTTACGATCGCCTTTTAGTCCGGAGATAACGGCAGCCTCGTCAGTATGAAAGTTGTCGGCTTTAACACGCAGTGAAAAGTCTTTGATGCCAATGTAGACAGCGTCAGCCCCATAGGCATAGGCATATTTTAGTTTCTCAAGATTTCCCGCAGGAGAAAGAAGTTCCAATTTACTGCTTTAGATTAAGGCTCTCTACCCATGCAGCCAAAGCATCCCTGGTTGGCTTGCCATTTAACAGTTTTCCTTCTTTCCATACAGCCGTGCCGGCAACGGAAGGCTGCAGCGCTTCTTTGGTCTTGCCTAATCCGCTGCTGCCGGATGTCGCAAATAGTACAATAGTCTTTCCGGAAAAATCATAGCTTTCCAAAAATGTGTTAATGATGGTTGGCGCTACATACCACCAAATCGGGAAGCCCACAAATACAACATCATACACCGCGATGTTGGCATTCTTGTCAGCAATCGCAGGGCGGGATGATGGGTCTTTCATTTCTATCGAGCTGCGGGAATAACCGTCCCTCCAGTCCAAATCGGCCTTGGTATAGGGCACTTCCGGCTTGATTTCATAAAGGTCGGCGCTTGCAGCCTTCGCCAGTGTCCTGGCAAGTTCGGAGGTAACACCGCTTGCTGAAAAATACGCTACTAATTTTTTGCTCATAGTTTAATCCTCTATCCAGACTATACTATTCGAGGAATGGGGTAAAGTGGTTCAGGGAGCGTGCGGGTTTTCAGGAGCTTTACCCTTGATATTTCTTCTATTCTTGACCAGACTGCCAGCTTGTGTGATAATTATAGAATATTTCTTATTTATGGAGGGAAATTATGTTTCCTATTATGTTGCAGCTTTATAATGTGCGGGACGAGATGGCTAAAGATTTTGATGGAACCTTGAAACAGGTGGCGGGGGCGGGTTACAAATATGTGGAACTGGCTCTGGCCCAGTCATATGGCAAGACAGCCGCCCAATTCAAGGACAGCCTGGGCAAGGCTGGTCTTACTGCCATTTCCGCCCATGTGCCCTTCCGGGATATGACCAAGGACCCCGAAAAGGTTATCGGCTTCCATGTTGATATCGGGTGTAAATTCATCGCCATTCCCTTTCTGGGCGAAGAGGACCGCAGCGGCAGCCCTGCCTACGGAGAGGTTAAGAAAGAAATCGCCAGGCTGGGCGAAATTGTCAACAAAAAAGGCGCTGTCCTTCTCTACCATAACCACGAATTCGAATTTGTGGACTACCAGGGCAAGTACATGCTGGACGATCTCTACGATTCCATTCCTGCCAGTCTCCTCCAGACCGAAATCGATGTGTGCTGGGCCAAGGTTGGCGGCGTAGTTCCAGCGGAATACATACTCAAATATTCAGGCCGCGCCCCTGTAGTCCACCTCAAAGACTTTGACTCCTCCCAGGGCGGTAAGATCAAGGCCGACTACGACCTCATCGGCGAGGCCAAGAAAGCCCGCCAGGCTGGCGCCTTCCCCTTCAGGGCGGTAGGCCACGGCGTGCAGGACATTCCCGCCATCCTCAAGGCCTCTGAAAAAGCAGGCGCCAAGTGGGTAGTGGTAGAACAGGATCTCCCCAGTCCGGGCATGACCCCCATCGAATGCGCCAAACAGAGTCTGGATTACCTTAAGGGGCTGAAATAAGCGGCCAGCCATTCCTTACTAGAGCCAAGGCGCAAGCCTTGACCCGTAGGCCGCGAAAGCGGCCAGTTAATCCATTCCTTACTAGAGCCAAGGCGCAAGCCTTGACCATGAAGCCCCGGGTATGCTAATTTTGCGTTTCAGGAGGGCGCGTAGCTCAGCTGGTTAGAGCGCCACGTTTACACCGTGGATGTCCGGGGTTCGAATCCCTGCGCGCCCAGAAATACGCAATTATTACGGCACAGGGGAGAAAAATGATAAAAATGCTTACTGCCGTTACCAGCGAATTAGACGACATCAAGGCCGCTGCGGAAGAAATCCTGGGACAACTGGACATTGGACACAGGCTGCTTAAAAATTCTGTGGGCATTATTATCTGTGAAACGGAATTTGTTGAGGCCGGGATTGTAGAAGCCCTCTGTGCGAGGCTTCCGTTTGACGTGGTTGGGATCACAAGCCGGGGCAATGCCGCTGCAGGACGCTATGATTCCGAAATGCTCAGTATATCGGTATTGACCAGCAACGATGTCATATTTTCAACGAGCTTCTCCCGGCCCATTTCCCAGGGCAATATTGAAGCGCCCGTCAGGGATGCCTTCAATAAGGGTCTCTCGAAATATGCAGAAGAGCCTTCTCTCATCCTTGCCTATCCCCCGCTTATCAAGAGCATTGGCAGCGGGGCGGTGTTTAAGCAGATCAACAAAACAGCGGGCAATATACCGGTGTTCGGATCCCTCTCATGCGACGGGACAGTCAATTTTACTTCCTGCAAAACCATTTGGAACGGCAAGGCCCTTCCGGACGCCATGGCCCTTGTCTTTTTGTACGGAAAAGTGAATTCCCGTTTCTTTGTCACTTCTATACCCCCGAACAGCCTTCAGAAACAATATGCGGTTATTACCGAGTCCCAATCGGAGACAGTCAAAAAAATAAACAATATGCCTTTTACCGATTACCTTAAAACCCTGCAGCTTTCCCTTGTAAATATGGATATCCTCTATACCATTCCCTTTATGGTCAAATACAATGACGGCAGTCTGCCGGTGGCCAGGGCTTTATACAGCATCACCCCCCAGGGCTACGGTGTTTTCGGAGGGGAAATGCCCGAAGGTTCGATGGTAACCATAGGCAGCCTGGGCTATCCGGGAATTATGGAAACAGCGGAAAATACGCTGAAGGAATTATTAAACGAGAGGGAAAGTTCCTCCTGCGCCCTTATTTACTCCTGTGCCGTCAGAAATATACTTTTAGGCACGAAGCCTTTTGATGAACTTGAAAAGACAGTCGGCATTCTGGGAAACGATATGCCCTATCAGATTTGCTATTCCGGCGGTGAAATTTGTCCGGTCAAAAATGCCGAGGGCCTTATGATAAACCAAATCCATAATTATACCTTCGCCGCATGTATTTTCTGATACCGGAACACCAGAGGGTTCATATTAATGGATAACAATGAGATCCGGGCAGAGAACCCCCATATAAACCCTGAGACAATGAGCCGGGAGGAACTTCTTGTTCTTGCCGGGGAACTCCTGAAAGGCAAGCGTCTGCTTGACCGCGAAATCCGCCGTCTCAAGAACCGGCTGGATACGGCAGAAGTGCTTGCCGATACAAAGCATGTCTTTGAAAATATGCGGACTGCGGAACAGGTAAAGCTGGAAAAGTACATGAAGATGGTACTCGAAAATATACCGAACCCTCTTCTGCTCATTAACAGCGAAGACCGCATCGCCTACTGTTCCAACGCGTTTTTAAAACTTGCCAATATTGACAATTTCGGGCTGGTAAACGGGCAGAAGTACGAAGAGCTGTACCAAAGGCTGGGGGAAGAAGAATTCAGCAAAAATGCCATGCGGCGCATGGAAGCTCTAAAAATCAGTCAAAAACCCTATTCTACCGAGGCTTCCATTAAATTTCCGGGCATGAAGGAATCCCGTTTATTTACAATTCAGGTAACGCCGCTTATGGAGGAGCATCACACCTATGACGGCGTCCTTGCTATCTATCATGACACCACGGAAGTAAAAAACGCCGAAGCGGAAGAACGTACCAGGGTCATGCTGGACGCAACGCCTCTTGCCTGTTTTCTTATGGACGGGGAAGGAGCGGTTTATGACTGCAATAGGGAAGCCCTTACCCTCTTCGGCGCGGAATCGAAAGGGGATTTTATTGAAGATTTCTATAGCTTTATGCCTAAATTTCAACCCGATGGCATGTCCAGCAAGCAGAAAGCGTTGCAAAATATCCATAAAGCCATAGAAACCGGCCGTATTACTTTTGAATGGACCCACTGCACTGCCGAAAAGGAACCCATCCCGGCGGAAATTACCATAGTGCGGGTTAAATGGCAAAACGACTGGCGTGTGACTGTATTTGTCCGCGACCTCAGGAGCATATATCAAAAAGAAAAGGAAGTGCAGCAAGCGGAACAGGCGCTTCTCCGCAAACGGGATCATCTGGATATAGTGGCGGGTATTTCCAAATTCAGTTATTGGGAATATGAGAGCGCCACTGACCACCTGATTTTCAGTTCCCATTTCAAAGATGAGTTTGGTTATGATCCTGAAGAAATTACTGCCGCGGGCGTTCTTAATCCTGTAATAAGCGATCCCCCGTCAAAATGGATAGATATTATACATCCCGATGATCTTGGCCAAATGTCCCGTGAACTGAATGATTATCTTGCCGGAGTTTCGGACAAATACCGGTCGGAAATCCGTATCCGCCATAAAAATGGAGAGTATATTTGGGCGCTTACCGCAGGGCGCGCCATTGAATGGAAAGACGGCAAACCTTCCCTCATGATAGGGGGGCTCTTGAATTTAAACGACATCAAGCGGACCGAAAGCGCCAATACCGCCAAAAGCCATTTCCTCGCTTCCATGAGCCACGAAATCAGGACACCCATGAACGCTATTATCGGCATGAGCGATCTTATGCGCACCGATAATCTGGACGACAAACAGAAGGAATTTTTCGACGATATAAAGAAAATGTCCAAAATGCTGCTGCAAATCATCAATGATATTCTGGATGTTTCAAAAATAGAAAGCGGCAAGCTGGATATCAATCCGGTTCATTTTAATCTTTTGGATTTTTACGACAATATCGCTTCCCTGAACCGTTTTATGGCCGAGGGAAAGGGACTGGAATTCCGCAGCAGCTTTGACCTTAATATACCACAGATAGTTTATGGCGATGATATACGGATCAGACAGGTTGTTACAAATATCCTGAATAACGCCATTAAGTATACCAGAGAAGGATATGTGGATTTTCGGGTTGGGCAGCTGACAGAGCAGGACAAAACCTATACGGTCTTTACGGTGAAAGACAGCGGCATCGGCATCAGAAAGGAAAATCTTACAAAGCTCTTTGGAGAATTTGAGCAGTTTGATGTACAAAAGAACCGGGGCATCAGCGGTACGGGGCTGGGGCTTTCCATTTCGAAGCGGCTTACCGACATGATGGACGGGCGTATAGATGTGCAAAGCGAATATGGAAAAGGCTCCGTATTCACCATATTGCTGCCCCTTCCCCGGGGGGACGCGGGAAAAGTGGAACAGGCAATAGCAGAAAGCAATATAACTACCAATGGCAAAGCAAAGGTGCTGGTAGTTGACGACAGCGCCATCAATTTGAAAGTAGCCCTTGCATATCTGGATACCCACAATATCAAGGCTGATACAGCGGAAAGCGGAATTGAATCCCTGAAAAAAATCAAAGAGAAACAGTACGACCTCATTTTTATGGATCACATGATGCCGGAAATGGATGGCCTTGAAGCGGCGGCGCGGATTCGTTCGTCCGGGAATGAGTGGTATCGGACTGCGCCGATAATAGCGTTGACCGCCAATGCCGTATCCGGGGCCCGGGAATTGTTCCTGGAAAACGGTATGAATGATTTCTTGTCCAAACCAATTGACGCAAGGGAGCTCTCTATAATACTCGCCAAATGGCTGCCCAAGGATATGCTGCTCAAAAATCCCCGGAAAGAAAGAAAAAGCGCAAACTCCGATGAAAGAAAGGAAGCCGGAACCAGTCCAAATAGCGAAAGCTCCAGGATAGACCGTGCCTCGGGGATAACGAATTCTGCAAACAGTGATATACTGTATCAGCAGCTATTATCGGAATTTACCATTAGCCACAGTGGGGATTTTCAGAAAATCGAAGAGGCGCTGATAAAAGGGGAACGCAGGGCAGCGTTCAGGGTGGCTCATACCCTGAAAAGCACGGCGAACCTGATAGGGGCAAAAAGTCTGGGAAATGCCGCTCTGGCAGTGGAAACGGCCCTAAAGGGAGAAGAAACCGAAAAGGTCCTGATGCCCCAAGATACGCTGAAAGCCCTGGAGACCGAGCTTGGCGCAGTGCTGGCTGAATTGAAGGCGTTAAAGCCCGAAACAAGGGAACAGAGCCAGGGCGCTGGTTCCCCGGCGCCGCAGAACGTCGGCAGCCTGGACAAGGCCGGGGCCCTTGCCTTTATTGCCCGCCTTGAGCCCATGCTGAAAACCGGCAGCACCGACAGCCTTAATTTGGTATCCGATATACGCGAAATACTTGGGCCTATGGCAGAAAGCAAAAAACTGATAGAGTATATTGCCAGTCTCGATTTTATGGAGGCGGCAGCGCTATTGGACACGATAAAAGAAAAGCTTAGCTAAGACGGAGAAAGTGTATGGATACAAAGCAGAAATATTCAATACTCGTGGTTGACGATGAAAATGCGAATTTGCTTGTTCTTAACCAGATTTTATCGTCCGAATATTCCGTGTATACCGCCAAATCCGGAGAGCAGGCCTTGCGGCTGGCTGCGGAGAACAAGCCCGAACTCATACTTCTCGATATCATCATGCCCGACATGAACGGTTTTGAGGTACTCACAAAATTAAAGGAATCCCCGCAAACCGCAAATATCCCGGTAATTTTTATCACCGGGCTTGATAACGCAAATGACGAAGAGAAGGGCTTCGAGCTGGGCGCCGCCGACTATATCACCAAACCGTTCAAATCGGTGGTAGTTATGGCGCGGGTTAAAACCCAGATGAAGAACACTGCCCTGATTCACATGATAGAGGACGATTTTGTACGGGTGTCTTCCATTGCCGAGGGGTCGCCCCAGCTTATGCTTTATATAAATGCCCAGGGGAAAATCGAGTACCTGAACCCCGGAACGGTCGCCCTTTCGGGGTATACCCGTGAGGAGATTATTGACGGTGGGCTTACCCTTATTCTCGACGCTGACAATCTCCGCCGCCTGAACGAAGAAATCCTTCCCGCCAGCAGCGGGGGGCACCTGAGTTTTGAAATGCCCGTAAAGCGGAAAGACGGCGAAATAAGGTCTTTTTCGTTTTCCGCCTTCGCGGCGCAGCTTTATAACGGGGAAACCGGTATTGGAATTACCGCCTGGGACGATACCGAATTAAAGCGTATGCAGCAGGAAATCGCCCAGGCCCTGGTCCAGGCCAAATATTACAATAAAGCCAAAAGCGATTTTTTAAGCCGCATGAGCCACGAAATGCGTACCCCCATGAACGCCATTATAGGCATGACCGCTATCACCAAAACCGCAAAAGAAGAAAGCCGCAGAATATATTGCCTTGACAAGATCGAAGATGCTTCCCGGCATCTTTTGGATCTTATCAACGATGCTCTGGACATGGCGGAGATTGATATCGGAAATTTTGATCTTATACCTCAATCATTCAATTTCAATAAAATGGCAGAGCAGATTATTGCCCGTACTGCGTCCATGGCTGAACAAAAGAAGCAAAAATTTACCTCCGCTGTTGACCCGGCAATTCCGGTTCTGCTCATCGCCGATGAGCGTCGGCTGAAACAGGTATTGATGAACCTGCTGTCCAATGCGGTCAAATTTACCCCCAAAGAAGGGGCCGTGTATTTTTCCGCCTTCAAGGTTAGCAGCAGCGAAGATACCTGCGTTATCCATTTTGAAGTAAAAGATACAGGCGTGGGTGTTTCGGATGAACAAAAGAAACATATATGGGACGCTTTTGAGCAGGCAGACAACAGCATTACCCGTACCTACGGCGGAATCGGCCTGGGCCTGGCCATTACAAAACGAATAGTGGAAATGATGGATGGTACTATTGAGGTAGTGTCGGAACCCGGTAAAGGCTCCTTGTTTATTTGCACCCTCAAACTCAAGGTTGACGCTGCCTCTTTGGCCGGCGGAGCAGCTGCCGGCGCCGCCTCTCCGGTATCCCTCGAAGGGCGTCATATTCTTGTGGTTGATGATGTGGAAATGAACCGCGAGATCATTTTTGCCATACTGGAAGATACTGGTGCCATACTTGAGGGCGCTCAAAACGGCGAAGAAGCCGTAGAGTTGTATTTAAAAAACACCTATGACCTTATACTTATGGATCTGCATATGCCCGAAATGGACGGCTTTGAGGCAACCCGCCGCATACGGGCTTCCGGGATCAAAGGGTCGGACAGAATCCCCATCATTGCCGTGACGGCAGATACCGGAGGAGACATGATTTTCCGCTGCTTTGAAACCGGAATGAACAGCCATATCGGGAAGCCGGTAGAAATGGAAACGCTTGTCAGCCTGATCGCGCAGAATTTACAGAAAAGCTAGAAGCAGCCCGGTTCACGGAGCTTCCCGCAGATCCCGGGAAAAAACAGCAATACGGTACCCCTCCCGCCATTGAATACGCACCCCGGTCATTTCCACCGGGAAGGGTTCCCCGGCCACGGTACGGTATATCCATTTATACCGGACATACCCCTTTTCAAGAATCTCATCGATCATGGCCTTCGCCCTGCTCCGGCTGGGCGTTCCGTCTTCCTGGAATTCAGGATAGGCGGTAAAGTTTTTAAAAAGGCTGTTTACATCGGCTTTTTGGGAAACCCCGAGCATCTGTGCCGTTTTCTGATTGCATTCCAGGATATTATTGTCAGCGTCCCGGATGGTACAGGCCATAGGGGCGGCGTCCATCATGGCGCGGAGCAATTCCTCCGTTTCCCGAAGCCTTTTTTGACTGGCCTCGACTTCCCGTAAATCCCGGGAATAAGCGGCAAAGGCGGCGTTTTTCAGGGACACCTTCCGAAGAGTCACATCTGCGGGGAGTTCTTCCC
Organism: Leadbettera azotonutricia ZAS-9; assembly: GCF_000214355.1. GTDB lineage: Bacteria > Spirochaetota > Spirochaetia > Treponematales > Breznakiellaceae > Leadbettera > Leadbettera azotonutricia. The sequence continues at coordinate 2,599,608 of NC_015577.1, read as the reverse complement.
CCTGCAAGCTAAGATGGAGCCAGGGGAAGCGAAGATTGCCGGTACGGAGCACTGTAGCATCGTACCGTTTCTGCTTGCTTATGGAAGCTTCCCCGTCATTCTGGAATTCGGGATTGGTTTTGTTAATATTCGCCAGCAGCTCGGCCTTGCTTTTTGCGCCGAAATACCGCACCGCCTCTTCGTTACAGTCAATGACCTTCCCGTCTTTATCCCTGATGGAACAGGCTAAGGGGGTAGCGTCCAGCATCGCCTGTACCCGCTCGTCGGCTTCGGCCCGGAGCAATCCGGCCTCTTCAAGCAAATACACCTCCACTCCCTGAAAGACATTCCTGTCATCCAGAAGCGGTATAGACTGAAGCAGGTACCGGCATTTTTTGCCCTGACCGGAAAAATCGATATACAGGTGGCCGATAGCGATCTCTTTTTCTAACTGTATCTTCTCAAAGGTTTTCTGCGCAATTTCTTTGGTTGAATCGCTATCAAAAAATGCAAATAATTCCGAAAAATGCAGTCCCTGGAGGTATTTGTATTTTTCAGATCCTACTGTTTTTATAAAAACATCGCTGCAGAATTCAATAAGGCCGTTGCCGTCAAGTATGATAACAATATTGGGGGTGTTTTTCAGCAGCAGCTGAAAATACTCCCTGTCTTTGCGCGCGCTTTTATGGAACAGCATCCCGATAGTATCCCCTTCCCGAATTTTCCGTATTATTCTATCATTTTTCTTAAAAAAATGCAAGCTTCTTGTTTATTCTGAACATAAGCAATATAATGCGGCTTGGGGAATGGAGGCTCCGCAGATGGCAAAAAAGCATTTGTTCATCATTAATCCGAAATCCTTTCCCAAAAAAAGAAAGCTGCAGCAGGTGATTGCCGCGATTGATGCATATTTCACCGGCCGGAAGGCTGGGAATCTTCCTCGGGAGGATTTTTTCATCCATATTGAAGAATTTCCCCGTGATTCCATCATTGTTATCAGAAAATACATGCAGAATCTGGAAAAAGAAACCGCTTTGCGGGTCTACTCCATAGGAGGGGACGGAACCTCTTTTTGCTGCCTCAACGGGATCATGGGTCTTCCGAATACGGATCTTGCCATTATGCCCCACGGCACGGGGAACGATTTTGTCCGGAACTTCGGCGAAGAGCACATTGCGGAATTCAGGGATATAACGCTCCAGACAGGGGCAAAAGGAATACCAACCGATATTATCCACTGCGGAGACAACTATGCCCTCAGTTATTGCACCATAGGGATGGAATCGGCGGTGATAATCGGAATACAGCCATGGAACAAACAGTTTGAAAAAATCCGCAGACGCTTCAACTGGATAAATTCCGCTTTTATCATTCTGGGCGCTATCCAGGTGGCATTCAATAAAGCAGTCATTAATCAATACTATACCATAAATGCGGACGGGGAGGATTTGAGCGGTTCATATGCGCTTCTGAATATCGCCAACGGGCCCTGCTACGGTATTGATAAAAACGCGGTAATTACTGCTGTTCCTGACGATGGTTTTCTGGACATGCTCCTTTTAAAGAGCATATCTCCCCTGCGGATTTTGCTGATGATGGGCCCTTACTTAAAAGGAGAATTCGCCAAATACCCGAAATATTTTATCTGGAGGCGGATCAAAAAAGTTTCGATCAATTCCGAATCCCCTCTTTTTGTGAACATGGACGGTGAAGCCTTTTTTGATTCGGAACTCACCTGCGAGGTTGTTCCCGGCGCCGTAAATATCGCGGCGCCCAACGGGCTTTCGTATCAGAGACGGGCGGCCCCCCATGAATAACAATACCAATTCCAATGTCCGCTATTACCGCCTGGCCAACGGTTTGATAATTACCGCCATTATCGCCTTCATGGTATTCCGGGTTATCGCCGCCCTTTCAATGGGGGAATATTCAGGAGGCTTGATTGTTGTCGGCGCCAGCTTAATAGTCCTCCTGCTGATTGGTATTTTTATAAAACTGCAAAAATATATCAATTCGGCCCTTGCCGTCCCTCTTTTGGTTTATTTTGTCTACATAATTGCTTCTTTCTTTATGGATAGCTTTACCTACTTTTTCGCCGTTCTTTTTATCATTGACAGCATTGCGGTAATCTATTTTAATCCGAAAAAATTCCTGCAGTATTCGATCATCACCAATTCTATTAATATTGTTCTGATATATTTCCGGCTTCCGGGGTCTCACTTTGGAGTAGAGCTCCCATTTTCTGAACTTATGGTAAACGGGGTGCTGATGCTCGCTGAAACAGTGCTGCAGTTTCTGATTATCCTTTTCGCAGCGGACAAAAACAGTAAATCCATCGCGGCGGAGAATACTTTTTCGACCCTGATGACTACAACCCCGGATATGATGGCCATGGTTGACGAACTGAATTGTATAACCTATATCAGCGATAAAATGGCAGCCTTTGCCAATATCAAGGACCCCTCGCTGCCCATAGGCAGGTCCATTCTGGATTTGTTCGGCGATATGAATGTCAAGATGATGATCGGCGAAATTCTCAAAACCCGGGGTTTTGTGGAACACACCGCCGAGATAAATCTGGACGGGGAATCCCGTTATTTCAGAATCATTTCCGATAACCTCACGGGAGAAACAAAGGGACGTTTCCTCAATATCACGGACATTACGGAACTGGTTCAGGCATCCCTGGAAGCAAAGGCCGCAAGCCTTACCAAGAACGAATTCCTTGCGAACATGAGCCACGAAATCCGGACCCCCATGAACGCCATTGTCGGCATGAGCGATCTTATGCGCACCGACAACCTCGACGAGCAGCAGATTAAATATTTTGTGGATATTAAAAGAATGTCCCGGTCTCTCCTCTCCATTATTAACGACATTCTTGATTTTTCCAAAATCGAAGCTGGAAAATTGGATGTCATTCCGGTGCATTACAATATCAGGAGCCTTTTTGCCGAAGTTTGTTCTATGTGCCAGTTCATTGCCGAGGGCAAGGGGCTGCAATGGCAATCCGATCTGGACCAGGATATTCCGATGGTTCTCTTCGGCGACGAATCCAGGGTCCGCCAGATCCTGGTCAATATAGCAAACAACGCCGTCAAATATACCCACAGGGGCTTTGTCAGCTGCAAGCTCAACCGGGTGACCAAAAATAAAATAGATTATCTTGCAATCGCTGTGGAAGACTCAGGCATCGGCCTCAGAAAAGAAGATATTCCGAAACTGTTCGATTCCTTTCAGCAGCTTGATGTGAGGAAGAACCGAGGCATCGCCGGTACGGGTCTGGGGCTGGCGATTACCCATAGGCTCCTTGACCTGATGGGCGGTTTTATCGAAGTAGAAAGCGAATACGGCAAAGGCTCATGTTTTACCGCGTACATTCCTCTGATACCCGGGGATACCCTTCAAATTGAAAATACCATTGATTCCATGGTAAGCGCCAAAGGGGATGTAAAGATACTTGTGGTGGACGATACCCCCGAGAATCTCACTGTCGCCAGGGGTTTTCTGGAACTCCGTCATTTTATTGTGGAAACCTGCGCAAGCGGGTCGGAAGCGATACACATGTTCCGCAATAGGCATTATGACCTTGTCTTTATGGATTATATGATGCCCGACATGGACGGCCTTGAAACTACAAAGCTTATGCGGGAATGGGAAAAAGAGAACGGAAATACTGAAGCTGGCAACGGGACAGCTTCAGTACCCATCATCGCTCTGACCGCCAATGTGGTAAACGAAGCTTTGCAGACTGTTCTTGCCGTAGGCATGCAGGATCTTCTCCCCAAACCTATTGAAGTCCGCAGGCTGGATACGATTCTGTCCAAATGGCTGCCCAAGGACAAGATTTCATCGGAAATAGCGGCCCCCGCAAAAATTGATGCAAAAGACAGCGATCTGTTCCTGAAACTCCGGGAAATAAAAAGTCTTAACGTGGACACCGGCATTTCCCTGTCAGGCGGGCAGCATGAAGGCTATCTTAAACTCCTGCGGCAGTTCTGCGGCGGCCTTGATGAGAGCATCCGCATACTTCGGGAGGGCCTGGAAAAAGAAGACTGGAAATCCCTGGGCATTAAGGCCCACGGCATTAAAAGCGTCCTGCGTACCCTGGGCGCTCCTGAACTTGGAGAATGGGCCTATAAACTGGAAATCGCCGGCAGGGACGGAAACGCCGCTGTCTGCCGCGAAGAAACTCTCCCCTTCACCGAAGCAGTCCTGAGCATCAGGGAAAAACTGCTGGCCACGGGGCTTATGACGGCGGAAGAAGAAATCGAAAAACGAAAGGTCGATAAAGAGACCATCATTGAAAAGCTCCGTATCCTGGCCGCCGCCTGCAAAAGATCCCTGGTGTCCGAAATTGAAGAAGCCGCCGCTGAACTGAAAGGGCTAAGCTATGACAACGAGACTGACACCGCCATCAAGATAATTCACGATCTGGTTGATTCCTTTGATCATGAGCTGGCGGCGGATCGTATTGCCGATCTTGTCAACAGTCTTGAGAGTTCCTGACAGTTGATTAACAATATAACTCGGTAATGTTTTGGACTTATTTCCTCAGTTCAGAAACCAGTTCCAGCAATTCCGCAGATTTCCGAAGCAAACCTTTTAGTTCCTGGTCAACCTGGGTTACCAGGGTATTGTTGTCTGTAGCGATGCCGCTTACATCGTTGACCAGGGAAGTGATGGCTTTGCTTGAATCGGACTGCTGTTCCACCGAGGCCGCAATGGACTGGACCTGGATCATAGCATCCTTGACTGTGATTTGGGCTTCGATTAAGGATGCCGCTGTTTTCTGGGAAAGATCCGTCACGTGGGATATTGAGGATACCGCATTATCCATGCCGGTTATATTTACCTTGGTAAGCTTCTGCATTTCCGAGATGGAACTGTCTACTTCCCTGGCCGCGGACCGGGTTTTTTCCGCCAGCTTGCGGACTTCCCCGGCAACCACCGCGAAGCCCCGCCCCGCCTCACCGGCATGGGCGGCTTCGATGGAGGCGTTCATGGCCAGCAGGTTGATCTGATCGGCGATGTCGGCGATGACATTCATAATGCTGCCTATGGTATCCGATTGCTGGCCCAATTTATTGATATTTTCTGTCAGGCTGCCGGTTATGGTATACAGTTCCTTCATAGCCTTGCCTGACTCTTCCGCCATGGATACGCCGGCTTCGACTTTTTTATTGGATTCTTCGGACTTTTCCGCCGCAGTGCCGGCGCTGTCGGTGATCCGCAGTACCCCGGAACTAAGCTGTTCCATGGAGGAAAGGATTTCGTTGATACGGTCGGTCTGGGTATTGCCTCCGGCTTTTACCCCATCGGCATTGCGGGAAACAGTGCTTACAGTGGTTTCCATGTCGTGGGCGGCATTTTCCACCTGTGCCGCAATGTCCATGATCTTGGAGGCCGCCCTTTGGGCTTCCTCAGCCTTGGCGCGGGCTTCAGCCTCCTTGGCCTGTACTGCGGCAAAGCTGGTTTGGAGATTTTGGGCCATCCGCAGGAAGGAATTTTCCAGTACCGTAATTTCGTCATGGCCGGAAGCGGAAATTGACAGGTTCAGGTTGCCCGACGCCAGCTGCTCCGCGGCCTTCACAGTCGCCTTTAGGGGCTTAAGGATGGATCGGAGGGTGAATACGCAGAGGGGCCCCAGAATCAGGATCATCAGGGCTGCGACGCATCCGATGATAAACGCCATACGTTTGTTTAGGGCCTCGGACATACGCTGTTCCATAGCCGCCTTGTAGATATCAATGTTATCAATATAAATACCCGTGGAAATCCAGATATCCGTCCCGGGAATGTATTCTACATAGGCAAGTTTAGGGGCAATATCCATAGAGGGAGGTTTTGGAAAGGCAAAGTTGACGAAACCCCCGCCTTTTTGGGCATTTGCGTAGAGCTCCCGCACGTAATAAACGCCATTGGCATCGGCAGTCTGGGCCAGATCGTCTCCTTCCCGCTGGGGAAGGGTGGGGTGCATAAAGATGACCGTACCGATGTAGGTAAAATAGTAGCCCGACTGATCTTCTTCAAACCGGTAATCCTTGATGGCGGCGCTGATAATATCATGCTGTTCCTGCCGGTCTGTTACCCCTTCCAGGGCCTTTCCCAGGGCAACCGCCATGGACTGGGTGCCCAGCTTGAGCTTTTCCTGCTGCCCCTCTAACATTACCTGTTGGGCGTCGGCAATTCCTGAATTTTTGACATTTTCGGCAGTCAAAAATATGGTTCCTATCAATGCAACTATTGATAAAAGCAATATGACAATAATCGCAACTATCCTGACGCCAATAGAAATGTTTCGTAACATAATATCTCCATTTTTTATAAAGTACTTATAGAAACCAGAATAATCCCTAACATTGATATATGGTATACAGTGAAAAGAGTTATTTGTAAATAGTTTATGAATTGGGCTATAATGCAACTATGGAAAAGAACGAAATTCTGGTGATATATGGCAGCGATCCCTCTGATATGGCGGAAAAGCTCGCGGAAGCGGCGAATTTAGCCGCCCTTGTCGGAGATAAAAACAAACGTATAGGGCTTAAACCTAACCTCGTGGTTTCCCGACCCGCCAATGAGGGGGCCACAACCCACCCTGAGATAGCGGCAGGACTCATCGCCTATCTCAAGAAAAACGGGTTTAACAATTTGGTCATCCTCGAAGGTTCCTGGGTAGGCGATTCCACAAGCGATGCCTTTTCAGTCTGTGGGTACCGAAAGCTCGCCAAAGACGCCGGGGTAGAACTCATAGACACCCAGACCGATAAGGCCAGGGTTTACGACTGCAAGGGCATGAAAATTGAAATTTGCGACAGCGCCAGGGCAGTGGACTTTATGATTAACCTCCCGGTGATGAAAGGCCATTGCCAGACTCTCCTCACCTGCGCCCTGAAGAACAACAAGGGCATTATGCCCGACAGAGAAAAGCGCCGCTTCCATAGCGAAGGCCTCCACAAGCCCATCGCCCATCTCAATACTGTGGCCCGGAATGACTTCATTGTAGTAGACGGCATCTGCGGGGATCTCGATTTTGAAGAAGGGGGAAATCCTGTCTTTGCAGGCCGTATGTTTGCCGCCCTGGACCCGGTACTTTGCGACGCCTGGGCCGCAAACCTCATGGGCCTTGATACGAGGGATATACCCTACATAGGCCTGGTCGAAAAGTTGGGAGTAGGAACGGCAGATATTACAAAAGCAGCGATTCGTGAATTGACTCCGCCCTCGGAACATTCATCTTCCGCAGGCAGCAGTACTGCCGGAACAAGCAGGCCCGGTGGCAAAGTAAAGCAGCTCGCGTCATACATACACGAAGACAGCGCATGCAGCGCCTGTTATGCGGCGCTGGTGTTTGCCCTTTCCCGCCTGAACCGAAGCGAACTCAGCAGCTTTAAAGAACCCATAGCCATAGGCCAGGGTTTTCAAAACAAACAGGGAAAGATCGGAGTAGGCCGCTGCACTAAAAGTTTTACCGCGTCCTGTCCGGGTTGTCCCCCCAGCGGAGCGGACATCCTCAAATTTCTTCGCCTGAGCGATTAAACAAATAAAACAACTATATGATGTAAATTATTGGAGCGTTTATGCAAAAGACCAATGCCATGCGGCTTCTTGACGCCGCAGGAATTCAATACACTGTAAAAGAATATGAAGTTGATGAAAGCGATCTTTCCGCTGTACATGCGGTGGAACTTTTAGGCATGCCCGGGGAACAGATATTCAAAACCCTGGTGCTCCGGGGAGTGTCGGGAAATCATTTTGTTTTTTGCATACCCGCAGCGGAAGAACTGGATCTTAAAAAAGCAGCCCGTCTCAGCGGGGAGAAGAAGATCGATCTCATACCCATCAAAGAGCTTCAGCCCCTCACCGGTTATGTGCGGGGCGGCTGTTCCCCCATAGGCATGAAGAAAACTTTCCCCACCTTTATCGAAGAGACTGCCGAACTCTTTGATTATATAGGAATCAGCGCCGGTATACGGGGCTGTCAGATTTTCCTTGCGCCGGGAGATTTTCTAAAATTTACCGCCGCCGCCGCCGCGGATCTTACGGTAGAGACATCAAAGATGTAAATTTATATACTCAAGTTGAATCCATTCACTAATTTTCATTCAGGAGGAAATAATGAAAAGTGTTTTTAAGTTGATTGCCATTGCGGCGTTGGCAGCGCTGCTGACCTTTCCGCTTTTTGCCGAACCTGCCCGTGAAGCGCCCGGCGCAGCCAAAAGCTACGAACTTGTGCTGCTCCACACCAACGATCACCACGGGGCCTTACTGCCCAATGGCGGCAAAGGCGGGCTGGCTGAAGTCGCAGCCTACATCAAAGCGGTAAAGGCAACCAATCCCCAGGTGCTCCTTCTGGACGCCGGAGACATTAATACAGGCAGCGCCCTTTCCAATATGTTTGCCGCGGAACCTGATATTTTTGGCTACAATATCATGGGTTATGACGCGGGGATCTTCGGCAATCATGAATTCGACGGCAATCAGGCAAAACTGGTCAAGCAAATCGGGCAGGCCAAATTCCCCTTTGTCTCGTCCAATATTAAAACTTCCGACGGCAAGTACCTGGGGGGCAACCAGTACCTCGTAAAGAAGTACGACGGCTTTACCGTGGGTATCTTTGGTATCACTACCCTGCGAACCAAGATCATCGCCAGCCCCGACAAGAGCCTTAGCTTTATCAATGAGATTGACGCTGCCCGTGAAGTGGTAAACATCCTGCGCAACCGGGAGAAGGTGGATATCGTTATCGGGGTTTCCCACATCGGAAATGTAAAGGAAGCGCCGGATCATATCATTTCCCCCGAACTTGCCGCGGCGATTCCCGGCATCGACATCATCGTGGACGGCCATTCCCATACGTATATGGAAGCCCCCATCAAAGCAGGTTCCACTTATATCGTTTCAGCCAATGAATGGGGAAAATATGTAGGCCATGGCAAGCTCACCGTTCAGAACGGCAAGCTCGCCAATTTCGCCTGGAAGCCCATCGAGATCGCCCCTGACGCCGAAGTTGCCAAGATGCTCGCTCCCTACATTGAACAGGCCAGCAAGAGCCTCAAGGAAGTGGTGGGCCAGGCGGCGGATACCTTCATCTTCGGGAACCGTCTTACCCGCTACCAGGAGACTGCCCTTGGGAACATGATCACCGATGCCAACTCCTGGTACTTCAAAACCGTGTACAATCAAACGGTGGACTTTACCTTCCACAACGGCGGCAACATCAGGGCCGAACTCCCCAAAGGTCCTATCACTCAGGAACTGATCCTCACCATACTCCCCTTTGAAAATTATCTCTTTATTGCAAGCCTTAAAGGCCAGGAGATTCTCGAACTCTTCAACTTTATCGCCACTATCCCCCAGGGCGCAGGCGGCTTCCCCCAATTTTCCAAAGAAGTGCGCTTCACCATCGATAAAACCGTAGGCGATGGTGTAATAAAAAACCTCACCATAGGCGGACAGCCTGTTGATCCCAACAGGACGTATCGTTTCTGTACCAACGACTATATTCTGGGGGGCGGCGATGGTTACGAAGTCATGAAGAAAGCCGTAGACCCCTTCAACACGAGCCTGCTTCTTTCGTATGTGGTCGGGGAATACATTAAATCCGAAGGCGGAACCATAAGCCCCGCATTGGATGGAAGGCTGACCGTTACAGGCGGAGTGACGCCTTAATAGTCTATTTTGTTATCCCCTGCTTCTTCCGGGTCCATTCGTACATTTCGATATATTGTTTGGCGGATTTAGCCCAGGAGAAGTCCTGGGACATGCCGCGTATGCGCATGGCTTCGATCTGGGGACGGCGGTTGTACCAGGCCCAGACGGCCCAGCCTACGGTGTTGTAGATGGCATTGGGGGTGGGATCGTCGAACATGAAGCCCGTACCGGCGCCTGTTTCCTGGTTGAAGTTTTCTATCGTGTCCGTGAGGCCGCCGGTGTTGCGCACTATGGGGATGGTGCCGTAGTTGAGGGAGTACATCTGGTTGAGGCCCGAAGGCTCGTAACGGCTGGGCATGAGGAAGAAGTCGCTTCCTGCTTCGACAAGGTGGCTCATGCTTTCGTCATAGCCGATTTTCGCCTTCAAATTGGAAAGCCTTGAAGACAGGCTGCGGAGTTCGTTTTCGCACCAGGCTTCGCCTGTGCCAAGTATGGCAAACTGGAGGTTCATGTCCCTGCAGAAGGAATAGGCTGAACCGAAGGAGGGGCCGAAAAGCTCGCCCACCCCTTTTTGGCCTGTGAGGCGGGAGATGAGTCCTATGATGGGGACTTTGGGATCAGGGGGGAGATCATAGGCTTTTTGAAGGGCTTCCTTGGCCTTGAGTTTTCCAGCCATATCTTTTTCGCTGTAGGTTTGGGGGATGAGCTTGTCTGTCCTGGGGTTCCAAAGGTCCGTGTCTATGCCGTTGAGTATGCCCCGGTAATCTTCGGCCCGGTAGCGGAGTATGCCGTCCAGCCTGAAGCCGTAATGCTGGGTTTTTGTTTCTTCCGCATAGTGGGGCGAGACAGTGTTGATGGTGTCGGCTGAACAAAGGCCCGCTTTGAGGAGGTTCATCATGTTCCAGTCGTCGAAGCCCGCATTGTAAAAGATCTCCCAGCCCATACCGGTGTGGTTATAATTGTCTTTGTGGTATATGCCCTGATAGCCCAGATTGTGAATGGTCAGGACCGAGACGGTTTTCTCGAAACCTCCCTTGCGTTCCGCGTATTTGAGGAAGACCGGAACCAAAGCGGCGGGCCAGTCGTGGGCGTGGACCACATCGGGGAACCAGCCTGTCTTTCTGCAAACCTGAAAAACTGCCCTTGAAAAGAATGTAAAACGCCTTGGGTTGTCGAGGAAATCAGGCTCCGAGGGGATGCCGTAAATGCCGTCCCTGCCGAAATACTTTTCGTGATCGATGAAGTAGACCTCAATGGGATTGTTCTTTGGGCTGCCGGGGAGGGTGGCGGTGAGCACTTCGCACCATTCCTCCCCCCCGCCCATGGGAACGCCGAGGGCGCCTTCCAGGGCCGTGAGCCTGGTTCTGTCCACGCTGTAGTAGCGGGGAATGATTATCCGTATCTCATGGCCCTGCTTCGCAAGGGCAAGGGCAAGGGCGGAAACCACGTCCGCAAGGCCGCCTGTCTTGGCGAAAGGAACCGCCTCGCTTGCGGCCATGAGGATCTTCATCCTAGAAGGCCTCGGCCATGGAGAGGCCGTTTTGCTTGATGAGCTCAAGACCCTTGGCATGATCCTCAAGCTTGAAAATGACCACGGCCTTTCCGGCTTTGCCTTCGAGGGAGGCATAGAGGTATTCGATGTTCACTTTGGATTTCTGGAAAAGCTCCATTACGCGGGCGAGGCTGCCGGGGCTGTCTTCGACCTCCACAGCCACCACTTCCAAAATCCTCGTGGTAAAGCCTGCGGCATTCAGGGCTTTGACGGCTTCGTCGTTCTTGTTGACGATGAGGCGCAGTATGCCGAAGTCTGCCGTGTCGGCCAGGGAAATGGCCCTGATGTTGATGCCCGCATCGGCCAGGGTTTTGGTGACTTCGCCGAGACGGCCCGCTTTATTCTCAAGAAAAACAGAAATCTGCTTTATTTCCATAATAACCTCTTTATAAGCGGCGTTAGCCGCTACGATAATCGAAGCGAAACGAAGTTTCGCATGACCTTTCTCCTATTATAAACTATATTTTCCGGTTATCAATAACCCTTTTGGCTTTTCCTATGGATCTTTCTATGGTTTTGGGCTCCACGAGCTTTACCTTAACCCCAATCTGGAGCTTGCTCTTCATGACCCCCTCGATTTTTGCCCTCAGGGCTTCGAGGCCCCTGGTCTCGTCGGTGAAGAATTCCTTCTTGACCTCAACCTGAAGCTCCACGTCGTCAAGGTGGGACTCGCCGCGGTTAACGATGATGAGGTACTGGGGTTCGGTGCCTTCGATTTCGATGAGGGCCTGCTCGATTTGGCTGGGGAACACGTTAACCCCCCTGATGATGAGCATGTCGTCGGTACGGCCGAACAGGCGGTGCATGCGGACTGTGGTTCTGCCGCAGGAACAGGATTCCCTCTGGAAGAAGGTGATGTCCCGGGTTCTGTAGCGGAGCAGGGGAGTGCCTTCCTTGGTAAGGGTGGTGAACACGAGTTCGCCTTTTTCGCCGTCGGGCAGGACCTTCCCGGTCTGGGGATCGATGATTTCGGGGTAGAAGAAATCTTCGTTGACGTGGAGGCCGTCCTGGGCTTCGCACTCGAAGGAAACTCCGGGGCCTATTATCTCGGTGAGGCCGTAAATGTCGTAGGCCTTCATGCCGTAGCGTTTTTCGATTTCCTTCCTCATGTTCTCGCTCCAGGGCTCTGCGCCGAAGCAGCCTTTGGAGATGGGAAGCTTGTGGAGGTCTATGCCGGCGTCGGCTGCTTCCTCCGCCATGTAGAGGGCGTAGGAGGGGGTGCAGGTGAGCATGGTAGTGTCAAAATCCTGCATGACCATAAGCTGCCTGGCGGTGTTGCCCGATGACATGGGGAGAACCGTAGCGCCGATATTGAGGGCGCCGTAGTGGGCGCCGGGCCCGCCGGTAAAAAGGCCGTAACCGTAGCAGTTCTGGACTATGTCGTCCTTGGTACAGCCCCCTGCGGCCATGGTGCGGGACATGGATTCCCGCCAGATGTCTATATCCTTCATGGTGTATTCATCCACCACGGGTTTGCCGGTGGTGCCCGAACTCATGTGGACTTCCACGATGCGGTCTTTGGGACAGGCCCGCAGGCCGTGGGGATAATTTTCCCGGAGATCGTCTTTGGTGGTGAAGGGCAGTCTTTCGATGTCCTTGAGGCTGTGGATGTCCGTGGGCTTTACGCCCAGGCTATCCATCTTATTTTTGTAGAAAGGCACGCTGGTGTAGAGCATTTCCACCAGGTTTTTGAGGTTAGCCAGCTGGAGTTTTTTTCTGGCTTCATTGTCCATACATTCTTGCGCTGGATTGAAGATCATGACAACTTCCTTATTAAAGTGTAAGTAAATTCAAAAAATCAGAATAGAGTTTAACATAAACCGGGCTTTTTAACTAGACATTAATTATAAGGCTTGCTAGAGTTTATCGAGAAGCAATGCGCATCTTATGAGTATGAGAACTGGGGCTTTTTGGCCCGTATGGCTTACAAAACGCCGCCGCCCTCTGGAAAATCTGTTCAAGCTCTTAAACGGCAAAACACGCTGGGTAAGGCGGCTTGTTTCGGGCGGCTCTGTTGAAGCGGATTCCCGGAAGTACATACTTGTGTGGAACGGCGCGGCCAATATCGCGGGGAACATGGCGGGGGGCAACTTCCTGGTTGGCCTCTATGCGATTATCCATGTAAGCGATGTGCTCCTGGGCGTACTCACCACCCTTATACAATTCTGCAATATTTTCCAGATTTTAAGCCCCCTCCTCCTGAACCGCTTTAAGCGCAAAAAGCTCGTGCTCCTGGCGACACGGATCGTCTATTACACGTTTTTTATTGTTGTCATAGGGCTTATCCCCCTTGTGCCGGGGGAAGATGGTTTTAGGGTAGGCTTGCTCCTTGCGGCAACGGTCTTTGCGAATCTGATAAACGCCCTGGCAGCGCCTGGCTATTCGGTGCTGCACATACGCTCCATCCCCGAGGAATCCAGGGCGGACTTTTTTTCGGTCCTCAATCTGCTGATAAATATCTGTATCTATGTGTTTATACTGATTGGCGGCTATGTGGTGGATTTTTTCAGGAGCAGCGGAAGCCTCTTCGCGGGGATTACGGCGGTGCGTATCATCGGCCTCTTCTTTGCTGCCCTTGAGATTTACGCCCACTGCCATGTCCATGAATTCGACGAGCCTGGTTCCGAAGAGCCCGGCGGCGATCCCCATCCGCGCATTAATATCTTCCTCCCTTTAAGGAACAAGGAGTTTATGATATGCACATTGCTTACAGGGCTCTACAGTTTCTTTGCCAATATCCCGGGCATGTACTATAGCTCCTACCTGGTAAACGATGTTGTGGCCCCTTTCTCTTACCTGGGTGTAGTCAATTTCCTTTCGGTACCTATCATGCTTTTTGCCATTCCTGTATGGAACCATATAATCAGGAACAGCTCCTGGTTCAAAACGATTTCGCTCTCCCTGCTTTTGGTTTCTTTCCATTATTTTATGCTGCCCTTTGTGAGCAGGGATAATTATGTCTACCTTTATACAGCGGCGATGATCTACTATTTCTCGATTATTCCCGGGGTGAGCATCGTTACTTCCAATCTGCCTTTTTACAAGCTGCCCGAAGAGGGGAGGACGGATTTCCTTGCTTTTTACGCGGGCTTTAACAGCTTTATGGCCATGCTGGGGCTTTTTTGCGGTTCTGTCTTTGTTGCCGGTACTGGTTCGTTAAAACTGGAAGTTTTCAGCTTTTCGATTGGAAACAAGCAGTTCATCATGGTAATTGCGGGCCTCCTGCTTTTCAGCCTGGGCATCCTGTACCGCTTTATCGCCAAAAAAGAAACAGAAGCCCTGTAAAGCAGGGCCCTTTTCGGCTTTGTTGAAATAAGATTCAAGAAATACTATCAAGAAATACGTGATTTATGCAAAAAAGCGTGATATATTGTATAATGAAGGACTATTATAGAATGAAAAAGTATTTCATCCCAAAGTACTTTTCGCCCCTGGTTTGCGTTCTGGGGCTGGTTCTCGCTCTTTTTGGCGCCTGCCGGGGCGGTTTTTTGACGGTAAACCCCGATACGCAGGCCCCCGGGGCAGTGGATATTACGCAAGTCAATAAAATACCCGCCGGTTTTGACCTTCACTGGATTAATCCCGATGATCCTGATTTTACCGCCATGGAAATCGAAATCGTCATAGCCCCGGCAGCCGGGGACGGGGAGGCGCCCCCGACCCCCATGGACGGCGAAGCCCTGGCGCCTATCCTGCTAAACGGCCTGCTCCCCGGCGAACAAGGGGCCTATACCTTGGCTCTTACCATTTCGCCCGACACGGTCTATTTTTTCCGTCTTGTTACCCTGGATAAGTCCGGCAACCGCAATGCGGGCGAATGGAAGCTTGTCAACGTTACGGAACTGAACGATACAGCAACCCTGGGGGCCTTTGTGGTTTCCGGTTTTTCCCTGAACCCCGCATTTGTCCCGGAAAGCGCAGTCAGGAATTATTCCCTTGAAGTGTCCTCGTCTGTCGAGTCGGTTGCGCTAAACGCGTCGGTAACAAGCGGGAGCAATGCGCGGATAAGCAGCAGTACAGAGGGCATTGTCGTTGCTTCGGACGCCGCTTCCGCTTCGGGAACCCTGAGCATGGCCTCCGGTTCCGCATACGCTGCTGTTACCGTTATCTCGGAAGACGGAGAAAATCTCGAAACCTATACCCTTAGCGTAATACGGAAAAGCGCTATTTCAGGCGGTTCGGGAATAGAGATATTCAAGTTTATCATTAACGGAAGGACCTATTACGGTATGATAAACAACGCCCCGTCCCCAAAGACCATTCAGGTAACTGTACCCTACGGCGCCGATCTTTCCGGTCTGCCGGCGCCGGTGGTGGAATATGTGGGGAATGGATACAGCCCGACAAGCCAGATGGATTTTACAACATCCCGTACCTTGGTTCTGACCGGCCTTGATAATGCTCAAATTCCGTATCAGGTTACGGTAACAAACGCCGCGCTGGCCAGCATCGCCGTTACAAAGAACCCCGATAGGACGGCATACAAGATAGGCGAAAATCTGAACACCGCCGGTATCGAAATAACCGGAACCGACACCACGGAAACGCCCGTAATCCTTGATTCTGGCAATTTTAATTATGCCTTTGACAGCAGCGCAGCAGGGACGGCAATACCGGTAACCGTAAGAGGGAAGGGAAGCCCCATTCCCGCCGCCCTTTCTACCAGTTTTAATGTTACGGTACTGAACAATACAGCAACCCTTGGGGCCTTTGGGGCGGCTGGTTACCCCCTGACCCCCCCATTTATTCCGGATAGTTCCGGCAGGGATTATACCCTTGAAGTACCCTCCTCTGTTGGATCGGTCACGCTAAACGCATTGGTAACAAGCGGGAGCAACGCACGGATAAGCAGCAGTACAGAGGGTATTGTCGTTGCTTCGGACGCTGCTTCCGCTTCGGGAACCCTGAGCCTGGCCTTAGGTTCTGCGTCCGCCACTGTTATTGTTACGTCGGAAGACGGAGAAAACCACAAAACCTATACCCTTACGGTAACGCAGTGGGGCAGTATTTCTGTAGGCCCCGGAGACGAAGACATACAGATTGAAATTGATCCCCCGCCGTCTTCAGGGCAGACCTTGACGCTGTCCAAAACGGGCGCGGTAAAGACAGCCCTTGTGAAGGTTCGCGCCCCATCCGGTCTTTATACGTCGGTTGGGTATAAGGTTAATGGCAACGATCCTCCTCCTCTTTCGGCAGTTTTTGCGGTGGGCGTCTGGACTATAACCCTTGACGCTGCGGATTACAGCATAAGGAACGGCCATGAACTGACAGTACAGGTTGTGCGGGATGGCATACCCTATACGACAGCCCTCTATTTCAACGTGGTTTTATAGGTAGGAAAAGGAACAGAAGATGAAAAGAAAGAAGCTGACAAACATTCGATACCCGCTAATAGCAGTGTTCCTAGCGGGAATAGTCTTTGCAGGGTGTACGAATCTGCTTGAACCTCCGGTTCAGGTACCGGTTGCAAACTCTTTTGCTCCTGCTTCTCCCGCATTGGTGGAGATCCGCATTGCTGGAACTGAGGGCAAGGGCCGTACCCTGCTTCCGCCAGTCTCTGCCTTTGCCTATAAGGCCGTTATCGAAAGCGTGCCCGCCGGAACCCTTATTCCCGAACAGCCTATAAACGAAGAAGGATTCCTGGAAATCCCACCGGGAAGCTGGAAAATCACCGTGAACGCCTACAGGGGCGAAATCCTTGCGGGAACAGGCTCTATTGAAAAAGCCGTTGTTTCCGGCCCAAACCCGCTCATAACCGTCCGCATTGCCCCTTATACCGAGGGGTCGGTTCCCGGAGCTCTAAGCTGGGATGTGAATTTTTCGTCCTTGGACCCTGAATTGCAGGACGCTGTAAGTTCTGCCGAGCTTACCATCAAATCCGTTTCCGGCGGGTCTCTTTTAGCAACAAAGAACCTTGAGGCTGAACCTGTGGGAAGCGAGGAACTTCCGGCAGGTTTTTATTCTGTGGAAATAATGATCCGCATAGACGGCAACCGCTTTTTTACCCGCAGCGAGATAGTCCACATTTACCCAGCCTATGCTCAAGAGCTGCCCGCCGTTGATTTGGCTGATGGGGACTTTACCGCGGGAATATACTTGGCGGGAACAGTACCGCTGGACGACGCCGAAGGGATTATCGCCCTTTGGGCGGCAGTCTATGATAATGCGGAGTGTATCGGCGACCCTTTGGCGGCTTCTGTCCCAACCCAGCCGGGGGCTTCCTTTGCCCTTGCTGTGGATGCGGCCAAAACAGGGGGAACCCTGTACCTGCGGCCTGAATTTGCCACAAGTACAAGCGACAAATGTTACGGCGAGGCCGCAGCGCTTACCAATATTCCACCTGAAGGGAAAAGCGGCATCACTACCCCGGCGGTGCGCAAGTACACCATTACGGTAAACGCCTCGGGGGAAGGCGATCTTTCCGTTCCAGCGTCCGCTTTTGGCGGCGAACAGGTTACCGCAAGCTATAATAGTATAGGAAGCTATTACCGGATAAGGGACGATGCCGTTAGCCTTAAACGGGGGACAGAAGACCTTGCCTATACCATCGGTGGAACAGTCCCTTCCGTCAATTGGAACATGCCCTTGGGGGATGTTACCCTTGATGCGGAAATCGAATGGGGCTGTCTATTTGAAATAACCAATAACAGCTTTAGCGATCTTGAGGACCTTATGAGCGGCGTTGTTCCGGGAAGCTCTGCTGAAACCCCCTATCCGGTACGGCTTACCGGTATAAGTACGGCTGATAATACAGATCTGGAAAACCTTAAACAGGCTATTGGCGGTACGTGTGTGTACCTGGATTTGAGCGCATGCGGTTTTACAGAAATACCCTCGGGTAGTTCCGGAACAGGATTGAGCGGTTGCCAAACTTTAATCGGTGTAGCATTACCGACCGGGCTTACTTCGATAGGAAGCAATGCTTTTTATGGTTGCAGCGGTCTAACCAGCATCGCCTTACCTGCTGGGGTTACTACGATAGAGGGCCATGCTTTTTATGGTTGCAGTGGTCTAACCAGCATCGCCTTACCTGATGGACTTACTTCGATATTAAACACTGCTTTTACCGGGTGCAGCAGTCTAACCAGCATCGCCTTACCTGCTGGGGTTACTACGATAAGTTCCAAGGTTTTTTCCGGGTGCAGAAGTCTAACCAGCATCACCTTACCTGCTGGGGTTACTACGATAAGAAGCGATGCTTTTGGCGGCTGTAGCAGTCTAACCAGTATCACTTTTCCTGCTGGACTTACTACAGTAGAAACGCGTTCTTTTAGAGAGTGCATCAGTCTAACCAGCATCACCTTTAACGGTATAACCCCGCCGACCAGTATGAGCGCCTTAGTGTTCTCCGACAGCCCCCTTACCGCCATCTACGTCCCCTTCGCATCTGTTGACGCTTACAAGACGTTCTTTGCTAATAGTGTTGATATTATCAAACCTGGATTATTCCTCACCATCATCGGCAACGATTTTACCGATCTGGCAGGGCTTTTGGACTATCTTGGATCAAACAGCGAAACAAATCCCTATGATATAAGCCTCAAGGGCATAAGTACGGTGGAGAATACAGATCTGGAAAACCTTAAACAGGCTATTGGCGATGCGTTTGTGTACCTGGATTTGAGCGCATGCGGTTTTACAGAAATACCGGATGCACCTGAAGCTGGCGCAGGATTGCGCGGCTGCCAAACTTTAACCGGTGTAACATTACCGACTGGGCTTACTTCGATAGGAGACGGTGCTTTTAGTGGTTGCACTGGTCTAACCAGCATGCCCTTGCCTGATGAACTTACTTCGATAGGAAGCAATGCTTTTAATGGTTGCAGCGGTCTAACCAGCATCATCTTGCCCGATGGACTTACTTCGATAGGAAGCAATGCTTTTAATGGTTGCAGCGGTCTAACCAGCATCATCTTGCCTGATGGAGTTACCTCGACAGGAGACTTTGCTTTTAATGGTTGCAGCGGTCTAACCAGCATTACTTTACCTGACGGACTTACTTCGATAGGAAGCAATGCTTTTTATGGTTGCAGCGGTCTAACCAGCATCGCCTTACCTGATGGACTTATTTTGATAGGAAGGAGGGCTTTTAGAGGCTGCAGCAGTCTAACCAGCATCACCTTACCTGCTGAACTTATTTTGATAACCAATGAAGCTTTTATGAATTGCAGCAGTCTAACCAGCATTATCTTTAACGGCATAACCCCGCCTAGCATCGATATTATGGGCAATTTGTTCTCCGGAAGTCCCGTTACCGCCATCTACGTCCCCGCCGATTCTGTTGATGATTACAAAATAGCCCTGGCAAGTTCAGGCATTAGCAGTGTTGATATTATTCAACCCATCCCATAAAAAGGAAACAGCCCATGAAAAAACCCGTCATCGTTCTGTTCTTTGTTCTTCTCGCTTTCCCCATGCTTTGGGCAGGGGAGCGGTATGCGCTGGTTATCGGTAATGCGCGCTATGTTGACATTGAGTCCCTGGGTACGCCACGGAATGATGCGGAAGACATAGCGGCGGCTCTGGCAAGCCTGGGCTTCAAGGTAGACCTGCGCCTTGACGCGGGGATCGACGAGATGGAAGAGGCGATCTACCGTTTTTCCGCTGCTCTGGGTACGGACCGCGAAAACGAGGGCTTCTTCTGGTATGCGGGGCACGGGGTGCAGGCCGAGGGGGAGAACTACCTCCTCCCTGTGGACATACGGGCGGAACGCATAAGCCAGGTAAGGCGTATGTCCTACTCCCTGGGGGATCTCCTCCGCGAACTGGAGAACGCCCGCAACCTGGTCAACGTGGTCATCCTGGACGCATGCAGGAACAACCCCCTGCCGGGCGAAAGCCGCAGTTTAAGCCGGGGCCTTGCCGCGGCGCCCCAGGTGCAGGATACGTTTATCATGTTTTCTACTGCCACGGGGGCGACTGCCGACGACGGTACTCCGGGCGCGCGGAACAGTCCCTTTACCCAGGCGTTTCTTAAGCATATCGCAACTCCCGCCATACTGGAAAGCGTTGCAAAGGAAATCTCCCGCGAAACCATCGCCATTACCCGCACCAACCAGCGGCCTTATATTTCCGACAATATCCTCTATGTAAAGGATTATTCCCTCTATCCTTCGGATGGCTTAATCGAAATCACCCGTTCTGTAGTTCCTTCTGTAGGCGCTCCTCGGGCTTCTGCCGCCGGAAGGGGGCAGTATTCGCTGGACAACACCGGCGCATGGGCGCTGTCCTTTTCTTTTGCCGCCAATCCCAATACGGGTTTTGACGCTCTTCATCCGGGGGCGGCCGTGAACTATACCTTTCTGGAACGGTTTTTAAGCCGGGGCGCTTTGTTTATCGCTCCCAACGCTTTTTTTGTCAGTTTTCAGGCGGGGCTTAACAAGTTTGCGGACAACGGGGACTCGTTTTATAACTATATGCCCGGCGCGGGGGCTCTCTGGAAATTCCGCCCTGATGCAAATCAGCGTTTCTTCCTCAGCGCGGGTCTTTCTGCCAATGTGTTTTTGGGTTCCATACATTATTCGTACAACGATCCGGGTTTTACCGAGGTTGATGATTTTTTCGTGGAACCTATGATTGGCTTCCACGGCGGGGCGGCTTTCAGGTTTACTCCCCTTTTGGCGGTAGAGCTGAACCTTGGGTATTATCTTGACGTGCAGGGGCCTTACCCTGTGCAGGGCAGCGGCTCATATAGTCTGAATTTCCTGCAGGGAACTCTGGGGCTTAGCGTAACCCTTCCCTACGGCAAAAAGCAAGGGAGGGTTTTATGAAAAGATTTTTATCCGCCGCTTTTGCTGCGGCACTGTATGTATGGCTGTTTCTTTTGGGGCCATCTCTTTTTGCGCAGGCTTTTGAATGGTCTCTTGCCGCAGTGGATAAAAAGCGAAGCGCTGCGCTGCCTGTTTCCCGTCCGGTGTCCATGCGGAACGGCGACACGGTGAGTTTTTTGATTTCCACTGCGGCGGATTGCCATGTCTATATTATTGCCCAGGATGCGGACCGCAATGTTACGGTTGTTTACAGCGGCCCCCTGCCTGCAGGCCAGGTTTTGGAATCGGACCCGGTCCAGATTATCGCCCCCGCCGGTACGGAAACTTTTCATCTCATTGTAAGCCGCGAAAAAGATCCGGCTCTGGAAAGCCGTATCGAGATGTTCCGCAAAAGCGGCGCTTTCAGGGACGGCCGGAACGTGGCAAACGCCGCCCTGGATTTCAGGCGCAGTATCTCTGCGCTGAAGGAAGCGCCTGAACGGCCTGTTCAAATGGGGGGCGCTTTCCGTGGTTTTAATCAGGATCTGGAAGGGGTTGCCTATTCGGGCGCGGAAAAGTATTTTAAGTCCATAGTGATAAATCATTGACGGCGCTGTTATGAAACGCCGCCTTTACACGTCCTTGGGCCGGTTATCCTGGACTCGCTTGGCTTTGCCTTCGCTTACGGGCAGTGCCCCTGATTCGTGGAGTTCCACTTTCGGGTTGATGGTGATCATGGCCTGAAGGGTTTTGCGTATCTTTTCTTTTAACGCGTTGAGGAGCCTGGAGTCGTCCATAAAGACATTGGCGCCTACTTCAACCTTGACAATGAGCCGGTCCAAAACCCCTTCTTTTTCAAGCACGATGAGGTAATTGTTTCCTACTTCCTTCATGGCCATAACCACTTCTTCGATTTGGCTGGGGAACACATTAACGCCGTTGATGATGAGCATGTCGTCGGTGCGGCCCGTGATACGGCGGAGACGGCGGTGGGTTCTGCCGCAGGCGCAGGCATCGGTATAGAAGCTTGAAAGGTCCCGCGTACGGTAACGCAGTATTGGCGTTGCTTCCCTGCAAAGGCAGGTAAGGACAAGCTCCCCTGTCTGACCGTCCGGAAGGGGCTCCAAGGTATCGGGGTCGATGATTTCGCCGATGTAGCCGTCTTCCCAAAGGTGGAGACCGCTTTTGCACTGGCACTCAAACGCCACGCCGGGGCCGTTCATTTCGGAAAGGCCGTAGGAATTGTACACATCGATTTTGAGGAGTTCTTCTATGCGCCGCCGGGTGTCTTCCGAATAGGGCTCGGCCCCGGCAAAAGCCTTGCGCAGCTTTATGGAATCCCTACTGACGCCTTCTTCCTTCATTTTTGATTCGACATGGAGGAGAAAACTGGGTGTGGCGTGAACCACGGTTGTGCCGAAGTCCTGCATAAGGCGGAACTGCCGTGTCGTGTTTCCCGAACCGGAAGGAATCACCAGCATGCCTACTTCCTCGCCGCCCTGGTGAAAACCCAGGCCCCCGGTAAAAAGGCCGTAGGTGATCATGTTCTGGAACACATCGGTCTTGTTGCAGCCGGTGCCGTAAATGCAGCGGGCCACATAGCCTGTCCAGCGCTTGATGTCGCCGGCGTTAAAATAAATCGTGGTAGGGGCGCCGGTTGTGCCGCTTGATGCGTGGAGGCGCACTACTTCTTCTTTGGGAATGCTCAGGAATCCGTAGGGGAAGCCGTCGCGCAAATCGTGCTTGGTGGTGTAGGGGATCTTCCTCAAGTCCGAGAGGGTTTTAATGTCGTCCCCGCTTTTGATCCCCGCCCCGGTGAGCCGTTCTTTATAAAAGGGAGTTTTCAGGGCCTGATCCACTGCCGCCTTTAGTTTCTTTACCTGCAGGGCTTCAAGGTCCTGTCGGGGCATTTTTTCGATTTCACTGTTCCAGTACTGGAAATTCATTTTGCCGCGTTCCTCCCCAGGCGAAAGGCTTTTTGGTTTGTTTCCCCAATCTCCGCGCCCTTGGAGGCGAACATGGCGGCTATGGTTTCTTCCATGGTCCCTTCTTTAATGGGGAGGAAGGGAGAAGACGCCCCCACCATGACCATGTTTACCGACCGCTGGGAACCCGCCTCTTTTGCAAGAGCGGCGGCCTCCACAACATGGGCGGCAGGGAAGGCTTTGATGGTTTTGATGATTTCGCTTAATTCAGGATAATTGGGAATATTGATGAAAGGTTCCGCCGCAGTGACCAATGTCCCCTGGGGGGCAAGCCACGCGGTATAGCGGAGGCTTTCCAAAGGCTCCATGGAAATGATCATATCCGCCATGCCCCGAGGCACCAGATCGGAATAAATGGTTGTGTCGGATATGCGGAGGTGGGCCAGAACCGCTCCGCCCCGCTGGGCCATGCCGTGAACTTCGCTTTGGCGCACTATGAGCCCTTCTTTAACCGCCGCCTGGGCTATGATGGCGGCTATGGAAAGCACGCCCTGTCCGCCCACGCCTGCAAGGATTATATCTGTTTTCATTCTGTTTCCTTATAGGTTCTATTGAATCAGGACAAACTGCCCTCGTAAATTGTCCGTTCAGCCCCATCCAGGGTTACGGTGATATTGTCTTCAAAGTGTTTTATCGCATCAGGAACCTGGCCCACGTAAACCAGTTTAGGGTTGATAAGTTCAAGCTGCTTTTGGGAAAGTTCGGACATACCCTCAAGGATTATGCCGTCCACTATGCGTATAATGGGAATAAATGATTCATCCAGGGTATGGGTGAGGAGTATCTCGGCGCGGTTTTTATGCAGCAGCAGGGATGCGGCCGTAAGGGTGTCAGCCTTGAAAATCCTTCCGGTACAGCGTCCGCCGAAACCTCGGCGTCCGTGGCCCAAAATATTGCCTATCACATGGATGCGTATGCTGTTGCAGGTAAAGGGCGAATTGACCGGGAGCCCTGCCGCCACAACTACTTTGTCCGCAAGACCCGCGAAACCCTCTCTAATCGCCGCCGTAATAGCGCCCTGTATCATGGCTTCGGAATCGTCCACTTTTTGTACCCCCACGGGAACTATGCCCCGGTAAAGGAGGAGTCGGCGGGCAACAGAATCATTGCTCGCGGCGGCCACTATGGGCCTGCGGGGCTTGAAGCGGCTTATGAGCTGGGCGCTGTGGCCTGACAGGGTAGGGACAATAATGCAGGCGGCGTTAATGCTGTCGGCAGTTTCGCTGGCTGAATTTGCGATCACTTCGCCCAGGTCGCAGCCATGCCTGGGGAATATGCGGTGGCTGTCAAGGCTTTCTCCGCAGGCTTCGGAATTTTCCGTGGTTCTCGCAATACGATCCATTACTTCTACTGCCAATTCAGGATAGGCCCCTGCGGAAGTTTCTCCCGAAAGCATGACACAGTCGGTGCCGTCGAGGATGGCGTTCGCTACATCTCCCGCTTCGGCCCTTGTGGGCCTGGGGTTGTGAATCATGGAATCCAGCATCTGGGTAGCGGTTATGACGGGTTTTCCCTCACTGTTGCAGAGGCTTATGATACGCTTCTGTTCCAAAGGCACCCTCTCAGGGGGGATCTGCACGCCCATGTCCCCCCGGGCTACCATGATGCCGTCCGACACGCGGATGATTTCTTCGATATTGTCCAGCCCTTCCTCGTCTTCGATTTTGGAGATCACCGGCATATCAGACCCTATGGAGGTCAAATATTTTTTAATGGAGATGACATCCTGGCCCTTGCGTATAAAAGAAGCGGCTACAAAATCCATGCCCTGCTGGTGCCCGAAAAGGAGGTCGGCCTGGTCCCTCTCGGACATGGCGGGCAGCCTCGTATGTACGCCTATGACATTGACATTCTTTCTGCTTCCCAGTTCCCCGCCGTTGGAAACATTGCAGTGAATTATTCTGCCTTCCACATTCAATACATCAAGGCCGATAAGACCGTCGGCAATCAGTATTTTTACGCTCTTTTTTTTATCTCCATTGGCAGTATTGCTGTCAATACTTAAAATATCCTCTGCAAGGAGCTTGTAGCTGACAGTAATACACTTGGTAGTAGAATAGGCGCCATCGGCACCGGAAAGTTTTGCCGCGTCCTCCTCGGCAATTATGTCAATGAGAGTCCCGGTTTTGAGGTCTATTGCTCCATCGTCCTTAATAACACCGGTGCGTATTTCAGGTCCCTTGGTATCCAGAATCAAGGCAACGGGAACACCCTCTGCCTTTGCGGCTTCCCTCACCATGACAATCCGCATGGCGTGTTCCTCGTGGCTGCCGTGGGAAAAATTGAAGCGCGCTATGTTCATGCCCTTGCGAATCAGGGAACGGGTCATTTCCATTGTTTTTATGGCAGGCCCCATGGTGCAGACTATGCGGGTGTTTCTGATGGATTTCATTCTTTGCCTTTTTTTTGCCTTTTCCTGAAGGCTTCAAGACATTCACGCCTGAATATCACCACTGATAAACCGGGGTGTTCAAATTCAGCTTTGAGTTTTATTGCGTTTTCATCAAGGAATTGTTTTTTCGCTTCCAGTTCCACAAGATGTTCAACTTTAACGCCGCATCCCAATATGAGGTCTTTCAGCCTTGCGGAAGGAACTATGGTTTCCTGGCAGCCCGTCATGGCCACGATGGAATTGTCCAGAATGATCACTGTCATGGGCGCATCAACGCTTACCGCGTCGATGAGGCCCGTGATCCCCGAATGGAGGAAGGTTGAATCCCCGATAACCGCAGCGGCGTATTTTATTCCTGCCTCGCTGGCGCCCCGGGCCATGCCTATGGAAGCGCCCATGCAGACAATGGATTCGGGCACCGAGTAGGGCGGGGATGCACCCAGAGAATAGCAGCCTATGTCGGAAGCAATGGCAACCGTGGGATGATCCTCGGCAGGGTCCAGCTCGGCCACGACCTTTTTGATGGTTTCATAACTGTCGCCATGGGGACAGCCCTGGCAGAGCTGGGGGGGCCTTCCCGGAAGAGGTGGGAGCTTTACGGCAGGGCTCCCGTCAGCGCCTGTCAAAACAGACGGCTTTGGGTCCAGGCCCAGGCTGATTCTTACATTATCGGGATCGAGTTCACCTGTGCGGTTTACTACGCCTGCGCCTCCCCTATCCCAGGGGTCGAGTTTTCCGGAGACAGGGATGGCGTTGGGCAGCAAGCCTCGGAGCCTTTCTTCAATGAAGGGCTGGCCTTCTTCGATTATGAGGAGCTCCTTTGCCTTCTCGCAGAGTTTTCTGATTTTTCCAACCGGGAAGGGATAGGCTCCGATGTGGAGGCGGGCGGGTATTTTCCCTCCTCTATGGGCAATGAGATCCTCAAGGTTTTCTTCATAGTAATTTCCTCCGAGGCCGGAGGTGATCACCGCAAAAGCCAGATCCTGATTTGGATCATCCATCTCGAGTTTATTGGCTGCGTAATCTTCTGACCAGGCAAAGAAGTTGCTCTGCTTTTCGATGAGGCTGGCGTAGTTGCGCCGGGCATAGGCGGGGAGAAGCATCCACCGGGTCTTGTCTTTGCTTTTTGAAACAGGCTTTTGGTTTGCCTGGGCAGAGCTTGAAACCGCAGCCCTGGCATGAGAAAGGCGGGTAGTCAGGCGGAGCAAAACAGGGACATGAAATTTTTCCGAAACCTCAAAGGCATCTCTGGTCATAGTGTAGGCTTCCTGCTGGTTCCGCGGTTCCAGGCAGGGTATGCCCGCAAAACTGGCGTAGAAGCGGGAATCCTGCTCGTTTTGGGAACTGTGCATCCCGGGATCATCCGCAACCGCGATCACGAGGCCGCCTGAGATCCCCAAAAGGGCGCCGTTGATAAAGGGGTCGGCGGCTACATTGAGGCCCACATGCTTCATGGTTACCATGGCCCGTCTGCCGGCAAAGGAAGTTCCCAGGGCCGCCTCCATGGCGGTTTTCTCGTTCGTACACCAGGCAGCCTTGAAGCCGCCGCCAGAACTTTTCTCGATAAGATATTCCAGAATTTCCGTGGAAGGGGTGCCGGGATAGCCGTAAGCTGCGCTCAGGCCTGCATGGATTGCCCCCAGGGCAACCGCTTCATCACCCAATAGGGCTTGGGTCTCTTTGGTACTGCTCATTATGGAAAAAGTATATCAAAAGGCGTGGGTGTTTTCCAGATACCGCTTTAAGCACCACCTGCATGCTCTTTCTTGAGAAAGTGTCGGGATAATTTTTCCGATTCTATAGCCAACCCAAAACTTTTGGAAGAATTCCAGCGACTACAGAACTGGGCTTCTTGTCAAAGGACAAGAAATAATCTGTGATAAGGTAGCTGCGACATTCGACATCAAGGGCTTCTTATTACCGGGACTTCTGGATTTTTTTTAAGGCAGATGCCCACGACTTTGCCCTGCTTCAATCCTTTTTCGTTGATTCCCCAGCGGAGGTCTAATTCAAAAAGAATGACACCCAATTCTTCGCAATAACAGCGCAGGGAAGGGAAGACCCTGGTTGCGAGGTAATCCCGTTCGTCCATCATGTCCCGAAATGTTGACAATATAAATATGCGGATTTGAAGTTTTTTGATGGGAGCATTTGCATGAGGGGGCATAATACTCCGTTTTCTCTTTAACACTAAAAAACCCTATGTTTTCAACTAAAATATGCCATTATATCCCTGCTTCCAGCAGCGCCCTGAATGCTTCAGGCGCAAATTTAAGCGCCCCCGAATTTTGTTTAACCGCTTCCGTGCAAATGGGAAGAGTCTTGTCTGCAACAAACTCCAGGGCTAAACCATTTTGCTTGACCGCAGTTTCGGCAAGTTCACCGATTTGCTCTTCGGGAGGAATGTTCTTAATAAGAAGACCATCGATGTGGAGTGCTTTGAGGCGGAATTCATCCGCTTTTTCCTTATTGCCGAGCTTTGTATAATCATCGCTGATTTTGTTATAGCTAAAGGCAGTATCAGGACTATTTTTCCCAAGAACTTCTTCACGGATAGCTAAAGCTTCTTGATGAAATTCTAGCGCTTTTGGATAATCGCTCATATCATGATAAGCATTGCCAATGTTATTGCAGCAAGCGGCAGTACGATTATCATTTTTTTCGAGAATTTCTTTACAGATAGCCAATGCCTTTTGATAAAATTCCAAAGCTTTTGGATAATCGCACAAATTATTATAAACAAGGCCAATGTTGTTATAGCTAAAGGCAGTATCAGGATGACTTTTCCCGAGAACCTCACGAATAATTAAAGCTTTTTGATAAAATTCCAGCACTTTGGGATAATCACCCATCTTGTCATAAACCCAGCCAATGTTTTCATAGGTAATGGCAGTACTACTATGGTTTTTCCCGAGAACTTTTTCACTGACAGCCAAAGCCTTTTGATAGAATTCCAGCGCTTTTGGATAATCACTCATTTTATCATAAACCCAGCCAATCTTGTCATAGCTATTGGCAGTACTAGGATGATTATTCACAAGACCTTCTTCCCGGATAGCTAAGGCCTTTTGATGAAATTTCAACGCTTTTGGATAATCGTGCATATTGTTATAAATATCGCCAATCATGAAATAGCTATCGGCGGTATCAGGATGATATTTCAAAAGAATCTTTTCCTGGATTGCTAAAGCCTTTTGATGAAATTCCAGCGCTTTTGGATAATTCCCCATATTGTTATAACAACTACCAATATTATTATAGATATGGGCAGTACTAAAATTATTTTTTCCGACAACTTCCCCCTCAATAGCCAAAGCCTTTTGATAGAATTCCAGCGCTTTTGGGTAATCACCCGTCTTGTCATAAACCCAGCCAATATTGTCACAAATAATGGAAGTAAGATGATCGTTTTTCACGAGAGCTTCTTCACAGATAGCCAAAGCCTTTTGAAAAAATTCCAGTGCTTTTAGATAGTTCCCCATATTGATATAAACCGATCCAATTCTGTTATACCAAAAGGCAGTATCAGGATGATTCTTCACGAGAACTTCTTCCCGGATAGCCAAAGCTTTTTGAAAAAATTCCAGTGCTTTTGGATAATCACTCATTTTGCTATAAATATCACCAAGGTCGTTATAGTTAGTGATAGTATTGGGGTTATTTTTCCCGAGAACTTTTTCCCGAATATTTAAAGCCTTTTGATAAAATTTCAGTGATAATTTCAGATCGGAAAGTATATCTCTTGAAAAAATTCCAAGCTTGTTATATACAATGCACAAAGTCTCTTTGTCCTTATCTGCGGTATCAATATCAAGATATTTTTCGAAAGCATATTTATTACCATCCG